>SVEM01000064.1 GCA_015057375.1 Lachnospiraceae bacterium
GCTTTAAAGTTAGGATACACTTTTGCGGCTTCATTTATCATCTTCTTATAACCATCAAGGTTAAGCTCTTTAAGGTTTTCGTCGTTACCCTCTATCTCAAATCCAAGACAGGCTGTAAAATCTTCTTCATTTCCTATCATGACATCTACGTATTTTGCAATTTCCTTATTAACTTCCCTGGCTTTTTCGATTCCGCCTATAGCACTCCACATAGATGGTCTGTAGTTAAGGTCATAAGATACAATCGTTCCATATTTTTTTGCTGTCTTTATAGCCGCAAGTATTGTTTCACAGGACTGCTCGGATAATGCAGCATAGATTCCACCTGTATGAAGCCATCTTGCTCCCAGCTCTCCAAATATGTAATCAAAATCAAAATCTTCCGGAGTCGCCTTGGATATTGCAGTATTGGCACGGTCTGAACATCCCACTGCGCCACGAATACCGAATCCCCTCTCCGTAAAATTAAGTCCGTTTCGGCAAACTCTTCCTATACCATCAGTCGGCATCCATTTTATAAGAGAAGTATCTACGCCACCCTGAAGAATGAGATCCTCCATAAGCATACCAACTTCATTGTCTGCAAACGCGGTAATAACACCCGTAGTAAGACCAAAGCATCTTCTGAGTCCGCGGACAACATTATACTCTCCTCCGCCTTCCCATGCCTTAAATGATCTTGCAGTACGGATTCTGCCTTCGCCCGGATCAAGCCTTAACATTATTTCTCCAAGTGATACAGCATCATATTTACATTCACTTTTAGGTCTCATATTAAGATTCATGTATCAGTACCTCTTTATCAAATAAGTGATGTGCTGAAATATCTTTCGACACGGTCAGCAAGTACGGTTGCAATTACTGCATCTTTTCCGTATTTTTCTGCCATCTTCTTAGCCGCCCATACATTTGCTCCTGATGAAGTTCCAACTAAAAGTCCCTGAACTTTTGCAAGCTCTCTTGCAGTCTCTATCGCATCTTCATCTGTTACCTCTACAATATCGGTAATCATATCAGTATTGAGTATAGCAGGCACGAAACCGTCACCGATTCCCTGAATCTGATGAAGTCCCGGTTCGTCTCCCAAAAGAGCAGATACGTTCTTAGGCTCTACCGCCACTATCTTACAATCAGGATTCTTCTCAAGTATGTATTCTGCTATACCCTGAAGCGTACCGCCGCTTCCGATTCCTGATACAAATACATCTATTTTCTGACCGATCTGCTCAACTAGTTCTACTGCAGTAGTCTTGTAATGCATCTTAGGGTTTGCAGGATTCTCAAACTGCTGTGGCATGAAATAATCATCGGATGACTGCGCTATCTCATTTGCCTTGTCAACCGAACCTCCAATACTAAGTTCAGGAGGAGTAAGAACAAGCTCTGCACCAAGTGCACGGATAATCTTCTTTCTCTCATCACTCATATTTTCAGGCATTACAATAATTACTTTATATCCTTTGCGGACTCCGCACAAAGCAAGACCAATACCTGTATTTCCTGAGGTTGGTTCTATAATTGTCATCCCCGGTCTGAGCTTTCCGGCTTTTTCAGCCTCCTCAAGCATGTTAAGAGCAATTCTGTCTTTTATACTTCCGCCCGGATTAAGAAACTCAGCCTTTGCAAATATATTGAGTCCTGTTGTCTCTTTGAGACTGATAAGCGGAGTATTTCCAATAAGATCTAATATATTACTTGTATACATAATAACACCTCTTGCAATTATAATTATCTAATTTACCTGCAACAATACAGGCTCTGCATCGTTTCATATATAAATGTGCAAAAGCCTGTATCATAGTCATTTGTTCTTTTCTTAAGATAAATTATCTTGCCTTTTCAACTTCAACAATAGCTTCCTTTTTCATAGGTATTCTACAGTTCTTATTGCTTCCGAACTCCACAATAACAACTTCATCAGTTACATCTATAACAACACCATAGAAACCGCTTGTTGTAAGTATTGAATCACCCACTTCAACAGAAGCCACCATTGCCTCCTGTGCTTTCTGCTTTTTCTTCTGAGGGCGGATAGCAAAGAAATAAAATGCGGCTATAATTCCTCCGTAAACTACAAGAAGCATTAACCAATTTCCACCCGGCTGTTGCTGCTGAAGTAATAATGATAAACTGTTCATGATAACCTCCTAAATAAAATCATTTTATTCCAAACCGGCTTCAAATCCAGCCAGCTTAGCTTTCTTGTACTCTGCGAAATTCTGATTCTCAATTGCTTCACGAATTTCTTCCATAAGTCTGTTGTAAAATGACAGATTGTGAAGAACCATAAGTCTGTACCCAAGCATCTCTTTTGCTTTAAGCAAATGTCTTATATATGCCCTGCTGTATCTCTGACATGCCGGACATGTACAGCCCTCCTCTATAGGTCTGTCATCCTTTTCATATTTTGCATTAAGCACATTAATCTTACCAAAATTAGTATATGCATGACCATGTCTTCCGTTTCGTGTCGGGTATACACAATCAAAGAAATCAACCCCGCGCTCTACAGCATTAAGTATATTGGCAGGAGTTCCTACACCCATCAAATATACCGGTTTATCCTCAGGAAGGTACGGCACCGTTGCATCAAGTATATTATACATCTGCTCATGACTTTCTCCTACCGCAAGTCCTCCGAGTGCATATCCGTCAAGGTCAAGCTCGGTTATCCTCTTAGCATTCTCGATACGGATATCCTCATAAACACCACCCTGATTGATTCCAAATAACATCTGATGCTTATTTACCGTATCCGGAAGCGCATTAAGCCTCTGCATCTCTGTCTTACATCTCTTAAGCCATCTCTCGGTTCTCGCAACAGATGCCTCAATATACTCTCTTGTTGCCGGATATGGCGCACACTCGTCAAATGCCATGGCTATCGTCGAACCAAGATTAGACTGTATCTGCATGCTCTCTTCCGGTCCCATAAATATCTTATGTCCGTCGATGTGAGACTGGAAATAAACGCCTTCTTCTTTTATTTTTCTGAGACCCGACAAAGAAAAAACCTGAAATCCACCCGAATCGGTAAGAATCGGTCTGTCCCATGACATAAACTTGTGCAGTCCGCCAAGCTCCTTTATAACCTTATCTCCCGGTCTTACATGCAAATGATATGTGTTAGACAACTCAACCTGAGTCCCTATTCTTTCAAGGTCTTCTGTTGATACAGCTCCTTTTATGGCAGCCACGGTTCCCACATTCATAAATACAGGTGTCTCAATAACACCATGAACCGTCGTAAATCTGCCTCTTTTAGCTTTACCGTCTTTACATAAAAGCTCGTACACAATTCCACCTCACTACGCAGTATATGCATATTATCTCTAGTATACCCTTGAGAGTAAACATTTTCAAGAGAAAAGTTGATTGCATTTGTAGTATTTTTTCCCGTGTGATATAATTATATTTAACATTTTTACGTGCTTTCAGGAGATATATATGTCCGAATTAAATTTAGATTTGCTCGATACAAGTAAGATAACAGACCTGTTAAATGAATCCTCAAATGATTGCAGTTTTTTCCGTCAGCTTAATCCTTGTATTTACAAGGAACTTGACTCTACAAATGCAGAACTGAAGCGCCGTGTTGTATCAGGTGATTATAGCAGTCTTCTCATCATCGCTGACAAACAGACTGCAGGACGCGGACGACTCGGAAGGTCATTTGAATCTCCGAAAGATACCGGCATTTACATGTCTCTTTTATTACCGAATGTAAATTCTAACAACATCCTTCTTATCACATCCGCTGCCGCTGTAGCAGTATGCAGGGGAATAAGAAACATAAGCGACCTTACTCCAACCATCAAGTGGGTAAATGACATATATTCAGACAACAAAAAAGTGTGTGGAATTCTTGCAGAAGCCGTAACATCGCCTTCCGGTTCCATGGATGTGATTTTAGGCATTGGAATAAATGTTACTACTGCCCCTGCCTCATTTAGCGATGAGATACGCATACTTGCAGGTTCTCTTTTCAACAACAGATGCGATGCAAAAATCAGCAGAAATACTGTTATTTCTTCTGTTGTCCGGGAATTTTACGGTATATATGAACACATTGAAGATAGAGAATACCTTAATGATTACCGAAGATGGTCAAATGTAATCGGACGAAAAATAGCATATCGTGAAAACAACATTTGGCACGAGGCAACCGCGATTGATATAGACAATAACGGCGGTCTTATAGTAGAATCCGATAATAATAAACATGTGTTATCTACAGGCGAAATATCTGTTCGTCTCCCAAATAATCCTTTGTAATTTACACATAAAATTTTATTACACTGCAAATACACCTGTGTGAAATCATACAAAAAAGAATGCATGCATTTTATTTTAAAAAAAGTGTAAAAAACATCGAAATCCGATACTTTTTACACTTTATTTTTAGAAGCAGGGGAAGAGGGATTCGAACCCCCGTGAACGGTTTTGGAGACCGAGCTGGTCGGCTCTGGAAA
>SVEM01000065.1 GCA_015057375.1 Lachnospiraceae bacterium
AATACTTTTGTATTTGGATTTTGTGCGAATAATCCTTTTATTCGGCTAGGTGTTGTCTGTAAGATTTCCAGATCATTTTCTATAACCAGCTTTTCAAACTCCTCCAGGTCGTTTTGCTGCTCATTATTTGCTATATATGTAGTCATTCCGTTACATAATGTAAGCAATACTTCTGTGACAAAAATATCAAATGTCATATTGGTTACTGACGCAAATTTTATTAGTTTATTTTCATACGCATATGACATTGTACTCTTGTCACAAACAGCCGAATAGTTAACCACATTCTTGTGTTTTATCATTACACCCTTTGGTTTTCCTGTGGTTCCTGATGTATAGATACAGTAAATCAAATCTTCCGGTTTGTTTACTCTTTCTGGATTTTGGGACGCACCTGAATAAACCTCACTGGCTGGCAGGTCTATTATCTCTATATCTGTATTTATTTGGGCATTATAAACAAGCACTGCCTTAGGTGCTGAATCCTCAAGCATGTACGCAATTCTATCATCCGGATATGTCGGATCTATTGGTACATACGCTCCGCCTGCCTTGATAATTCCATAGATTCCCACAATCATCTCAATGCTTCTCTCAGTTATTATTGCCACAAAATCGTCAGGTTTTACTCCAAGTTTTCTTAATTTATATGCTATCTGATTAGCCTTATCATTAAGCTCTGTGTAAGTGAGACTTTCTCCCTCAAACACAACCGCCACTTTATTAGGAGTCTTTTCTACCTGTTCTTCAAACAGCTCCACTACTGTTTTTTCATATGAGTATTCTACGACTGTATTGTTAAACTCTTCCAATAATAATACTCTTTCCCTTTCGCTTACCATATCCACTTCTGATATCTTATGAGTAGGATTATTTATAAGCTCTTCAAGTATTATTATGTAATGTTCAAGTATCTGTTTTGCACTTTCTTCTTTAAATAAATCACTGCAGTATTCAAGTCCAAAATAGAAAACTCCATCATTTTCCCAAATGTTAAATGTTAAATCAAACTTTGCAACGGTATCCTTTGTGTCTGCCCATTCTGTCCTTACACCATTAAACTCTATCTCTTGGCTCTCATTATTTTGAAGAACAAGCATTACATCAAAGATTGGATTTCTTGACATATCTCTCTGTACGTCAACAGCCTCCACAAGATCCTCAAATGGATACTCCTGGTTCTCGTATGCCTTAAGACATGTTTCCTTAATCTCTTCAAGTAACTCTTCGTAGGTCTTCTTTCCTTCAGGTTTTCCTCTCATGGCAAGGGTATTAATGAATATACCAAGCATTCCCTCTGTATCCCTGTGTGTTCTTCCGCTTATCGGTGTTCCGATTACCACATCTTCCTGACGACTATACTTGCCAAGAAGTACCATTGCTGCTGACATAAGCACCATGAACTCTGTTGCTCCGTTCTTTGCAGATATTTCCTTAATCTTTCTGCCAAGCTCACTGCTTGTATTGTTAAATACCATGGCACCTCTGTTGCTCTGCTCCTGTGGTCGACTGTAATCAAGTGGCATATCAAGCACAGGTATCTCATCTTCAAACTGACTCTTCCAGTATTTTGCCTGAGATGATAAGTCTCTTGTGGCCATCCACTCACTGTAATCCTTAAACTGATGAGTAAGCGGCTCTAACTCTCCACCGTTATACAGAACATTTAACTCAACCGTAAATGTTCCCATACTCATACCGTCTCCCACAATATGGTGCATATCAATATTCAGAAGATGATATCCTCCTCTGTCAACAAGGTGTACTCTTACGAGTGGTGCCTTACTTAAGTCAAAAGGCTTCATAAACGATGCTATAAGCTCTTCTTCCGGTGTATTATCATCCTTTATATACTTAAAGTCTGCTTCCGCATAATCAAGTATCTTTTGTACCGGTTCTCCATCAACCATCATAAACTCAGTTCTTAATATCTCATGACGGTTAATCATCTGCTGTAATGCTTCCTTAATTGCTTTAGGACACACTTCTCCCCTAAGTCTTAAGTTCTGTGGCATGTTATATGTCACTCCATCAGGATCCATCTGACAGATAAGATATGTTCTCTTTTGGGCTGATGACATTGGATAGTATTCCTTATCTTCTGCCTTTGGAATTGAAACATATTTTCCTGCTGATTCACCTGTCACAAGCTCTGCGAGTTTTTCCGGTGTAGGATTTGTAAAGACATTTTTTAATGCAATTCTAATTCCAGTCTCAGCTTCTATTCGGTTTACAAGTCTTGTTGCTCTTAATGAATGTCCTCCTAATGCAAAGAAGCTGTCTGTTACACTTATCTGCTCTATATTAAGTATCTCACCAAATATTTCACAGATAAGTTTTTCTGTATTATTTCTTGGTGCAACGTATTCATTTCCTGTCTTCGCCTCTATCTCAGGCAGTGCTCTTTTGTCAAGCTTTCCGTTTTTGGTCACAGGAATACTTTCTATCTGCATCATATATGTTGGTATCATATAATCTGGAAGACTCTTCGATAAGTTATCTCTTACATCTGACAAGCTAATTTCCCCGGCAGAAACCATATATGCGTGGATCGCCTTATCTCCGCTTGCGTCAGCTCTTGCGATTACTGCACAATCACTTATTCCATCAATCTCACGGATACGGCTCTCAATCTCTCCAAGCTCGATTCTGAAACCTCTTATCTTAACCTGTTCATCGATACGGCCAAGATATTCTATGTTTCCGTCAGGCAACCATCTTGCAAGATCTCCTGTACGATACATTCTTCCTTCTCCAAATGGATTAGCCACAAACTTTTCTTCTGTTAATTCTGCTTTTTTCAAATAACCTCTTGATACACTTATTCCTGTAATACATAATTCACCCGGAACACCAATTCCAGAAAGAGTATTATTATTTAATATATATATATTATTATTGTTGTTTGGTTTTCCAATCAGTATTGGTTCTCCGGCAAGAATTTTTTCATTTACTTTACCACAGGAACTAACAACATCTGTACACTCTGTTGGTCCATATGTATTTATTACTCTAAATTTAGTATTATGTGATTTAATCGCTTCAAGCAAAGATACACTATTTATTGGTTCTCCACCAAGAAATACTTTTTCCAGCGTAGCTATTCGCTTATAATCATCAACTATATTTTCATTAATTATGTAGTTATATACACTAGGTGCACAATTAATTACCGTTACTTTTTCTTTTGTTATTATCTGAGTGATTTTATTATATGAATCCATCATAACATCAGCTACTATTAATTTTCCGCCAACAATTAATGGTGTGAAAATATTTTTTTGACCAAGATCAAAACATATTGATGCTAAAAATAAATTAACATCGTTTTGACTGAATTCAAATTCTGATGTGTACCAACTCACAAGATTAGTAAATGACTCATGATATATACATGCTCCCTTAGGTTTTCCTGTTGTTCCTGATGTATAGATACAATAAATCAAATCACTAGGCTTATTTACTTTCTCAGGATTTTTGGCCGCACTTAAGTAAACCTCACTGTCTGCCAGGTCTATTACCGGAATATTAGTTTCAACTTCTGCTTTATATACAAGTACTGCCTTTGGTGCTGAATCCTCAAGCATGTATGCAATTCTATCCTCAGGGTACGTTGGGTCTATCGGTACATAAGCTCCGCCAGCCTTGATGATTCCATAAATTCCCACAATCATCTCAAGACTTCTCTCAGTTACCAACGCTACAAAATCATCAGGTTTTACTCCAAGTTCTCTTAGCTTGTATGCCACCTGGTTAGCCTTTGCATTAAGCTGGGCATATGTAAGACTTTCATTTTCAAAGAGTACTGCAACATTATCCGGTGTCTTTTCTACCTGTTCTTCAAAAAGATCTACCACGGTTTTCTCATGAGGATAATCAGCATCTGTATCATTAAAGTCTTTAAGTATCAATTCTCTTTCTTTTTCATTGCATACTTCTATTTTTTCAAATGACTTCGTTGCATCTTCCGCTATCTGCTCAACTATATATCTTAAATGTGACGCAATAATCTCTATGTTACCGTCTGTAAACTTTGACGGATTATAAGAAAGTTTAAATGCAAGTCTGTCATTTTGGTTATATGCCACAAATGAAATGTCATAATTGGTCTGTTCACGTAATCCGATTTGTTCAAGCTGTAATCCTGTATATCCTTGCTCTGTTCCGTCTTCTCCGCTTGTTCCCGGATAATTCTCGAATACAAACAGATGCTTTATGTATTCAGAAACATTTTCCCTGCCTACCTTCATTCCTCCAAGGGCTGCATGATCATAGCTTACACTTTCATTATTTGAAGCCTGTAGACTTAACAGCATGCTCTTAATTGTTTCTTCTTTGCTCTTTGCACGTATTCTTAACGGAACAGTATTAATGAACATTCCTACTGCTGTTTCAATTCCTCTAAGCGGTACATTTCTTCCCGATACTACATTTCCAAGAAGCACATCATCTGTA
>SVEM01000066.1 GCA_015057375.1 Lachnospiraceae bacterium
TTACCGGCAGGAAGAGAACGAGTTATACCACTTTCTGCATAAAATATATTTTCAATCCATTCATATGTTTCGCCATTAAATCTATACAAATATAAATTATAATGTGTAGTATTGGCAGTCGAATTCCAAGAAAATGTAATATTTTCTTTTGACCAATAATTAGAATTTAAACTTTTTAAAGCAGGTTTCCCCGGTGTTTTATCCGTCTCCGGTTCTTCGGGAGATATTTGTCTATTAGTTGCTCTAGAAATGGTGAAATAACTATAACTATCATATGAGATGTTATGCCTGTCAACCATACAATTATAAGTTCCATTAAAATTTGAATCAAGGACATTTATACCGCTTGCACTTGCACTAATGTATATGACGGAGTGACTATTATTTAATCTAAGTATATCACCGATTTTCGCATACTTTGATATGTTATTATAGTTAAAATCATAAGTTCCTATTTTTGTTGTGCTTATTACATCACTATTAGATGATTTGAATATATACCATTCTGCAAAATTTGCAAAACCCAAACACGATTTTCCTGCTCTTGTATAATTAACATCCTTACCATAAGAATTTGCAAAGCTATTTGTTGAAGCATTTCCAAACATATTTTTAAACCAACTAGCTTGAACAATGTTGCTTGTTAAACAATTTGCACAACCGTGTCCTGAAGATTTTTTTCCACATCCCGTACTACGATCTTTAGTAAAATAGGTATTTTCTAATTTGTCACACAAGTCTTCTATCCTTGCAAGAATTGCTGAATCACTTGTATCTGCATATACATATTGTGCGCTAAAAATAGAAATAAACATTATTAAAGCAAGTGTTAATGAAATTATCTTTTTCATTATCCAAATTCCTCCTAATATTAAAAAGTGCGTAACCCCATTACAGAGTTACGCACAAAAAACGTATTCTCTGAGTTGTAGGGTTGTCACACACTTACAATACACAATGGCGTTGACAAAAACGCGAGAATACGTTTTTGTCAAATTAGTGTTGCCAATGCATAACAATCCTATTATATTGTAAGTATGTGACCTTAACATTATAGCACAGAGAAGTCAAGAAGTAAATGCTTTTGGGTAAATTTTGTAATTTTGCCGAGAAACTGTTTATACAAAAACAAACAGCACCCAAATCTTAGGTGTTGATATTACGATTATTTGCCTTTTCTTCTGCTGACACTGGAAGTTTATCTGATGCAACTGCATAAGCTGCAACTTGTTTTGTAATTTTGCCGTCAACAGAAATTGTTTTAAATTCGTCTACATCTTTAATGTGAAATACAATTATATTTATACTCTGAAAACGAGAGGTATTTTTATTACCTCTCATTTTATATTAATCAGTTTAAAAATTCGTTTTGTTTTATATAGTCAATGAAAACCTTTAAGCTTTTCGACATCCACTTATTTTTATGATAGATAAGCTGTTTCCAAATTTCTATATTCATATCGCACACATCGAGGTAGCACAAATTTCCGGCTTTTATCATATCGTTTGTAACAAAATCGGGAAGGAAAGAAATTGTATCTCCCTGAGCAGTAAGTGATGTAATCATATCAGTTCTACCGATTTCAAGTATAGGAGTTATGTCTAAGGACTTTTTGGCAAGCTCTTTATCGAAAACTTTTCTGTATCCTTGTCCGTATTCAGTTAAGATAAATGGCTCGTTTATAATATCATGAATTGATAAATTTTTCGCTCCTGCAAATTTTGATTTTGAACTGGCTACAAAGTGCATGGAAAGCGGTTGTTCCTTAGCGATAACATAATCTTTATGGTATGAGTGGCTGTCAAGAGTGATAATAACATCTGCCTCATTATGATCTAGCATATCAAACATAACGGAAGTATCTGCGGTAGTGAATCTGATGGAAATTGACGGATATTTATTGTGAAAATCTATGTAGTTTCTATTAAGCATTTCATCGCACACAGAGTCTGGAGTGACTATATGAATATGCCCGCTACAATCCTTTTCTTCCTCTATATTTTCCTTAAATTCCTCTGTAAGAGTGAGGATCTGATGAGCATAGCTGACAAGTTCATGACCTCTTTGTGTCAGAGTAATAGTATGATTTACCCTTTCAAATAGAAGACATCCCAGTTCATCTTCCAGTTGCTTTATCTGAAAGGAAATTGTTGACTGTGAATAGCCAAGCTGCTCTGCAGCTTTAGTAAAACTGCCAAGTTCTGCTACGTTGATGAATGTAACTAAATTGCGTAATTCCATTATTATGCCTCCAACATCTAAAAATTCGATAGTAAACATCAAAACCATTCGTTTGACTAATCTTGGAAATTATTATATACTACGTTATAGAAAAAAGCAAGACTTGGAGGAAATAAAAATGCAAGACGCGCAACTTTACACAATTATTGCACTTTGTATCTATGCAATTGCAATGGCACTTATAGGCTGCATCAGTTACGGTAAGTCAAAAACGCTGGACGGATTCCTTATAGGTGGAAGAAACATCGGAGCATGGGTTACTGCCTTTGCTTACGGTACTACATATTTTTCGGCAGTAGTTTTCGTTGGATATGCAGGACAGCATGGATGGAACATTGGTCTGGGGAGTATATGGATTGGTGTTGGTAACGCTGTTTTAGGTTGTCTGCTTTCCTGGCTGCTATTTGCAAACAGAACCAGAAAGATGACAAAGAAGCTTAATGCCAGAACTATGCCGGATTATTTTGGAAAGAGATACGATTCTAAAGGTCTGAAGATTTTGGTAGCAATTATCATATTTATATTCCTTGTGCCATATTCAGCGGCAGTTTACAAAGGCCTTGGTTCTTTGTTTAGCGCGGTTTTCCCCGGTGTTGAAACTTGGGTATGGATGCTTATAATTGCGTGCCTTACCGCCGTATACCTTGTTGCAGGCGGATATATTGCAACAGCTTACACAGACCTTATTCAGGGTATAATTATGATAGTTGGAGTTGTATGCCTTATTTGTGCAGTACTTGGTCACGAGGCGATAGGCGGATTTTCGGGACTTATAGAGAATCTGAAAAATTTTCAGTCTGTTCCGGGAGATCCTAACCCCACAACAGGCGCACAACTAACAAACATATTTGGCGGCTCATCATTTAAGTTCCTTTGCTTTAACATTATGCTTACAAGCTTTGGTACATGGGGACTTCCGCAGATGATTGGTAAGTTCTATGCAATAAAGGATACAGCGGCAATCAAGAGAGGAACAATCATTTCCACTACGTTCTGTGTAATTATCGGATGCGGTGCATACCTTATCGGCAGTACATCAAGACTTATCCTTGGTGGAGTCCTTCCGGAAGGAGGAATAGATTCTATTATTCCTGCTGTGCTTATGGAAGTTCTGGGCGGAGGTACACTGGGAATTATCCTTTTGGCTGTCATCATGATACTCCTGCTTTCGGCGTCAATGTCAACACTCGAAGCCGTTGTATTGACTTCTGCATCAGCGGTAGCGGTAGATCTTATTCCGTCTGTTAAAAAGAATGAAACAAAGCCGGAAACACAAATGTTGCTTACCAGAATCCTTTGCCTTGTGTTTGTTGCTTGTTCGTTCATATTTGCGACACAAAATATTCCGATTATTGTAAGCCTTATGTCGTTCTCATGGGGAATAGTTTCCGGTTGCTTTATCGGACCATACATCTGGGGACTTTTCTCAAAGAAGATTACAAAGATTGGTGCATACTCAGGTGTAATTTCAGGACTGTTGGTTGTAGGTGTTTCAACCCTTGTTATCAGTTTAAATTCAGGCTTCCCTGCAGCTGCTGCAAAGTCACCTGAAATGGGTGTTGCTGCAATGGCAGTTTCTATGGTTATTGTTCCGTTGGTAAGCGCATTAACCAAAAACAAGGATAGCGAAAGAGTTGAAGAAATCTTTGCTTGCTATAATGAAGAATAGAATTTAATGAAAAATTCAGGAGCTGTGGCAAAATGATTTTGCTACAGCTCCACTATTATATAGGGTGGAAGAAAAATAGTGCAGAATGGGCAAGACGAGCAAAGATAAGGCTATGCCTTGCTTTTGGCTACCCAAAGGCGTACAAAGGTACTTTAAGAGGTGAATTTTGTTCATAGCACAAAGCGTTAATTTAATTTAAATTCATTGTATAATGAAATTTTATATTCAGTTCTCTGTTATTCAAGAAGTTTTTGTCTATTAAAATGGCTTGAATAAATGATCTTTATGCTTTGTGCGGTCTGTGCATTTTGCTACACCCTATTATTTATTATGTTGGGAATTACTACTTTGATGTTGTACTTCCCGGAATAATAAAACTGTGTTCCTATGCCCGTAGTTATAGCTTTTATCAAAAGCTTTTTCTATGTTCTTTTAATGCTTTTGGTGTCTATCATTATAGGATAAGGAAGCGTATGTGTAATGTGGTTTTTCCTGCTAGCTATAACAGCAGGATATT
>SVEM01000067.1 GCA_015057375.1 Lachnospiraceae bacterium
GACCAAAAGGATGGAAGTTTAAATCAGTGTGCAGTTTTTAAGGTATGTAAATAATCCTCGATAGCTCAGTCGGTAGAGCACGCGGCTGTTAACCGCGCTGTCGTAGGTTCAAGTCCTACTCGGGGAGCTGAAAAAGAGCATTTCATCAGAAATGCTCTTTTTGTTTATATCTTTAGGATATAAGTTGTATCACTATTTGGATTATTTATTTCAATGGTATACCGTCAGAATCTGTCTTTACCCTGCCACAGAGAATAAGTATTCCTTCAATTATGCCCCAAAGAGAGCCTACACCGAAAGTACCTATTGTAACAATAATCTGTGCAAGACCCATGGTTTTATTCCCTAAGTAGAAGTTATGGACACCAATTGCACCGAAGAAAATGCCGAGTAATCCGGCAACTAATCTGGATTTTCTTTTTGGTTCAACATAAGACTTATCATAAGAATCATCGTACATTGTATTTACCTCCTATATAAAATATAATATAATAAGAAGAAATAAATTTCAAATACTTTGCTTTATATATGGACGAAAAAATAAATATTTTTATGCAAAAAGTGCTTGAATTATCTGCTTATCTATGGTAACATAGCTTATGTTGTGAAGCGAGACAATCATAGGCAGAGCAGGCTGATTACAAATCAGCTGTGAATAATTTAATATGCCGACATGGCTCAATTGGCAGAGCAGCTGATTTGTAATCAGCAGGTTAACGGTTCAAGTCCGTTTGTCGGCTTTGAAGTTTGTTAACTTCATTTGGACCATTAGCTCAGTTGGTTAGAGCAACCGGCTCATAACCGGTCGGTCCGGGGTTCAAGTCCCTGATGGTCCACTTTAATAATATACGGCCCAGTGGCTCAGTTGGTTAGAGCGCCGCCCTGTCACGGCGGAGGTCAGGGGTTCGAGCCCCCTTTGGGTCGCTTTGATAAGATAGAGTTGTCAATTGGCAATTCTATCTTTTTTTGTACATATATTATATTAACTAAAGTATAACATATTGTTAAAATTTGTTTCTTGATTTCTTAATATCAATATTATAGAATGTCGTCATTACAAGTATGGAGTATTTATTTATGAAAAAATGTATTTTGGTTTTGATTTCAGCTGTGTTTGGTTTGGCAGCGTTATATTTTTTATTTGTTTTATATTTTAATAGTCATATATTTCCAAGAACGGTTATTGATGATGCAAATATTTCCTGGTGTTCTGAGAGAGGTGCATCTGACAAGATAAATGATATTCTTGAACATTATTCCCTTACTCTTGTTGCTAAGGATGATGTTACAGATATTTTGAAGGGGTCGGATATTTCGCTTGAGTATGTTACTGATGGATACGGAAGTAAGGTTATTTCTGCGCAGAATCCTTTTGCTTGGCCACTTCATTTGTTTAAGAAAACGGTTCTTGAGGCTGATTTTGAAATAGTTTATGACGAAGAAAATTTGGCGGATGTAATTGATGGTTTTTCTTGTGTAAATGTAGAACAGGTTCAGCCGGAGGATGCGTATATTGATGAGTATGTATCAGGTGTAGGATTTGCAATTGTTCCGGAAGTTATCGGAAATGTTATTGACAAAGAGGCTCTTAAGAAACGTATCGGAGAGGCATTGCTTGATATGAGTGATGAGATTAATCTGACTGAAGAACATTGCTATATTGAGCCGAATGTTTATTCAAATGATGAAGAGATAAAGGAGCAGGCTGAGTATCTTAATAATTTTGTGAAGACGAATATAACATATCAGTTTGGCGATGATACGATTGTTTTAAACGGGGATATGGTATATGAGTGGATGACGATAAAGAAAAATGGCAAGGTCCGACTTGATGAAGACGCAATTAAGGCTTTTGTAAATAGTCTGGGCAGCAAATATGATACTATATTCAGAACGCGTACATTTAAGACTCATTACGGAAATGAAGTTGTTATATCGGAAGGTGATTATGGTTGGTGGATGAACAGATCTGCAGAGGTAACGGCACTTATTGAAGATATAAAAAATGGAGCGGTTGGTGTAAGGGAACCGATTTATTTTCAAAAGGCAGTAAAATATGGTGCCAAGGACTATGGCAATACTTATGTAGAGGTTAATCTGACAGCACAGCATTTGTTCGTATATAAAAAAGGTAAAATGGTACTTGAGTCTGATTTTGTATCAGGAAAGAATACTAAAGACAGAAAGACTCCACAGGGAGTATACGGAATAACTTATAAGGAAAGAGATGCTACACTTATAGGTGAAGATTATGAAACACCGGTTTCATATTGGATGCCGTTTAATGGACATATCGGATTGCATGATGCTATATGGAGAACAAAGTTTGGATCGAATTTGTACAAAAACGGAGGTTCACACGGATGTATAAATCTACCGTTTCATGTAGCAGAAAAAATATACAAGATTGTTGAAAAAGGAACTGCCGTTATATGCTATGAGCTTCCGGGTACGGAGTCAACAGAGACAACGACTCAGGGAGATGAGGAAATAGCGGATTTTGTTGTCGATGCAATAGACAGAATAGGCAAAATTACAAAGGCAGACCGTGATAAGATACAACTAAATCTTGAACGTATCAGAACAAGCTATAAAGAGCTGACTCCTGCACAGAAAAAACATGTTACTAATTTAGACAAGCTTGAGGAAGCTGAGAAGGCTATTAAAGAGCTGAAATAAATATAGTATTATAAAAAAGTGTTGACAAATATTTTTAACCTCACTATAATGTTCAATAACAATTAAATATCACATTTAAAGACTATGACGGAGACAGTAGGTCTGCCATGAAAGTCACAGAGAGCCGTGTAGTTGTTGAGAGACGGTACGAGTAGTGATTGATTGAATATCCCTCCTGAGTCGCAGTAGCGAAAGCGCAAGCAAGTAGATACTGACGGAATCCCACCGTGAGCAGGGACGCATATGATGGTATGTCGTAGATGGTATTGTTATTAATTTTGGACACAACTCTTGCCGTTTACGGACGGTAGGAGTTTTTTTATGTATATTTAATTCGGTCAGAATATATGAAAGAGGGTAACATTTTATGAAGACAGTTGAGATAAGATGGCACGGAAGAGGCGGACAGGGTGCAAAAACAGCAGCACTTCTTCTTGCGGATGTAGCATTTAAAGCTGGAAAGTATGTTCAGGGATTTCCGGAATACGGCCCTGAAAGAATGGGAGCTCCGATTACTGCTTATAACCGAATCAGCGATAATCCTATAACAGTTCATTCTAATATATATGAACCGGATTTTGTTGTGGTAGTTGACGAGGGACTTTTAGATAGTATAGATGTTACGATGGGATTAAAACCGGAAGGTGCGGTTGTTGTAAATACAGCAAAAAGCGCATCAGAAATCAAAGAGAAACTTCGCGGTTATGAAGGCAGAGTATATACGGTAGATGCACGAAAGATTTCTGTAAGTGCACTCGGAAAGTATTTTCCTAATTCTCCGATGCTTGCTGCTATCGTGGCTGTATCAGAGGTTATGGATAAAGATCAGTTCCTTAATGAGATGGAGGCTTCTTACAAGCATAAGTTCAGCAAGAAACCGGAGGTTATTGAGGGTAATATGAATGCTCTTAGAATGACACTTGAGGAGGTACAGGTATGATAAGCGACAGAATTAATGAAAAATCACCTTGGCAGGATTTGACTGAGGGAAATAAAATATATGAAGCTGCGACATCAAGGGAGTTTAAGACCGGAGAATGGAGAACCCAGCATCCAATACATGATGTGGAAAAATGTAAGGATTGCTATCTGTGTGTTCCGGTATGTCCTGACATGAGTATTTTAGTAAATGATGAAGAAAAGATAGAATTTGATATGGATCATTGCAAGGGCTGTGGCATATGTGCAAAGGTATGTCCGTTTGGTGCAATTGTTATGGAGGTGTAATTATGTCGATAAGAGAAAGATTATCAGGTAATGAAGCTGTTGCTTACGCAATTAAGCAGATTAATCCGGATGTTATGCCGGCATTTCCGATTACACCGTCAACAGAGATTCCACAGTATGTAGCTTCTTATATAGCAAATGGAGAAATGGATACAGAGTTTATTCATGTTGAGAGTGAACATAGCTCAATGAGTGCTGCTATCGGTGCGTCAGCGGCGGGAGCAAGAACACTTACTGCTACATCGTCATGTGGTCTTGCACTTATGTGGGAGGAGCTTTATGTTGCGGCATCTGACAGACTTCCTATAGTGCTTGCACTTGTAAACAGAGCATTATCGGGACCTATTAACATCAATGCTGATCATTCAGACAGTATGGGTGCCAGAGACAGCGGATGGATTCAGATATATGCAGAGTCCAATCAGGAAGCATATG
>SVEM01000023.1 GCA_015057375.1 Lachnospiraceae bacterium
AAGTTCTAAGAACTTGATAAAGTAAGCCCGGAGACGGAAATGAGCTTTTCGGAAAGATTTGCATTTTATGAAAGAGCAAGGGAAGCTTATGCAATAGTAGCCTGTGGTGAAAGCCGTCAGTACGCAAATATTATATTGAAAAAAGGATGTATAATAGAATGAAAACATACGGTACATATTTTTTAAATGACAGTAAAAAACCTCTTTGCTATGGCGAGATTAATTTGATTAATCCGAAAAGACAGCGTTTAAGAGGTGAAGAGGCAAAAGAGGGTGTGGAAGCACAGACTGTTTTTGCGGGCTTTTGCGGAACAGATTTTGAGCTTATGAATATGGGCAGGCAGGGCAAGCTTGGTGCTAAGTTCCCTGAAGGTGAAGAAAGATTAATTAACGGACACGAGGGCGTAGTGTGGGTTCCGGGTGAGAATCGTTTTGCTATCGTTCTCATCCGTGGAGGAGACAGCTATGACCCGACACGTTTTACCGAAGACGAGACATATTTCGAATACGGATGCGACGGTGCCGATGGACTGTTTTCAGATAAAAACTACTATAACCCTGACATGCTTTTGCATTTGCCGAAAAAATATAATGATTTGAAAAAACTGCCTGTTTCACTTGCTAAGAAACTCGTCTTCTCAGATCCGTATGCATGCGCGGTATTCCAGCAGGAGAGAATGTGTGATATCGGCATGGCACAGAATTTCCGTGTGGAAATGGCAAAGCATAAGTGCAGCGAAGCTGAGGCTATGCAGATGGCAAAGGAATCTACATTTAACAGAGTTTGCGTTTTTGGACTTGGCACAACCGGATTGTTTATTGCCCATCAGATAAGATTACATCATCCTGACGCAAAAATACTGTTTGTCGGAAGAAGCAGCGCGGACAGTTTTAAAGTAAGATTCGCACAGAGTGAAGTTGGTGCGGATTATCTTTGCAGTGACGGATTAAATGAAAAAGAAACTGCAGAAAAAATAATTGAAAGTCTTGGCGGAACGGCTACGGTTTTTGTTGGAGTAAGCGGAACCAATATTGAACACCGTATTGCGTTTGAACATGGAGTTTTAGGTTGTAACGGTATATATAACAGCTTTTCGCTTGGTCCTAAGGTAGAGTTTGATACAATGCCATTTGGATTTAAAAATCATGTTATTTTATCATCAATCAATTTTACACAAAAACATATGGAGCAGGCGATAGAGATTCTTTGCGAGAGTAATTTTGATAAACTTGTCGAGCTTATTGACAAGGACGAATTTACCGCTAATCCTATAGACGCATATGAAAACAAAATATATTCAAAAGGTGCACCGCTTAAAACCGCGGTGATTTGGAATGAGAAATATATTGACGGAGAGAAATAAAATGAAAGCAATTAAGATAAATAAACCTGATGAAATAATAATCGACGAGATTGAAAAGCCGGTTCCAAAAAAGGGAGAGGCACTTTTGAAAATCAAGTATTGCGGAATTTGTGGAGCCGATGTTGCTTCTTATACGGGAAACCAACCATTTACAACATATCCGCGTATTCCGGGACATGAGTTTAGTGCCGAGATTGCAGAAATCGGTGAGAATGAATATGGTCTTAAGGTTGGCGATATTGTTACGGCAAATCCATATTTCAACTGTGGTACATGTTATTCATGCAACCGCGGAATCGTGAATGCCTGTACGGACAATCAGACTATGGGCGTTCAGCGTGACGGAAGTTTTTGCGAATATGTGGCAATGCCGATAGAGCGAATCATCCCGGGTAAAGGCCTCTCTGCAAAGGAGCTTGCACTTATTGAGCCATTTTCCATAAGCTGTCATGCCCTTTCAAGATGCGAGGTTAAAGAAGGTGATAACCTGTTGATTATGGGTGCGGGCCCGATTGGTCTTTTTGCACTTCTTAAAGCAAAAGCGATGGGAGCAAAGGTAATGATTGCCGATTTGCTTGATAACCGACTTGCTCTTGCAAAAGAGTACGGTGCAGACAGAATAGTTAATACCAAAAATGAAAATTTGCTCGAGGCTGCAGAGGAATTTACGGACGGAAATATGTTTGATGTTACGGTTGAGGCATGCGGACAGCCGGAGACATTCCTTAACTGTATTGACTGTTCCGCAACCGGAGCGAATGTAATATTAATCGGAAACGGAAAGCGCAACACTGAATTTTTACATAGCATACTTCTGAAAAAAGAGCTTAATGTTTTCGGTTCAAGAAATGCCTATACAAAAGACTTTAAAGAGCTCATTGACCTGGTAGCAGCAGGCGGTGCAGATGTTCTTAAGATGGTCAGCGGTGTTTATGATATGGACAATGCTTCTGAGGCCTTTGAGGCTTTGGCACATAATGACGGCAGTCTTGCAAAGCTTCTTATCCGTATAGATAAAGAGGAGTGCGAAAAATGAAGGAAACGATAATTCAGTTTGGAACAGGAAATTTTCTTCGTGGCTTTGTGGATTATTTTGTTGATGTATTAAATGAAAAAAATTTGTATAACGGAAAAATTGTTGTTGTTAAGCCGACCAACCGAGGAAACCTGAATTCATTCACAGAGCAGGACTGCGTATACAACTTATATCTGCGTGGCATTGAAAACGGCAGTGAGGTTTGTGAAAAAAGAGAAATACATTCAATTAACAGAGTTGTTGATCCATACCACAATTATGAAAGTTATCTTGAACTTGCCCACAATCCGGATATAAGATTTATTATTTCCAACACAACGGAGGCAGGAATTGAATTTGATGATTCCTGCAGTTTTATGGATGCGCCTGCACTTTCATTTCCGGGAAAACTTACACAGCTTATGTATGAACGTTTTAAGGCAGGGCTTTCCGGTTTTGTACTTTTGCCGTGTGAGCTTATTGACAATAATGGCGCAAGCCTGAAAGAGTGTGTATTAAAATATGCCGGGCTCTGGAAACTCGGAGAAGAGTTCGAAGCATGGGTAGAAAATGAAAATAAGTTCTGCAACACTCTTGTTGACAGAATTGTTACCGGATATCCGGCAGCAGAGGCGGAAGAGCTTGTTAAAGAAATCGGATATGATGACAAGTTACTTGATACAGCAGAGTTATTCCATTTGTGGGTTATTGAAGGCGATTTTGAAAATGAACTGCCGCTTGTAAAGGCCGGTTTCAATGTGATATGGACGGATGATGTTAAGCCTTATAAGAAGATGAAAGTAAGTGTGCTTAACGGCGCACATACTTCGATGGTATTTCCTGCACTTCTTAGCGGTATTGAAACTGTAAGGGACTGCCTTTTGGACGAGCAGATAAATACATTTCTTTACACTAACTTAAACAAATACATTCTGCCGGTGTTAGGTGAGACTGATGAAACAAAATCATTTGCGGATTCTGTTATTGAACGTTTTAAGAATCCGTATATTCATCATATGTTAACATCAATTGCACTTAACTCAGTAAGCAAGTTTGGTGTCAGAGTTTTACCGACTCTTCTTGAGTACAAAGCTACTTATGGCGAAACACCTAAAACCCTTGCGTTATCACTTGCAGCTTTGATTACATATTATAAGAAAAATGATATTTCTGACAGTGAGTATGCTGTTGATTTTATAAAGAATAATGACATATCAGAGATATTAAAAAATGAAACTTTATGGGGCTGTGACCTGACAGATATATCAGAGGTCACAACAGAAGCCTTTGATAAAATTAATAAATGCGGTATAAGAGAGGCAATAGCATGGAGCTTATCTTAATAAATGAAAAGGATAATGTTTCGGTAAATCCAAAAAACGGTCACAAATATGCAAATCGCGACATTGCAATAGGTGAAAAGGTTATAAAGTACGGTTTTCCGATAGGTATTACTACCAAAGATATAAAGACGGGTGAGCATGTTCATTCTCACAATCTAAAGACGGCTCTTTCGAGTGTTAATGAATATTCGTATACTCCTGATTTTGCGGAAAGTAAAAAAATCTTGCCTGATACGATTCTTGCATATGAAAGAAAGAATGGAAATATTGGAATACGAAACGATATCTGGATAATTCCTACCGTTGGTTGTGTTAACAAAATTGCCGAGCGTATTTCAAAAGAAACAGGAGCATTTGCATATACGCATCCTTATGGATGCAGTCAGTTAAGCGGTGATCACAAACGTACTCAGCAGGTGCTGGCCGGACTTGTAAAACATCCGAATGCAGGCGGTGTGCTTGTTCTTGGTCTCGGATGTGAGAATAATAATATTGGTGAATTCAAAAAAGTTCTCGGCGAAACGCATGACAGAATCTACTTTTTAAATGTACAGGACTGTGAGGATGAAATTGCCGAAGCCAAAGAGATAATAGAAAAGTTAAAAACAATTGCCGCTAAGGACAAGCGTACGGAAGTGCCGATATCAAAACTTGTTATCGGTATGAAATGCGGAGGAAGCGATGGTCTTTCGGGAATTACTGCTAATCCGTTATGCGGAAAAATTACAGACAGACTCACTTCGATGGGCGGAAGTGCAGTTCTTACAGAGGTGCCGGAGATGTTTGGTGCCGAAGAAGTTTTATTTAACCGATGTGCAAATGAAGATATATTTCTCAGAGCGGAACAGATGATAAATGATTATAAAAAATATTTCATTGCTCACGGAGAGCCTATTAGCGAAAACCCGTCTCCGGGAAATAAAGAAGGCGGTATAACAACCCTTGAAGAAAAATCTCTCGGATGCGTTACCAAAGGCGGAAGTGCTGTTATCACAGATGTTCTTTCTTACGGTGACACAATTAAGGAACAGGGATTAAGTATTCTTAACGGACCGGGAAATGATATGGTTGCGATTACAAATCTTACGGCAGCAGGCTGTCACATGATTTTATTTACAACAGGAAGAGGGACACCGCTTGGTGCACCGGTTCCTACTATTAAGATAGCAACTAACACAGCCCTTAAAGAAAAAAAACCGCACTGGATAGATTTTGACGCGCAGTCAGGTAATGAGACCGAGTTATTTGAACTGATTAAGGAAATTGCAGAAGGCAGAAAAACAAATAATGAGACTAACGGCTACAGAGAAATAGCTATTATGAAAGATGGTGTAACTTTATGATTATTGATGCACATGCACATTTATGGAAAGAGCAAAAAGGTAAAGTAGACGGAAGAGACGTCATTTCTTTGGATAATGGTAAGAGTGATTTTGGTGGTGACATCCGTCAGATGATGCCGCCGTACATGACAGACGGATATAACAGTGTTGAACGTTTTATTGCAAATATGGATTATGCCGGAGTAAACGGTGCTGTCATTACCCAGGAGGAGATTGACGGAAACCAGAATGAATATCTGCATGAAGCAAAAAACAAGTTTCCGGACAGAATTAAAATATGTTCGCTTTATCTTGAAAATACACCTGTGGAAACAGAAGGTTTTGACGGAATAAAGCTTTGCGCAGGCAGATTAAAGGAACAGAATCTTTTAAAACATGAGGAAGTTTTTGCACTGGCTGCTGAAAAAGGAATGTTCATTTCAATCGATCTTGCAGATGGAGCTGCTCAGACAAAAGAGCTTGGTACTCTTGCAGACAAATATCCTGAGTTAAGAATTGCCATAGGACATTTTGGAATGGTAACGAGAGAAAATTGGCTTGAGCAGATTAAGCTTGCAAAACGCAGCAATGTTTATATAGAAAGCGGAGGAATAACCTGGCTTTTCAATAGTGAGTTTTATCCGTATCCGTCAGCCATAAAAGCAATTAAAGAAGCGGCAGCAGTCTGTGGCACGGAAAAACTTATGTGGGGCAGCGATTATCCGAGAACGATGGTTGAGATAACATATAAAATGAGCTTTGATTTTGTATTAAAATCGGCAGAGCTTACGGAAAGAGAGAAAGAACTTTTTCTATATAAAAATGCAGAAAGCTTTTACGGTTTTGATAATTTAAGACAGTTACCTGAAATTAAAAATATGCTTTAAGAAAAAATCAATATAATACCATAATAAATGGCAGAGTACAGATGTTGACAACTCTAAAAAAGTATACTATTATTGCACTATTATTGTCTAAATAAACTGGGAGGATTTTGTATGTATAAGAAAGTTTCAACAGATTTAAAATTTGTTGACAGAGAAAAAGAAGTTTTGAAATTCTGGAACGATAATGATATTTTCGGAAAGAGTATCACTATCAGAGAAAGCGGTGAGCCATATACATTTTATGATGGTCCTCCGACAGCTAACGGAAAACCGCATATCGGACATGTACTTACACGTGTTATCAAGGATATGATTCCTAGATATCGCACCATGAAGGGATATAAAGTTATAAGGAAAGCAGGATGGGACACACACGGACTTCCTGTTGAGCTTGAAGTTGAGAAAAAGTTAGGTCTTGACGGTAAAGAGCAGATTGAAGAGTACGGTCTTGAGCCATTTATCCAGGAATGTAAAGAGAGCGTATGGAAATATAAAGGAATGTGGGAAGACTTCTCAGGAACTGTAGGTTTCTGGGCTGATATGGATGACCCATATGTAACATACCACAATTCATTTATTGAGTCTGAGTGGTGGGCACTCAAGCAGATTTGGGACAAGAATCTTTTATATAAAGGATATAAGATTGTACCTTACTGCCCTCGTTGCGGAACACCTCTTTCAAGTCACGAGGTTGCGCAGGGATACAAGGATGTTAAAGAAAAATCTGTAATTGCAAAGTTCAAGGTAAAGGATGCGGAGAATGATTATATTCTTGCATGGACAACAACTCCTTGGACACTTCCTTCAAACGTTGCTCTTTGTGTTAACGCAGATGAAGACTACGTTAAGATTAAGGTTTCGCTTGATGAGAAAAATGATGTTGTATCAGAGGAGAATGCTGATGCAGCAGTTAAGACTGAGTATTATTATCTTGCAAAGGCTCTTCTTGATGTTGTAGTCGAGGGAGCTTATGAGATAGTTTCAGAATGTAAAGGTAAAGAGCTCGAATATATGGAATATGAGCCATTATTCGATTACGCAAAACCTGATAAGAAAGCATATTATGTTGTATGTGACGGCTACGTTACACTTACAGATGGTACAGGTATAGTTCATATTGCACCTGCATTCGGTGAAGACGATGCTAATGTAGGAAGAAAATATGACCTTCCTTTTGTACAGCTTGTAGATGATAAGGGTGAATTCAAACCTGAAGTTACAGACCTTGCAGGAGTATTCTGTAAGAAAGGTGATGAGGTTATTCTTCGCATGCTTGGTGAGAAGGGGCTTCTGTTTAAGGTGCTCAAGTTTGAGCATAGCTACCCATTCTGCTGGAGATGTGATACACCGCTCATTTACTATGCAAGAGAATCATGGTTTATCAAGATGACAGAAGTGCGCGACAAGATGATCGCAAACAATAACACAATCAATTGGATTCCTGAAAGTATCGGAAAAGGAAGATTCGGTGACTGGCTTGTTAATCTTCAGGATTGGGCAGTAAGCCGTAACCGTTATTGGGGAACTCCGCTTAACATATGGGAATGCGAGTGTGGACATAAGCATGCTATCGGAAGTATAGAAGAACTTAAGTCAATGTCAGACAACTGTCCTGATGATGTAGAGCTTCATCGTCCGTTTATTGATGCTGTCACAATAAAATGTCCATGCTGTGGCAAAGATATGCATAGAGTTCCTGAAGTTATTGACTGCTGGTTCGATTCGGGAGCAATGCCTTTTGCACAGTGGCATTATCCATTTGAAAATAAAGAGATATTTGAAGAGAACTTCCCGGCTGATTTTATCAGTGAGGCAGTTGACCAGACACGTGGATGGTTCTATTCATTGCTTGCAATATCTACACTTATATTTGATAAGGCGCCATATAAGAACGTTATCGTTCTCGGACTTGTACTTGACAAGGACGGACAGAAGATGAGTAAGTCAAAGGGTAACGCGGTTGATCCGTTTGAGGCACTTGAGACTTACGGAGCGGATGCCATAAGATGGTACTTCTATGTAAACAGTGCACCATGGCTTCCTAACAAGTTCCACGACAGAGCTGTAATAGAAGGTCAGAGAAAGTTCATGGGAACTCTTTGGAACACATATGCATTTTTCGTACTTTATGCGAATATAGATAACTTCGATGCGACAAAATATACATTAGAGTATGATAAGCTTGCAGTTATGGATAAGTGGCTCTTATCAAAACTCAACAGTACAGTTAAGTTTGTGGATGAGAGTCTTGCAGCATATAAGATTCCTGAGACAGCAAGAGCACTTCAGGAGTTTGTTGATGAACTCAGTAACTGGTATGTAAGAAGATGCCGTGAGCGTTTCTGGGCTAAAGGTATGGAGCAGGATAAGATTAATGCATATCTTACCTTATATACAGCACTTGTTACTATATCAAAGGCTGCAGCACCGATGATACCATTTATGACAGAAGACATATACAGAAATCTCGTTTGCAGTATTGACAGCACACAGCCTGAAAGTATACATTTGTGTGATTTTCCTGCTGTAAATAAAGATATGATATGTACAGAACTTGAAGAGGAAATGAATGCGGTACTCGGAGCGGTTGTACTCGGACGTGCATGCCGTAATGCTGCTAACTCAAAGAACCGTCAGCCTCTTGGTAAGATGTATGTTAAGGCAGACAAAGAGCTGTCCGACTTCTATAGAGATATCATTGCAGATGAGCTTAATGTTAAAGAAGTTGTATTTACAGATGATGTAAGTGCGTATACTGCATATTCATTTAAGCCACAGTTAAAGACTCTCGGAAAACGTTTTGGAAAGAACATAAATGAACTTAGGACTGTTCTTTCTGAGATTGACGGAGCGGCTGCGATGAAAGAGATTAATGAAAAGGGCGGAGTTACCGTAAATATAGCTGGAAATGAAGAATTTATCGAGAAAGATGATCTTCTTATTGAAAGCATTCAGAGTGACGGCTATGTGTCCGACTCATATAACGGAATAACAGTAGTTCTTGATACCAACCTTACAGATGAACTCATTGAGGAAGGATTTGTCCGTGAGATTATTAGTAAGATTCAGAACATGCGTAAAGATGCAGGTTTTGAGGTTATGGATCACATAAATGTATATGAAAGCGGCAATGATAAAGTAAAAGATATACTTGTAAAGAATGCTGATTTTATAAAGAGAGAAGTACTTGCTGAACAGATTATTACTGATAATGTTGCAGGAATTGTAAAAGAATGGAACATTAACGGGGAGAAGTGTCAGATAGGCGTAGAACGTATATAAGTATTTAAGGGGTTAAATATTTTTGGGAGGCGCTTATGAAGAAAGAAATTGGAAAAGAAGAGTTAAAGCTTGAGATTGCTCACTATCTGAAGATTTTATTCAGAAAGTCAGTAGAAGAAGCAACGCCACAACAGATGTTTCAGGCATTATCATATGCATTGAAGGATGATATTGTTGATAAATGGATTGCAACACACAAAGAATACGAGAAGCAGGATGCAAAGACTGTTTATTACCTTTCAATGGAGTTCCTTACAGGAAGAGCCCTTGGTAATATAATCATCAATCTTAAGTCGGATCCTGTAGTAAGAGAGGCTCTCAATGATTTCGGATTTGATCTGGATGCAATTGAAGATGAAGAGCCGGATGCAGCACTTGGAAACGGAGGTCTCGGAAGACTTGCAGCATGTTTCCTTGATTCTCTTTCATGTCTTGGTTACCCGGCATACGGCTGCGGAATCAGATATAAATATGGAATGTTCATGCAGAAAATTGAGGATGGTTTCCAGATTGAAGCACCGGATGACTGGTTAAAAGATGGCAATCCATTTGAAATCAAAAGAAATGAATATTCTGAGATAGTAAAATTTGGTGGATATGTTGCAATTCGCAGAGACGAAAGAGGTAAAGATTGTTTCGTTCATGAGGGATATCAGGCTGTAAAAGCAGTTCCTTATGATCTTCCGATTGTGGGATACGGAAACAATGTAGTTAATACATTAAGAATTTGGGATGCTGAGGCAATTGATAACTTCAACCTTGATCAGTTTGATAAGGGTGAATATCACAAGGCAGTTGAACAGGCAAACCTTGCAAGAACAATATGTGAAGTTCTTTATCCTAACGATAATCACATGGCAGGAAAGGAACTCAGACTTAAGCAGCAGTATTTCTTTGTTTCTGCAAGTATTCAGCGTGCAGTTAAGAAGTACATGGAAAATCATGATGATGTAAGAAATCTTCATGAAAAAGTCTGCTTCCAGTTAAATGATACACATCCTACAGTTACAGTTCCTGAGCTTATGAGAATACTCATGGACGAGTATGGACTTGAATGGGATGAGGCATGGGAAGTTACAGGAAAAACTTGTGCTTATACAAACCATACAATTATGTCAGAAGCACTTGAAAAGTGGCCGCTTGAGCTGTTTTCAAGACTCCTTCCTAGAATCTATCAGATTACGGAAGAGATCAACAGAAGATTTATCATTGAGATACAGAACAGATATCCTAATGATTATGAAAAGATTCGCAAGATGGCTATCGTATATGACGGACAGGTTAAGATGGCAAACCTTGCAATAGTAGCAGGATTTTCAGTTAACGGAGTTGCAAGACTTCATACAGAAATCCTTAAGAACCAGGAGCTTGCTGATTTCTATCAGATGTACCCTGAAAAGTTCAATAACAAGACAAACGGAATTACCCAGAGAAGATTCCTTCTTCACGGAAATCCGCTTCTTGCTAATTGGGTAACAGACAAAATCGGTGATGACTGGATTTCAAATCTTTCTCATATCAATGAGCTTTCGGTATATGTTGATGATGTTAAATGCCAGAAGGAATTCATGAACATCAAATATCAGAATAAAGTAAGACTTGCAAAATATATCAAAGAGCATAACGGAATTGAGATAGATCCAAGATCAATATTTGATGTTCAGGTTAAGAGACTTCATGAGTACAAGAGACAGTTCCTTAACATACTTCACATCATGCATCTTTACAATGTTCTCAAGATGAACCCGGGTATGGATATGTATCCAAGAACATTCATTTTCGGAGCAAAAGCATCTGCAGGATACAGACGTGCAAAAGCTATAATTAAGCTTATCAACAGCGTGGCAGATGTAATAAATAATGATGCAAGTATAGAAGGTAAGATAAAAGTTGTATTTATCGAGAACTACAGAGTATCAAATGCAGAGCTTATATTTGCAGCAGCAGATGTATCTGAGCAGATATCTACAGCAAGTAAGGAAGCATCAGGAACAGGAAACATGAAGTTCATGTTAAACGGTGCCGTTACACTCGGAACTATGGACGGAGCAAATGTTGAGATAGTAGAAGAAGTGGGCAGTGAAAATGCATTTATCTTTGGACTCAGCTCAGACGAAGTAATCGCATACGAGCACAATAACCAGTACAACCCAAGAGATATATACAACACTGATCATGAGATAAGAGCCGTGCTTACACAGCTTATAGACGGTACCTACTCACATGAGAACACAGAGCTCTTCCGTGAACTTTACAACTCACTTCTTGAGCAAAATGGCGGAGAACGTGCGGATCAGTACTTCATACTCAAGGATTTCCGTTCATACGAAGCAGCACAGAAACGTGTTGAAGAGGCATATCGCGATACTGACAGATGGGCAAAGATGGCAATGCTGAACACTGCAAAGTGCGGAAAGTTCTCATCTGACAGAACAATCGAAGAGTATGCAAAAGAAATATGGAACCTTGAAAAGGTAACTGTTACAGTTTAATTTTTATCAGAAGAATGACAGTTTTGATAAAAAGTTTTTGGTGAAATACCTTCATTTTTCAAGAAGGTTCTATAAAATGTTGAATATTCTTTAAAGCCGGTAAGCAGGAACGCCTGAGATGGCGGAGTACCATTAGCCATCTCCTGCTTAGCGGCATTTATTCTTTTCATTATAAGATAACTGTGAATAGTCTGCGCAGTATGATTCTTAAATTCTTTGGTTAAGGTTGACCTATTAACATAAAACTGTTCTGAAAGATAATCCATGGATATATCATCAGTGTAATTGCTATTAATATAAGAAATTATTTTTTCTACAAGAGGATTAATGTGAAGAACGCCTTGAGGTGTAAATTCCTCTCTTATATTCCTGCATAGCAGTGACATAAAATTAAGAATGTATGATCTTCTCAAAAGCTCGGCACCATATGCAACAGAGTTCTGTTCGGCATATAGATTTTCTATGCAGCGACGCATATCAGCATAAGTGTCGGGATTGCTTATTCTAAATAAAAATCTTTTATCTTTGACAGCACGTCGTAACGTATTTAAAAGTCCGTGTTCATTAAACTGAAATGATTTCAGGCAACCATCGGAAATGTATATAAGAAGTCTTTTATATGGTTGATTATTATCATATTGTGCTGCCGGAAGCAGCTGGTGAATTGTATACGGAGGGATAACAACAATATCCCCTTTTTTAACATCATAAATAATATCATCAACAGAAAGCCTCACAGACCCTGTATCATAGATATAAATCTCATAATAGTTATGGGTACGTGCGGGAATGATAGGAAAATGATCGTGAGTTTCGATGGACGCTTCATAATAATAGTCATTTGCCATCGGATTATCTTGTTCAGAATAAATATACCTCAATACAAAAACCCCTTAATATAAATATATTACAACTTATTAATAAATATTTTAGCAATAGGATTGCAAATAATCAAGAAAAGATTGCATTTTGATTTAATAATTGTTAAAAGAAATAAATTGTGATAAAATACCAATATGTATTGTCAAAAAGTATATTCAAATTTAAAAAGAATAGGGGGACAAAAGGTGAATTTTAACAAAATTTACAAGAAAATCGGTGTGGCTGTGATTACATTTTCAATGGTTGCATCAGTAGTTACACCATTTCAGGTATCGGGTGCAAAAGCTCCGAAACTGAACAAGAAGAATGTAACTGTATATGTCGGGGAAACGGCTACCGTTAAGATTAAAAACGGAGCAAAGAAGGCTAAGGTTACATGGAAGGTAAGTAATAAGAAGCTTGTAAAGTTAAACAAGAAAACCCAAAAGCTCGCTAAGATTAGCGGAGTTAAGGCAGGTAAAGCAAAGCTTACAGCTAAGTATGTTTACGGTAAGGTAAAGAAGAAACTTACATGTAAGGTGACCGTAAAAGATAATGATACAACGGTTACACCTGAGCCACAGGGTGCAACACCAACACCAAGCGCGGCGATTACTGAAAATCCTGCACCGACAGCAGACCCGACAGCAGAACCTACTGAAGTTCCAAAGGAATGGGTATCTACATGGGGAACAGCAGAGGAGAAATGTGATACTACTGCTAATGCAATGCCACAGCTTCCGCTTGCAGATTCAACTGTAAGACAGATGATCAAAGTTACTACAAGCAGTGACAAGATGAGAATCAAATTGTCTAACCAGTACGGAAGAAGTGATGTAGTTATTAAGTCTCTTCATGTTGCAAAACAGGTTGAAGCTGACAAGTCAACTATTGACACAGACACAGATACTGTAGTTACTGTTGAAGGATATGAGGACTTTGTAATTCCTGCAGGACAGAAGATTGTGACAGACGAAATTGATTTTTCTGTAGAGGCTCTTGATCTTGTTGCAATTACAGCATATTTTGAATCCGCACCTACTAATAATGTTACAGGTCACAGAGGTGCCAGAGCAACTACATATCAGGTTGCAGGAAATCATGTATCAGATGAGACATTTTCATCACCTAAGACTACTACAAGCTGGTTCTTCCTCGCAGATGTATCTCTTTTGATGCCACAGGGAAGTAAAGCGGTTGTATGTTTTGGAGATTCCATAACTGACGGTTACGGAACAGATGCAGATTATCTTGGAAAGAAACCTAACAGCTACACAAGATGGGGAGATTATTTTGCAAAGAGACTTCAGGAAAATGAAGGTACAAAGAATATTTCTGTAATTAATGAGGGAATCGGAGCAAATTCTATGATGGGTGCTTATCCGACTGATGCCGGTAAGGACAGATTTGAGAGAGATTTGCTTGAACATGACAATGTTGGTTATTGTATTGTGCTTTTTGGTGTAAATGATCTTAATAAGTTAGGAAATACAAACAAGTATAACGAGCTTAAACCGGAATATGAAAAGATGGTAAAACTTGCTCATGAAAATGATATTAAGATTTATGCAGCGCCAATTCTTCCTTTCGGAACAAGTGACTATTACAGCGACGCTTCCGAGCAGGTAAGAACCATGCTTAACAACTGGATGCGTTCAGAAGAATCAGGATTTGACGGAATAATTGATTTTGAAAGTGCACTTGCAGATCCTGCTAATCCTAAGAATATCAAATATGAATATACAAAGGATGACGGGCTTCATCCATATGAAGGCTATAGTGTAATGGCAGATGCAATTGATCTTACAATGTTTGAAACAAAATAAAATTGGGGAGGTATAACATGAAAAAGTTTAACAAAACAATTGCCGGCGTGATGGCATTTGCGATGATCATGGGATCTTTAATGATGTCGCCTGCTACATCAGAAGCGGCAAAGAAAGCACCAAAACTTAGCAAGAAAAAAATAACGCTTCCTATTAAAGGTACAGCGACCATAAAGCTCAAGAATGGTGCAAAGAAAGCTAAGGTAACATGGAAAGTAAGTAACAAAAAAGTTGTAAAGATTACCAAGAAATCAACAAAAGGCAAAAAGGCTTTTGCGAAGATTAAAGGTAAGAAGGCAGGTAAGGCAAAGTTGACAGCAGCATATAAGTTAGGAAAGAAAACAAAGAAACTTAAATGTACTGTTAAGGTTTCAAATAAGGTTGTAGTAGAAGAACCGACAGTTAAGCCTGATGATAATAAGGTAGTAACACCGGAGCCGGGAACTGTAGATCCTACTGCAGAGCCAACTCCAACTCCGGAACCATTTACAATCGTTGATAACGGAAAAGCTAATGCAATGATGTACATTGATCCTAACGATTCAGAGTATGACGGAATCAGCATTATCGCAGAAGCTTTCAAGGCAGATATCGCAAGAGTAACAGGAATCGGCGTTGATTGGGAAGGTGTTGCAAATGAGAGCGAAGATGGACTTAAAGTTGTTACAGATGTAGCAGACTTAAGTGGAAAAGCTATCATTGCCGGAACAGTCGGCGAGAACGGAACTGCTCTTATCAACCAGCTTGCAGACGAAGGAAAGATTGATGTATCAGAAGTTGAAGGCAAGTGGGAAGTATTTAAGATGCAGGTTGTAAAAGACCCTGTACCTGGTGTTGATGAGGCGCTTGTAATCGCAGGTAGCGACAAGAGAGGAACTATCTACGGTATATTCCGTGTGTCAGAGCTCATGGGTATATCTCCATGGGTATGGTGGGCAGACGCAGCTCCTACCGTGCAGAGCAAAATTGACCTTAATGGTGTAGATATTGATTATACAGCAAAAGAACCTTCTGTAAAATATCGTGGTATTTTCCTTAACGATGAGGCTCCATCACTTACAACATGGACAGACAAAAAGTTTGGTGGACGTAACCACAAGTTCTATAAGCATGTATTTGAGCTTATATTAAGACTTAAAGGTGATTATCTCTGGCCTGCAATGTGGGGAAATGAGTTCAGTAAAGATGGTACAGATGGCGGAGCAAGTAATGATACTCTTGCAAATGCAAAACTTGCAGATCAGTACGGAATTGTAATGGGAACATCTCATCACGAGCCACTTTATCGTGCAGGTAATGAGTGGGGACAGGAATACAATCAGTATAGAGGCGGTTTGTCAATGAATTCAGCTCAGGCATGGAATTCATATAACCTTCCGGGTGAAAACGGTTATGATCAGAGAATAAACACAGCTATCGAGAATTTCTGGAATGATGGTGTTAAGAGAAACGGACAGTTCGACAACATCTGTACAGTAGGTATGAGAGGTGAGGCTGACTCATCACTTCCTGCAGCAGATAACCCACCAAAATATGCTAAGCTTCTTAACCATATTATTAACCAGCAGAAGAAGATTCTTGATAATAACGGAGATACTAATCCTACTCAGCTCGTAATCTACAAAGAGGTAGAGAACGCATGGAATGAGGGAGCTCTTTATGATCAGGATTGTATGAAAGATACAATTGCGATGTTTGCAGATGACAACTGGGCATATCTTCGTACACTTCCTACATATGAGCAGCAACAGCAGGTTGGCGGTCTCGGAATGTACTATCATTTCGACTACGTAGGCGGACCTAAGTCATACACATGGATCCAGACAACACAGATTTCAAGAGTATGGGATCAGATGTCCGTAGCATATGATTACGGAATTGATGATGTATGGGTTGTAAACGTTGGTGACCTTAAGCCAATGGAGCTTGATATTTCATACTTCCTTGATCTTGGATATGATTTTGAAAAGTGGGGAGTTAACGGTAACGAGAAGATAGATGAGTATAAAGCTCAGTGGATTAAGCAGCAGTTTGGTAAGCAGGATGGTTCAGGACTTACAGACGATCAGCTTACAGAAGCTATGCAGCTTATATCAGATTATCTTGACCTTTATACATTAAGAAAGGTTGAGCATATTCTTTACAATACAGCAGGAAACTGCTCAGATATGTTCAGCGTGGATAACTACAGCGAAGCTCAGGACATTCTCATGAAATGTAATGACATCATGGAAAGAACAGAAGCTCTTATGGCAGAAGTTCCTGAAGACCTTCAGGCAGCGCTCTACCAGCTCGTATATTATCCTGCAATGGCAACACCAAACGTAATTAAGATTCAGATATATGCAGCGCTTAATCAGAAGTATGCAAATAAGAATCTTACATTGGCTAATAAATACAGATCTCTCTGTGAAGAAGCAATATCATTTGACCAGCAGATATATGATAAATATAACAACAATATGCCTGGCGTAGGAACAAAATGGCAGGGAATGCAGTCAGCAGGTCAGAAATATCATATCGGTATGACAGGATGGCAGACAGACAGTGGTTCACTTCCATCATTAAAATCAGTAAATGCGTCAGGTTCACCATCACTCAATGTACTTGTTGAAAGTATTACAGGAACAATGGGTAATGTATATACAAGTGGAAACGCAACACTTCCTGCATTTACTAACACTAACAAAGAAGTTTACACAATAGAGCTTGCAAACAAAGCATCAGGAAGCTACAACTTCACTGCAGAAGCAAGTGCAGACTGGATTGTTCTTTCAAAGACATCAGGAACTGTTAATGTAGTTGACAACATTTTAGTAAGTGTTGACTGGGATAAGGTAACATCAGATCAGGCAGGAACAGTTAAAGTAAGTGATGGAAGAAATACAGTAACAATTAATGTATCAGCAAATGTGACAGATACATCAGCACTTGATGAAAAGACATATGTAATGGCTAACGGATATGCAACTATCAATGTTGCAAACTACACAGATGCGGTAGCTGGTGATGGATTTGAGAATTCCGGTGATTACTCAGAGAATGAAATGATTTATGTTCAGGATAATGGTAAATACATGGGATCAATAAGAACATCAAGCAGTGTTATTACATATGCTGATGCAAGTGATCTTGAGTCAGCACCATATGTAGAGTACAAGGTATATGTACCACGTGCCGGTACTTACAATATCCAGAGTCAGTTTAACCCTACAAGTAACGTAGAGTATGGACATAGAGAACTCCGTTATGGAATATCTGTTGACGGAGGAGATATTCAGATAAGAAACTCTATCGGAAATGATTATCTGGCAGGAGCATATCAGGGAACATGGCCAAGAGATATTGAATATAATGCAAGAACATCTACAATATCAGGTGTTAGCCTTTCGGAAGGAGTTCATACTATAAGATATTATCAGTGTGATCCTAACATGGCACTTATCCGCATGGTTGTACATGAAGGAAATCTTGCAAGCGTGTACAGCTCACCGGCAGAAAGTTATTATGTTGGAAAAGAAGTTAATCCTAGCGACAGAGAATACAAGATTGATAACATGTATTCATACATCAAATAACTAATAATTAATAATCAATAATTAAATGTAGTACCTGCTTCTGACCGCATATACAGTTGGGAGCAGGTATATACTTTTATAAAAGGAATGGAGCAGTAAATTATGAAGATTAAGCAGCTTGCCGGAATTATAATAGCAGGACTTGTCTTTATGCTTGTATCGGTTACGGGAGTTTTTGTAAATCAATACACAAAAGATAATCTTGGAAATAAAGCACTTGAGATAGTGGACCGTCCTGTTACAGATTATATCGGCGTTATCAAAATAGAAGGAACAATAATGTCAGAAGAAACAGAATCATTAATTCTAGGCTCGACCGAAGGATATGTTCATTCACAGGTAATGGAAGATATTGATACTTATATGAACGACAAAGCAAACAAGGCAATTCTTCTATATATTAATAGCCCTGGTGGTGTTGTATATGATGTGGATGAGTTGTACTTAAGGTTGTTAGATTACAAAGAAAGTACCGGTCGCCCTATCTACGCATATTTTGCACAGTATGCATGCTCGGGCGGATACTATGCAGCTATGGCGGCCGATGAAATATATGCTAACCGAAATACAGTAACCGGAAGTATTGGTGTAGTAATGTCAATGTATGATATGACCGGGTTGTTTGAAAAGATTGGAATAAGAGAAGTTGATATTGTAAGTGGAGACAACAAAGCTATGGGATCTTCAGGATTAACGCTAACTGAAGAGCAGATAGGCATCTATCAGTCTCAGATAGACGAGAGCTATGAACAGTTCACATCTATTGTGTCAGAAGGAAGAAATATGGACATAGAAAAAGTAAAACAGCTTTCTGACGGACGTACATATACTGCGAAGCAGGCGCTGGATAACAGTCTTATTGATGGTATTTGCAGATATGATGAATATGTAAATATATTAAAAGAAAAGTATAATAACGATATTGTTTTATATGAAAATGAGAAGGACAAAGATGATTTTTACAGCAAGCTGTTCGGTTCTTTTGCAAGTATCAATCCGTTTAACAAAAAAAGCGAATATGATGAAATAAAAAATGAGTTGAACAAAATGCTGCAATCCGGAAATGGGGTGCTGATGTATTATGCAGAACCTTAAAAGTGACAGAGTTGTATTTGCAGGGTTTATCACAAGACTTTTTGCGTATATTATAGACTTGCTGATTGTGGGAATAATATTATTAATAGTAAAGATACCTGCATTTGTAATAAATATCACGGCAGGAGAGACATTTTTAACAATGCCTGTTGTATATGACTTTTCAATATATGATATTTTGTTGTATGTTGCCGGCCAATTGTATTTTATTTTTATGACATATTATACAGGAAGCACACTTGGTAAAAAGGTGTTGAAAATACGAGTAGTGGCAAGTGATAAAAGACGACTTGGATTTTGGACGGTCGTATTCAGAGAGACTATAGGAAGGTATTTATCGGAGATTATTTTATTTGTTGGATACATTATGATGATTCCTGATAAAGAAAAACGAACGCTCGCGGACCATTTGGCAGACACACGAGTTGTTTATTCAGATGTTGTTCCTATAGAATATGTAAAAAAAATAATGTAGTGAATAATCACCTTTATATCTGGAAATGCTAGATGTAGAGGTGATTATTATATGAAGAAGATAAACGATTTTTTTAAAACAAAAGGTTTTTATGTTTCTCTCATGGCGGGCGCAATTTGTATAGTTGCAATTGGGGCTGTGTATATGCGCGCAATTAATGATGATTCCGATGAAGAAAATAAGATTCAAAATGAATCGGACATGGTGGACATTGCAGAAAAATATGATGCAGAGGTATATATCAGACCGACAGTTCAGCCTGATACCAGTACAGCAGTTCCGGAGAAAGCAACTGAACAGCCGATAACTGCCAAGAAACAGGAAAAAAGTCCTGCCAAAACATCTGCACCGGTCGCAAAGGATATAGGTGTTACTGTAATGGAGGCCGGAAAAAATGTTGCGAATCTCAGTTTCAACCAGGAAAAGGGAATAATATGGCCGGTTGAGGGTAAGGTAATGATGCAGTATTCTGCAGACAAATCTGTTTATTTCAAAACACTTGGACAATACAAAACTAATCCTGCACTTATTATTTCAGCAGATGAAGGCAGCACGGTAAAAAGCTCAGCGAAATGCGTTGTAACCAAGGTTGGTGAAAATGAAGAAATAGGCAAATATGTTGAAACGTCAATCGGAGATGATTACAAAATAACATATGGCCAGCTTGCGGATCTTCAGGTAAAAAAAGGCGATATGCTTTCAGAGGGAGAATTAATAGGAAGAATTGCTAAGCCGACAAAGTATTATATAGAAGAAGGCAGTAATTTATATATGCAAATGAAATGCGGCAAAGAGACAGTTGATCCGCTAATATTTTTGGACTGACACAATATTTATGGTTAATGCATAAAATGTACAAATGAATATATGGCAGTGCGCATATGTTTGCTGCTTTATATAGCGGGTCACTAGTATTTGGTTGTGACCCGCAAATTTATTGTGACATGAAAATATTGAAATTGTTGTTGACGTATTAATTATAGTGTGTTATTCTGATTAGGCGATGAAATAGGTCTTTTTTTTTTGCACTTTATTTTCCAACAAAATATTACGGAGGTGACGTAGATGAGAGTTAAGATTACATTAGCCTGCACAGAATGCAAGCAGCGTAATTACGACACAACAAAGGAAAAGAAGAACCATCCGGACAGAATGGAAACTAAGAAGTATTGCAGATTCTGCAGAAAGCATACACTGCATAAGGAAACTAAGTAAGGAGGAGTTGCTATATGGCTGAGATTAGTAAGGATAATACAGCTCCTAAGAAGAAGAGCTTTTTTAAAGGCCTGAAGGCTGAGTTCGGAAGAATTATCTGGTCTGATAAGGATAAGATTATTAAAGAGACTACAGCAGTGCTTGTTGCATGTGTAATTCTTGCACTTGTTATTGCAGGTATGGATTTCCTTATACAGATTGGTCTTGAAGCAATTCTTTAATAGGTCTTTTTCCAGGTGCCGTAGCACGTAAGGAGGTTAACATGTCTGAAGCAAGATGGTATGTGGTTCACACTTACTCGGGATATGAGAATAAGGTGAAAGCCAATATTGAAAAAACAATCGAGAACAGGAATCTTCAGGATCAGATACTTGAAGTGTCCATTCCTCTTCAGAACGTAGTTGAAGAGAAGAATGGTGTTAAAAAGCAGGTTCAGAAGAAGATGTTTCCGGCGTATGTTCTCATTAACATGGTAATGAATGATGATACCTGGTATGTTGTTCGAAATACACGAGGTGTAACAGGTTTCGTTGGTCCGGGATCCAAGCCGGTGCCACTTACTCAGGAAGAGATGGACAAGATGGGCATCATGATAGATGAGCAGACTGTTTCATTTGAGGTTGGCGATAATATTGTTGTAACATCCGGTGTATGGGAGAATACAACAGGAGTTATCCAGAGTATCAGCGAGAGTCGTCAGATAGTTACAATCAATGTTAATATGTTTGGACGTGAGACACCGGTTGAACTTGATTTTGTTGATATTGAAAAGGTGTAAGAGTTGCATAACCTTATCGTTTAAGACAGTTATTAATTAGAAGTAATTGAGGAGGCATTTATAAAATGGCTAAAAAAGTAGAAGGATATATTAAGTTACAGATTCCTGCCGGAAAGGCAACACCGGCTCCTCCGGTTGGACCAGCGTTAGGTCAGCACGGAGTGAATATTGTACAGTTTACAAAAGATTTTAATGCCAGAACAGCTGATCAGGATGGCATGATCATCCCTGTAGTTATTACAGTATATCAGGATAAGAGTTTTAGTTTCGTTACTAAGACACCACCTGCAGCAGTTCTTTTAAAGAAGGCTTGTAAGATTCAGAGTGGTTCAGGTGTACCTAATAAGCAGAAAGTTGCTACTATCTCTAAGGCAGAGGTACAGAAGATCGCTGAACTTAAGATGCCTGACCTTAATGCAGCAAGCATTGAGGCAGCTACCAGCATGATTGCAGGAACTGCAAGAAGCATGGGAATTGTTGTTGAAGATTAAACATCGCATTGGGTTATAAAGTGTTATACAGATTAGACCATTTCATGTAGAACGTCGTGGGAGGGCGTATATAAGTAAAATAAAGCTCCCGTCAATACCACAAGGAGGTAACATAATGAAAAGAGGAAAGAAATATGCTGAAGCTTTAAAGGCAATTGATCGTGAAAAGCAGTATGATGCTGCAGAAGCAATCAGCGTAATTAAGCAGACAGCAACTGCCAAATTCGATGAAACAGTTGAGGCTCATATTCGTTTAGGTGTAGATGGACGTCATGCTGACCAGCAGGTTCGTGGTGCAGTAGTTCTTCCACACGGAACAGGAAAGAAAGTTCGTGTTCTTGTATTTGCAAAGGGAGATAAGGTTGCAGAAGCGGAAGCTGCCGGAGCAGATCATGTTGGAGGAGAAGAACTCATTCCAAGAATCCAGAACGAAGGATGGTTAGATTTTGATGTAGTTGTAGCTACACCGGATATGATGGGTGTTGTAGGTCGTCTCGGACGTGTACTTGGACCTAAAGGCCTTATGCCTAACCCAAAAGCAGGAACTGTTACAATGGATGTGACAAAAGCTGTTAACGACATCAAAGCCGGTAAGATTGAGTACCGTCTTGATAAGACAAACATTGTCCATGTACCTGTTGGAAAAGTATCATTTACAGATGAGCAGTTAGTTGAGAACTTCCAGACACTTATGGCAGCTCTCGTGAAAGCTAAGCCATCAGCAGCTAAAGGTCAGTATTTAAGAAGCGTTACTTTATCAGCTACTATGGGACCTGGAGTTCGCCTTAATCCTAACCAGTTCATGTAAAATAGTACTTGACAGCGTATAAATTATATAATAGAATAGCAAATGCATTGTTGCCGAAGACAGCAGGTACATTTTTGTTCAAATGATTTTCAGCCTGCCGAGGAGAATGATACCATTGATTATTTTCAGGTTCTTTCTGCGTCTTCGCGGAAAGAGCCTTTCTTTTTTATACGAAGTATATTTTCGTTTGCGCACAATGCATAAATAATATAGGAGGTATGTGCAAATGGCAAAAATTGAGCTTAAGGCTCCTATCGTTGACGAGATTAAAGGCTATATTGCAGACGCATCATCAGCCGTTCTTGTTGATTACAGAGGTCTTACAGTTGAACAGGACACAGTTCTTCGTAAGAATCTTCGTGAAGCCGGTGTTGTATACAAGGTATACAAGAATACTATGCTTCATTTAGCATTTGAGGGAACAGACTATGCTCAGCTTGATCCTAATCTTGAAGGACCTACAGCTATTGCATTCGGTATGGAAGATGCAACAGCTCCTGCAAGAGTTCTCAAGGAGTTTTCTAAGAAGGCTCCTGCGCTTGAGTTCAAAGCTGCAGTTGTGGACGGAACCTATTATGATGCAGCAGGTGTTCAGGCAATCGCTGACATCCCATCAAGAGAAGTGCTTATTTCCAAATTGCTTGGAAGTCTGCAGTCACCTATTGCAAATCTTGCCCGTGTGCTTAATCAGATCGCAGAGAAGTCTGATGGCCAGGCAGCAGAATAATTTATTATTAAACTAATTAACATTAAACAATTTATTTTACGGAGGTAATTAAAATGACAACACAGGAATTTATCGATGCTATCAAAGGCATGACTGTATTAGAGTTAAACGATTTAGTTAAAGCATGTGAAGAAGAGTTTGGCGTTTCTGCAGCAGCAGGCGTTGTAGTTGCAGCAGCAGCTGATGCAGGTGCAGCTGAAGAAGAGAAGACAGAGTTCGACGTAGAGCTTACAGATGTAGGTCCTAACAAAGTTAAGGTTATCAAAGTTGTTCGTGACGCTACAGGTCTTGGACTTAAGGAAGCTAAAGAAGTTGTTGAGGGTGCTCCTAAGGTTCTTAAAGAGGGTGTATCAAAGGCAGAAGCTGATGAGCTCAAAGCTAAGCTTGAGGCAGAAGGTGCAGTTTGTACTCTTAAATAATTCTGATGCTACAGAATATGAATTTACAAAAGGTCATACATGTTTGTATGACCTTTTTTGCGTTTGGCGTACTTGTTCTGAGGCAAAAAAATAATACTATTATTCAAAAAAATAATAGTAAAAATTTAGAAAAAAGATATTGACCGCAAAAAAAATATGTGATATCATGGAATGTGCTCATTGTGGTGCAATATACCTTATTATGTACTTTTATTTAATAATTATAGCACATATTTCATAAAAAGCAATTACTTTTTATGACAGTATACGACACTGCAGAGTATATAACTCTAAAAACATAAGGAGTGAAAACATTAATGGAAAAAAACAGAATTCGACCAGTCAAATTGGGCAATAACGTGAGAATGAGTTATTCCAGAAGAAAAGAAGTTCTGGATATGCCTAATCTTATTGAAGTTCAGACTAATTCCTACAAATGGTTTCTTGAAGAAGGTCTCAAAGAAGTATTCAAAGACATATCCCCAATAAGAGATTACGGGAATCATCTTAGTCTGGAGTTTATTGGTTTCAAATTATGCGAAGACGATGTTAAGTATTCTATAGAAGAATGCAAGGATCGTGATGCAACATATGCAGCACCTCTCAAGGTGACTGTTAGACTTCATAATATGGAGACTGATGAAATTAAAGAGCATTCTATATTTATGGGTGACTTGCCGCTTATGACTGCTACCGGAACATTTGTTATCAATGGTGCAGAGCGTGTTATTGTCAGCCAGCTCGTTCGTTCGCCAGGAATCTATTATGCAATTGATCATGATAAGATAGGTAAGAAACTTTATTCAAGTACAGTAATTCCTAACCGTGGAGCATGGCTTGAATATGAAACAGATTCCAATGATGTTTTCTATGTTCGTGTAGATAGAAATCGTAAAGTTCCTATTACTGTTCTTATAAGAGCGCTTGGAGTAGGAACTAATGACGAGATTTTTGAAATGTTCGGAGAAGAACCGAAGATTATAGCAAGTATGGGTAAGGATGCATCTGATAACTATCATGATGGTCTCCTTGAGTTATACAAAAAACTTCGTCCGGGTGAGCCGCTTGCAGTAGAAAGTGCGGAGTCACTTATCAATGGCATGTTCTTTGATCCTAAGAGATATGATCTTGCCAAGGTCGGACGTTACAAGTTCAATAAGAAGCTTGCGTTCCGTAATCGTATTGCGGGATGTGTGCTTGCAAAAGATGTGGTTGATGAACTTACCGGTGAGATAATTGCTGAGGCCGGAACAGTTCTTACAGAAGAACTTGCACAGGATATTCAGAACAACGCAATTCCTGCGGTATGGATTGCTGCTGATGAAAGAGAAGTAAAAGTTCTTTCTAATATGATGGTAGATATGAATACATTCCTTCCTGACATCGACAAGAAATCTGTTGGTGTTACAGAGGATGTTTACTATCCTGTACTTAAAGCAATTCTTGATGAGTATGACGATGAAGAAGATATCAAAGATGCGATAAGAAGAAGCATCAGTGATTTGATTCCTAAGAGTATTACTAAAGAAGATATATTTGCTTCTATTAATTATAACATGAACCTTGAATACGGCATCGGAACTGATGACGACATTGACCATTTGGGCAACCGTCGTATCCGTGCTGTAGGAGAGCTTTTGCAGAATCAGTACAGAATCGGTCTTTCACGTATGGAAAGAGTTGTTCGTGAAAGAATGACAACACAGGATATTAATGAAGTGTCAGCTCAGTCACTCATTAACATTAAACCGGTTACTGCTGCAGTGAAAGAGTTCTTCGGAAGTTCACAGTTGTCACAGTTTATGGATCAGAACAATCCACTTAGTGAGCTTACACATAAGAGACGTCTTTCAGCACTCGGACCTGGTGGTCTTTCAAGAGATCGTGCCGGATTCGAAGTTCGAGATGTACATTATTCACACTACGGAAGAATGTGTCCTATCGAGACACCTGAAGGACCGAACATTGGACTTATAAACTCTCTTGCTTCATATGCAAGAATTAATGAATATGGATTTGTTGAGGCTCCTTATCGTAAGGTAAACAAGGATGATCCTGCCAATCCAAGAGTAACAGATGAAGTTGTATACATGACTGCTGACGAAGAGGACAGATATTATGTTGCTCAGGCTAATGAGCCACTTGATGCAGAAGGTCACTTCATTAACAACAGCATTTCAGGACGTTACCGTGAAGAAACATCATTATTTGAGAAGCAGAAGATTGACTATATGGACGTATCTCCTAAGATGGTATTCTCAGTTGCTACAGCCATGATTCCTTTCCTTGAAAATGATGATGCTAACCGTGCGCTCATGGGATCTAACATGCAGCGTCAGGCAGTGCCTCTTCTTGTTACGGAAGCTCCGGTTGTCGGAACAGGAATGGAGCTCAAGGTAGCAGTTGACTCAGGTAACTGTGTTGTTGCAAAAACTGATGGTGTTGTAGAACTTGCAGCATCTAACGTAATTAATATCAAAACTGATGATGGTGAGGTTGTGCAGTATCCGCTTGAGAAGTTTGTGAGAAGTAATCAGGGTACTTGTATGAACCAGAGACCTATCGTTTCTAATGGAGACAAAGTTAAGAAGGGACAGGTTATTGCAGACGGTCCTTCCACTGCAGGCGGAGAGATTGCCCTTGGAAAGAATCCGCTTATCGGATTTATGACATGGGAAGGATATAACTATGAGGATGCCGTTCTTCTTAGTGAAAGACTTGTTCAGGAAGATGTATATACATCAGTTCATATAAATGAATATGAAGCAGAAGCTAGAGATACTAAACTTGGACCTGAAGACATAACCAGAGATGTTCCTGGTGTTGGTGATGATGCGCTTAAGGATCTTGATGAAAGAGGAATCATCAGAATAGGTGCTGAGGTCAGAGCCGGAGATATTCTTGTTGGTAAGGTTACTCCTAAGGGAGAAACAGAGCTTACTGCTGAAGAGAGACTTTTAAGAGCCATCTTTGGTGAAAAAGCAAGAGAAGTTAGAGACACATCTCTCAGAGTTCCACACGGAGAATTTGGTATTGTAGTAGATGCAAAAGTATTTACAAGAGAAAATGGTGATGAGCTTCCGCCGGGAGTTAATCAGACAGTTCGTATATATATAGCACAGAAGAGAAAGATTCAGGTAGGAGATAAGATGGCAGGTCGTCATGGTAACAAGGGTGTTGTTTCCAGAGTGCTTCCTGTAGAAGATATGCCGTTCCTTCCTAACGGAAGACCGCTTGATATCGTTCTTAATCCTTTGGGTGTTCCTTCGCGAATGAATATCGGACAGGTGCTTGAAATACATTTAAGTCTTGCATCTAAGGTGCTTGGATTTAATGTGGCAACACCGGTATTTGATGGTGCTGATGAGTACGACATTATGGATACTCTTGAGCTTGCAAATGATTATGTAAATACTCCTATTGACGAGTTTAAGAAGAAATATAAAGGTGTACTTGATCCTGAGGTTATGGAATATCTTCTTAACAATCAGGATTATAGAAAAGAATGGGAAGGCGTTCCTATTAACAGAGATGGTAAGGTAAGACTTAGAGACGGACGTACAGGAGAGTACTTTGACAGTCCTGTTACAGTCGGATTCATGCATTACCTGAAACTGCATCATCTTGTTGATGACAAGATTCATGCCCGTTCAACCGGACCATATTCACTTGTAACACAGCAGCCTCTCGGAGGAAAAGCTCAGTTCGGTGGACAGAGATTCGGAGAGATGGAAGTATGGGCGCTTGAGGCATATGGAGCTGCTTATACACTTCAGGAGATTCTTACAGTTAAGTCTGATGATGTTATCGGACGTGTTAAGACTTACGAAGCAATAATTAAAGGTGATAATATATCTGATCCTGGTATACCGGAGTCATTCAAGGTATTGCTTAAAGAGCTTCAGTCACTTGCACTTGACGTAACTGTACTTGATGAGGACGGTAACGAAGTTAAGATGACAGAAAGCGTTGACTACGGCGATGAGGATCTTACACCATTAATCGAAGGAGACGATTTCCGTTACAATAAGGATGAGGGATTCGCAGATGCCGGATACACTGAAGCGGCTGATATCTCAGAACTTAATGGAGATATGGATTTATTTGAAGAAGAACTTAACCTTGATGCTTTGAAATTTTAATATCGGTTATGCAAATAACAGATAGGAAAGGACGGAGGGCATATGCCAACATTTAATAATGTTAATGTTACAAACCAGAATATTTCATACGATGCAATAAAAATAGGACTTGCTTCACCGGAGAAAATCGTTGAGTGGTCGAGAGGAGAAGTTCTTAAGCCTGAGACAATCAACTACAGAACACTTAAGCCTGAGAAAGATGGTCTGTTTTGTGAAAAAATATTCGGACCAAGCAAGGACTGGGAATGTCATTGTGGAAAATATAAGAAAATCAGATATAAGGGAGTAGTGTGTGACCGATGTGGTGTTGAGGTTACAAAAGCAAGTGTAAGACGTGAGAGAATGGGTCACATTTCTCTTGCAGCACCTGTTTCTCATATATGGTATTTCAAAGGTATTCCGAGCCGTATGGGTCTTGTACTCGATATTTCTCCGAGAATACTCGAAAAAGTACTTTATTTTGCATCTTATATAGTTCTTGATCCGGGAACTACTGATTTGCAGTATAAGCAGGTTCTTTCGGAAAAAGAATATCAGGATGCCATTGAAATGTATGGCAACAATTTTAGAGTAGGCATGGGTGCAGAGTCTGTACTTGAACTGCTCAGAGATATTGATCTTGATGCTGAGAGTGAAGCCCTTAAGGCTGAACTTAAAGAATCAACAGGACAGAAGAGAGCCAGAATTATAAAGAGACTTGAAGTTATTGAAGCATTTCATGACTCTGATAATAAGCCGGAGTGGATGATTCTTTCGGTTATCCCTGTAATTCCACCGGATCTCAGACCAATGGTACAGCTTGACGGTGGTAGATTTGCGACATCAGATATGAACGATCTGTATCGTAGAATTATTAACAGAAACAACCGTCTTAACAGACTTCTTGAGCTTGGTGCTCCTGAAATTATCGTAAGAAATGAAAAACGAATGCTTCAGGAAGCGGTTGATGCTCTTATTGATAACGGAAGACGTGGAAGACCTGTAACAGGTCCTGGAAACAGAGCGCTTAAGTCTCTTTCAGACATGCTCAAAGGAAAACAGGGACGTTTCAGACAGAATCTTCTCGGAAAGCGTGTTGACTATTCAGGACGTTCGGTTATCGTTGTCGGACCTGAACTTAAGATATATCAGTGTGGACTTCCTAAGGAAATGGCAATAGAGCTCTTCAAGCCATTTGTTATGAAAGAGCTTGTTGCTCAGGGGACAGCACATAATATTAAATCTGCTAAAAAGATGGTAGAAAGACTTCAGCCGGAAGTATGGGACGTTCTTGAGGAGGTTATCAAAGAACATCCTGTAATGCTTAACCGTGCCCCTACACTTCACCGTCTTGGAATACAGGCTTTTGAGCCTACACTTGTTGAAGGAAAAGCTATTAAGCTTCATCCGCTTGTATGTACAGCGTTTAATGCGGACTTCGATGGTGATCAGATGGCTGTGCATCTTCCTTTATCGGTTGAAGCACAGGCAGAGTGCAGATTCCTTCTGTTGTCTCCTAACAACCTTTTGAAACCATCTGATGGTGGACCTGTAGCAGTTCCTTCACAGGATATGGTTCTTGGTATATACTACCTTACTCAGGAAAGACCTGGAGCAGAGGGAGAAGGAAAAGCATTCAAAAATGTAAATGAAGCTATTACTGCATATGAGAATGGCTATATAACACTCCATTCACGTATCAAGGTTCGTCGCACAGGCGTAAATGATGCAGGTGAAACAAAATCAAAAATAATTGAGTCAACTCTTGGAAGATTCCTTTTCAATGAGGTTATTACTCAGGATCTTGGTTTTGTAGACAGAAGTAAAGAAGAAAACTTCCTTGAGTTAGAAGTGGATTTCCATGTAGGAAAGAAACAGCTCAAGCAGATACTTGAAAAATGCATTAATACACATGGTGCAACAAAAACTGCAGAGATACTTGATTCAATCAAGTCTCTTGGTTACAAGTATTCAACAAAAGCTGCCATGACAGTTTCTATTTCTGACATGACTGTTCCGGCTGCAAAGAAAGATATCCTTGATGGTGCAGAAAAGACAATAGAAAAAATATCTAAGAACTTCAGAAGAGGTCTTCTTACAGAAGAAGAACGTTATAAGGCAGTAATTGAAACCTGGAAAAATGCCGATGATGACATTACTAATGCTCTTATGAAGGGAATGGATAAATATAACAACATCTTCATGATGGCTGACTCAGGAGCCCGTGGTTCTGACAAGCAGATTAAACAGCTTGCCGGTATGCGTGGACTTATGGCCGACACATCAGGACGTACCATTGAGCTTCCTATCAAGTCAAACTTCCGTGAAGGACTTGACGTTCTCGAGTACTTTATTTCAGCGCACGGAGCTAGAAAAGGACTTTCAGATACAGCGTTAAGAACAGCCGACTCGGGATACCTTACAAGACGTCTTGTTGATGTATCACAGGAACTTATCATCAGAGAAGTTGACTGTTGTGCAGGAGAAGAGGAAATCCGTGGAATGTCCATTAAGGGCTTCATGGATGGAAAAGAAGTTATCGAGACTCTTGAAGAAAGAATTACAGGAAGATATTCCTGTGAAACAATATATGATGATGACGGAGAAATCATTGTTAAAGCAAATCATATGATAACTCCAAAACGTGCTGCACGTATTGTGAATACAAAAGCAATTATTGAGCAGGGCGATAAGGCAAGTGTTAAGATTAGAACAATACTTACATGTAAGTCTCATGTTGGTATCTGTGCAAAATGTTACGGTGCAAATATGGCAAGCGGAGACGCTGTTCAGGTTGGTGAGGCTGTTGGTATTATAGCTGCTCAGTCAATCGGTGAGCCGGGTACACAGCTTACGATGAGAACATTCCATACAGGTGGTGTTGCCGGTGACGATATTACACAGGGTCTTCCTCGTGTAGAGGAGCTCTTTGAGGCAAGAAAACCTAAGGGACTTGCTATAATTTCTGAATTTGCGGGTACAGTTGCAATAAAGGATACAAAGAAGAAACGTGAAGTTGTTGTTACTAACAGCGAAACAGGAGAATCAAAAGCATACCTTATTCCGTATGGATCACGTATTAAAGTTCTTGATGGACAGGAACTTGAAGCCGGAGATGAACTTACAGAAGGTAGTGTTAATCCACATGATATCCTTAAGATAAAGGGTGTGCGTGCGGTTCAGGATTACATGATTCAGGAAGTTCAGCGAGTATATCGTCTTCAGGGTGTTGAGATCAATGACAAGCATATAGAAGTCATTGTAAGACAGATGCTTAAGAAAGTTCGTATTGAAAATAATGGAGATTCATCCTTCCTTCCAGGTGCTATGGTAGATGCACTTGATTATGAAGATGAAGTTCAGAGACTTACAGAAGCAGGACTCGAAGTGCCTGAAGGAAAGCAGGTAATGCTCGGTATTACAAAGGCAGCACTTGCAACAAATTCATTCCTTTCAGCTGCATCATTCCAGGAGACAACAAAGGTACTTACTGAAGCAGCTATAAAGGGTAAGGTTGATCCACTTATTGGTCTAAAGGAAAACGTAATCATTGGTAAGCTTATACCTGCCGGTACAGGTATGAAGAGATACAGAGACGTATCGCTTGATACAGATTCATTAGCTCATGTAGAAGTGTCAGAAGAAATTCTTGATGCTGTAGAAGAAAATGAAGTTGTTGCGGCAGAAGAATTCACAGCAGCAGAAGAGATTGCGGCAGAGGAAGTTGAAACTGTAGAAACATCTGATATTATAGAAGATGAAGTTACAGCAGAAGCTGAGCCAGAAGAATAAATCTTTATTAGAATAACTACAATAAGACAGGAGCTTGACACAACAAGCTCCTGTTTTTAAATAAAAAAATATTGACATTTATATTAGATTGGTTATAATAAACAAACACGCTCTAAAATGAATCAACTAATATTGTTTTTATACTATATATAGAAGATATTTTTCTGTAAAAATCAAGGCTTTATCGTCTAATAAATTTTTTGAAAAAAAGTGTTGACAATGCAGATGCAGAGTGATAATATATATCTTGCTGACGCACTAAAAGCGGGAAGCAAAAGTGCGGACAGCGAAGCAGAACCTTGAAAATCGGATAATTAGACAACCTTGAAAATTCGAGACAATTTTCAGAGGAAGCAAACCAAAAGGTTTGAATTAAACAACCTCGTAACCTTTAAGAAGTAAAAACGAGAACGAAAGCCAGAGCAGACCAAGGTCTGTAAAAGT
>SVEM01000024.1 GCA_015057375.1 Lachnospiraceae bacterium
AGCTTCCTTCTCAGCAGCACCATTTGCTCCTGTAGCTGCAACCAAAACACCGATTTTTCCGCCTGCGTGAATATAAGTAGATACGCAATCACCGGATACTCTTGCAAATCTACGGAAAGATAATTTTTCTCCGATAGTAGCTGTCTTCTCAACTAAAAGATCCTGAAGACCATTCAAAGCAAGAACTGCCTCAACGTCTTCTCCGTTTGCTCCACCGTTTAAACCTGATGCAAGTGCATTGTCAGCAACCACCTGTACAAACTCCTGGAATACTTCATTCTTAGCAACGAAGTCTGTTTCAGAGTTTACTTCAGCTACAACTGCCTCTGTATCGTTTGTAGCTACACGTGCAATACCTTCTGCTGCAATTCTGCTGGCTTTCTTTTCCATTTTAGCTGCACCGCTTTTTCTTAATACTTCTACAGCTGCGTCCATATCGCCGTTTGTTTCTGTAAGAGCTTTTTTACAGTCCATCATACCTGCGCCTGTTAATTCTCTTAATTCTTTTACCATACCTGCTGTAATAGCCATAATATATCTCTCCTTATATAAAAAACAAATTATTCAGCTACTTCTTCAACTACTTCTTCTGCTGCTTCTACAACTTCCTCTTCAACAACGTCATCTGCCATTGAAACACCTTCGTTAGCTTCAATAACAGCATCTGCCATCTTAGATACGATAAGTTTTACAGCACGAATAGCATCGTCGTTACCAGGAATTACAAAATCAAGTTCCTCAGGATCACAGTTAGTATCTGCAATACCGATAAGTGGAATACCAAGAATATGTGCTTCCTGAACACAGATCTTCTCTTTCTTAGGGTCAACGATGAAGATAGCATCCGGAATCTGCTTCATATCTTTGATTCCGCCAAGGTTCTTCTCAAGCTTTTCCCATTCTTTCTTAATCTCGATAACTTCTTTCTTAGGAAGAACATCAAAAGTTCCGTCTTCTGACATCTTCTCAATAGCCTTAAGTCTCTTGATTCTTGCCTGGATAGTTTTGAAGTTAGTAAGCATACCACCTAACCATCTCTCGTTAACATAGTACATACCGCAACGCTCAGCCTCTGTCTTAACAGAATCCTGTGCCTGCTTCTTTGTTCCAACAAAAAGAACTTTACCACCATCAGCAACAATGTCTTTGATTGCGTTGTAAGCTTCATCAACTTTGCCTACTGACTTCTGAAGATCGATAATATATATACCATTTCTCTCTGTGTATATATACTCTGCCATCTTAGGGTTCCATCTTCTTGTCTGATGTCCGAAATGAACACCTGCCTCGAGTAACTGTTTCATTGAAATAACGCTCATTTTCTTTACCTCCATATGGTTATTATTCTTCCATACATATCAACCCATATAATCTTCTGATATTTACCGCGTAAAGCAAATATACAGACACCAATCATACAGTCCATGTATGTGATTTTTACAAATACTGCTATATTTTAGCATAACAGTATATGAATATCAAGACTTAATTTTTACTTTTTTAATTCTGCAAATATATCATCATTAAGAACTTTTATGTATGTACCCTTCATTCCTGACGAATGTGATTCTATTACTCCTGCACTTTCAAGTTTCCTAAGTGCATTAACTATAACAGAACGTGTAATGCCCACTCTCTCAGCTATCTTACTGGCAACGAGCAATCCTTCTTTATCAGGCAATTCATTAAATACATGTCCTATTGCCTCAATCTCTGAATAAGACAAGGTTCCCATTGCCGCCTTTATGGTCTGTCTCTTTCTTGATACTTCTGCATCTTCCTCTTTTACAGAACGAAGCATCTCAAGTCCGACAACAGTTGTTCCGTATTCACTGACTATAATATCATCTATATCGTATCTGTCGTACTTTCTATAAACAAATAATGTTCCAAGTCTTTCCCCTGCTATATTAATCGGAACAATAATAGCCTCATACTCTTCATTACCCTGTTCAGATAAACCGAATGTCATAAGACTAATATTCTCCATAGTTGATAAAACATTAAGGAATCTCTCATTAAGATTATTATCAATAAACATACCGATAGAATCAGGGAGAAGCATACTGATTACTTCTATATCTTCCCTTGTATGAATACCAAGTACTTTACCTTTTTTTGATATAACAAGAGTGTTGGACATAAGAACATCACTCAGTACAGCACATATATCGTTAAACATAAACTTATTGGCTGTATTGCTATGAAGCAATCTATTAAATTTTCTGATTTTGTCTAATAACTCAACACTCATAAAACAAATCTCCTGTACTATTCTTTTTCTTTATATCCACATACGTTATCCATACAAGCAAGCATTGTGCCTTTTTTCAATAGCATCTTTCCACACTCAGGGCAGAGTTTGCCTGATGGTGCCTGCCATGACATAAAGCCACACTCAGGATTATTGATACATCCGTAATATCTTCTTCCCTTTTGCGTCTTCTTAATAACAATATCAGCGCCACAATCAGGACACGCAACTCCTGTCTTTTCAAAATATGGTTTCGTATTACGGCAGTCCGGAAATCCCGGACAAGCAAGAAACTTTCCGTGCGGACCGTATTTGATAACCATATTTCTTCCGCAATTTTCACATATTGTATCAGAAACTTCATCTTCTATCTTAATCTTTTCAAGCTTATTCTCAGCTTCTTCTACAGCTAATATAAGATCCGGATAAAAATTCTTAACTACTGTTTTCCAATTAACAGTGCCTTCCTCAACACAGTCTAAAAGACCTTCAAGGTTAGCTGTAAAATTAACGTCTACAATACTTGTAAAACCTTGATTCATTATTTCATTGACAACTTCACCAAGTTCTGTAACATAAAGATTCTTATTCTCTTTTACAACATATCTTCTTGCAATAATTGTTGTAATAGTCGGCGCATAAGTACTAGGTCTTCCGATACCAAGTTCTTCAAGAGTTTTTACAAGTGAAGCCTCTGTAAAATGAGCCGGTGGCTGTGTAAAATGCTGAGATGGTTCTATATCAGAAAGTGTAAGTTCCATACCTTTTTCTATCTTTGAAGAAATAACATCTGATATTTCTTTGTCATCATCATTCTGATAAACATTCATATAGCCGGAAAAAATAACCTTGGATGCTGCTGCAGTAAATCTGTATTCACCACAATCAATCTTTATGCTTTTTGTCTCAAATTTAGCTGCTTCCATTCTGCTTGCAACAAATCTTTTCCATATAAGCTGATATAATCTGAACTGATCTCTTTCAAGCTGGTCCTTAACCTGAGCAGGTGTTATATCCACATATGTAGGTCTTATGGCCTCATGTGCATCCTGTATTTTTTTACCGGTTTTAGAATTGCTCTCTGTGGAAATAACATATTCTTTTCCGTAATTTTCTTCAACATATTCACGGCATAATCTGTCAGCTTCGTCTGATACTCTTACAGAATCAGTACGAAGATAAGTGATAAGACCTACAGTCCCATGTCCTTTGACAGCTACTCCTTCATAGAGCTGCTGAGCAATTCTCATAGTCTTTTGTGTTGAAAAATTAAGCGTCTTTGAAGCTTCCTGCTGAAGTGTACTCGTAGTAAACGGTACAGGTGCCTTCTTGCTTCTTTCTGATATCTTAACATCATTTACAACAAATGTCTTATCCTTAACAGCATCTAAAATACTGTCAACACTTTCTTTATTATCAGGAACCATCTTACCGTCCGCTGTTCCGTAAAAATGTGCTACAAGAGGTTTTTTCTCACCTTTAACATCAAACTTTGCATCAATATTCCAGTACTCTGATGGTATAAATGAATTAATATCTTTTTCTCTGTCGCAAATAATACGAAGAGCTACCGACTGTACACGACCTGCACTTAAACCTCGTTTTACTTTTTCCCATAACAACGGACTTATCTTATAGCCAATCATTCTGTCTAACATTCTTCTTGCCTGCTGAGAGTTAACAAGATCCATATCTATCTCTCTGGCCTGCTTAATAGACTGCTTTACGGCTGTCTTAGTTATCTCATTAAATGTAATACGTTTAGTTGACTTGTCATTTAACTTAAGTGCCTCCATAAGGTGCCAGGATATAGCTTCCCCTTCACGGTCCGGGTCGGTTGCAAGGTATACTTTATCAGCCTTCTTCACAGCCTTTCTGAGACTTGCAAGAAGTTCACCCTTACCCCTTATAGTTATATACTTAGGTTCAAAATCATTATCGACATCAATTCCGAGACTACTTTTAGGGAAATTCCTAATATGTCCGTTCGATGCAACTACTTCATAATTCTTACCTAAGAACTTTTTAATTGTTTCTGCTTTTGCCGGAGACTCAACTATGACAAGATTGTTACCCATATACCCAACTCCTGATTTAAACTTTTACATAACAATTGACGGTTGTCTGTCTTATAATCTTTTTACGTTCAAGGTTAAATATAACTCTTATAGCCTGTTCAATATCCATGTCCGATTCTTTTGCTATAACATTAATATGTTTAGGCTCAAAACACAAATTAGCATACAACATTTTTTCTTCAGTGGCAAGAAAAATATTTTTATTTTGATTTTTTTCACATTTACATTGAATTTTTGTTCTATCCAAATAATCAAATATATCATTTATATTACTATATAACTGTGCTCCCATCTTTATGAGTTCGTTGCACCCTTTACTAAACACATCATCTATTCTTCCCGGCACTGCAAGTATATCCTTTCCCTGCTCAAGCGCACAGTCAACGGTTATAAGAGAGCCGCTTTTTTCTCCTGCTTCGACAATAACAAGCACATCCGATAGCCCTGATATAAGACGGTTTCGCTCAGGAAAATATCCAGCTAACGGTCCTGCATCCGGATGATATTCGGATATAACGCTGCCTTTATCTAAAATGTTCATATATAATTCAATATTACTCTGAGGATAACATACATTAACTCCACATCCTAGAATTGCATGCGTCATTCCATTTCCTTCTAAACATCCTTTATGTGCTGCACTGTCAATACCATATGCAAGTCCGCTAATAACATCTATACCACATCCGGCAAGTTCACGGGCTATATTATATGCCGTTCTTCTTCCGTATTCCGAGCATCTTCTTGAACCTACTATGGCAACTGTATTATTAGTGCTATTGATATCCATCCCTTTATAATATAATACATGAGGTTTGTCCAAAATATTCATAAGTCTGTCAGGATATAACGGAGAATTAACATGTGTGAAATGAATGTTCTTTTGTTTTAAATACATGTACCCTTTTTTTACTGCATCAACATCCTTAATAATTATATTATTTTTCTGTGCCTCTGTAAGCCACTTGTAGGATTTTATCTCTTTTGCATCCGCGTGAAATAAATTCTTGGGACACTTATATATAGAAAGAAGTCGGTTCCTTGTAATACGTCCTACCCTGCTTATATTAACAAACCAGTACCAATATTCATTCTCTGTTAATTCCATACCATATCCCCTTTCTTATTCCATAGGGAATATTCTGTTTTTCTGTAAAATATTGCTTCATTCAAATGATTAACATCTATATCCCTGCATCCTTCATAGTCTGCTATCGTCCTTGCAACTTTTACTATTCTGTTACGGGTTCTTGCACTGAGTCCCCACTCCTCATACACATCGCCAAGAAGCTCTTCGCAGTCACTTGTAAGATGGCAGTAACTTTTTATATCTGTACTATTAAGATCTGAATTATATTTTACAGATGAATTAGTATATCTTTCTTTTTGAATATTATATGCTGCTTTAATATTTTCCTTTATTATCCCGTCATGTCTATTCTTATCAGCAGTTGTTATATCCATTTTGCTTTTTTCAATAAGATTTGAAACACTTACACTTTCTGTTTCAATTATTATGTCAAACCTCTCAAGAAATGCATGACTTATTTTTCCAAGATATCTTTTTATCTGGCTCTGACTGCACCGACACCGGTTAATATTAGGATAATATCCGCACGGACACGGATTCATGGCACCTATAAGCATGACATTACTCGGATAATTGATAATCCTTGAATTTCTTGCAAGTGCTACATGCCCCGACTCAAGCGGAAGCCTCAAAAGTTCAAGAGTTTCTCTCTTAAACTCCGTCAACTCATCAAGAAATAATATTCCATTATGAGCTCGTGATATCTCTCCGGGCAACAACCCTTTTCCGCCACCAAGCAGTCCGGACGGAGTAATAGTAAAATGTGGCGAACGAAACGGTCTTATACCAGTTACCGTGTATTCACTGTCACATATGCTTGATATAACAGATATCTCAAGTCTTTCATCATCATCCGGTGGCGGCATAATAAACGGAAGTCTCTCGGCAAGCATGGTTTTTCCGGTTCCGGGACTACCTATAATAAGAATATTATGTCTTCCCGCAGCCGCGATAATTGCAGCTCTTTTAACATGTTCCTGTCCAACTATATCAGACAAAAACATATCTGCTGAATCTTCTGAAACAGACTCTTTTTGTTCTTCGCCATAGCTGATACATTCTTTTGGTATATGGCTGTTGATAATGTCACATACTTCTTTAAGCGAACTTACACCTATGACTGCAATATCATTTATCATAAGCGCTTCACCTATGTTCTCCCTCGGAACAAAGCAATACTTAAACCCATTATTCTTTGCTGCCAAAACAAATGGAAGTATACCCTGTATCCCATTAATCCTTCCGTCAAGACTTAATTCTCCGACAAATAGAGTCTCAGAATACAAAACAGTATCTGTATACCCAAATGCTCCCATAAGTGCCATTGCGCACGCAAGGTCAAATGCAGTTCCTGCTTTTCTTATATCAGCAGGTGCAAAATTAACAGTAATACGCTTCGGCAGAAACCTATATCCGGTATTTTTTATGGCGCTTCTTACTCTGTCAGAGGCCTCCTTCACCTCAGAACCAAGATAGCCTACCATATGAAATATAGGCAGGCCATCACTAACATCAGCTTCAACCTGTACAATCTGTGCCTTAACTCCTATAAGGACAGCACAATAAGACTTGCAAAACATATATTCCTCCAAGTTAAACCTGAATAAAAATATGGAATTAAATAAACGAATAAATAATAGAATAATCAGATATCAGTTAATCAGAATCTAATTAAAGACTATCACTAAGCTCATCAGGAATCAAGTATTTTTTTAATTTCCTCCATAAACGTACTAACATCCTTAAATTCCCTGTATACAGAAGCAAATCTTACATATGCCACGGCATCAAGCTTTTTGAGATGCTTCATTACTATTTCTCCAATATCATTACTGGATACTTCTTTATAATCAAGATTGAATATTTCATTTTCGATATTATCTACAGTTTCATTTATTTTATCTGTTGGAATAGGTCTCTTATGACAAGACTTAAATACACCCTTCTCTATCTTAGAACGGTCATAAGCCTCTCTTGTCATATCTTTTTTTACAATAAGAAGCGGAATTGTATCCACCTTTTCATATGTTGTAAATCTCTTCTCGCATTTATCACATTGTCTTCTTCTTCGTATGGAGGCATGCTCATTTACAGGTCTTGAGTCAATAACCCTTGTGTCTGCTTCTCCGCAATATGGACATTTCATTATGTAATCTCCTTTCAAAGCCATTTACATTTGTTAAGACATTTTTCCAGATTGGCTTCCACAAGTACAACATCGGAGCCAATCTGTTTTATGCATGAGACAGAAATAACATACTCTTCCTCTCTGCCAAACATTCCAAACATTTTGCACGGACCCGGAACTATTATGTGGGTTATACAACAGTTACACAAATCAAATTCCACATCTATTATACACCCAATTCTCTGTCCGTCACAAATATTTATAACTTCTTTCTTTTTCAAATCACATATACGCATAGCAGCCCCTAATGCTTTTTTATTACTAATATATGCCGCATGCACTATATGCTCTACTTCTGTTTCAGGTATTCTTTCATGTTTTTTAGTGCATTTTTCTCAAGCCTCGATACCTGGGCCTGAGATATATGAATCTCATCCGCAACTTCCATTTGTGTTTTTCCATAAAAATACCTGAGATTTATAATGGACTGTTCTCTTGCATTAAGCCTTGATAGTGCTTCCTTTACAGCAAGCTCTTCAATCCAGTTTTCTTCTTTATTTTTCTTGTCACTTATCTGATCCATTATATACAGAGTATCTCCGCCTTCTGAATATACAGGTTCATAGAGCGACAAGGGAGACTGAATCGCATCAAGCGCATATATAACCTCCTCAGGAGGAAGATCAATCGCCCCTGCAATATCTTCTATGGTAGGCTCCTTGTCCATTTTCTTTCTCAAATTTTCTTTGGCGTATACTGCTTTGTAGGCAATATCTCTTATGGATCTGCTCACACGTATTGAATTGTTATCCCGAAGATATCTGCGTATCTCGCCGATAATCATCGGTACTGCATATGTGGAAAACTTCACCTGCTGTGTCACATCAAAATTGTCTATCGCCTTCATAAGCCCTATACAACCAATCTGAAATAAATCATCCACATCTTCCGTACCACCTGCAAATCTCTGTATGATACTAAGCACAAGTCTGAGATTTCCTTTTATATATGCGTCTCTTGCAGCAGTATCTCCCGCATGAATTCTGTTAAACATCTCTTCCTTTTCTTCGTTTTTAAGAAGCGGAAGTGTCGAAGTGTTTACTCCGCATATTTCAACCTTGTATTGTGCCATATCATACATCCTCCTAATGTTTTTACATTAGAAATGATGTACAATTTGACTTTAATTTATACTATATGTTTAATAAATCGTTCGTCCTTTTTCATCACTTATTCCACTCATTCTGTAGAAGTAAGTATTTACTCTGTCACACCACTCTGTAGCATTGTAAAGCTGTCTGTTCATTCTTTCATAAACTCTTTCATAGATTTTATCATCTACAAGTCCTTTTACTTCTTTCCACTTATCAATCATTACATTTATTTCATCCACACCTTCAAAATGTGTATCATAAATGTGCTGTATAAGTGTCTTTCCGGTTGAAAGAACATAATCATATTTTGTGTAATGGAAGAATAACAAAAGCTCCTCAGGTGTCGTTTCGACATTTTCATATCTGGTTGCCCACGGTTCATTATACTGAGCCGTATATCCCGTACCATATTTTACTGTTCTGTCCTGTCCGATACCGTTCCTGTCAGCTCTGTGATAAGTTCCCCATCTGTCATATTCGTATCCGTCTACAAACGGACCGTAATGACTGTTAGGATTAACCATCCATCCTATTCCGAGTGGTGATGTGTACTTTTCATAAGTACTTCTGGAATCAATGATTATTTCATATACATTTTTTCTTACTAAATCATCTTTATATGTAATAGCTGCCCACTCTTTTGCGATTTCCTCTGAACTAAGTTCCGGATTAAAACAAAGTCGTGCAAAGCCATACAGATTAGCTGCTGAAAAGTCATGTCCTGTCCAGTTGGAATCATTTCCGGTGTTTGTAACACCTGCAATACCACAGACTGCATTACCGTATTCTTTACCTGATACAATATTTTTTACTGTCGCTGTTTCTGTTGCATATGTGTTAAAGTCGAGTACTTCTTTCCACATAGGAACAAGATAGCAAATGTCTATCTGCTGTCCCGTATATTCCTGTGCAATCTGGAATTCAAGGAATATATTTGTAGCCTTAAGTCCTCCAAACAATGGTGAAACAGGTTCTCTTATCTGGAAATCCATCGGTCCGTTCTTTATCTGAAGTATTACATTGTCTTCAAATTGTCCGTCAAGTCCGGCAAAATTATCATATCCTGCTCTTGCCCTGTCTGTCTTTCTGTCACGCCAGTCCTGTCTGCAGTTATATACGAAACATCTCCACACAACTATACCGCCGTAAGGTTTTATAACTCTTGCAAGCATATTTGCACCCTCAGCGTGCGTTCTTCCGTATGTAAACGGACCCGGTCTTCCCTCGGAATCAGCCTTCACAAGAAATCCTCCGAAATTCGGAATAATCTCATATATATGCGCTGTTGCCTTTTCCCACCAGGCAACAACGTCTTCATTTAACGGATCACAGTTATCTATGTCCGAAAGCTCCATAGGCGCCGCAAAATTAATGCTGAGATAAAGTTTTATTCCATAAGAATTGAATATGTCACTTATCTGCTTCACCTCTGAAAGATATGTATCTGTAATAAGCTCTGTCTCAATCTTATGTACATTTACATTGTTTATGGTTATAGCATTTATACCGACAGATGACATAAGTCTTGCATACATCTTTGTTCTGTCGTCAATTATTATTTTATAGTCATCATAAAAGAATGAATTACCTGAATATCCTCTCTCGATATCTCCTGCCATATTGTCCCAGTGATTAATCATTCTGAAAGGAATCTGAGGATTCTCACATATCAGCATATCTTCTGACATACCGTGTATTATCAGTTCTCTGAAAAGTCTGAACACACCATAAAGAACGCCTGCATCAGAAGCAGAAGCCACAATTATATTATTATTTTCTTTAACAAAATATATAACATATCCTTCTTTATCAGGTGTAAATGTTCCTGCATACTTCTGATCATTTTCATCAAATATTTTCAAAATGATGCTTCCGTTTGTCTTGTCTGATGATGCACGGTTGATCTCAATTCCGTAAATGTCCTTCATTGCAATGCAAACTTCGTTCACTGCATTTTCTGCTATATGACTATTTGATTCACATATTACGGTATCTATCTGCTTTATGTATTCAGGCACAATATCTGCCCTGTTATAATTAAGCCAGCATTTCTCAAATTCATTCATTTTACGATAATCTCCTTTTATTCAGATATCTCCGTGTCCGGTCCGCTATATGTCATGTTAATACATACAGGCTTTTTACCGGTAAGCTCTATACTTCTCGCATCGGGGAGAGATGTTCCGACATACACTTTATATGCACCGCTGTTAAGTATCTTAACCCCGTCTTCATTATATAAAGCAAAACTGTCCGGTGTAAGTGTTATGTTTACAGTAGCCTTCTCTCCTGATTTAAGACTAAGTTTTTTAAGTCCTTTAAGCTGATAGTTTGGCGCATCGTCTTTCATGCATTTTACATATACCTGAACGGTTTCCGCACCATCATAATCACCTGTGTTTGAAAGCGCAGCAGTAATTGTAATATTACCGTCAGGTGTAATATCAGTATTATCAGCTGACACATCACTAAGTTCATAATCTGTGTAGCTCTTTCCGTATCCGAATGGATAAAGAGCCTCATTCTCCATATATCTGTATGTTCTTCCCTTCATGGAATAGTCCTTAAAATCAGGAAGCTCCTCAGATGTTTTATAAAATGTTACAGGAAGCTTTCCTTCCGGATTAGCTTTTCCAAACAGTATCTGTGCCATGGCACGTCCGCCCTGCGCTCCCGGATACCATCCCTGTATAATAGCCGGCAAATGTTTTTCTGCCCATGCAAATGAAAGCGCACTTCCCGAAAGATTAACAAGGATCACAGGCTTACCACTTTCGTATAATGCCTTAAGCACATCTGCCTGTATACCAGGGAAATCGATATTAGGTTTGTCACCACTCGCAAATTCATTTCCCTGATCTCCTTCTTCTCCTTCAAGGCTTGGATCAAGTCCAAAACATGCAATTATTACGTCAGATACTTCTGCAACAGCTTTTGCCTCAGCAGTTCTGTCGTTATCATATGCAAGGCCTGATATACGGTCTCTGCATATATGACAACCTTCGGAATACATAACACGAACGTCGTCTCCAACGTATTCTTTAATACCTTCAAGTATTGTTATGTATTCTGAAGCTGTTCCTTCGTAGTTGCCGACAAGCGATCTTCTGTTATTAGCATTAGGTCCGACAACTCCGATTGTTTTTATCTTAGATATGTCGAGCGGAAGTATATTATCGTTTTTAAGCAGACATATACTCTTCTTTGCCGCAAGTAGATTAAGTTCTTGATGCTCCTTACAATCTACAACTTCATACGGAATATCATTAAACGAAACCTTATCCTTACTGTCAAACATACCGAGTTTCATTCTTGTTACAAATAATCTTTCAACTGATTTTGTTATGGTTTCTTCTGTTATAAGTCCCTGCTCCACAGCCTTTAAAAGCTTACCGTTGATATTGCCGCAGTTTAAGTCACAGCCATTATTCATAGCAAGTGCAACCGATTCTTCAGGGGTATTTGTCACCATATGGAATTCGTGGAAGTCTTTTATGGCCCAGCAATCCGATGTTACATGTCCCTTAAAGCCCCATTCACCTCTTAAGATATCTGAAAGCAGAGTTTTACTTCCGCAGCACGGTTCATCATTTGTTCTGTTGTAAGCACCCATAACAACCTCAACATCTGCTTCTTTTACACATGCTTTGAATGCCGGAAGATATGTTTCTCTCATATCCTGTTTTGTCGAAATTGCATTAAAGCTATGTCTTTCATCTTCAGGTCCTGAATGAACTGCAAAATGCTTTGCACACGCAGCCGCTTTAAGATACTTCTTATCATGACCCTGTATACCGTTAACAAATCTCACGCCAAGTCTTGATGTAAGATACGGATCTTCACCAAATGTCTCATGTCCTCTTCCCCATCTTGGGTCTCTGAATATATTAACGTTCGGTGACCAGAATGTAAGTCCCTTATAAATATCTGTATCACCATACTTCTGCTGAATGTTATACTTTGCACGTCCCTCTGTAGATATGCAGTCAGCTACTTCTTCAATAAAATCCTCATCAAATGTTCCGGCAAGTCCTATGGCCTGTGGAAATACAGTAGCAACACCTGCTCTTGCAACACCATGAAGTGCCTCATTCCAATAATTGTATGATTTTACACCCAGTCTTTCTATTTCAGGAGCACCATGTAAAGTCTGGTACACTTTCTCTTCTAATGTCATTTTAGAAACAAGGTCTTTTGCACGTTCCTCAAATGACAGGGATTCATCCTGATACTTTTCCATAATAAGCATTCCTCCGTTAACCATATCAAATTATATTAAAAGTCCATAACCTCATAAAATGCCTGTTTTTTATTACCTTCCTCGTCAAATAAAAGCGGCCAGTTTTTTCTGTTTCTTACAGGGAAATAATCAAGCCAGGTATATCTGTCAGAAACTCCCCATAATGTTACATTATCAATATAATCCTTGTACTCTCTGAACAATGCAAAGTATTCTCCGTAAAGTTTTGCATGTTTCTCTACAAGTTTTTCATCAGGTTTCTCAAGAACCGTCTGATCCTCAAATCTGAAATGAGATAAATCCATTTCAGTAACATGTATTCTTAATCCGAGAGAAGCATATAATTCGATGGCTTCCTTAACAAGATCAAGCGTAGGATAATAAAGATTCACATGACACTGAAGGCCTACGCCGTCAACAAGCTTATCCTCATCATTTATACTCTTTATAAGTCTTACAATCTTATCGCGCTTCTCCGGAACATATTCATTATAATCATTATAAAACAACTGAACATCCTTAGGCAGATTTTCTCTGGCAATGGCAAATACCTGTTTAGGATAATCCTCACCAAACTTATCAAGCCAAATACTTTTTCTGAGATATCCGTCTGTTTTATCTTCTATACATTCATTTAATACATCCCAGCATGTAATACACTCACCGTATCTGTCATGCATGGTAAGGATATGATTTTTAAGTATATCTCTTACTTCATCCGCACTTTTATCAAAAATATGACGCGGAGTCTGATTATGCCACACAAAATTGTGACCACGCATTTTCAAGTTATTATCTTTTGCAAAATTATACACAATATCAGGGTCGGCAAAATCATATGCACCGTTTTCTTTGTATATCTCACCAAATTTCATGGTGTTTTCACATGTTATTGTATCAAAATGCTCTTTTATAATATGTCCTTCTTTTACAACTGTGTCGCTGTTTACCGCAGCACCAACCTGGAAATAATCTTTATATTTTTCTTTAAGACTCAACATATCCGAAACCTCACATTTAATTATATTAAAGAGGCTGTAACATAATCATTATTTGGAAAAGTTACAGCCTCTCTGTAATTATTATTATATATTAATCTTCGTTAGCTTTTGCAATTTTACCATCCCACTTTGGAGTCATCTCTTCAAGCTGCTCCTGAGGAGTTGCCTGAAGTGCATATACTGTATATGTAAAATCGCCGTAATCTGTATCAGGAATCATTGACTGGTAGTCAAGAATTCTGTGCTCATCTTCACGCATAAGAGAAAGTGTCTCATCAACTGCTCTTGTGTCTGTGAACTGTGCATAGTATGTCTGCTTCCAAGCATCATCAAGTGAGTAACCCGGAGTTGTCTCTGTATAAAGGTTATATGCAAACATAATCTTGTCAACATATTCAGGATCAGAATACTCAATGTTAGGAACTACTACTATATTATCAAGTGGTACAGTAGCCATTTTTCCGTTAGGTCCTGCAGGGAACATAACGAATCCAAACTCATCTTCCATTGATTCAGCAAATGAACCAACTGTGTAAACTTCTGCAGCCTGCATTGCACATTCACCATCACGGAATGCTGTAATGAACCAATCCCATGCAGCTCCATCCGGATCAGGCATGATATACTTGTTCTCGATAAGGCTTACACCCCAGTTCATAGCATCAATGAAGTTCTGTGTTCCTGTTGCATTCTGGTATTTACCATCTGCATCTCTTGTAACAAACTGTGCTCCGTTAGTAACAGCACAAAGTTTGAAGTAGTCTTTAGAGAATGAAGCCATAGCATAGATATCTGTTACACCGTCGTTATCAGTATCCTGAGTAAGTTTCTTACAATACTCTTCAAACTTATCCCATGTCCACTCTCCGCTTGCCTGAAGGTCATATGGCTCTTCAGGATCAATACCTGCATCTTCAAAAAGCTTCTTGTTATAGAAGATACCTGCTCTTGGCTCAAGCTCTGTTGACATACCATAGATTCCGCCTTTGTATGTCATAAGCTCTTTAACCTGCTGATTCCATTTCTCCTCTGAGAAATCTACAGTCTTAACTGTACTTAAATCATATAAAAGATTATTCTTAAGTGGCTGTGAAACATCTGTCTGATATAAATACCAGATATCAACAGATGGGTTACCACTCATTACTTCTGTTGTAAATTTAGTAGGCATATCAACCCATGCAGCTATACTCTTTCTTGTAAGAGTAAAGTTATACTGGTCAAATATCTGCTGTCTGTAATTACTTGTTTCTTCCGCATATGTTGTGGAAAGATCTTCCTCTTCAGATGAATACCAGTCACCTACTGTGATTTCCATTCCTCCAAGATCATCATATGTCTTAAGACTGGAACCTGAATCCGGGTTATCCGGGTTCTCCTGACCATTTTCATTAGTTGTAGGTGTATTTTCCGGTTTCGGATCATCACCTCCGCCACAACCACAAAGTGTAGCCATTGCAACAACTACGGCAAGCCCTAAAGCTAACCATTTTTTGTTTTTTCTCAATTTAATTTCCTCCTTTAAAATATTCGCTATCGCGTTTTTTCACATTATATATAAATATTATTAATGTGCTACATCTTAATTCCGGACTGACTAAGACTCTCTACAAATCCCTTCTGTGCAAATACATATATTACAAGAAGCGGAATAATAGTCATCAGTGTACCGGTTGCAACTATTGCTGATGAATATGCCTGAGTTGCCTTTTCAGCAATACCTGCATTTTTAATAAATGCATCAAGTGCTCCTGAAAGTCCTGAAAGCTGTGTAGAAAGTAATGTATACTTTCTTAAGAACATCTGTGCATAGAACTTATCCGTCCACTGCCAAACGAAAGCAAACAGGAAACAGGAAGTAATAATAGGTTTTGCATCAGGAAGCATAATTCTGTAGAATGTCTTAAACTTTCCACAACCATCAACATAAGCAGCTTCTTCTATATCCTTAGGAACATTTCTAAAGAACTGTCTTATAAGGTATATGTAAAGACCACTCTTAAGTCCCATACAACCAAAACACATAAGAAGATATGGAATTATTGTGTTAATAAGGTTAATAGGCTTTCCTGTTACAAGTGAAAACAATCCTAACGGATCAAAGTAAGTAAAGTTAAGGTAAAGCGGAGCCATGATTGTCTGTGGCGGAACAATGATAACAAGGATTACCATGAAGAACCAGAAGTTCTTAAATGGGAACTTATATCTTGCAAAACCATAACCAACAAGTGTTGCTGCCGCAACCTGGAATAAACTTACAATCAAACTGATAACAGTTGTTGTACCAAGTGCTTTCCAATAATCCATCAAATCTGATGCCAATTTGTAAGATGAAGTAGTGAAATTACGTGGTATATTTACTATTGTTGAATCATATAAGTCCTGCTCTGCCATGAAACTTAATGATACTTTGTTAAGTAACGGCTGAACAATAAGGAAACACAAACCAAATATCAGTACCGCGCGGCATATCTTATAACCGATATTAAAAACAGTTTTTCTAAGAAGATATCCATTGGATTTCCTGTTGCGTTCCATAAAGGCCTGCCATTTTTCTCTCTTTTTACTCATAATAGTACACCCTCTTCGAAATTATTAGCGAGATGATTCCGATAATCACCAAACAACAAGCAAAGTAAATCCAAGCCATCGCTGCACTTAAATCATACTGCATCTTTGAAATCATAGATGTTGATATGTAATCCATTACCTCATTATCTGAACGACAGAAGTAATCAATGATTGTATAAATAACATTTACAAGGATCAAAGAGCTTACCATTGGAAGTGTAATCTTCCAGAAACATTCCCATGCAGTACATCCTTCGATCTTAGCAGCTTCAAACATACTTACTGAAATCGTCTGAAGTCCTGAAAGGAATATAATAATCTGTATACCTGACTGAATCGCTATATCATAGATATGGTCAATAAGGTCAAATACAAACTGGAACAATTCTCCGGACTGCGTTCCGTCCGTTACAAGCATATCCTGAAGTACTGTTGTAATACTTGAAGCATTCGTCGTTTCCTGAATAACGTCTTTCATACTTGCAAGCATTTCGTTATTATACTCAAGTCCTACAATTACACCGGATGAAAGAATAACCGGCATAAAGAATATTGCTCTGACGAATCCACGTCCTTTGAAAGTCTGGTTTAACAGTAATGCAACAAAGAAACTGAATATAAGTGTTGCCGGGAGGTCAAGAAGCATTCCTCTAAGGTTTTCGATAAGAAGTATCTTGAAATCCGGATCTATATTAATTACTTCGTTGTAATTCTTAAGATTTGCAAACACCATTGTAAATCCACCTGCTGACGGATCAACGGTTACCTCCGAAAAACTCATTCTCAGTGACTGGAATAATGGTAAAACCATGAATGCCAGGAAACCAATTATGAATGGAAGAATGAATAAATAACCGGCTATTGCATTTTTAGTAGCAAGTGTCATTTTCTTTTTCTTCATTAGTTATTACCTCCTTCCACTACATAATCTCTGGCAGGAATCTCTGTTCCATTGTAATCAAATGAATCAAAGTTGTAATTAACAATAACTCTCGTTCCATCGGAATACTCTGTAGCATATACATCTTCAGCAATTTTTTCATGACCGGTAATGTATTCATCACCTATTCCGCTGAAATCCTTAGCAAATCTTGTGTAATTTTCAACTATTGTATCCTTCCATAAATCGTACTCAGTAGCAAAATACTCTGTATACTTGGTATCCTGAAGTATCTGTGCTGACTCCTCAGTTAAAGTATAATAAAGATTTGCACCAAGCTCTGCAGATTTTAAGAAAGTTTCTTCTGCATTCTGTGAAAGATTAAGTGATTCTGCTGTGTAATTAACAATTCCGTGTAATGCTATCTGATAGAAAGGAATGGTTTCGTCAACAATGTTGAAGCTCTTGTTACTGAGAACCATATTTGTTACTACATCAGCATACGGAATATTGTAAAAGTAATCAGAAGATGCCATTACTTTTGCTCCGTTTCCGGCTAACTCCTTATACTTTTCGGTTATCATATTCATCATAGCTTCTCTTGAAACATGCTTCTTATAATTGTAATCAGCACTAAGCTCTGATGATATGTCCCCTAATGATATGTTATCAACGCCTATATTCTTAACATAGTTGTATACGCTGTCAACACTCTTCATTGCAATCACAGGTCTTGCAAGATAATATGTATATTCCTCTTCCATCTCTGAGAAATAGATAGGACTGTAATATGGAATCTCTACAATCTCTCTGCTTACATACTTACAAGTATCTCTGTTGACACTATACTTATCAAATAATCCGTTCTTATATACAAGCTGGTAATTAGAATCCATGAATACTTCTACACCGGCATTTTTTGCTGTATCAACAAATGACTTGAGGTCTTTCTTTCCGCCAAGCTTTTTGCTGAGTTTAACTTTCTGTGTTGTTGAACCATGAATTCCACCATTGCTCCATCCGGAATATTTGACAGTCATATTTTCGATTCCACTTGCAACGAGATCTGAAGTAATTGCTTCTGCATCTTCAAACTTTGTAAGCGGAAGATCTTTAGTTACAGGAACACCCATAACATGATCCTTACTGTCAACTCCACCGATAAAGTCTACAACTACAGAAACTCCTTCTTCTGTCTTATCACCAAGTGAATCAGAGTATGTTCTCATAAGATACTCTCTGTAAGCTGTAGCCATATCAACGTAATTGTCTGTATCAAGGAACAAATATCTCTGTTTTAAATGTTCTTTAGGAAGGCTTCTCTCATAAGTTCTTACAGTAACATCAGACTTTCCTGATATATCCATATTTTCACCATGTAACATGGTGTATGTGAACTTAACTGAGTTATAAGAATTGAATCTTCCTGATACATCACCTTCAACAATGGCATATGAACTGCCTTCTTCTATAGCACAGAGATATGAACCATCGCTCTTAGCCATTCCGATAAGAGGATAACTTACTTCACTCTCATCAACAATTGCTTCTCTTGTTATTGCAAGGTCTGCGCCATATAACTGGTTATAATAAGCTGCCTGGTTAACTTTACCATTATTAAAGTTAATAATACCACCGGAACCATCCGGAACAAATAAATATCCTGTTTCTTCTTTTCCTGCTGCTCCGAAGAAAGGAAGTGGTGTAAGATAAGTTATTGGATATTTCTTGTCATATACAATCTCTTCCATTGGAATATCTACAACAAGTCCATCTTCTTCAAGCGTATAATATACAGGAATATTGTATGCTGCTTTTCCGGTACTCTGACTTACATTGATTCTGGAATTATCATATTCGTATTCCTCATATGTATATCCGGCAGATTCAAACATTTCCTGGAACGCTGCAAGCTTAGTATCACTCTGACCGCTTCGGATTACATAAACTTTAGTCTCTGCAAGGTCAGGATACTGCTCAAGAAGCTGATCCTTATTATCTGTAGCACGAAGATTATTAATATCAATACGTCTGTATACGTTCTTTATCATCTTTGCATCTTTATCTTCCATCTTAGAACAAAAATCTTCCATTCTGTCTTCAGTGATTGCTGTAGGAAGAAGATAAGTTTTCTGAACGTCACCAACTGTATATAAAACCTTAACGCCGACAACTACTCCGCTTTCATTTTTAATTTCCTCAAAAGAGTATCTCTTATCTTTTATAGAATATGAATAGTTATCATATGCGAATGACTGTCCTTTTGCATCACTGTATTTAACATACAATGTAGCTGACAGCATATCTTTATTAGTACCATTTGCAATGGTCTCGTTGGTATCAAGATCCTGAGGATTTGAATACCATGTCTGGCCATTCTGCTTATTTACAATAGAAAACTGTGTTGTGTCTGCATCCATTGTAAATGTATATCCGGCATTTTCTATTTTAATCTGCTTGCCTTCTTCTTCCTGTGAATAATCCTGAACTTCAAGAAATTCATCCTGAGCTGAATCACCTGAACAAGCAGCAAGGCCAAGCATCATTAAAACAACCGGCAGTAATAATTTTACTCTTTTCATATTGTTTAGCATCCTCCTTTCCGGCTTTAGTAAAACCTGAATGCAATCTCTTTGTATAATGATACAAAGAATGCAATGGCATCACTAAACAAACTAAAGAACAATACAAGCAGGAACACAATTACAAGCATACCTACAAGTATACACAGTATCGAAAACAAAGCTTTTCCAAAACTAAAGTCATGAATCTGCATAACAGAAGCAAGGAATAAAAATGCACACCATATTAATGAGAAAGTGAGGAAATAATTGTAAAATGCACCTTCTTCAAATGTTATATAATTACTTGCAAATATCATCGGCAACTGTATAAGCACATATGGTGTAAGCGCATAACATGAGCCAATATATATGTCTTTCATATTACCTTTTCCGTCAAACAATGTTGTAAGACACCAGTTAGAAAGTATCCATACAAAGAAAGGTAACAGGAAACTGCATATATCCATAATGATATTGAAATATTCCCACTGTACTCTTATGAATACAAAGCTTGTATACCTTGTCTTCCATATACCTGTAAGAATGGTCATTAACATAATAAATGTAGCCGCGCCGGCCGATCCGCGTTTTTCATGTGTAAGATCCCAAAAACCGTCAAAAGGACTTACTATACAATGAAGCGAATATTTAAGAGTCTTGCCAAAATGATTGAGTTTGGTTTTAAAAGATTCTTTGGTTATACCTATCATCCCTCACTAACCTCCCTTCTAATCTTCTTAACAGTATTTCTAACAAAAATAATCACAAGTAAAACCATGAAAATTGCAAATACATATCCAATATTATCTTCAATCTTCTCTTTTCTATATAACTTGTAAGCTTTAGAGTAGTTCTTAAAATCGAGCTTAAGTTTGAAATAATCCATAGCTTCTTCAAACTTATCCTGTCTAAGAAGTGAACGTCCAATTCCGATATAAGCAAGGTCGTAATTACCATTTAACTTAAGCACCTGTCTCCAATAATCAGCTGATATATCATATTCACCAATTTTGTATGTATTAAGCGCATCATTAATAAGTTTTCCGTACTCAGTAAGAGTCATGATTGTTACTGAGCCCAACTCTTTATCAAGAATTAATAACGAATCACCAATTGCTTCTATGGCTACAGGAAGCTTGAAATTACCCTGTCTGTAACCGATACCACCAAACGCATATAAAAGATTACCCTGGAAATCATAACCAAATACACGACCTCTTGTCATATCAAGGCAGTAATAACAGTCATTTTCAAGTATAGTAACATCAGAGAACTTAGATGTTCCGTTATATCCTCCTCCGTTACCCCACTGAATATCTCCTATAGGATTCTCGTAACCATTTCTAATAAGAATATCGGTACCTTTTGCGTTAAGTTTTCTGACAGGATTCGCACTGTTAACCTCACTGTCTTCAAATGTTCCAAGTGTTGCATATATAAATCCTTCTGAATCTAACGCAATATTATTATATTCGGTAGGAACAAATGCTTCCATCTGCGCTCTCTGTGCCTGCGTTGATATCAACTTATAGAAATAATCTATAAAATCAAACTGTACATCTGCAGCACCGATATATCCGACAAATTCACCATCATTTTCAAACTCCATAAAACCTTTGTTAATGTTCTGTGCCTGAACAAATATTCTCTTAGCACTGTCAACAACAAGTTTCTGTGGAAGGAACTGATAGTCTGCCGATAAAGTTTCTTCATCTTCAGGTTTATATATGGTTCCTAAAACATTCTGAGAATCATCTGTAAATACAATACGCTGATTACCATAATCTGATATGTACCATTCGTTATCAGGTGTAATAAACACATCATATGGCTTTGATAAAGGCTCCATCTTACCTTCATTATTAACCTCTGTTACTACCTTTACCAATGTAAACTTGCCATTATTATACGAAAATTCAACAATTCTGTTGTTAAGTGTATCACATATAAACACACGATTATCTCTAACAAACAATCCTTCAGGACTATTAAAATTACCAATTCCGTATGAGTTTCCAAACAATACGGAATTCATCGCATAAGCGTCCGGAGATTCTCTCTCTATACCCCAGTAATCATAGGTATATGTATAGAACAAATCCTCTTCCGCTGCTGCTTTGTCCGGCTGAATAAGGAGTGCTGCAAGGAATAATAAAGCTATACATTTTAATGAATAACATATAATCTTTTTCATCATAGATCCTCCTTAATCTTTAATACCGGAACTTGCCATAGTTTCGATAACGTTACCCTCACACATGAGGAATATTGAAATCGGAACTATCATCATAAACAATGTAACCGCTGCTCCAACTCCGGCACGCGATACACCACCGAGAATAAGCTGCTGCAATGCGTATGGAAGTGTTTTAAGGTCTTCCGAATAAATAAATGATGCAGCACGGTTATTCCATATTGCTATAACGGAGAAAATGATAAGTGTAAGCCATGCCGGCTTAACCATAGGCATTACGATCTTAACAAAGATACGTCCTTCTTTTGCTCCGTCAATCTTAGCTGCTTCAATAAGCGCATCCGGAATTCCTTCCATGAACTGCTTCATAAGGAATAATCCCATAGGTGTCGCAAACGCCGGAACTATGATTGCAAGATACGTATCAATCCATCCGAGCTTAGTCATAACAAGGTAGTTAGGAATTCCTGTTACATATCCGGAGAACATAAGAGCTGTTTGTACAAGTACAAAGAATCCTTTACTTCCCGGAAACTTATACTTTGATAAAACGTATGCACCCATTGAACAGAAAACAACGTTACCAAGAGTTCCCACAGCAGTCATAAATACCGAGTTGAATATGTATCTTGAAAATGGCACGAATGACTGACCCATAATATTAAACAAATCTGCAAAGTTGTCCAGTGTAGGATTTTTTACATAAAACTTAGGCGGGAAAATATATATCTCGTCAAGTGGTTTAAATGCCGTACATATTGAATACACAAGAGGTAAAGCAAAGAAAACACCGAACAATGTTAAGATAATATAAATACCTATGTCTCCACCTACAGAACGATTAGGCTTTCTTCTTCTAATTAATTTCTTCTTATACTTTTTATCTTTTTTCATATCGGCCTCTCCCTTACGTTCCTACTTTTCTCAGCATTGCATGTACCGCTTTGTTACAAAGAATCATAACAACAAACAGTACTGTTGCAATTGCGGAAGCATATCCCATATCGAATCTGAACTGACCGTAGTCAATAAGATGCGATACAACTGTCTCAGCTGCGTAGTCTGTACTTGGGAAACCACAAAGCACCATGGTAACATCGGCAACACCAAATGACTGTGTTATTGCCATTACCGCACCGAACAAGAGCATCGGTTTCATGTTAGGAAGTGTGATATACCAAAGTTCCTGCCATCTGTTCTTAATACCATCCACATAGCCGGCTTCAAACTGCGATGCATCAATACCTTGCAAACCGGCAACGAATGACAGGAATCCATTACCCAAACTCATCCAGAGTACTACGACAATGATAACACCCATCATATAACTAGGATTAGTAAGCCAAAGAACAGGCTCGTCTATAATACCAAACTGCATAAGCCATGCATTGATATATCCATATGAGTCACCCGAAAACAGAAGTGCCCATACCATATACACCTGACCTGAAATAGTAGGTGCGTAGAATACAAGTACCATAAATGCACGAAGCAATCTAGGCAACTCGTTAATAAACCAGGCAAAAAGGAATGACATAATATATCCTAAAGGACCTGTTATAGCCGCAAGAAGGAATGTATTCTTAACAGAGATAAGGAATACATCATCTGCCAAAATAAGGTTTACATAGTTCGTGAGTCCGATAAATCTTGCCGGCTCAAGAACATTATAATAGGTGAAGCTGTAATATATTGACATACATACTGGTGCTACTGTGAAAAGTGTAAATAGTAATGCATAAGGCAAAAGGAATAAATAACATACTTTTGACTGTTTAGCCACTTTCCAATCATGCTTCAGTTTTCTTTTCTGTATTGCCATATATTTAGCCATGACTGAACTCATTTTTTCACCTCTCCTTTCATAAATATACTAAAATTCAAATTGATCAGTCGTCTTCATTTTCAACCGGGAGTCCAAATTCCTGACGTTTCTTTTCAATCTCGTCATTAATTGTTCTAGTGTAATCAAGAATTGTCTCTCTCGGATCATCGTTATCGTTCATAACTTTACGAATAGCATTGGTTATATGTCTTGATGTGTAATAACCACCGGCAATTTCAGGAATACCGAATGCCCATTCCCACTGATCTTTAAGAACATCAGCATCTTTCTTGCTCCATGCAAGCTGATCAAACGAAACTTTATTTGCAGTAGCATATCTTGCAGATGCACCCATGACACTCTCAAGCTCACGTCCGAATCTTACCTGTGTGTCTGAGTCAACCCACCATTTAAGGAATGTCCATGCAAGTTCATACTTTGGATTCTTATCCTTTGTAAGAATCATAGCACATGTTCCCCATGACTGAACGGATCTGTCAATATATGTATTACCATTTTCATCTTTCTTTTCAATACCAGGAACAGGTGCAAAATTCCACAAACCTTTAATCTCAGGAGCAAATACAACAAGTGTATTAAAGTTGGAGAAATCCTGTATACCGATTGGCATCTCTCCTGATCTAAATCTGTTTACGAAGTCATAACTTGTAGGAACCTTATAATTAGTAAACAGTTTTGTAAAATACTCAAATGCTTCTATTGCCTGTTCTGTATCAATATTAACAGCCTGATGATTTTCCTTGTAAAGACTTCCGCCTCTCTGATAGAGCTGACAGAAATAGTTTGCAAGGTCAGGATTTGCGGTATTACCAACTTTACGCTCTGTACTTGGAATACCAACCTGAAGGTTGTTATTAGTAATAGTAGGAAGTATTGAAATAAGGTCATCCCATGTCTGCGGAATCTCTATTCCAAGTTCATCTATAATATCCTGTCTGTAGAACATAACGTTGTAGTTCTGCGTCTCAGGAAGAGCATACATTCCACCATTAAACTGATATGAAAGATATGAACTCTCATAAAATTCTTTTTCAAGAACGTTAGTCTTCCACTCTTCCCAGTCATCAAACTGAGTAAGGTCATATGCCGCTTTTCTAAGTGCATAGTTTACAGGCTCGGTCTGTGCTACAGTAAGAGCTACATCAGGACCGGTACCTGCTACTACGGCAGGAAGAAGTGTTGCAGCATCTATAAGTTTAACGTTAACTCCTATTCCGTACTCAGGAACAAAAGTATCGTCAATCATAGCCTTAAGAATTGAGTTCTGATCTCTACCAGAAAGAACCCAACAATCAATATTCTCAATATCGTCACCGTAAACATTACCGAGTGCAGTGTAATCAACCACGAAAGAAGCAATAAATACTCTTATCTCATGCATCGCACTCTTTAAGAATGTTTCCTCACACTTAGGAGGTTCTTTGCTTGCCGGTGTAACTTCAATAAGGTCTACATCAAGCGGTGCCTCACTAAGTGAGTTGATACCTGTACCGATTGAGCTGACGTTTTCCTTAAAACTTCCAAGAGACTTTGGAATTTTATCCGGTCTTCTGACAAATTTTTCAAGCTGGTTGGCAACTGTAAGTATAGAAGAAACCTGTGAACCTTTTTCTCCTGAATACTCAACAAGATCGTCAACTATCTTGTAAAGTCTCTTGCTTTCTATATTCATACCTTCAACAACTTCAGGATACACCTTGTCAATCTTATAATCTCTGAACTCATCAGGCTCTGCACCTGTAAGCACGAGAATCTTTCTGTACATTGCATTCATACGGAATACACTGTCATTAAGTGAATTAAGAATAGTACCAAGATCTCCAAGCGTCACCTCAAGACGGATTGTATGTGTTCCTTTAGTAAGGGCAAATTCATAAGGATTGCCATCAGCATCTCCAAGTGTAAGCATCTGCCAGTTATTATCAAACTGGAATGATATTACATTACACTCTTTGAAAGGTGATTCTCCGTCAATAGTAACTGCACGGTTTGAAACAAATCCTCTATTGTAATTCTGACGTCCCTTAACTGAAATAGTGTATAAACCATCTTCAGGAACTTCAATATCCCATTCAATCCACTCTCCCGCAACTTTCCAGTTCGCACCACCTATCTTATTCATAAGAATAAGTGTAGAGCTATATGGTTCTGTTATAGAAGAAGCTCTGTCATTGTTTGGATATAATGATGGAGATGAACGTCTTACGGAATCTTCGCCCTGTACTTTTATAGACTCAACATCGTTATTATTAGATGCAATCTGAATAGAATTGCGATATTCTTCGTAAGTCTTCTCCTCACCTGTATTAAGAATCTGGAGTTTTCTGATTACGAAAGGTTCATTAACACCCTCAAATCCGATTGTATTAATACCCTTCTTAAAATAGAACTTATATGGTTCAACCTGATATCCCATATAATCTTTAACATAAGAACTCTGCCACATAGGAGTTTCTTTCTGAGTAGGTCTTATATCATTACCTCTGTTATCTTTCATAATCTCAGTAGAATCAGCCCATACACGGCTAAATGTCACGGCATCAGCGCCATAAAAAGGAATCTCTCCGTTAACAAGTACTCCACGTTCAATATTAATTCCGCGCGATTCAACAGGATAGTATTCAACATAAATGTTGTACATACCTTCCTCAGGTATATCTACCTCCCATTTAATAGTTCCGCTCTCGCCGGACTGTACTGCTTTTTCTTCACCATCAATGTCATTAAGAAGTGTAACTTCCGTACTGTCTTCTGTATAAGAAAAAATATCGACATCAACAGTTTTTTCTGGACTTGCCATACCTTCATATTTCTGAAGATATTTAAGATATGTATCATCTCTGGCTATACCTTCGACATCAGCGCTAAGGTCAACGCCTTCATACTTTTTATGATAATTATCGCTTCCGGCTACCAATGCTTTCCATACAACAATAATCAGTACGAAGATGATAATACCAAGGAGTATTTTAACAAATTTGTTATTTAATACTTCTTTAATCTTTGACATGTCTGTCCATCTCTCCTTTCTTAGATTTACGCCGCATTACAATTCACATTAAATTAATTTTTTTGTGCAAATTGCATACTTATTCGGATTTTATTTTAGCACCTTTATATTTAAATGTCTATACTTGATACCCTCCAAACCTAAAATATAAGAGATAAGGCATACATAATTCACATAAAATGCACTAATTTCTTATAATTTATAGTGAATTTTATACAAAAATATATAAAATTATTATATTTTAACCTATTGTGCATTTTGTACAGTTTGATTATTATAATGAGTAAAAACAAGAATTTTTTGGGAGGTTTTCACAAATGATTTGTTCAAATCCGATTCTTCCGGGTTTTTATCCGGATCCTTCAATATGCAGAGTAGACAATGATTACTATCTTGTAACATCTACCTTCTGCTATTTCCCCGGTCTTCCTATTTTTCATAGTACAGATCTTGTAAACTGGAATCAAATTGGAAATGCCTTAGACCGCGAAAGCCAGCTTCCTCTTACAGGAACAAAACTTGCAAATGACGGAATATATGCTCCTACAATCAGATACAATAACGGCGTTTTCTATATAATCACGACAAATGTACGTGGCGGCATCGGAAATTTTATTATTACTGCAAAAGATCCTGCCGGACCATGGTCTGATCCTATCCCTACAAACAGTGCAGGAATTGATCCTTCATTATTCTTTGATGATGACGGCAAATGTTACTACTGTGGAACAAAGGACAGACGCGAAGGCTCACGTTATTTCGGAGATAATGAAATATATATTCAGGAGCTTAATCTCGAAACAATGCAGCTTGTAGGCGAGTCATATCCTGCATGGCATGGTGCATTAAGAAATGTTGAGTGGCCTGAAGGTCCGCATATTTATAAAAAAGATGGCTGGTATTATCTTCTTATAAGCGAAGCAGGAACCGGTCACATGCACAGCATTACTATAGCAAGAAGCAAGAGTCTTTTTGAGCCGTTTACCGGTTATGCAGGAAATCCGATTCTTACACACAGACATCTCGGTCTTACATATCCTATTGTTAACGTTGGGCATCCTGATATCGTTGAAACACAGAACGGCGAATGGTGGATGGTTCTTCTCGCTTCCAGAACATACGGCGGAGGATATCACAGAAATCTTGGAAGAGAGACTTTCCTTGTTCCTATGACATGGGAAAACGGATGGCCACTCATTAATCCGGGCAAAGGTTTAGTTGAAGATACATTTGTACGTCCTAACCTGCCTGCTTCAGAACCTGTTGCAACTGAGGTTATTGATGATTTTGACTACGACAAACTTCCTTGCCAGTATATGTATATCAGAAATCCTATAATGGATAACTACAGCCTTACAGAAAATAAAGGGCATATGAGATTATATCTTTCAGAATATGATATAGCTTCAGAGAAAACTCCTACTGCTATTGTAAGAAGACAGGTAGATATGAGTTATGACTTCAGAGCAGGGGTTTTATTTGAGCCAAATGAAGGTGACCTTGCCGGAATAACTCTTCTTCAGAGTGATACAAACTATTACACATTCTGCGTAACTAAGACAGACGGTGTAAAACAGCTCGTTGTTCATAAGTCATACATGGGCGAAGGAAGAAATATCGCATATGAGCAGATTGCATGCCATACACTTCCTGAAGATGCAGACTCTGCGATTGAACTTAGAGCTGTACAGAATGTTCAGGATATAACTTTCTCCTTCTCATACGACAAAGAAAACTATACTGAGATCGGCAATGCTGATGCACGTATTCTCTGTACAGATGCCGCAGGCGGATTTGTTGGTACATGCCTCGGAATATATGCAACTTCTGCAGGAAATAAATCTGATAATTATGCAGATTTTGATTATATGTATTATAAAGGATTATAAACATATTTTTTAAGATTTACCTGATATGACCGGCTCCCTCTATAGATTAGCGAATTATTTCACTTTATTCTATAAAGGGAGCTTATCATTTTTATTCCATTTTAATCATTTCCTTCTTTAGTCTTTTCATTATCTTTTTTTCAAGTCTGGATATGTAGGACTGGGATATTCCAAGTATGTCTGCAACCTCCTTTTGTGTTTTTTCAAGCCCTTCCGGTTCAGACAGACCGAACCTCAGCTGAATAATCAACTTTTCTCTGTCGCTCAGTCTGTCAATCGCCGTACGAAGTATTTTCTTATCGGCTTCATTTTCAATATCCCTGGATATAATATCTTCATCTGTCCCTAAAATATCAGACAAAAGCAGCTCGTTACCGTCCCAATCTACATTTAGCGGCTCGTCAATTGAAACTTCGAGTTTTGTTTTATTTGTTTTGCGCAAATACATAAGAATTTCATTTTCTATACAACGAGATGCATATGTAGCAAGTTTTATGTTTTTGTCGGCACGAAATGTATTGATTGCTTTCATAAGACCTATTGTTCCTATTGAAATCAGATCCTCCACTCCGACTCCGGTATTATCAAATTTTTTTGCTATATATACAACCAATCTCAAATTATGTTCAACAAGTACTGATATAGCCTGTGACCTGTTTTCATCATTTTCAAGTCTGCTAATCCACTCTGTTTCTTCCTCCGGCTCTAGTGGTGCCGGAAGAATCTCTGCTCCTCCTATATAATGTATATCACTGCCGCTTCCAAACAACATTTCTCTCAGATTTCTTACCATTCTTATCTGAAAACTTCCCGGCACTAACATCCGAAATATCATATAACCCCTTCTCCTTTTAATTTATAATTCAGCAAAAAGTCATATGTACTGTCTGATGATACCGGCCGCTCAGTTATTGCAAGGTAACAGCCGTAATAGCTTACCGTAGCATTTCCTGAAATGATATCAACTTTATCTGTTCGTAATCCCGGAAATATTCCTCTCCCATCCACTGTATTATATGGAATTCCTCTAATATATGTAACGCCGTCCCAGGAATCCGGCAACACTGGAAACAACCTGATAAATTCGAATTCCTTTTCCGTAAGAAACGATTTCATGGTATCAATGCATACTACAATAACATCTGCCCCGGATATCGGTTCTACAAGCATATTGGCTGAATCATATCTCGCATATCCTTTCAGCATGCGTCCGTTAATATGTATAACAATTCTATACAAATAAGAATCGGTATGTCTGATAGTTTTTATGAAGCCCGTGTATTTGATAACTTCTGACACGGAAATCATAACAGCTGCCGTAATAAACATTTTTTGTATATCAAATCCGTCCTTGAATATATATATAGCCGTACCATATACGAAAAATGCTAAAACATACCACACCATTGTATATCTTATTAGTTGCATAAATGTCATTTTTATTTTTTTAAAATACAGTATATATATCATTACAAATGATATTAAAAAACCAAAAACTAAATTAATGTATGTATTGTGAATGTTTATGCAAATTACCAGACAACCCAGAAACGCTCCCAGTGTAGCAGCAAAAAATATGCGTATCACAGAGCTTTTTGCATTTGTCAGCCTGCAAAAAAGAACAAGCAGGGTAAAATCCATAAATAAACTACACATAAATACAATATCAATGTATATGTAATGCGTTTATCATGCCTCCAATCACTTGTGACTTCATGATTGGATTATACCCCTGCTTTTATAAGAAATTTGTCAAATACTGAATTATAACTAAGACAACTTATCGACAAAATGTATTAAATTGTATGCTTCCTTTACCGTTACTGCACAAAAGCCTTCCCATACAACCGTTTAACATGGTAAACTGCGGTGGTTTATGACCTATGCAGGCTTCAGTAATTATAGGAACATTAAAGTCTTTAAGTGCATTGTAGACTGCCTCATCAAAAGAAGTATCGGTAAATGTAGTAAAGAATGCCGGTCTTCCGAAAACAAATCCTTTTGCATTATCAAACCAGCCTGCCTCTTTAAGCTGCC
>SVEM01000025.1 GCA_015057375.1 Lachnospiraceae bacterium
GAGAGAAGTGCACGGACGTATGAAAAAAGCAATACAAAAATCAGTTCCTGTAACAAATTACGGAATTGCTATTGCATATATGAAAGGAATTCTTGAAAGAAGTCTGAAAGTGTTGTAAAATAATTATATCTGGTGTTGAGAAATATTATTTAGGAGGATTTATTTGATGGCAAATTATGATGTAAAGGGTTTTATTGAAGAAGGAAAAGCAGTACTCGGTATTGAGTTTGGTTCAACAAGAATCAAAGCAGTGCTTATCGGTAAAGATAATGAGCCTATAGCACAGGGTGCTCATGACTGGGAGAACAGACTTGAGAATGGTATTTGGACATATAGTAAAGAGGATATATGGACAGGTCTTCAGGATTGTTATGCTGATATGTTAAAGGATGTTAAGGCTCAGTATGATACAGAGATAAGCAGCCTTGCAGCTATCGGATTCAGTGCTATGATGCACGGATATCTTGCATTTGATAAAAATGACGAGCTTCTTGTTCCATTCAGAACATGGAGAAATACAATAACAGAAAAGGCATCTGAGGAACTTTCAGAGTTGTTCGGATTCCACATTCCTCAGAGATGGAGTATTGCACATCTTTATCAGGCAATGCTTAACAAAGAGGATCATGTAAAGGATGTTAACTACTTTACAACTCTTGCAGGTTATGTTCATTGGAAACTTACAGGAAAGAAAGTTCTTGGTGTTGGTGAAGCATCAGGTATGTTCCCGATTGACAGTGAGACAATTGATTATGATGCAAAGATGGTAGCACAGTTTGATGAGCTTATTGCTGAAAAGGGATATGATTTCAAGCTTCTTGATATAATTCCGGATGTACTCGGAGCAGGAGATGATGCAGGAGTACTTACAGATGAGGGAGCTAAGCTTCTTGATGTATCAGGAACACTTAAGGGCGGAATTCCAATGTGTCCTCCGGAAGGTGATGCAGGAACAGGTATGGTTGCAACTAACAGTGTTGCTGTAAGAACAGGTAACGTATCAGCAGGAACTTCTGTATTTGCTATGGTTGTTCTTGAGAAGCCGCTTTCAAAAGCATATGATGCAATCGATCTTGTAACAACACCATCAGGTGAAGCTGTTGCCATGGTTCATTGCAATAACTGTACATCAGACCTTAATGCATGGGTTAACATATTCAAAGAATTTTCAATTGCATTTGGTATTGAGCCGGATATGAATAAGTTATTCGGTACATTATATAATAAGGCTCTTGAGGGAGATGCTGATTGTGGCGGACTTCTTGCATACAACTACTTCTCAGGAGAGCATATCACAGGATTTGAAGAGGGACGTCCTTTATTTGTAAGAACACCTGACAGTAACTTCAATCTTGCAAACTTTATGAGAGTTCATCTGTTTACTGCACTTGGTGCACTTAAAACAGGTTGTGACATTCTCCTTAAAGAGGAGCAGGTAAAAGTTGATAACATTACAGGTCATGGTGGATTATTTAAGACTAAGGGAGTTGGCCAGAGTATCCTTGCTGCAGCAATGAATGCGCCTGTATCAGTTATGAAACAGCAGGTGAAGGCGGAGCATGGGGAATTGCACTCTTAGCTTCTTACATGATTAATAAGAATGGAAGAAGCCTTGCAGCATTCCTTGAAGACGATGTATTTGCAGGTGAAAAAGGAACTCAGATGCTTCCTGATGCAAAAGATGTAGAAGGATTCGATGCATTCATCAAGAGATATACTGCAGGTCTTGCAATTGAGAGAGCAGCAGTTGACTCATTATAATAATTAAGATAAGAAGTTTTTAATATCGGAAAGAACACTAAGCGCATCTTTCCTGCCAAGCTGATATACATATTCGAGCTCGTCGGGATTGCGTGAAGTACCACTGATTGTAATAGGCTCGCTTGGACGTATGGCATACACACGTCCGGCGGCCGCTTCTTTTTTTATATATTCAAGCGTGTCGTTATAGTGTATATGTCTTTGTGAAACAGCAGTTATAAAATCAGGATACTTACGGTATTTTAATTTGATAAGTGGAAGAAACTTATTTTTCTTCTTTTCGTATTCAAGATGCCTTGTAAGGATAATTACATTTTTATCATAGCCTATTTCTTGGAAGTATTTTATAGGAATGGAATCAGACATGCCGCCATCAAGGTATATCGAATCTCCTATTGAGACATCTTTTGAAACAATAGGAAGTGAAGCTGAAGCACGCATCCATGTCAGGTCCTCGGCACCGCCGTCTGTGCACAGATGATATACAGGTTTTCCTGTCTTCACGTCGGTACAGGTAACATAAAAATCTGTGTTAGAGCTAGAAAATGTATCTGTATCAAAGATATCAAGATTGTTTGGTATTTCGTTATAGCAAAAATCCACACCGAATAAATCTCCGGTGCGAATAAGGGAGTGCAGACTGCAAAAGCGTTTGTCGTTACAGAATCTTTTGTTGTAACGGATAACACGCCCTATCTGATGTGAAATAAAATTACAACCAAAAACAGCGCCGGCAGAAACGCCGACGGCTCCGTCGAATTCTATATTGTTTTCCATAAATACATCTATTACACCGGCGGTATACATTCCTCGCATTGCTCCGCCTTCCATAACTAATCCTTTTTTCATTGATTACACCTCAATATTTAAATTACATCCATCCGCCGTCCATGGTTATTATCTGTCCTGTAAGATAGTTGCTCTGTGTGCTGAGTGAGTATACAGCTTCGGCAACTTCATCAGGTGTGCCTATACGCATGGCAGGAATGGAATCTATTATTGAATCTTGTTCTTCATTTGATAAATGGCTATTCATATCAGTATCAATCATTCCGCAGGCAAGGGCGTTAACAGAAATGTTGCTTGGTGCCAGCTCTTTTGCGAGAGCTTTTGTAAATGCATTGACAGCACCTTTGGATGCTGAGTATGCAACTTCGCATGATGCACCATGTTCGCCCCATATTGATGAAATATTGATAATGCGACCGTTTTGTTTTGAAATCATATATGGAATAAATTCCCGGCAACAGAAAAATACTGAATCCAGGTTGCTGCCGATAACATTGTGCCAAGCGGCATCTGTCATGTCGTGTATCAGACCAGTATATGATATACCTGCATTATTGATTAGTATATCCACATCATCATATGTAGTCTCTACCAAGTTTTTCAAATGTTTTACGTTGTCAGATATAGATAAATCACCTGTAAAGGTGATGCAGTCGGAACCGAGAGCTAAAACTTCATTTTTTACTTCTTCAAGCATGGAACTGTTTTGTTTGCAAGTTATGACCATGCGTACATTTTCTTTTGCAAAACGAAGTGCAATGCTGCGTCCTATGCCGCGGGAAGCTCCTGTTATTATAACTGTTTTCAATAGTATCATCTCCGTAATTAGTTTATAATTATTATATATTTTTTTATGGTTTTAGGCAATAACGTTTGTATTATATTTATTGTTATGATAAAATTAAATTAATTATCGCAGTTTTTTCGAAATATATGTTGGACGGAGGTGTGAAATGGTATCTATTAAAAGAAAAAAACACAGACATTCTAATAGGAATGCATTTTTAGTAAGTATTGTCATTATGGCATGTGTTTCCTTTGTTCTTTTTATACATCTTAAAAGTATATCGGAGAGGTATGTATTTGAGGTCTATAAGGAAGGGTTTATCGAGGACACTTCAGTAGCGGCAGGTGTTTTTTCCGATGTAGTATCAGGTAGTATCAGTAACCTGGCGAATATGGCAGATAATTTTGACGGATTCGAATCATTTCACAGCGAAGATGCAATTGAGGTGCTCAGAGTATCTGAAGTGTCAGAATATATTTCTGATCTCGGTATATTGTACGGTGACGGTACAATGATTAATGCTACCGGAGAAAAAACTGTTGCTGAAAGCGAAATGATATCCGAGATTTTCAAAAATAAAAGAGGTATATCCATGCTGACTGAACTTCAGGACAGTAACTCGGATAATCTTACTGTGTATGTTCCGTTGGTTGAAGGAAAGACGGAACTTGTCGGTACGGTTAATTTTATGAGTACTGTAAGACAGATAGGCATGATTAACAGTGATATTACAAGAATTATCCTTTTTAATGCCGGAACCGGAAGGATAATACTTGATGCTGATAATAAAAGTACCGGTGCGGGAAGGTATCTTCCATATAACGTATTTAATTATATAAAGAATTCAAATATCAGCACTGAAAAAACTTACGATGAATTTAGAAAAGATATTAATCAGGAGAAGTCCGGTTTCCTTGGAATAAGAGAGAAGAGCGATAATAAAGTAAACTATATTGCATATACACCTGTTGGATACAGCGACTGGTATGTGCTTCAGATAATGCATGAAAGTGCTCTTGAAGATGAATTGGTAAAATTTGATTCAACCGTGAGAGAAGCGTTTATTGTTTTTGTAGTTATACTCTTTATTGTGCTTTGCCTGCTCTTTGTGCTTATGAGAAGGGGAAGTATCATAAGCGAGAATATCAGAGTGCAGAAAATAAGAGATGATAATTTATTTGAAGCACAGGGCAGACTTATATCAAGTATATCAGACGAACTTAAAACACCTATTGATAATATGTTGGAAACAATAAAACTATGTGATATCAATGCAGAGTATCCTGACAGAGTCCGTTATTATTTGGGTAACCAGAAAAATGCATGTAATCAGCTTGCGCTTATGATTGATGATATGATTGATACGGCATCGTTTGATAAAAATGATGATGGTAATTCCGAAAAGGAAGTGAATCTCGGAAACAATCTTCATGAGCTTATTAATCTTGCGATGGCAAGGATGCAAGAAAAAAATATCACATGTAAGATTTCTGTGGAGGGTGTTATACACGAAAATGTTATTTGTGATGAAAAGAAACTTACAAGAATTCTCATAAATATAATTGATAATGCGGAAAAATCAATAGGAGAGAATGGTAGTATATATATTTGTCTCAGTGAAACACAGACAGAAAATGAAGGTATATCCGAATATGAATATATGATTACCGATAATGGTAATGGTGAGGCAGGCCTGGGTATTATGATAGCAGGAGAAATGTTGCGCCAGTTGGGCGGATATATGGATATAGTATCAGATGCAGGAGAAGATAACTGTGTAATTATACATATTCCTATGCAGGTAAATGATGAGAAGGTTTCGGATGAAGATATTCAGATGCTGAAAAAATATGAAGGCAAAACAGTGATTGTCGTGGACGATGATGATACGCTTGCGTCTTGGATGAATTTTATGGTGTCATCACTCGGTATGAAGTGTATGACATATAAAGATGTCAACGAAGCTTTTGAGGCTGTAAAGCTGATTTGTGATAGCGGCGAAAGCATCGCGCTTATGATATTCGGATGGAAAATGGAGGGTATGTCCGGAACTGAGCTGGCATATAAAATGAGAGATGTTGCGGGTAATGAAGTCCCTATTATAATTCAGACCTCTAATGACTATTCGTATATTCATAATGATTCTCATATTGCGGCTGTTAATAAATTTATGACAGAGCCAATATTTAAATCAGATCTCATACGATTTATGAAGGATATTTCTTCCAAATATGAAGAAAAGGGTATTCAATTTCCGGATTTTTCGGGAAAGAGAATACTATTAGCAGATGATAGAAAGAAGAACATTCAGGCACTTATGGAGTGGCTTAATTATACAGGTGCTAAGGTTGATGTGGAATATGATGCAGAGATTGCGGTAAGCCGATTTGCAAAAAAAGGTGATTGGTATTATGATGTAATACTGATGGATGTCAGAATGCCGGGTATGAGTGGATACGAAGCGACAAAGGCAATTCGTAATATTGGTACTGATTATGCGCAAAACATTCCGATTATTGCAATGCTTGCAAATTCATTTATGGGAGATGTAAAGAAAACTGAAGAAGCAGGAATGACATCATACCTTGTAAAACCTCTTAAGTATAATGAAGTATATGGGGAACTTAACAAATATATAGGTTTGAATGGAGATCAGTGAAGTAATGGATAAAAATAAAAGTTACAGCAGAATGATTGTATTTATGATAATTAAAACATTTCTTATTGTGATGGTTCTGCTGGCAGCAGGTGTTGCAAGCTATTTTGTCACAATGAAGTATTATGAGGTTGCTGGCGAAAAAAATGGCGAAGAAGTAATACTTGATATTGTAGGAGATGTTACTGCGGATAAGATATCGCGCAATATCATATATTCTGTTGAGAATGATACAGAAAAGATAAATGCTATAGTTATAGAGATTCTTAATACCGAAACAGGCAATCTGGATTATCTTACTATACCTGTAGAATCAGAAATTACTATAAGTAATGATACATATCAGCGTATGTGTGCGGCAGGTGCTGATGCTCCACAGATTGTCAGACTTGAAAGTATGAATGAGTATTTTGAGGATGACAGGGCATATGAATACGGTATTCTGATTTTAGAGGACTCTCTTAAAATAGATATAGGGTATTATACAAAGATGGAGAAAAGTGTGTTTGACAGTATATTTGTAATGTCAGATACATTAGGATGTTATCAGCTTACAGATAATATAATCAGTGAAGCATCAGGATATTTGGAGAATGATGATGCGGAAGGCATGATAAAAAGCTGGTTTGAAAAATTTACTTCTAATATCAATCTGAAGACTAAGCTGAAATATGCTGAAACTTATGCTGCGGTTAATCCGGAATTTGTATATTATAATGTGGTTCCGGGTAAGAGCACAGGTGACATATATGAAATAGATTTAAAAGATGCAAAGCAGCAGTATAAAACGCTTCTTTCATCACCGGCATACACAGTTTCACAGGCGGATGCCATAGCTATTTTATCGGTTGGCAAGAATATTAAGGTGCTTAACGGAAGTGGTGTTGAAGGTATAGCTACAGCCACTAAAGAAATGCTTGTTGAGGAAGAATTAAATGTTGTTAAGATAGCAGATAATCCTGAAGTTATTGAGAAAACTTTAATATGTGTATCTAAAGAAGGAATGGGTATAGATTTATTACATTTCTTTAATGGTGCAGAGATAAAAGTAGAACAGCTTGATGAGGGAATAGACATAATGATTATTGTCGGATCTAATGATTCTGATATTATTAACAGATAATACAAGACAAAGAGTGTCTATTGTAACAGGAGGAAGATTATGGGCGAAATTTCGAATGTTGTTGGAATTCCTTTTAATGTTCTTAATGAGAAGGAACTTACCGGCCTTATGCATTCTTATGTTTCGAATGATGTAATGAATATTGTGTATATGGTATCTGTAGCTACTCTGAAAAGTGTTGTTATGATGCCGACAGTAAGAGATGCAATATGCAAAGCAGATGTTATTCTTCCGGCAGAAAGGGCAATACTTAGCAGATCCGGCAAAAAGAAAGAACGCGATATGGTAACATATGAATCGCTCCTTTATATTCTCAGACATCATAATATAATAAAAAGTGTGTATATACTTGGTGCAGAACAGAAAAACACACAACTTTTCGAACAAATTCTTTTGCAAAGCAGAAAATCAGACATAACGATATACGGAGTTCGTTCATTAGACGAGCAGTATAGTGATGACAGCATAATTAATGAGATAAACAGTACAGTGCCTGATGCGTTAATACTTGCAATGGACAGTCCGAAACTTGAAAATTGGATTGCTTCACACAGACCTAAGATAAACGCGAAAATGTGTATAGCTCTCGGAGATATACTTGATGTAATTGTCAAAGAGAATGCAGAACCGTCAGCATTTATAAAAAATATTGGTCTTGAAAAATTGTATTATTTTATCAGAAAAAAATATGCTGAAAGTAAGAAAAATGAACGTATATTAAATTCAATATTAGCAGAATATAATAAAAAACAAGGGAGCGAAGAACATGAATATTCTGCTGATAAGGAGCCGTTTATTTGATATTTTTTTAATGATATTAGGAGTCAGCCTGATGGCCATAGGAATACGGGTCGTGTATGAACCTTTAGGACTTGTAACCGGTGGATTGTCAGGCTTTGCTATTGTTGTGGAAAAAATATATCCCATACCCATATGGCTTACGGTGACAGCCATAAACATACCATTGTTTATAATAGGATTATTAGTTAAAGGAAAAGGGTATATAGCAAGAACCTTTGTAGCCACCGTTGTATTTACTGTAGAACTTGGCGTTATTCCTGAGATGAATGTTGCTTCAGAGGATTATCTTATGGCAGCTATATGCGGAGGGGTGCTTAACGGACTTGGGCTTGGAATGGTAAGCATAACGACTTCATCTACAGGTGGAACAGATTTGCTCGGTGCCGTTATCAAAAAAAAATGTCCCCAGTACAGTGTTGCGACAATAATCATGTGTATAGATGCGATTATAGTCATAATGGGTGCCGTGACATTTGGACTTAGAAGTGCTTTGTATGCACTTATTGCGGTGTATATTACATCAAAAATAATGGACTCTGTTGTTGAAGGAATAAAATATTCAAAACTGATGATTATTATAACAGAACACGGAAATGTAATAGCAGATGAGATAATGAAAAGTGTGAACCGTGGAGTGACCGGAATGAAAGTTGTCGGTATGTACAGCGGAGAAGCGAAACAAATGCTCATGTGTGCAATGTCAAAAAAACAAAGTATAAAGACAATAAGAATAATTGGTGAAACAGATATAAATGCATTTGTAATGATATCGGATATTAAAGAGGTTTTGGGTGAGGGATTTATAAATATGCAGAAATATTCGGACTAGTATGTGCATATTTCACAAAAATATGATGAAAGATTTTGTGAAAATGCCATATTGGCATTTAGGTAATTATGATGTACCATATATCTAGCACTAAAGTGTATTATTCTATGGAGGAAATGTTAATATGGCAAGCTTATCATTGAGAAACATCAATAAAACATATCCTAACGGATTTGTTGCAGTTAAGAACTTTAATCTTGAAATTGAAGACAAGGAGTTTATCATCTTCGTAGGACCATCAGGTTGTGGTAAGTCTACAACACTTCGTATGATCGCGGGTCTTGAAGAGATTACAGAAGGTGAATTATACATAGGAGACAAACTTGTTAATGATGTAGAACCTAAGGATAGAGATATCGCGATGGTATTCCAGAACTACGCTCTGTATCCTCATATGTCAGTTTATGATAATATGGCATTTGGACTCAGACTTAGAAAAACACCAAAGGACAGAATTGACAAGCTCGTTCATGAAGCAGCAAAGATTCTTGATATTGAACATCTTTTAGACCGTAAGCCAAAGGCATTATCCGGTGGACAGAGACAGCGAGTTGCCATGGGTCGTGCAATCGTTCGTGATCCTAAGGTATTCCTTATGGATGAGCCTTTATCAAACCTTGATGCAAAGCTTCGTGTACAGATGCGTATTGAGATTTCAAAGCTTCATCAGAGACTTGAGACAACAATCATCTACGTTACACATGACCAGACAGAGGCTCTTACACTTGGTACAAGAATCGTTGTTATGAAGGACGGAGTTATCCAGCAGGTTGACAGTCCGCTCGATCTTTACATGAAGCCAAAGAACCTTTTTGTTGCAGGTTTCATCGGATCACCTCAGATGAACTTCATTGATACACGTGTTGTAAGAGATGGTGATAATGTAAGTCTTGTATTTGGAGAGTATTCACTTAAACTTCCTGAGAACAAGGCAAGAAAACTCATTGATGGCGGCTATGAAGATAAGATAGTAGTTCTTGGTATCAGACCGGAAGATATTAAGGATGAGGAGATGTTTATTTCTTCTTCTAAGGATTCAAGTCTTGATGCTACAATCAAAGTATATGAAATGCTTGGAGCAGAAGTATTCCTTTACTTCACAATTGACAAGTATGACATAACAGTAAGAGTTAATCCTCGTACAACAGCAAGACCTGGAGATACTATTACAATTGCATTTGATATGGCTAAGGCACATCTCTTTGATAAAGAGACAGAGCAGATTATTACTAACTAGTACATATTTTTAAACAAGATTAAAGCTGTGAATCGTTTGATTTGCAGCTTTATTTTTATGGCCTGGAGGGTATATTGCAAAACAAGTATTAATATATGCATTTTGGTTATTTTTTTTCTGCGTGATTTACTTTTTTGTTGAATAATGTTACACTAAAATATATGTGCTATGGGGGAATATTATATGCTTTCTAATCAGATAATTCAGAACACTATTGATGAAATTAAGAATATTACACATGTTGATACATGTGTAATGGATATTGAAGGTCAGACTGTATCAACAACGTTTGAACAATCGGAAAGTTATGAGCAGTCTGTATTATTATTTGTGGATTCACAGGCAGACAGTCAGGAAGTGCAGGGAGTTCACTTTTTTAAGGTGTTTGTTGAAAATCATCTTGAATATGTAGTTATTGTTAAGGGTGACAGTGAGAATGTATATATGGTTGGAAAGATTATTGTATATCAGTTGCAGGAGCTTGTTGTTGCATACAAAGAACGTTTTGATAAAGATAGTTTTGTCAAAAATCTTTTGCTTGACAATCTGCTTTTGGTAGACATATATAACCGTGCAAAAAAACTCCATATAGCGCATAATGCCAGAAGAGGTGTCTTTCTTATTACTGCGGTAAGGGCAGGAAAAGAAGAAATAGATAAATCAGATAATAATGTTCTTGAAATTGTAAAAAGTCTGTTTGCATCCAAGAATAGAGATTATATAACAGCAGTTGATGAAAGAAGTATCGTGGTTATTAAGGAGCTTAATGAATCAGAAGGATATGAGGATCTTAATAAAGTCGCACATGTTATCCTTGATATGCTCAATACAGAAGCGATGCTTAATGTAAGAGTGTCATATGGAACTATTGTAAATGACCTGAAGGAAGTGTCGAGATCATATAAGGAAGCGAAGCTTGCTCTTGAGGTTGGTAACATTTTCTATAGTGACAAACATGTAGTTGCATATAATAATCTTGGGATAGGTCGACTTATTTATCAGCTTCCTGTACAGTTGTGCAGAATGTTTATTCAAGAGAATTTTAACGGATATTTGGCAGATGATTTTGACGAAGAAACACTTATGACTATTGCTAAGTTTTTTGAGAATAACCTTAATATATCTGAGACTTCAAGACAGCTTTATATTCACAGAAACACACTTGTATATCGTCTTGACAAGCTACAGAAGGTTACAGGACTTGATATAAGAGTGTTTGATGATGCGATAACATTTAAGATCGCAATCATGGTATCGAAGTATATGAAGTATATGGAGAATAACAATTATTAATATATCTGGAGGAGTCGCTGTGGGTAGCGAAAGAGAACCAATAATAAAAGTAGAACATTTATCGAAAATGTATACAGAAGGCGTCGATGCCTTAGAAGATATATCATTTACAATCAATAAGGGAGAGTTTGTATTTGTTGTCGGACCAAGTGGTTCGGGCAAGTCTACGCTTATTAAGCTCCTTCTTAAAGAAATAACACCGACCAAAGGTAAAATATTGGTGTTTGGAAAAGATTGTTCTAAGATTAAAAGAAGACATATATCGAAATACAGACGAAATATAGGTGTAGTATTTCAGGATTTTAAGCTTTTAAATGACAGAAATGTGTTTGAGAATGTTGCAATTGCACAACATATCATAGGTACTCCGAAATGGAAAATGACAAGAAATGTATCTCAGATACTTTCTCTTGTAGGTCTCACGGAAAAGATGCTTGTTAATCCGAATGAATTATCCGGAGGAGAACAGCAGAGAGTGGCTCTTGCAAGAGCTATAGTTAACCGACCTAATATTCTTCTTGCAGATGAGCCTACGGGAAGTTTGGACCCTAAGAATGCATGGGGTATTATGGAGTTGCTTGAAGAAGTAAACAAACTTGGCACAACTGTTATAGTAGTTACTCATAATACCGAGATAGTAGATATGATGCAAAAACGTGTAATTGCATTTAGTAATGGAAAGCTTGTACATGACGAGGATAAAGGCGGATATTCATATGAAAGGTATTAGTGTGCTCTGGTATGGATTTAAACAGGGACTTAAAAATATAAAGCATAACGGACTTTTTACACTTGCGTCAATAGGCACTATAGCCGCGTGTTTATTTTTGTTCGGTATTTTTTATTTTATTGTAATTAATGTAGGACATATGGTTAAAAGTGCAGAGTCTGCCGTTGGAATTACAGTGTTCTTTGATGAAGGTATTGACGAAGCTTCCATAACCGGCATCGGAGACGCCATAACTGCCAGGGAAGAGGTTGACAGAATTGATTTTATTTCTGCAGAAGAAGCATGGGAGATATTCAAGGCAGAGGTGTTTGAAGGGGAAGAAGATGTACTTACGGAAACATTTGGTGATGATAATCCGTTAAAAGATTCTGCTTCATACGAAGTTTATTTGAATGACATATCGAAACAGAAAGAACTTGCAACATATATTGAAGGGCTTGCGGGTGTAAGGGAAGTCAGAGGTTCTGATGCGGCTGCATCCGGTCTCAGTAATTTTAACAGACTGGTGGGATATATTTCGGCGGCAATAATTATATTACTTCTTGCAGTATCTGTATTTCTTATTAATACAACTGTCACAATGGGTATAAATGTACGTAAAGATGAGATTGCTATAATGAAGCTTATTGGTGCAACAGATGGGTTTATAAGTCTTCCGTTTGTGATTGAAGGTATTATTATAGGTGCATTCGGAGCAGGTATTCCACTTGCCATACTCAGATTTATGTATTCGGGAATAGTATCATTTGTATTGGATAAGTTTTCTATATTGTCAAATATTTTGACATTTATTTCTGTTGAACAGATTTTTGCCGTGCTTATACCTGTATCATTTACAATAGGTATTGGTATAGGATTTATAGGAAGCGTTCTTACAATCAGAAGATATCTTAAGGTGTAGATATCAGATTATGTAGAAAGGAAGGTTATCCGTTATGAGATATATGCGTAAGTTATATAAGGTAGCAGCCCTTATGTTATGCTTATCTACTGCTGTAGTAACAGCAGGGCATTCTTATGCTGTTACAGTTTCTGAAGCACAGCAGGAGAAAAAAGAACTTGAGGCAAAAAAATCTGAAACAAAGAAGCTTTTGGAAGATCTTGAGGCTGACAAGGATGATATTCTTGCGTATGTCAGTAAGCTTGATAACAAAATGACTAAATTGTCAACAGGCATTAATGATATAGAGAAAAAGATAAAGAAAAAAGAGAAGAACATACAGAAGCTGGAAGGAAAGATTGAAAAGGCGCAGTCTGATATTACTAATCAGTATGAGACAATGAAAAAGCGCATAAAATATATGTATGAGAATAAAAATACGGGATACATCGACATTTTATTGTCATCAGGTGGTTTGTCTGATTTTCTGAATCGTTCTGAATACATAGAAAAGATTTCGGAATACGATTCTTCGATGATAACAAATTATCAAAATGCAAAGAAGAATCTTGAGTCAAAGAAGACAGAGCTTACTGAAAATAAGGAAGTTCTTGTTGCATCAAAAAAAGAACTAGTAAGTGAAAAGAAAGCGCTGAATACAATATTTGATAAAAAAAATAGTGAACTTTCAAGATACAATCAGGAAATAAAAGATGCTCAGAGTGATATATCTGAATATAACAATGAGCTTGAAAAACAAGAAAAAATAATTGAACAGGCGTTACTCGAAGAACAAAGACGAATAATGGCTGAGGAAGCAAGAAAAAAAGCCGAAGCGGAAAAGAATAATCCGAATACAGGAACGCAGACACCTTCGCAGCCAAATACCGGAGGATTTGTATGGCCACTTGCAATATCCGGTACCATTACATCATATTTTGGACATAGAACAAGTCCTACTGCCGGAGCAAGCAGTTATCATCAGGGAATAGATGTGGGTGCACCGGCAGGAACGATAATACGTGCAACTAAAGCAGGAACGGTAACGACAGCGTCCTACAGTTCGGGTGCCGGTAATTATGTTATGATTAATCATGGAGACGGTGTGTTCAGTGTGTACATGCATTGTTCTTCTCTTAACGTAAAGCAGGGACAGAGTGTTGCTGCCGGGGCTACCATTGCATATGTTGGTTCTACAGGTGTATCAACAGGTAATCACTTGCATTTTGGAATATCGGTTAATGGCAGTTATGTTAATCCTCTGGGCTATGTTTCCAGATAAAAATATCGGAGGTTATATTGTATTTTGAATAAGCAATTTTTTAAGGGTCTGCTGGCAGGTCTTGTAACAGCATTTGTTGTTGTTTTGGTTGTAGTCGGCATAGGAAAGTTTACGGATAATAAAGAAGACAGTTTGATAGACGATGATTTTAAAGCTGAATTAGACAGTATTATTTCGTGTCTTGATGATTTTTATCTTGATTACGATAAACTTGAAAAAGAAAAACTCCAGACCGGAATGTTCAAGGGCCTGATGGAGTCTATTGATGATGATTATTCTATGTATTACACAAAAGAGGAATATGAGGATTTTAAGGAGGATAATACCGGTAAATATAGCGGAATAGGTGCTTATGTTTCTCAAAATATTGAAACCGGTCTTATTGTAATTGTTAATCCTTTCGAGGGTGGTCCTGCACACAGCGCAGGAATTAAGCCGGGTGACATAATATCTGCAGTAGATGATGTGAGTGTTTCAGGTATGAATCTTAATGAAGTTGTCTCATTGATGAAAGGCGAGCCGGAGACGATAGTAAAGGTCAGTGTTGTCAGAAACGGCAAAGTGCTTGATTTTGATGTTAGAAGAAATTTTGTTGATGTGCCTACAGTTTCGCATAATATGATTGAAGACGGAAAAATCGGATATATATATATTTCATCATTTGATCTTATTACACTCACACAGTTTAAGGAGGCTCTCGATGATATTGAGTCTAAAAATGCAAAGGGACTTATTTTAGATGTGAGAGATAATGGTGGCGGAAGACTTGATACCGTACTTGAAATGCTCGATAGGATTCTGCCTGAATGCATGCTTATGTACACGGAAACAAGAGACGGTAATGATTCCAAATATTATTCTACAGCTGAAGAAAGTTGTGAACTTCCAATGGTTGTGCTTATAAATGGATACAGTGCAAGCGCTTCGGAGGTATTTGCAGGAGCATTAAAAGATCATAAGGCAGCAACTGTTGTCGGAACAAAGAGCTTTGGTAAGGGCATTGTTCAGTCCATTTATACATTAAAGGGATTTGATGAAGGTCCTGCTGTTAAGTTTACGACATCAAGGTATTATACTCCGAACGGAGTAAATATTCACGGAACCGGAATAGAACCGGATATAACTATTGAATATGACAGCGAGAGTCTAAGACAAGAAGACGGTTTTGCTTATGACAATCAGATTGATAAGGCTATAGAGGAACTTAATAAGAAAATTAAATAACATTTTCATAGATATAAGGAGAACTTTATTATGCAAATGACATTGAGATGGTATGGGTCTGATTTTGATACAGTAACACTTAAGCAGATCCGCCAGATACCGGGAGTGTCCGGTGTTATTACAACGCTTTATGATACCATGCCGGGAGAGGTGTGGACCATAGAACGTATAAGAGAAATGAAAGCCGAGGTAGAAGCGGAAGGACTTAAAGTTATCGGAATTGAAAGTGTTAATATACATGATGCTATAAAAACAGGCGCACCTGAAAGAGATATGTATATAGACAATTATATAGAAACCTTGCGTAATCTTGGTAAGGAAGATATACATATGGTGTGCTATAACTTTATGCCTGTATTTGACTGGACAAGAACAGAGCTTGCAAGAAAGCGTCCGGACGGTTCAACGGTTCTTGCGTATACACAGGAAGCGGTTGATGCAATTGATCCCGAAAAGATGTTTGAGACACTTGCAGGAGATACAAACGGTGCCATAATGCCGGGTTGGGAGCCGGAGAGAATGGCTCGTGTAAAAGAGCTTTTTGAGCAGTATAAAGATATAGATGATGAAGCTTTATTTGCAAATTTGAAGTATTTTCTTGAGAGAATCATGCCTGTCTGCGATGAGTATGACATTAACATGGCTATTCATCCTGATGATCCGGCATGGAGTGTGTTTGGTCTTCCAAGAATAATAATAAACAAGGAAAATATACATCGCATGATGAAGATGGTTGATAATCCTCATAATGGTGTTACATTCTGTTCGGGTTCATACGGAACCAATCTGGAAAATGATTTGCCGGATATGATTCGTTCCTTAAAAGGCAGAATACATTTTGCACATGTTCGCAATCTTAAGTTTAATTCACCAACTGATTTTGAGGAATCTGCACATTTGTCTTCAGATGGTACATTTGATATGTATGAGATAATGAAGGCACTTTATGATATTGGATTTGAAGGTCCTATCAGACCTGACCACGGAAGAATGATATGGGATGAAGTTGCAATGCCGGGATATGGCCTGTATGACAGAGCTCTTGGAGCAACTTACCTTAATGGGCTTTGGGAAGCCATCGATAAAAATTATAAAAGAAAGTAGTGTAAGGTATAGATTATGATTTTAGATAACGCAGGGCTTGCTGACAGAAAGATATGGGAAGAAAAGGGATATAAACTGCCTGATTATGACAGGGAAATGGTACGTAAGGAAACTGTTAAAAATCCTTTTTGGATTCATTTCGGAGCCGGTAATATATTTCGTGCATTTCAGGCGAATGTAGTACAGAATCTTCTTAATGAAGGTAAGCTTGACAGGGGTCTTATCGTGTCAGAAGGATACGACTATGAGATAATTGAGCGTATGAACCGTCTGCATGATGATTACAGTCTTCTTGTAACATTAAAGGCAGATGGAAGTATAGAAAAGACTGTAGTTGGAAGTGTCATGGAGTCTCTTGTTTTAGATTCTGAAAATGATGCAGAATTCGGAAGGTTAAAAGAGATATTCAGAAATGATACACTTCAGATGGTGTCATTTACGATTACAGAAAAAGGGTACAGCCTTAAAGACGGACAAGGAAATATAGCAGGTGCTGTTAAAGAGGATTTTGCAAAGGGTCCGGCCAAACCTGTAAGTTACATAGGAAAGGTTACGGCACTTCTTTACGAGAGATATGTATCGGGGGCAAAGCCTGTTGCAATGGTAAGTATGGATAACTGTTCTCATAACGGAGACAAGCTGTATGATGCCGTTTATGCATTTGCATATGAATGGGAAAAGAACGGTGTTTGTGAAAAAGGATTTGCTGACTATGTAAATAACCCGGACAAGGTTTCATTTCCATGGACAATGATTGATAAAATAACACCGAGACCGGATGATTCGGTGAAAAAAATGCTTGCGGAAGACGGACTTATGGGTCTTGAGGCAGTTGTTACTTCAAAAAATACATATATTGCAAGTTTTGTTAATGCAGAAGAGTGTGAGTATCTTGTAATAGAAGATGCATTTCCTAACGGAAGACCTGATCTTGCATCAGGTGGAATAATATTTACAGATAGAGAAACAGTAGATAAGGTTGAAAAAATGAAAGTTTGTACCTGTCTCAATCCGCTTCATACTGCACTTGCTGTTTTTGGATGCCTTCTTGGATATGAAAAAATTTCAGATGAGATGAAGGATGAGACACTTAAGAAGCTTGTTAATGAAATTGGCTATACAGAGGGACTTCCGGTTGTGATTAATCCGGGTGTTCTTGACCCGAAAGAGTTTATTGACACGGTTGTAAATATTAGAATACCTAATCCGTTTATGCCGGATACACCTCAAAGAATTGCATGCGATACTTCGCAGAAACTTGCAATAAGATATGGTGAGACGGTAAAGGCGTACATGAATAGTGAAGAGCTTAGTGTATCAGAACTTAGGTTTATTCCACTTGTATATGCCGGATGGATAAGATATCTTATGGGAATTTCGGATGACGGAAAGAGTTTTGAACTTAGTCCGGACCCGCTTCTTGATACGGTCTGTCCTTATGCAGAGAAACTTAACCTTCAGGGAAAACAAGATGTTACTACAATAGTAGAACCTATACTTCGTATGGATAATATATTTGGTATCGATTTATATGAAGCAGGACTTGCGGAACTTGTATGTGATTATCTTACAGAGTTTACAGACGGAGTTGGCGCGGTAAGAAGAACTCTTGAACATTATGTTAATAGGTAGAATGGAGATATAAGTATGTTTGATGATGTTTTGAAAAAAATCAGTGAGCTTGTTATAGTTCCGGTTGTTGTGCTTAATAATGCAGGAAATGCAGACAGGCTTGCACAGGCTTTGTGCGAAGGTGGTCTTCCTTGTGCAGAAGTTACATTCAGAACCGAAGCTGCAGAAGAGTCTATAAAGATAATGCATGAGAAGTATCCGGAAATGGTTCTCGGAGCAGGAACAGTGCTTACCACAGAACAGGTAGACAGAGCTGTGGCAGCAGGAGCATCATTTATAGTAAGTCCGGGATTCGATCCTGAGATAGTTGATTATTGTATAAAGAAGGATATACCGGTTGTTCCGGGATGTATAACCCCTTCTGAGATTGCCCAGGCAGTAAAGAGAGGTCTTACGACTGTAAAGTTTTTTCCTGCGGAGCAGTTTGGAGGAGTAAAAACGATAAAGGCACTTGCTGCACCGTATGTAGGCCTTACATTTATGCCGACAGGCGGAATAAGTGCAGATAACATAAAAGAATATCTTTCATGTCCTTCAGTCATTGCATGCGGCGGAAGCTTTATGGTAAGCGGAAAGATGATAGAAGCCGGTGAATTTGACAAAATAAAAGAATTGACCGAAGAAGCGGTAAGAATTGCAAAGGAGTGCAGATAATATGAAGGAATTTATTGGCGAGGATTTTCTGCTTAACTCCGAAACGGCTATTAAACTTTACGAGTCGTTTGCAAAGAATATGCCGATTATAGATTATCATTGCCATATAGATGCTAAAGAGATTGCATGTGACATGCGATTTGAAAATATAACACAGGTATGGCTTGGTGCAGATCATTATAAATGGCGTCTGATGCGTACTGCAGGTGTGGAAGAAAAGTACATAACCGGAGATGCATCAGACCGGGAAAAATTTCAGAAATGGGCTGAAACACTTGAGATGGCCATAGGAAATCCGTTATATCATTGGACTCATCTTGAGCTTAAGAGATATTTTGACTGCGATATGGTTCTTAACAGTGATAATGCAGAAGCAATATGGCAGCACTGTAACGAAATGCTTAAGAAACCTGAAATGAGTGCAAGAAATCTTGTGATAAATTCAGGCGTAAAGCTTATCTGCACGACAGATGATCCTGCAGATGACTTAAGATGGCATAAAGCAATTCGTGAAGATGAGAGCTTTAATGTGCAGGTGCTTCCTGCATGGCGTCCTGACAATGCCATGAATATTGAAAAACAGGGATATGTTGATTACATAAATAAGCTGTCAGAGGCAGCAGATATGGCTATAGCGGATTATGAGTCGCTGAAAGCAGCACTTCGCGTCAGAATGCAGTATTTTGCTGATATGGGATGTGTGGCTTCAGATCACGGGTTTGAATATATAATGTATGAACCTGCTTCTGATGAAGAAGTTGCAGAGATATTTAATAAGGCGCTTATGGGTGAGAAGATTTCTCATAATGAGGTGCTTAAATTTAAGACGGCATTCATGCTTTTTGTTGCAAAGGAATATAAGAAGCTTGGATGGGTTATGCAGCTTCATTACAGCTGTAAACGTAACAATAATACTAAGATGTTTGAAAAAATCGGTCCTGATACGGGATTTGATGTTATAAATGGTAATTCACAGTCATGGGAACTTGCAGATCTTCTCAATGCATTTGAGATGAATGCCAGTCTTCCGAAAACGATAGTGTATAGTCTCAATCCTAATGATAATGAGGCTATTGATTCAATTATCGGCAGTTTTCAAAATTCCGAAGCCGTAGGAAAAATTCAGCATGGTTCGGCATGGTGGTTTAATGATAACAGAGACGGAATGATAAGACATATGAAGTCGCTTGCTAATCAGGGGATTCTCGGTAACTTTATCGGCATGCTCACTGACTCAAGAAGCTTTTTGTCATATTCAAGGCATGAATATTTCAGAAGAATATTGTGTGACATAGTTGGCGAATGGGTTGAAGCAGGAGAATATCCTTACGACATGGCTAGCCTTGAAAGGATAATTAAAGGCGTGTCATATAACAATGTAGTAAGGTATTTTGGATTTGAAAATGTCTAAAGACAAATAATTTAAACATTAGAAAGGGAGAAGGGCTCAATGTTTGGCGGAGAAATAAAAGTTATTGGTGATTCTTATGCAGGAGGGTTTTCCTGTGGAATGACTCTTGGAGACAACGGTACAATGCAACAGATGGAAACCGTAATTGATAATGAGGATAGAACAGTATATGAAGATTCTCAGAGAGGACTTTCGCTTACTGTAAATCATATAAAAGAAAATGATGTGTGGAATGTTATAACGGAAGTAACCAATAACGGCAAACAGCCTGTTACACTTGAGCTTTTAAGTTCATTTCTTTTAAAAGATGTTAAAGTTGACCGTGTACATAGAATGCAGTCTTTTTGGAGTGCGGAAGGAAAGCTGAAGTCTGAGTCAATCACAGACCTTCATATGGAAAAGTCTTGGAATGGTTGTGCTTGCCGTGTAGAGAAGTTTGGAAATGTAGGTTCTATGCCTGTAAGAAAGTATTTCCCGTTTCTTGTTGTTGAAGATTGTGAAAAGGGTGAGTTTACAGGTGTACAGCTTTATTTGGCATCTTCATGGCAGATTGAGATGAGATGTAGAGAAAAAGAAACTTATACTATTTTGGGAGGAATCGCAGACAGAGACTTTGGACAGTGGACAAAGAAGCTTAACGCAGGAGAGACATTTACAGCACCTAAAGCAGTTGTTGCAAAAGGGAAAACTCTTCTAGAGGTATGCGATAAGCTTGTAAAGGCTCAGAAACCGGACATATCAGACAAAGATAAATCCATGGGAATTATCTTTAACGAATACTGTACAACATGGGGTAATCCTACTTATGATAATGTGAAAAAAGTATGCGATAAGATAGCAGGAAAGGGAATTGATTTTCTTGTTATAGATTCAGGTTGGTACGGTAATGTTGACGGCTGGTGGAATATGGTAGGTGACTGGACCGTTAATGAGAAAAGATTCCCTGGCGGAATGAAGCCTATTGCAGATTATATTAGATCAAAAGGCATGATACCGGGACTTTGGTTTGAGATGGAATCAGTTAATTCTGGTGCAAAGCAGTTTGAAGATGCTGAGCTTCTTGTAAAGAAAGACGGATATCCGCTTACAGTAGCAAATAAGAGATTCTGGGACATGGAAAATGAAGATGCGGTTGCTTATCTTACAGAAAACGTTATCGGAAAACTTAAAGATGCCGGATTCGGATACCTTAAAGTGGATTATAATGACACAATGGGAATGGGATGTGACGGAACTGACGGTCCGGGAGAAAATCTTAGAAAGAAAGTAGAAGCAAGCAGAGAATTTTTCAGAAAAATAAAAAGAGAAATTCCAGATATTGTTATAGAAAACTGTTCAAGCGGTGGTCACAGACTTGAACCATCCATGATGGAGCTTGCTAGTCAGGCAAGTTTTTCAGATGCGCATGAAACAACTGCAATACCGATTATTGCAGCAAATCTTCACAGGGTTATAGAGCCTAAGCAGAGCCAGATATGGGCAGTTATGAGAGTAGGAGATACAGATGAGAGAATTTTCTATTCAATAGTATCCACATATCTCGGACGTATGTGCTTAAGCGGAGATATATATGATTTGTCTGATCACCAGTGGAAGCTTGTGGAAGATGGAATGGACTTTTACAGACAAGCTGCGGATATTATTAAGGATGGTTCAACTATTTATATAAAAGCTGATACCGAAAGTTATAATAACCCTACAGGTGAGCAGCTTGTAGTAAGGAAACTTGGAAACAGATATCTGGTTATTTATCATAGATTTGAGAATAGTAAAGACATGCCATTTGACCTTGCTGATAAAAATGTAAATGTACTGGCAGAATATGGCCACGCAGATGTAGATTTTAGTGCGCAGGCATGGATTTTGGAGGCAGCAGAATAATCATTTATGAAAAAAGTTATTGTTATAGGTTGTCCCGGTGCAGGAAAAAGCACATTTGCAAGAAAGCTTCGGGATAAAACCGGACTTCCGCTTTATTACCTTGATATGTTGTGGCATAAACCTGATAGAACAAATGTTACACGAGAGCAGTTTGATACGGCTTTGTCAAATATTATGGAAAATGATGAGTGGATAATAGACGGAAATTATATCAGAACTCTCGAGATGCGTATAAGGGCATGTGATACTGTGTTTTTTCTGGACTTTCCGGTTGATGTGTGTCTATCCGGAGCAAGGGAGCGTATTGGTAAAAAAAGAGAAGATATGCCGTGGATAGAAGACAAGTTTGATGAAGAATTTGAAAAATGGATACTTGATTTTAATACCGACCAACGTCCGAAAATATTAGAACTTCTTGAAGAATACAAAGAGCAAAAGAGCATAATAATATATAGTACGCGAGAAGAACTGACAAGTTAATTGTCCGGGAAGGAGTACGGGATTGTCATGCTGATGAAACTTACAAAAGATAAAAAAGACAAATTAAATACCGGTATGACAATTTTAAAGTATGTATTTGCCTTTATTATGATTTTGCTTGCATTTTACAGAGTAAAGGATGCTAAATACCTTATTGTTTCAGTGTTTGAATTAGTCATAATAGGCGTGCTTTCTAATATTATTCTCAGAAAAAAACAGTTTCCGGGATATATTTTCAATGCTGTTTTACTATGGTTGTTTAATTTACAGATGAGTGTTTTATACTACGGAAACAGTTATATAAGTTACTTGATGGTTTCGAATCTTGATTCGTGGGAAGCATTATCGGGTAAAGCGGCCGAGTATGTAACGAGAGTCATCTTAATAAGTATCTTCTCGTTCTTACCTGCAGTTGTGCTTAAAATCAATAAAAAGATCGAATGGTCATTATTATCTGCAGGTATAGCGGTTGAGCTGGCAGTTTATTTGCTTATTAACAGTACTTATTCTCCGTTGTTTGGATATTGCTCTTTGGCAATTGATAAATTAAATATTATCAAGCAGGAAAGGGATATTGAGAGATACATTAAAAAGGGCACAATCATTGCAGAGGAGATGCGCAAGGATGAAATAACTGATTATTATGTAAAGGATGAACAGTTGCCTGAAAATCCAAATATAATTCTTATTTTCGCAGAGGGAATTTCTCAGAATATAATCGATGATGAGAGAAAAATAATGCCTAATATGGCAAAATATCAAAAAAAATCTATTAGCTTTTCCAACTATTATAATCACACATTTGCTACATTCCGCGGACTGATTGGCCAGTTGTATTCGGGATTTCAGTTAGAGGATTATGATTCTAATCCGCTTATTTCCATACAAAGTATATTGTCTGACAAAGGGTATGAAACAACATTTATTAATGCTGAACCAATGCATCCTGAATTTACTGATTATGTAAATAATCTGGGATTTGACAGAGTGCTCGGCACCAAGGACGATCCGCTTAGAGGCAGTGCGGATTCAATATCAGATAAAGATTTGTATGAGATGTTGTTTGAGACTGCGCAGACTGAGGCAGAAACAGAAAATCCATTTTTTATTTCAATGTATACTTTCGGAACACATGCGTCACTGGATTCAACAGATGAGAAATTTGAAGACGGTTCAAATCCCGATTTAAATAAGTATTATGATATGGATTATCAATTTGGCGAGTTTATGAAAAAATATGAAGAGAGTGACTTTGCGAAAAATACAATTATTGTAGTAACAACTGATCACGCAACATATGAAGATGATTCGTTTGATGAGACATTTCCTGATTATGAGCGTTTGGTTATAACGCTTGATGAAATTCCGTTATTCATATACTATCCGGGTATTTATGCAAAAGATATTGATACTAAAGGAAGAAATTCACTGTGTCTTGCGCCTACAGTGCTGGACTATCTGGATATATCCGCATCTAATTATTTTATGGGAACAAGTCTGTTTTCGGGAAAAGTAGGAAATATGTGTGAAAAGTTCCATTCTTATCCGACAGAGTGTTTTATGATTGAAAATGATTGTATTGGTTTCCCAGATGAAAAGTCATATGAAGAGTATCAGAATACCGTTCAGAATTACCATATAACAAAAGAAATAATTGCACGTAATGACACAAATATACAGGCGGAATAGTTATTTTCTATACCGCCTGTTGTGATTTTAATCTAATAGTGTAGTTTCTGTTGAGGTTGTAGCCTCTGTGGTAATTACCTCTTTTAGAACATATTTCTTATAAAAATCGTCAAAGCTAATGGTACCAAGATTTTCAAGACCAACAACTTTTTTCAGTGACGTACATCCGAAAAATGCTTTGTTCTTTATCTTAAGTATGTTTTTACCAATCTTTATTTTCTTAAGACTCGTGCTGTTCATGCATGCTTTTTTGTCTATAGAAGTTACCCTGTATTTTTTACCCTGATATTTTACTTTTGCAGGAATAATTGCTTTTTTTGGATTGTTATAAACAGTGCCGCAAAATGCAACCGTTTTATTTTTCTTGCTTGTTACTCTGTAAAGATTCTTGCCGTATTTGAATTTCTTCGCAGTGCTTGATGAAAATAATGCGTCAAGAATTGATTGGTAGGTGTTGTTTCCGGAAACAGATGAATTGTTTTTATCGGAAGTGTTTACCGAAGAATCTGTGTTGTTCTTGTTAGTGTCATTCTTGTTGGCATCATTTTTATTAGCATCGTTTTTATTGGTTTCGTTTTTGTTGGTTTCATTTTTGTTAGATTCGTTCTTATTAGCATCGTTTTTATTAGAATCATTTTTGTCAGTGGCGGAACTGGTTGGAGGCACATGTGTTGGAGCGATTGTAGGCATTGGTTTTGTGATTAGTGATTTTTCTGTTGCAACAATCATAAGTGTTGAAGAAACAGAGCGTTCTTTTCCATCTGAAGGATTGTTTCGTATTTCAAGTGAATCACTGTCCTTATGCTTTGAAATAAATGTTGAGGAGCCGCCACAATCGAGGCAGAGTGCATTAACACATCCGAGAGAAACGAGCATACGTGCCTGATCGTAAAGTGTGTATCCTACTGAAACGTCATCGTCACGTCCGTCTACCATGAAGATAATAACGGAACCATCACCTCTTATACCGATTGCGTTGCATGGTGTAAGAGTAACATTTGCTCCTTGCGCTTTAGGAGTAATCTGTCCGTCCTTTATGGACATATATGAACCGCCTACTGCCTGCATAACATCATCAGTGACAGGAGTTCCGGCATCCCTGATTACAGGAGTTCCGTCGTCAAGTATTGCAAAATACGGTCTGTTAGATGCTGCATGATATGTAGTTCCGTTTATAACTAAAGCACCCTCAGGTTTTCCGGTATTCCAGTTATAAAAGTCTCCGTTAGTTGCAACGAGAACATTGCCGCCTGTTGCCTCAATATATCTTTTTGTCTGGGAAGAAGTTCTTGAGCGTGACCATGAAGAAACGGTCCATTTATTAGGATCTGTGGAATTGTAATATTTATTGTAGTTTGCAAGGATGGTAACATTCTTTGTGAGGTCAATCTGTGCAATAAAACTATTAACCGGGGCAGTGCCGGCTGCATTATTTGTCTCGACATGAAATTCGGTTACACCGTTGCCGAGTGCATATGTTTTCTGGTCTGTAAGCACAATACCGGACGGAACATTGATAAGGTTGCCTTCTCCAAGTGCAGTTCCGGAATTAATACTTGATAAAACGACAGCTATTAATATTACAATGGAAAATGTTGCTGTTAATGATTTGCGACCCATAAAAAAACCCCTTTGAATGTTGTAATTAAATACAGATGCATATATGTAAATTATACTATGTATTCAATATTTACGATATAGAAAAAATGTGAAAAAATAGTGATATTATGGTATTTTTTGCAGTGGTGAATTGTGTTGCTTTTTGCAAATGCATTCAGTCTTGGATCAGACATTCAAAAATACATTGAGGAAAAAATGCATATATTATTGACAGAACACCTATCATAATATAGTATAATTGTACTAACAGATGATAGGTGAGTGGTTTTATGGATGAGTTGATAAAATACATCAGAACAGCTGCTAATTTGAATCAGGAACAGTTTGCTTCTGCTCTTGGTACTACTGTGCAGTCTATAAACCGATGGGAGAACGGAAAGACACTCCCAAACAATATGGCTCAGAGACAGATATATCAGTTTTGTTTAGGCAATAATATTAATATCTGCGATCATATTATTAAGTCCAAGGAATTTCCTCATTCTGATGACAAACTGATTTTGTATCATGGCTCTAAAAAAGGATTACAAGGAAATATTGCTCCAATCAGTCGTGGTGAATGTGACTTTGGGCAAGGTTTCTATATGGGAACAACAACACTGCAGCCTTTGACGCTTGTTTGTGCTGAGGCAAAACCGAAGTTTTATACTGTGGAGCTTGATTTGACAGGGTTGAAGGTGCTCCGGATTGGAATTGATATGGATTGGGCCATGCTGATTGCATACTTCCGCAAAGAGATGGAGGAGGCAAAAGGTACAGCCATTTACGAAATGTATGCTCATTTTGCAGACGGCTATGATGTTATCATGGGTTATATTGCAAATGATCGTATGTATACTGAATTATCAAGATTCTTCAACCGAACGCTTACCGATGTAGCGCTCATCAACTGTCTGTCTGCTTTGGATCTTGGTATGCAGTATGTTGCCGTTACAGAAAAAGCCTGTAATCAAATTAAAGTTATTAAAGAAGAACAGTTAAATCCGCTTGAGCTTTCCGCACTTATTGATTTAAGTGTTACACGTCGTAAGGAAGGTATTGCGCTTGCGGAGGATATTGAAGTTAAGTACAGACGGGAAGGAAAATTTTTTGATGAGATTTTGAGAGGTGAGTTAAATGAGTAAATCACTGCAACTTGCTCTTTGTGATACACAGGGAAAGCTTTTTGAATTGTCTGCAAAAAACGGTTATGACAGTCAGATGTTTGCCAAAGCGTATATGACCACTGATGTCGCTACTGATATGGATAAGGATTTTCACCACATTCAATGGGCGGGTAAAGAATATATCCTATCGCGTATCGAGGATGAACATGGTGATTTATTATCAAAAGGAGAACCATTCGACACAGAAACGTTATATTGGATGGGGTACATTTATCGCTATTGGAATTATTATACCGGGGAAAGCAGTAAGGAAATTTACAGGCAAGCTCCTGCTAAAACGATGCAGATTGTATATCTGATGTATCACACTATGAGTCCCGAACTAGCGATTGAAAGACTAAAAGAGTCTTACAGAGAAAAACACAGTAAATAGCCTAAATGGAAAACCACAGGATAGGGAAATGCTGTTCTGTGGTTTTTACATAAAAGAACAAATGTTTGCATTTGCTGTGTACAAATCTTTTTCTCTGTGATATAATAAGCAGAAATCGAGTTGTAAAGGAGGTTGCCTTGTGGATCATTTTAAATTAGTTTCAGAATACGCTCCAACCGGAGACCAGCCGGAAGCCATTGAAGCCCTTGTGAAAGGATTCAAAGAGGGCAACCAGTTTCAGACGCTTCTTGGAGTAACAGGTTCCGGAAAGACATTTACAATGGCGAATGTCATTGAGAAATTAAATAAACCAACACTTATAATCGCTCACAACAAAACCCTTGCTGCACAGCTCTACGGAGAATTCAAGGAGTTCTTCCCGGAGAATGCGGTGGAGTATTTTGTGTCTTACTATGATTATTACCAGCCTGAAGCATATGTACCGTCAACAGACACCTACATTGCAAAAGACTCTGATATAAATGATGAGATAGATAAGCTCAGACATTCGGCAACGGCATCTCTTACTGAGAGAAGAGACGTTATCGTTGTGTCGAGTGTTTCGTGTATATACGGACTCGGAAGTCCGATTGACTATTTGAACATGACTTTGTCGGTAAGACCGGGTATGATGCGTGACAGGGATGAAGTTTTAAGAAAACTTGTAGATATACAGTATGACAGAAATGATATTGATTTTCACCGTGGTACTTTTAGGGTACATGGTGATGTTGTGGAGATTTATCCTGCATCAGCTACCGATGTTGCAGTAAGGATAGAGTTTTTCGGCGATGAGATTGACAGGATTACGGAGATAGATGTGCTTACAGGCGCAGTGAAATGCGAGCTTGAGCATGTTGTTATTTTCCCGGCTTCACATTATGTAGTTGCGCCTGAGAAGATGACTGCGGCAATAAAAGAGATAGAAGATGACCTTATAGAGAGGGTTGCATATTTTAAATCAGAGGACAAACTGCTTGAGGCGCAGAGAATTTCTGAAAGAACTAATTTTGACGTGGAGATGCTTCGTGAAACCGGATTCTGCTCGGGCATAGAAAATTATTCCAGGTATCTTACGGGAGCGCAGGCAGGGGCACCGCCTAACACACTTATAGATTATTTTCCGGATGATTTTCTAATAATAATAGATGAATCACACATGACGATTCCTCAGATAAGAGGAATGTATGCGGGCGACCGCTCAAGAAAGACTACACTTGTAGACTACGGATTTCGCTTGCCTTCCGCACTTGATAACAGACCGCTTAACTTCGGGGAATTTGAACAGCATATCAATCAGATGATGTGTGTATCTGCTACTCCGGCACAGTATGAAGCGGAGCAGGAGCTTCTTAGAGTTGAGCAGATTATCAGACCGACGGGGCTTTTAGATCCTGAGGTTGATGTAAGACCGGTCAAAGGTCAGATTGACGATATACTTTCAGAGGTAAACAAGGAAACTGCTAAGAAGAACAAGGTTATGATAACAACTCTTACGAAGAGAATGGCAGAAGAACTTACCAAGTATCTTGCGGAAAACGGTGTAAGAGTCAGATATCTTCATTCAGATATAGATACGCTTGAGCGTTCGGAGATTATCCGTGACATGAGAATGGATGTGTTTGATGTCCTTGTTGGTATCAATCTTCTCAGGGAAGGTCTTGACATTCCCGAGATAACGCTTGTTGCGATACTTGATGCCGATAAGGAAGGATTTTTAAGATCAGAAACTTCGCTTATACAGACCATCGGAAGAGCTGCCCGAAATGTAGACGGACATGTTATAATGTATGCAGACCATATAACCGAATCTATGGAACGTGCCATTTCAGAAACAAACAGAAGACGTGAGATTCAGAGAAAATATAATGAGGAGCACGGCATAACACCTCAGAGTATTAAAAAAGAAGTAAGGGATCTTATCCGTATTTCAAAAGAAGTTCCTAAAGTAAAAGAGGAGCTTGAAAAGGATATAGAATCGATGGGATATAAAGAAATCAAGAAGCTTATTGAAGGATATTCAAAGCGTATGCATCGTGCGGCTGCTGAGCTTAATTTTGAGCTTGCCGCTGAACTCAGAGATGAGATAACAAAGCTTAGAAAGGAACTTTCGGACAGGGAAAATGAGAGATAAACATATTCGCATCCGTGGTGCGAAGGAGCATAATCTAAAAGGTATAGATGTTGACATTCCAAGAGATCAGTTCGTAGTATTTACCGGACTTTCAGGTTCCGGCAAATCTTCACTGGCATTTGACACCATATATGCAGAAGGACAGAGAAGGTATATGGAGTCATTGTCCTCTTATGCAAGAATGTTTGTTGG
>SVEM01000068.1 GCA_015057375.1 Lachnospiraceae bacterium
AAAAGGTATAGATGTTGACATTCCAAGAGATCAGTTCGTAGTATTTACCGGACTTTCAGGTTCCGGCAAATCTTCACTGGCATTTGACACCATATATGCAGAAGGACAGAGAAGGTATATGGAGTCTTTGTCCTCTTATGCAAGAATGTTTGTTGGGCGTATGGAAAAGCCTGATGTTGAAAATATAGAAGGTTTGTCACCGGCAATATCCATAGACCAGAAATCAACCAACAGAAATCCGCGTTCAACGGTCGGAACCGTGACGGAGATATATGATTATTTCAGATTATTATATGCACGTATTGGTGTGCCGCATTGCCCGGTCTGTGGTAAAGAGATTAAAAGACAGACAGTTGACCAGATGACTGATGACATTATGTCGCTTCCTGAAGGAACGCGTATACAGCTTCTTGCACCTATTGTAAGAGGTCGTAAAGGTACGCATGTAAAAGTACTTGAGCATGCAAAGAAAAGCGGATATGTGAGAGTTATTGCAGACGGCAATATGTACGATCTTTCAGAAGAGATTGTACTTGAGAAAAATATAAAGCATAATATCGAGATTGTTGTAGACCGACTTGTTATAAAACCGGGAATAGAAAAGAGACTTGCAGATTCAATTGAAAATGTACTTAAACTTGCTGAAGGGCTTTTGATAGTAGATGTTATCGGCGGTGAAAAACGCAATTACAGCGAGAGTTTTTCGTGTCCTGATTGCGGTGTGAGTATTGATGAGATTGAGCCGAGAAGTTTTTCATTTAACAATCCGTTTGGCGCATGTCCTATATGTAAAGGTCTTGGATTTAAGATGGAATTTGACCCGGAACTAATGATTCCGGATGATTCACTCAGTATATCGGAAGGTGCGATAGCGGTTATGGGATGGCAGTCGGTTGTTGATCCTACAAGCTATTCGGGAGCAACTATGGCAGCAGTTGCAAGAGAATATGGATTTTCACTTGATACACCGTTTAAAGATTATAGTGAGAAGATAAGAAATATAATATTATACGGAGCTGACAGAAGAGTTGCAGTTCACTATAAAAGCCAGCGCGGAATGGGTGTATATGATGTGTTATTTGAAGGACTGATAAAAAATGTAGAGAGAAGATATCGTGAGTCTTCTGATTCGATGAAGCAGGAATACGAAGAATTTATGAAGATTACACCATGTAGCGAGTGTGGCGGCAGACGATTAAAGAAAGAAGTGCTTGGTGTAACTGTAGGCGATAAGAATATTTCTGAAATTACGGATCTTTCTGTGCGTGATCTGCATACTTATATGAATAATCTTAAGCTTACTGATAAGCAGTTTAGAATCGGAGAGCTTATTTTAAAAGAGATAAATGCAAGAATAGGATTCCTGGTTGATGTGGGGCTTGATTATCTTACGTTGTCACGTTCGGCAGGTACATTATCCGGAGGAGAGGCACAGCGAATAAGACTTGCTACACAGATTGGCTCGGGACTCGTTGGAGTTGCTTATATACTTGATGAGCCAAGTATCGGACTTCACCAGAGGGATAATGAAAAACTGCTTAAGACGCTTATAAACCTCAGAGATCTGGGTAATACACTTATCGTTGTTGAACATGATGAAGATACTATGCGCGCGGCAGATTATATTGTGGACATCGGTCCGGGTGCCGGAACTCACGGTGGGGAAGTTGTGGCATGCGGTACTATTGATGACATAATTGATTGTAAAGATTCAATAACAGGCGAATATCTTAGCGGTAAAAAAATGATTCCTATTCCGGAAAAACGTCTCAAACCGACAGGCTGGATTGAAGTAAAGGGAGCGCAGGAAAATAATCTTAAAAATATAGATGTCAAATTCCCGGTGGGCGTTATGACATGTATTACCGGTGTTTCGGGATCGGGAAAAAGCTCACTTGTAAACGAAATATTATATAAGTCCCTTGCAAAAAAACTTAACCGTGCAAGGACAATACCAGGGAAACATAAGGATATTACAGGTGTAGAACAACTTGATAAGATAATAAATATCGACCAGTCTCCAATAGGAAGAACACCTAGGTCAAATCCGGCAACATATACCGGAGTATTCGACCTTATAAGAGATTTATTTGCGCAGACACCGGATGCGAAAATGCGTAATTATAAGAAAGGCAGATTCTCCTTTAATGTGAAGGGCGGAAGATGTGAGGCCTGCAGCGGTGACGGAATTATAAAGATTGAGATGAACTTCCTGCCTGATATATATGTTCCGTGTGAGGTGTGTCAGGGTAAAAGGTATAACAGGGAAACTCTTGATGTGCTGTATAAGGGTAAGAGTATATTTGATGTGCTTGATATGACTGTAGAGGAGGCTCTTCATTTCTTCGAGCATATACCGCAGATTCACAGAAAGATTCAGACCTTGTATGATGTAGGATTATCGTATGTGAAGCTTGGTCAGCCGTCAACACAGCTTTCGGGTGGTGAAGCCCAGCGAATCAAGCTTGCTACAGAGCTTAGCAAAAGAAGTACAGGAAAGACGATATATGTGCTTGATGAGCCGACGACGGGACTTCATTTTGCAGATGTACACAAGCTTATTGATATACTGAAAAGGCTTACAGCCGGCGGTAATACAGTTGTAGTAATAGAGCATAATCTGGATGTTATTAAGACTTCGGATTATATAATTGACATAGGACCTGAGGGTGGAGACAGAGGCGGAACCATAGTCGTGACCGGAACGCCGGAGGAGGTTGCCGATACACCTGAAAGTTATACAGGTCAGTTTTTGAAGAAATTGTTATAAGAGAGGGATTTATAAATGAGCAATAATCATTTTTTTGCAATGATGTCAAGAATGAAATACATCAAAAGATGGGCGCTGATGCGTAACAATGACGAAGAAAACATCAGTGAACATTCACTTGAGGTTGCCATGATTGCACACGCACTTGCAGTTATAAGCAAAGTGAGATTGGGAAAAGACATTAATCCGGATCGAGCAGCGCTTATAGGAATGTACCATGATACAACAGAGATAATTACGGGAGATATGCCTACCCCTGTAAAGTATTTCAATCCGGATATTGTTAAAGCATACAAGGACGTTGAAAATATCGCAGCCGGCAAGCTTCTTGAAATGCTTCCTGAGGATATGAGACAGTACTACGAAAGTGTATATTATAAAAATGATGAGGAAGAATATATCTGGAAGCTCGTTAAGGCAGCAGATAAGCTTTCGGCACTTATAAAATGTATCCGCGAGGAGAAAATGGGTAATTTTGAATTCACAAGTGCATACAAATCTACAAAGAAGTCTCTTGAAGAGATGGGACTTCGTGAGGTAGAGATATTTGAGGAAGAATTTTTAGGTTCATTTGCGCTTACACTTGATGAACTCCAGGGATATTCAAAATAAAATAATGAGAAGTTAATTAAGTATGTTTTTTTTATATAAATGTTTTTGTTTTTTTATATTATAGAATTGATTTTGAAAAAAAAAGTGCTTATAATAATTTTTATTATTTTATAAATATGGCTACCTATCTATGGAATTTTAGGGTATTTAACCATAATCATTACTTAGTAGGAGGAAAAAATAATGAAGCAGGATATGATTGTTATCTTGGACCTTGGCAGTACAGAAAACACAGTAGTTGCCCGTCAGATACGTGACATGGGTGTGTATAGTGAGATTCACCCACATGACATAACAGCTGATGGACTCGGAAAACTTGAAAATGTAAAAGGAATCATTTTAAATGGTGGAGAAAACCGTGTTGTTGACGGAACTCCTGTAGAGGTTTTAGATGAGATATACAATTTTGGAGTGCCTGTGATATCTATAGACCATCCTACAGCAAACTGCGCAAAGCAGTATGACAGCCTTCC
>SVEM01000026.1 GCA_015057375.1 Lachnospiraceae bacterium
TATAAGCTTCTCAGCAGTCTTTTTCCCAACACCCGGAGCTTTGGCAATAGCCGCCGAATCACTTGAAAGGACGGCAAACCTAATGTCATCAGGAGTCATGATGGAAAGTATACCCATCGCACCTTTCGGGCCGATACCGCTCACGGTAATCATCTTTCTGAAAATGTCATATTCGTCCCTGTCATTAAAGCCATACAGCTTAATTGCATCTTCTCTGACGCTCATGTAAGTATAAACCTTGACCTCGCTTCCGATGTGACCAAGCCTGTCAGACACGGACGATGAAATCATAATGTTATACCCGACATTCCCTGTATCTACTATTATATTCTCGCCATCGTTATATTCAAGTATACCTTTTACAAATGCAACCATACTATTCCCCTCTTACACTAATGTCGAAAACAGATTATATACAGGCTGTAACAGTTTTTCCTTAAACGGTCTGTTAAGCCATTCTTCATAAGAAACCTCCTGAGATATCTCAAATGTCTCATTAAAATCGTCTAATACATCTCCAAGTATATCCGGCTGTGCAACGAGCACAGCATTTTCAAAATGAAGATAAAAACTTCTGTAATCCATATTAACGGTTCCTACCATCGCACAGGAATCACTTAAAACAACCTTGGAATGTATAAATCCCGGTGTGTATTCATATATTCTAGCCCCTGCTTTCAAAAGCTGACCGTAATTATATTTTGTAAGCATATACACACTCTTTTTATCAGGAATCTTTGGTGTGATTATTCTTACATCAACGCCTTTTCTTACAGCCATGCAAATCGCCTGAATCATAGATTCATCAAGTATAAGATACGGCGTCATAATATATACAAATTTATCTGCAGTAGTAATAATCTCCCTGTATGCAGTTTCAATAATATTTTCCTCAGAAATATACGGACCATCCGAAAGAACGTGAATATAATTATTATTTTCAGGAAAATCCATAGTCGGCCTGTACTTTTGATAGTCAATATCTTCTTTAGGACAACACATACTCAGAATCTGAAGAAATGTCATGGTAAGTCCCCACACAGCATCTCCTCTTACTCTTATACCGCAGTCCTTCCACCTGCCAAATCTTTCTATAAGATTTGCATATTCATCTGCCAGATTAAATCCACCCGTATAGCCAATATTTCCGTCGATAACGACTATCTTCTGATGTGTTCTGTAGTTCATAATGAGCTTGTCGGTATATCTGTGAATAGGATTAAATGTTATGGTTCTAATTCCCTCTTTATTAAGCCTGTCACAGAAATGCTTATCTGTCCTTATCATGCCGCCAAAGTCATCATATATGAAAATAACTTCTACTCCCTGCTTTACCTTATCAAGGAGCTTTGCATGCAATATATCCCACAATGCACCCTCAGCAACAATGAAAAAATTTATCAAGATAAACTTCTTTGCTTTATCTATATCTGCAAAAATATCTTCAAAAACATCCTCGCCAAAGCTATAATATTTTATCTTATTATTACGATATAACGGAAGCTTAAAGCTCTTAAGATACTTTGAAAGCCCGGCAAGTCTTACATTTTCTTTATAAAAATCGCTCTCGCATTCCTCATCAGATAAAATATAAGGATAGCTTTGCTCCAGTCTTTTTCTCTTTTCAATAAAAATCTTCTTTCTTTTAGCTTTACGTCCCCACAGGAAATACATAATATGTCCTGAAACAGGAAGTAGTAACGCAATAGCCATCCATGCTATCTTATATGATGTACTTTTATTGGCATTAACAAGTCCGAGTGTGACAAAAAAGCTTGCAACCTCAAGAATGAAATAAAAGGCCGTCGTATACTGTCTAAGCAATAATGGCAAAGTAAGAATAAACATAATCTGCAACAGCACTAACAGACCTAAAACAAGGATACGCAGAAAGCCGCTGAAATTATTTTTAATACGACCTTTAATATTGGTCATGGAAGCTTCTTTTATCTCACGCTTCCTTTGGCGTCTTACTCTGTACCATTTCAGATTACGTTTCTGATACTTATATAAAACCCTGATTTTTCTTACTCTTTTTTTCAACTAATCACCAATAAAGTCAATATTCTTAAATATTATATCATATTTAGTATTTATATACAAATTTAGTACTACTATTCAATCACATCTATCTGACACATCTTCATGGTTGTAAGTGCCGCAGCGTGGCTTTCAGGAGTTACGCCTGCACAGCAGCTTGCATCCACACTGATCTTTGCATCAGGAAATGTTGCCTTAAGAATAAGCGCATTTGACACAACACAGATATCTGTACACAAACCTACGATTTCTATCTCATCAAACTCCATCTTATCCCATCCGGTCCAACCAAAAGACGGCTTGTCAATTATCTCACAGCCCGGAACATAAAGACCGTCTGCGATCTCCCATCCCTTTGTTCCTTTAACACAGTGAACAACAGGAAGCTTCTTGCCCTCCGGTGTATCAAGATAATCCTCACCATGGGTATCTCTTGTATAAATGATGCGGTTACCTGCCTCATTATAAGCATTAATTTTATTCTTTACATTTGCAACGATAGCCTGTGCTTCTTTAGTCCCCAAAGCATCAGTAATAAAGTCGTTCTGCATGTCAATTACAATAAGAGTTTTCATAACGTTACCTCCTACGGTCTTATTTGCCTAATTATATATCAGCTTAAGCAAAAAATCAAAACATAATACGCATGCAAATACATTTGTGTTATACTATACATATCAAAAAAATCTATAGGAGTTTTCCATGATTATTTACGAAAATATGTTTCCGTTTGATGCTTTCATGCTTCCTGATGCATCATGGAATTTTTATCCGTTTAACACATATGAGCTTAACGAAATATGTTATTTTGATATAGAGACAACCGGACTTTCTGCAGACACTTCAAATGTCTATCTGATAGGTCTTGGTTATTATGACTGCGGCCATTTTCGCGTCAAACAGTGGTTTGCCGATGATTATAACAGCGAAAAACAGATGATCAAAGAATTTCTGGATGCAATATCTTCTTTCAAAATTATAATGCATTACAACGGTGCTACATTTGATATTCCATACATTAATAAAAAGTGCAAACGCCATAAGATAAACCCTGCACCTTTGAACGAAATCAAAAGTCTGGACATGTATACAACGCTTAGAAAGTATGCACCTGTTCTCGGACTTCCAAACAAAAAACTCAAAAGCTTTGAAAAATATGTCGGCTTGTACAGAGACGATGCTTTTAACGGCGGTGAGCTGATAGAAGTATATGCAGAATACATGCAAAGAAAATACATAAACGGCGGCGATGAAATGCTGCTTCACACTCTTCTTTTGCACAATTACGAAGACATTACCGGAATGTCAAGCGTAGCTTCGCTTCTGTTTCTCCGCAAACTTTCATCACTTGACGTTATATTTGAAAATGCTTCCGTAATTCGCGAAGGCCAGAATGAATACATAAATGCCGAATACTCATGTGCATTATCAGGCAATTATAACTTTGAATTTAGTATAAATGATATTCAGGTTAAATACAGCGACAAAAAAGTGTTTATACAGATTCAGATAATATCAACCACACTTAAATATTTCTTCGACGATTACAAAGATTATTATTACATGATAAATGAAGATACTGTTATGCACAAAAGCGTAGCCATTTACACGGATTCTTATGTTCGCAGAAAGGCTAAAAAGGCCGAATGCTTTGTGACCAAAAGTTCAAGCTTCATACCTGTACAAAAAACAGGCTGTTTTTCAGAGAAATACCATATTTTTAAGACGGAACTTAATTCTAAAGAGTTTTTTGTTGAAATGAAACCTGAATTGCTTGAAAATAAGGAATTTTTTACAGAGTATTATAGACAGTGTGTTATATAATCTTTAAGTCAAACTCTTAAACATATGAAGTCCTGTAACCATATTGATTACAGGACTTCTTTTAATAATATTAAACCTATCTCTTTTTACGAGTATACTTTACAAACTTGGTATCATCAGGATCTGCACATGCATCCAGGTCACTTGTATGCACTACTTTGACAAAAAAAGTATCTTTGTCTTTAATACATATTTCCTCCATCTTATAATCATTTCCGAAAAATTCATCATTACCTGCTTCGTATATTAGTTTAAATTTATTTGTTTTGTCGAGGTTTCTTATATTACATCTATAAACTCCATTTTTATTACAATAATATAAGAAATTACCTCTTACTCCTAATACATGCGTTGATAAATTTTTATAATCCTGAGTACCCTCATTAACTTTGTAATCCGTCTCTCCCTCCGGCAGATTTACTGTACTAAGTTTCTTTCCTTTTAGCGAAAATATATTAATCTCTTTTTCGCAAAGTTCGTATATATATCCGTTGTCAAATAAGCTGTGATGACCATCTATATTAATAGTACTTCTATTAACTTTTTTTGTTTTTTTATTAATTCTACAGAGTATATATCGAGGGGTGTATATGCCCTTTTTTTTGTGCTTTAGATAAAGATAGTATATATTATCCCCATCGTCCCAAATATTCTCTGTTAAATACATAAAATAATTACTTCGTTTTGGGAATTCTTGTATCTTAAATTCATTTACACATTTTCCCTTAACATCATATTCCCTGATATAGATTACACCCGAATCTACTTCATCAAATGTTAGCGTTTTTCCATCTATAATTCTTGTATAATTAACAAACCTATAGTTTTTTATTTTTACCTTGAACGAACCTGTTTTTTTTGCTAAATTCTTATTAATGGTATAAAAAATCATTCTATTGTAATTTTTCTTAACCGACGAATAATCAATATACTGAACTTCTCCATTCTTATTAACCGCTAGTGTGCTAACAAGAGTTAAATATTTCTTTGAATCTATAACAGTATTTTTAAATTTATAGGTTTTTGCATCCACATTATTAGGAGAAAGAAATATACCGGACAAAATCAAAATCATTATACATATTATTGTTCTTGTTTTCATAATTATTTTACCCTCCCTTTTTTTCTAATTTTTTACAACATTTCTTTTATTTACAAAAAATTTTCTGAGCCATTATTTGCGGCGAAAAAGTCTCCAGAATAACAGAATAACCTATACTAAGATTGTCTCCAACTTTTAATGTACTCTTATCTACAATCTCACCATTCTTATAAACTACTGTATCATTTGACATACATAATACAGCACTCATATTATTCATTTCTTCAACATATAATCATGTTGTTGTATCATCTTTTTCTGTGATTTTTGCATTAATCCAACTTAATGATTTATCATCTGAATTATTTGTTGCTGAATTCTCCTCCCAAGACTTCTTTTTCGAAGAGAATTCCACCAACACCGTAGGATCTCCATAATCTTCTTCGCGCTCAATAAATCTTACATAAAATGAATTTTTGTCTTTTACACAAAAATCGAAAAACTTACTCTCTTTAAAATCACTATCTTTCTTTGTGTTATAATAAAGAGAAAATCCATTTTTCTCATTATTTATTTTACATCTGTAGATACCATCTTTACCATTTGTGTAATATATGTACTTACCTGATATTGACATTCCTTCACGTAAAGGCATTTTTTCATTTTGTGATATACGAATATATTTTTTTACTTTAGGCAATTTGTAAGAAATCTCTTTTTTTCCTTGCAATGTGTATGATTTGATATCCTTATCAGCTATCATATATACTCTATTATCAAATATTATAACTTCATCAACGATACCTTTAGATTTTAATATTTTATCTGATATGAATTTTTCATTTTTCAAATGCACGCATCTTATATGCACTTTACTACGGTTTATTATGTATGTGTAATACAATTTTTTGCCTTTAATGTAAATGTCTGTTATTGATAATGCATCAGATTTTTTATAAGATATTTTATCAACAATGTTTGATACTTCTTTGCCATCCTTATCAATTACTGTAAAATCAACAAATCTATTTTTTAGAGTACGCACAACTATTGTGTCTCCTGCATCTCCTATTTCTTCTGCATAACGGACGTCGCCTTCATAAATAGGTATGGTTTGAAGTTTCTCTATCGCACCATTGTCACATCTGTATTTATACAAATTCATATAATAGCCATGCTGCTCGTCGCGTCCATCATCTACACACTGATAAAAAGATAATTTATTCTCGTTATCAAAGTACAGGCCTTCATTATTTTCACTGTAGTTTATAGTGGTCTTTGTTTTAGTAAAATCTGCATTTTTTGCACTTGCGGTATTGCCTATCACAATTACACTTGTAAAAATCAACATAATTGTTTTTAGTAATATTGATTTGTCTATCATATATTTGCTTCCTCACCATTAAAAAATATATAGTCTCATTATTTATATCGTATAAAGTTAGATTTTCTTACATATATTTTAAAACTATCATACTGAAATACAACAAGCAATACATTTATCTCATATTTTTACACACAAAAAATGCTGCCCTGTTAGGCAGCATTTACTTTACACATATAATCCGGCAATTAAGCCTCTTCTACAGCAAGAATCTCTTTCTTGTTATAAGATCCACAACTCTTGCAAACACGATGTGGCATCATGAGTGCTCCACACTTACTGCACTTTACAAGATTAGGTGCTGTCATCTTCCAGTTAGCACGTCTCTTATCTCTTCTTGCCTTAGATGATTTATTCTTAGGACATATTGACATACGGTTACACCTCCCAATTAACTATTGTGAAACCTATAATCGAATTTCACTCATACTCGACATATTATACTGACTTAAAATACATTTGTCAATATATTTTTTTAACAATAACTCTTAATTTATAAAAATTTTTTACTATGCATATATTATATGTTATTTACTAATATTACGGTCTCTCTTGCAATTGCAAGTTCTTCATTAGTAGGGATAACACATACCTTAACTTTTGAATCAGGAGTAGAAAGCATAACTTCTTTTCCGCGTGATTTGCTAACTTCAGGATTAATCTCAACACCAAGATAATCAAAGTAACTAGTAATCTTATCTCTTACAATGTGGTCATTCTCACCGATGCCTGCCGTAAATACAATTGCATCAACACCATGCATTGACATGATATATCCACCAATATATTTTGCTGCAGAATAACTGAATGCTTCCATCGCAAGATCTGCAAGTTCATCTCCTGCTTCAGCAGCATCATTAAGATCTCTGAAATCACTTGAGAATCCGTTTGTAATGCCGAGTACTCCGGATTTTTTATTGAGAATATCCATAACCTGCTCTATCGTCATATTTTCTTTGCTCATAAGGAATTCAACTATTGTCGCATCAATGTTTCCGCATCTTGTTCCCATTACCATTCCTTCAAGCGGTGTAAGTCCCATACTAGTGTCTATGGATTCACCGTTAAGAACTGCAGATATACTTGCTCCGCCGCCAAGGTGGCATACAATTATCTTGCTGTTTTTAGGATCAAGTCCACAGAATTCGCATGCTCTCTTTGATACAAAGCTGTGACTTGTGCCGTGGAAACCATATCTTCTTATCTTATATTTGTCATAGTATTTAAGCGGAAGTCCGTACATATAAGCCTTCTTTGGCATTGTCTGATGAAATGCAGTATCAAACACACCAACATTAGGAACTCCGGGCATAATGTTCTGAATCACTTTAATTCCAACAATATTAGACGGATTATGAATAGGTGCAAGTTCAACACACTCTTCTATCTGAGTAAGAACTTCTTCATCAATTATAACTGATGAAGAAAACTTTTCACCACCATGAACAACTCTGTGACCAACTGCCTGGATCTCATCAAGGCTCTTTATAACACCGTTCTTTTCATTGGTAAGAGCTTCAAGCAAAAGTTTAACTGCTACTTCATGATTAGGAATAGCTACTTTTGTTACATTCTTCTCACAACCTGCAGGCTGATACTTTAATTCTCCGTCAATTCCAATTCTGTCACATATACCTGATGCAAGTGCTTCTTCTGTATTTGAATCGATAAGCTGATATTTTAATGAAGAGCTTCCGCAGTTAATAACTAATATCTTCATATATATTATCCTCCACGTATTTATCTCATAAATTATGTTAATTATACGACTAACAAATTTGTTTGTCTAGATTTTATTGACCGTTAAATTTTTAACTGATACAATATTTTTATCTTGGAGGTAGATAAAATGACTGTAACAGGTATCGTATGTGAATATAACCCATTTCATAACGGACATTTATATCATATAAATGAAACTAAAAAGCTTTGTGGCTCTGATGCCATTATAGCTGTTATGAGTGGCGACTATGTTCAGCGTGGAGAACCTGCTCTTATTGACAAATATACAAGAACACGCATGGCTCTTCTTGCCGGCGCCTCTATAGTTATAGAACTTCCTGTACGATTTTCAACAATGAGTGCGGAGGGATTCGCTTACAGCGCTGTTAATATCCTTAAAAACACAGGAGTTGTTAACAGTATCTGTTTTGGAAGCGAAGTCGGTAATCTTGATGATATAAAAAAACTTGCTGACATTATCCTTAATGAACCTACGGATGTGTCCGAAAACATTCAGAAATACTTAAAAGAAGGTCATTCATATCCGAAAGCAAGAATGATGGCTTTAGCGCCATACACAAGTATTGACTATACTCCAAATAATATTCTTGCAATTGAATATATGAAAGCTCTTCATGGTTCAGATATAACACCGTACACTGTTACACGCAGTGATAACGGCTATAATAACGATGATATTAACAATCACTCCGTCGGAATCTGCAGTGCTTCTGCAATAAGAAAATGTATATTTGAAAATGATGATTCCGACATATCTGCTTATATGCCTGAAGGATATGTAAAAATGATAAAAAATCCTATGAATGCAAATGCATTTTCTGATATTTTGTTGTCAAATATCCTTTCCAATATGGACGAACTTGAAAGTTTTGCAGAAGTAAACCGCGAAATAGCTGACAGAATTAAAAATAACATTTCTGATTTTAAAGACTTCGATTCATTTTGCGAGCTTATAAAAACAAAACAGTTCACTCTAACACGAATAAAGCGGGCTCTTCTTCATATTTGTTTAAACATAAAAGAAAGCAAATCTTATTCTGTTCCTTACATCCGAGTGCTTGGATTCAGAAAAGATGCATCTCATGTATTAAAAGAAATGACTGAAAAAGCTCATGTGCCTGTCATCACCAGACCGGGCTATGATATAAAACAAATTTCAGACCCATATGCCTTATCCGTTTTCGACGAAAACACAAGATGCTCTGAGCTTTACCGCATATTATCAAAAACAACTGAATATAATGAGTATACACACGGACTTGAAATGCTATAATTTTTGATGAAAAATAATTTCTTATTATATTCTCTTATACTTATTTCTTTACTATTATTAATAATATTTCCGGACATATGTGTCGATGGCGCAAAGTCCGGACTTTTATTATGGTTTAACACTGTTATACCGACATTGTTTCCTTTTTTTATCGTGAGCAGACTAATAATAAATCTGCAAATGTGGCCAAACCATCTTTTTAAATTCTATCCATATTTTATCGGAATACTTGCAGGATATCCAAACGGAGCAACAGCTGTTTATGAAGCAGTCAACGACAGAAAAATGGATAAGGAAAATGCAGTCTCTGCTCTTGTGGTTTGCAATATCGCAAGCCCAATATTTCTTATCAGCTACATAGGTTATTCATCTTTACATGAATACTACAACAAGTACATTATATTGTTTGTAGTTGTATTCGGTTCATTTGTCACATCATTTATAATCAAATTGTTTTACATGTACATAAAAAAACCTGCTACAAACGTAACAGGTTTTGATACAAACAATATTATTTGTGCAACAGAAAATCATTCTGCCTCAAAAAACATACTGGAAGATGTAATAATGAAAAGCTGCGAGGTTCTGGTCTTCGTAGGCGCATATATAATATTTTTCTCAATATACGCTGCTTTCATAACTATGCTTCCATTAAGCAAAATATATACGGCTGCACTTTCCGGCCTATTTGAAATAACATGCGGCATAAATCTCATCTCTGATATGGATATAAATATTAATATAAAATATATCCTTGCAGCATGTATTACCGGTTTTGGCGGTCTTTCATCTGCATTTCAAAGCAGAAAATATATCATAGATGCCGGACTATCTTTTATAAATTACATAATTCATAAAGCTCTGTGCGGCGTTATATGTATGCTTATTATGTACTTATATATTATGACTCAAGGTCATTTATAATTGAATTAAGATCTGATACAGTTACAGGCATGTCATCTATCTGAATACCAAGTTCATCACGCATGCTCTGTGGCATATCCATTGCAAGAGTTCTCTTGTTTTCATAAATAATATCAAGATCTTCTCTGAGAGCATCAAATACAAGATCATATCTTGATTTTGTATTCTTATATGCATTCTGGAGAATATTCTCTGCATTTGAAAGGAGGTCATTAGTATATGACATAGCTCCAAGTCTTATCTGCATAGCTTCTTCCTCTGCTCTTGATACAATAAGATTAGCCTCATTGTTAGCAGCAGCAAGTATCTCTTCTGCACGGTCATTAGCCTGATGTACCATTACGCTTTCATCAACTATTGCAGCAGCATGGTTCTTTGCCTGCTCAATAATAGAATTAGCATTATTCTGTGCATCAGCAATTATGCTGTCTCTGTTAGCTATAATCTTCTGATATTTCTTAATCTCTTCAGGAGTACGAAGCTTAAGCTCATCAAGCATATCATAAAGCTCGTCCTTGTGAAGCACAACTTTGTTCTGATTAGTAATAGGTGACTTACTATTCTCAACAAATTCAAAAATGTCGTCAATTAACTGTTCAATCTTACTGTCTGCCATATCGTATTCTCCTATCTTTTATTATAGTTTAAAAAAACATGTTGGTTAGTTTTATATTCTTTTACTCTTGTAACTTCAAAGTTTCCAAAGTTAAATTCAGTTTCGTCAGTTCTAAGCGAAGTCTCAATAACAATTATAGTATCTTCATGTAAAATGCCTGATGCATCGAGCTCTTCAAGCACTGCCATCTCCATATCCTGTTCATAAGGCGGGTCCATAAATATTATGTCAAAACTCTTACCTCTCTTGGACAGGTTGCGTATTGCAGATAATGCATCCATCGGTAAAACTTCCGCATCATCCGATAATCTTGTGTGTGAAAGATTATGGTTAATACATCTGAGTGCTTCTTTATTCTTCTCTACAAAGACCGCTTCCTTAGCACCGCGACTAAGTGCTTCTATTCCGATTCCGCCACTTCCGCTGAAAAGATCCAGAAATGATGAATCAAATATATCCTGCTGAAGAATATTAAACAATGTCTCTTTAATCCTGTCGGTCGTAGGTCTGACATCACGGCCTTCAGGTGCTATAAGTGTCATTCTTCTCGCTTTTCCTGCAATAACTCTCACGGATAGTTCTCCTTTTTTATACTACTACATTAGTATATCGTTTTTAGATACAAATATCAAGAGATAATTAATTCTGTACATTATGATGTACAACGGGTGTTGATTCAGTAATAGCCCTGAATTCGTATCCGTGTTTTTTTCCGTATTTAATAATTTTCTTTAATGCATTTACGGTTTTATAATTACCTGAAAAATCGTGCATAAGAACTATATTTCCGCGTTTCTTTTTAAGTCCTTTTACAACATTCCTGTAAACATCCTTTTCATTTCTGGCACCGCCAGCATCTCTGGAATCAACGTTCCAGTCATGGTATATGTAACCGGCCTTTTTTGTCACTTTTACAAGCTTTTTCATAATGCCTTTTTTGTAATGTCTGCTTACAAGATTAGAACTTCCGCCCGGAAATCGGAATATCCATACTTTGTTATTAGTTGACTTAAATATCTTCTTCTGCTGTTTTTTCAAATTCTTCATAAAAGCTTTTCTAGAAGAATATATTTTTTTATAGTCATGAGAATAACCATGTATGGCAACCGTATGACCTTCTTCAGCTTCCTTACGGATATATTTCTCATTTTCTTCGCTATAATTAATAGTGAAGAATGTAGCTTTTACATCATACTTTCTAAGGATTTTCAAAACCTTAGGTGTAGTAGATGAAGTCGGTCCGTCATCAAAAGTAAGATAAATAATACTCTTTCCTTTTAAATCTTCCTCTACTTTGAGTGCTGAATCAGTAACTGCTGATGCTGAAGCAGCATCTGTTGCAGAACAGTCTTTTGAATTCATTATTGCAAATGAAACAAAACACATAAATACTATTGTAATAATTATTTTTTTCAATATAATCATCCTTTGTTCTGTTCGTCTATAAGATTAGCACTGTTATATATCTGTCGTAACTTCGGTTTTTCAATCTTTCCGGTAGGATTACGAGGGATATCAGCAAAAATAATCTTTCTAGGTCGTTTATATCTAGGAAGTTCTTTACAGAACTCATTAATATCATCCTCGGTACATTCTACTCCTTTTGCAACCTCAATAATTGCTGCCGCAATCTCTCCGAGTCTCTTATCAGGAAGACCTATAACCGCAACGTCTTTTACCTTATTGTTTTTACGGATAAAATCTTCAATCTGTACAGGATAAAGATTCTCACCACCACTTATGATGACATCTTTCTTTCTGTCAACCAGATAAATGAATCCATCCTCGTCAACCTGTGCCATATCTCCTGAATAAAGCCATCCATCCTTTAAAACTTCATCTGTAGCTTCAGGATTATTATAATAACAGGTCATAACTCCAGGTCCTTTTATAATAAGTTCTCCTACGCTACCGTCAGGTACCGGCACGCCATTTTCATCAACGATATTTACTTCCCAACCATAGCCGGCTTTTCCGATTGCTCCGACTTTATGTATATTTTCCACACCAAGATGTACACAACCAGGTCCAATTGACTCTGAAAGACCATAGTTTGTATCATAGTCATGACTTGGGAAATATGCTTTCCATCTCTTTATAAGACTCTGCGGAACAGGCTGTGCTCCTATATGCATGAGTCTCCACTGTGAAAGATTATAATCTTCTATCTTAAGTTCTCCAACATCAAGTGTTTCAAGAATGTCCTGAGCCCATGGTACTAAAAGCCATACGATAGAACATCTCTCTTCTGAAACAGTCTGAATAATAGTCTTAGGGTTAACACCTTTAAGAAGTATAGCTTTACTTCCTGACACAAGACTTCCGAACCAGTGCATCTTTGCTCCTGTATGATAAAGCGGAGGAATACAAAGGAATACATCATCTTTAGTCTGCCCATGATGCTTCTGCTCGGTTATTGCTGAATGCATAAGACTTCTGTGTTTATGTAAAATAGCCTTAGGAAATCCTGTTGTACCTGATGAGAAGTATATAGCTGCATTATCTTCATCACATATTTCAACCGAAGGTGCAACACTTGAACAGTTAGCTGTAAGGCTGTCATAGCTTTCTGCATATGAAGGGCAACTATCGCCAACATAAAACAATAATCTGTTAGTAATAATGTCATCTGCAATTGTCTCAATACGTCCAATAAATTCAGGACCGAATACAAGTACATCTGCTTCAGCAAGATTAAGACAATACTTAATCTCATCCGCGTCATATCTGAAATTAAGAGGAACAGCAAGTGCACCTGTCTTTAATATACCAAAATAAATAGGCAGCCATTCAAGACAGTTCATAAGAAGTATTGCAACCTTATCATCTTTCTTAATTCCTCTCTCCATAAGAAGATTGGCAAATCTATTTGCTTTTTCATTAAACACATGCCAGGTTATCTCGCGTCTGTAATGGCATGTAGGATTAGTCTCAATAAGCTCGTAATCTCTCCATGTCACTCTTCTTTTTTCCTGTATTTCAGGATTGACCTCTACAAGACATATGTCATTTGCATATTTTTCTGCATTGTTTTCAAGAAACTGAGTAATAGGCATAATTATTCTCCTTCAAATCCCTGTAAAAAGGCTTTCTGATTAATCTCTACTGTCTTAGCAGGAACTGTCTTAGCTATAACGTCAAGCCACTGCTCTTTTGTAAAGTCCATGCTTCTTGCAGCAAGTCCGAGAATAATTACATTAAAGCATCTTGTATTGCCAAGTTTTCTTGCTTCTTCCATAGCATCTATGGATACGACATTATATTCTTTTGAAAGATTTTCAATGATATCAGAAGGATACTCAGCAGCGCCTGTAACAACTGTCATAGGCGCAATCTTCTGATCATTTACAATAAGTACACCGTCTTTTTTAAGGAAATGAGCATAACGGAGTGCCTCAAGTCTCTCAAATGCGATAAGTACATCTGCCTGACCCTCTTCTACGATTGGCTCATACACTTTATCGCCATAACGCACAAATGTAACAACGCTTCCACCACGCTGTGCCATACCATGAACCTCTGAAAGCTTTACATCATAGCCTGCACGTGTAATGATTCCTCCAAGAATTCTACTTGTAAGCAGTGTTCCCTGTCCGCCTACACCAACAATCATAATATTTTTAGTTTCCATCTATAGACACCTTAAACCCTTTCCTTAAATCCTATTGCATCGAACTTACATCTCTGCATACATAAACCACATCCGTTACACATAGTATCATCAATTGTTATAACATTGTCTTCATTTCTTACTATGGCAGGACATCCAGGTACAAGACACTGTCCGCAATTTACACATTTCTCAGGAATAGTGAAGCATTTTCCTTTTGGTACAAATGACTTAAGAAGTGCACAAGGTGATTTACAGATAATAACCGAAACTTCATCTCTTGCAACCTCAGTTTTAATACGACTTTCAAGCTCTGCAGTATCAAATGCATCAACAATGTATACATGCTCAACGCCGATTGCTTTACATAAGCCATATAAATCAATAGCATATGTTTCATCATTCTTAAGTGTACGTCCTGTAGCAGCATGCTCCTGATGACCGGTCATACCTGTTGTAGAGTTGTCAAGAATCATAACTGTTCCTGTTGACTTGTTGTATACCATGTTCATAAGTGAATTAATACCTGTATGAAGGAATGTTGAATCACCGATTGTAGCAACCCAATTCTTGATATACTCTCTTCCTTTTGCTTTTTCCATACCATGAAGTGTAGAAATACTTGATCCCATACAAACAGTTGTATCTACCACGTTAAGAGGTGCAACTGCTCCGAGTGTATAACATCCGATATCTCCTGCCGCATGTATCTTGAGTTTTTTAAGAACTGAATATGTACTTCTGTGAGGACATCCCGGACAAAGAATAGGTGGTCTCATAGGAGCTGCATTTTCAACATATTCAACTTTCTGTGAAAGAAGCTTCTCTCTTATCATGTTTGCACTGTATTCGCCCTGTACAGTAAACAACTCTTTTCCTATACACTCAATACCCCATGACTTAACCTGCTCCTCAATAACAGGCTCAAGTTCCTCGATTATGTAAAGTTTATCTACCTTAGAAGCAAACTCTTTAATAAGCTTCTTTGGAAGCGGATGAACGCATCCAAGCTTAAGTACTGAAGCTTCAGGCATAACTTCTTTTACATACATGTAAGGAATACCACTTGTTATAACACCAACTTTAGTATCGTTGTACTCTGCTTTATTGATTGCAAATGAAGATGCATCCTCTGCCATACGATTAAGTCTTTCTTCAACCTTAACATGTCTCATCTTTGCATTGGCAGGCATCATAACAAACTTACGCATATCTCTTTCGTAAGGTTTGTCTTCTATTTCTTTTCTGTCTTCAAGATTTACAACACCCTGTGAATGTGCAAGTCTTGTAGTTGTTCTTAAAATGATAGGTGTGTCATACTCTTCGCTGAGTTCATACGCAAGTTTTGTAAATTCTTTTGCTTCCGAACTGTCTGAAGGCTCAAGAACAGGTATCATGGCAGCTCTTGCAACCATTCTTGTATCCTGCTCATTCTGTGAGCTGTAGATACCAGGATCGTCAGCAACATTGACAACAAGACCTCCGTTAACTCCTATGTATGACATTGTATATAATGGATCAGATGCAACGTTAAGTCCTACATGCTTCATACATGCAAGTGCACGTACACCTGAAATAGATGCTCCGATAGCCACCTCAGTAGCAACCTTTTCATTCGGAGACCATTCTGCATATATCTCATCATATTTTGCGATATTCTCACTTACTTCTGTACTTGGTGTGCCCGGATAAGCTGCAGAAACTTTAACTCCTGCTTCATATGCACCTCTGGCAATAGCTTCGTTACCAAGCATAATCTTTGTGTTATTCATAATACAACTCTCCCAAAGTTAAATTTTTTCATACTAAACTATTTTACATTTTTAGTAGAAAAAAGTCAATTAATACATTTGCGATATGAAATATATTATAGTATAATCTATTCAGCTATATGAAACGGAGGTTTCTTATGAAAAAAATCATTTGTATACTTATGATATTTTCTTTTATACTTAACTTTTCTGCATGTTCAAACGATAAAGACGATGAGGTTTCATTTATAGAGCACGATTGCGACGGATTAATTTTAACTCTTCCTTATGATTACATCGAATCATCAGACGACAGATACTCATTTTACTATTCCAACGTGAATTCTATATGTATAGGAAGCAGGGAATCAAAAAAAGATATTTCGGATACCGGAATTGTACTTGAAAATCTGACGCAATATACAGCAACAATCATTCACAGCATCGACCCGTCAATTCAGACAAATGAATATAACAACGGATACTACTTTGAATGGACAAAAAATATAAACGACACGGATTATTCATATCTCGGTTTTACGATTGATTCCGGAGATGCTTATTATCTTATCCAGTTTGCAACTCTTAAAAGTGAATATGAAAATCTGCGAGAAACATTTTTAAGCTATATTGATAACATTAAGATAGGTGCGTGATTTAGAATGAATAATATGTCAGATATTGAATATAACAAAAACGAATTAGATGCAATCAGAAATCAGGCTGAAGACATCTGCAACGAAATATGTGATACTGCCGGACTTGTGGAGGGTCAGATACTTGTTGTAGGCTGCACAACAAGTGAAGTTTGTGGCGAGAAAATCGGAACATTTTCAAGTCCTCAGGTTGCAGAGGCTATATACAATGGTATATCTTCTGTTCTTAACAGCAGAGGCATCTATCTTGCTTCACAGTGTTGCGAACATCTTAACCGTGCAATCATTGTAAGTAAAAAAGCCGTTCCGTTTGCCGAAATTGTAAATGTTGTTCCACAGCCAAAAGCCGGCGGTTCGTTTGCTACCATGGCATATAATGACATAGATGATGCCGTAGCTGTTGAACATATAAAAGCTGATGCAGGAATTGATATCGGCGGCACACTTATCGGTATGCATTTGAAGGAAGTTGCCATACCCGTAAAACTTATTAATAACAAGCTTGGCAATGCCCATGTTACTGCTGCAAGAGTTCGTCCTAAGTTTATTGGCGGAACACGCGCGATTTATGACGAAACGATGCTGTAACAGCTTGACTGCATCTTATACTAATGATATTATTTATTTATGAAATTAACACAAAAAGAATCGTACAAGTTAGTTATCAGAACTGCACTCTGCATCGCAGTCTTTGCTATATATTTTTTATTTTATTGTATGGGGTTCCGATGTCTGTTTTTTAAATATACAGGTATTATATGCCCTGGTTGCGGAATGTCCAGAGCAGGCATTGCTCTTATACACGGAGAATTTCTCCAGGCATTTTACTATCATCCAATGATATATTTTATGCCAGTCATAGCACTCTATATAATATTTGATGGTCATATATTTAAGAAAAAGCATCATAATAAAATAATACTTTCATGTATAATTATCGGTTTTATGATAACTTATATCTTGAAATTATTAATAAAAAATATTTTATAAAGAGGTAGATTATTATGTATTGTAAAAATTGTGGAAACATCATGGATCCAAACGCTGTTGTATGTGTAAAGTGTGGAGTTCAAAAAGGTAACGGTGCGAATTTCTGTCCAAACTGTGGAAATTCTACTTTGCCTAATGCTGCTGTTTGTCTTAACTGCGGAACTAATCTTGGACAGACTGTTCCGGGTGGCGAACAAAAATCCAAGCTCGTTGCCGGTCTTCTTGGTATATTCCTTGGTGGACTTGGTATACATAACTTCTATCTTGGATTTACCGGAAAAGCTATTGCACAGATTGTATTATCATTCTGTTTTGGAATTGGTGCAATATGGGGACTTGTTGAAGGAATTATGATTCTCACAGGAAGCATCAATAAAGATGCTAACGGCGTTCCTTTAAAAGAATAATATAGGGTATTTATTTATGAAATTTGTAATCCAACGTGTAAGCCGTTCTGAAGTAAGAGTTGATGGTGAAGTAATCGGAAGTATAGGTAAAGGTTATAATGTACTTATCGGAATCTCACAAACTGATACTTGTGAAATTGCAGATAAAATGATTAAGAAAATGATTGGTCTACGAATCTTCGAAGATGACTGTGGCAAAACTAACCTGAGCCTCTCAGATGTTTCCGGCGAGTTACTTCTCATATCACAATTCACACTTTATGCGGACTGCAGAAAAGGGAACAGACCTTCATTTATCAACGCAGGAAAACCTGATGAAGCTGAACGCTTATATAATTATATAATAAGTGAATGCAAAAAGCTCATTCCTGTTGTTGAAAGCGGACGTTTTGGTGCTGATATGAAAGTATCTATTGAAAATGACGGACCGTTTACAATTATACTTGATAGCGAATAGCGAAGAGGTTATAAAAAAATAATTCTATTTTGGCGTCATTTTTGCGAAGCAAAACACATAGCCAAAATAGAATATATTTTTTTAAAATTTTTAATCATACAAAAACTCATAATCCGGAAGTGCCTTCCACTCTTTAGACGATGTCAAAATATCAGTGATTTTATTGCACGTTGAAAGGAAGCGCCTTCCTTTTGTACTTTTAGAATCATCAGCATGAGCAATATTTTCAGCTTTTATTGTTTTCTCAGTGCCGTTTGCACATACAGTAAGGATAAGTGTCATAGAAGGTTCACTATAAACTCCTTCATTTGGATTATATTCATCAGGATAGTCATCTGGATTAAGTGTACGAATATAATCATAAATCAGTCTCTTATTTTCATCTGATAATTCATACTTCGTTACATAATCTTCCGTATTAGTTGCATGCGATGTTTTAACTAGTTCGCCGGTTTTGCTGTCATATGAGCTAACACCGTAAGTACCCCATGTAATTTCAAACGAGAAATCTTCCGGCATTTCTTCAGGCAATGACTTTGTTGAACATGCCACAAAACTTAACATCATAACAATTACAATAGAAATTGATAAAAAATTTTTCATAAGCAGCATCCTCCTAACTCACTTTCTTCCCATATCTTCAAAAAAATGCTTATATGGGCAGACTTTTTGTTTTGTTTCTGTGCGCCTTTCTACCCATAAGCACTCTTCTGCTTGCTATAGGTAGAATAATCTAGAAATATCATCCTTCTTTTCTTCCCATAAAGTCATCATAACTTCTTATGGCAAGAAATTTTTGCATATTTTAGACGTTCGTTCTGCCCATGACGCCTTCATATCCTTATATGGTAAGAAATCCTACCATGTTCTTGACGTTCGTTCTGCCCATGACGCCTTCATATCCTTATATGGTAAGAAATCCTACCATGTTCTTGGCGTTCGTTCTGCCCATGACGACCTCAAAGTTTCTTACGGGCAGAAACCATCAAACCACCCTTATTATTTCACCTTATCCACAACCTTGTTTTTCCCAAGCTTATACGACTCCATCTTACCGGTATCATGTACGGAAGTCAGATATACATAATCACCTATAATCACAGCTCTTGGCGCAAAGTACATGTCAATTTGCTGACTCAGGTTTTTACAATCGTACTTTGCAAATCTTTCAAACTTACCATTATTAAATGTGTAAAAATTATAATATTGTTCGCCGTCAGTTGAATAATCACCATAGATTGTAGAACTAAATCCGATAAGACCTCTTTCCTCATCTATAATCAAAGCTCTGTGGTCTTCTGTAGCTTTTGAATAACAATTTTTATCGAGAAGTAAATTGTCTACTTCAGTTACATTTTCAGGGTTGCTGATATCAAACATTGATATTTTCAGGCTCTGATTACCGCTATCATCAACAATATATCCTATTCCAAACAAGTGATTCTCATCGTATCTCTGTAAATAATCTGAAAATCCAGGTATTTTTAACTCACTTTTAATGACAGGATTGTGTGGATCTGACAAGTCTACCGCAAACAGCGGATCAACCTGCTTGTATGTTACAAAATAACCATAGTCTCCATAAAATCTTGCCGAATAAATCCTTTCATCTTTAGCAAGATTTTCAATACATCCTGTTATATTAAGTTTATCATCAAGAACAAAAAGTGCATTTGCTGTAGTCTTCTTAGTATCATATGTTATAACAAGTCTTAAATATGAATTATGCTCGTCAAGCGAAAACTGACTGTCAATGTAGCCCGGAATCTCTTTCTTTGCTACTATATCCATTTCACCGTTTGAATAAGTAGCCTTAATTATGTTCGTGGTATATTCATATTTTTTTCTCTTATATTTTAATTCTTGTGAAGCAATGTAAATATTATTTTCAGTAACATAAAACTCTTCATCTCCGCAAAGAACTGATTTTTCATCACATACTTTACCCTGTGTAACATCATAAGATGCCATTACGAGAAAATTATTGGATTCAGGACATCCGGTAATACATATGTCACTGTAATTCATTATCTTATCTTCAACTTTAGGTATGTCTTTATAAGTACTGTAATCAGTAAATAAATACAGATAATTGCCGTTCATTCTTGAAGATTTGTAATAGCCATCCTGCTTGTGCGAACTTTTTTTCACAGGATTGCTTTTATCAGAAATGTCGTATATATCAACAACAGTTTCTGTCTTGTCGGAGCCGACTACATCCAGCTTGCTGTCGGCATAATCAAAATCCATTGTAGCATAGTTGTAAGTATTTCTGATTACAACCAGATTGTTACCTGATAAATACATTTCATTTAACCAGATATCTTTACCATCGCTTACAGTATCTTCATAAACAATTTCCGACATCTTCTTCATTTTTCCATTGTTAGCTTTTACGATAGTTATTCTGTTATCAAATGGCAGGCAATTATATATATAACTTCCGTCAGTCTTTATAACATCGGCTTCATCTATACCTGACACTTGTACATTTGTTTTTGTAAATGACTCTGATGAAACAGCACCGACTGCTGCAGTATCTTCAAGCGAAATTGAATTTTCATAAATTTTTTCAAGTTCACTTCTCTGTTCATTAATTTTTTCCAACACCTCATAAATCTCTTCATAAGATGAAGCATACATGTCAGATATATTCTCTTTTTCTTCATCACTATCATTTTTAACAAGACTTCCTACAGGATTCCAGTGATCATTACTTGTAAATGATACACTTGTCATGATTACGCATATAACTATGATTGCACATACTGCAGCCATTCTTACATATCTGCTGCGGGATGGTTTTATTCTGAAACTTTTAACACGGATATCATCATCTTTGTAAAGACGCTCCTTCATTATTTCCGGATCTATTGTAAGTGGAATCTTCACGTCACTGTAAGCATCTTTAACTACATTTTCTATATCTTTAATATTACTCATAAATAATGCCACTCCTTTCAAGATTTTCTCTCAAACTACTCAAGGCTCTTCTCTTTATACTTCTCACAGAAGAAGGCTTTTTACCGGTTGCAACTGCAATCTCAGCACTGGTAAATCCCGCAAAAACAGACAGACCTACTACTATCCTTGAATCCATATCAAGCTCAGAAAATGCATCTCTGACAATCATTCTGTCACATGCATCCTTCATGCTGTTATAGCCGTCATCCTGAAACAATCCCGAATAAGAATTCATAGTAGTGCTTGCTATCTTTTTACACTTATTCGTGAGTATCACAAATATCCAGCTTTTAAAGGCATCATTTTTTCTGAGATTTGATATACTGTTATATGCTGATAAAACTGTTTCAGAAACAGCGTCTTCAGCAAAATACGGATTTTTAAGGACACTTAAGGCATACCTGTACAAATCCATGTATATGTACTCATATAACATAGAAAATGCTTCCTTATCTCCTTCTTTGGAGAGTTTTACAAGATATGACAATTCGTCTGCAGCCGAATTTTTTTTCATATTCCCCCTCCTTTCAACTCTCTTTACATATAAGAGTCGCAAGAAACAAAAAGTGTTGCATTATTTTTAGAAAAATCAGACCAAAAATCAGATTATATGAATCTTTCGTGCAAGTTTTACAATTCTTACACCCATAGGAAATTCATAAATTTCCTCTTCCGTAGCTCCGTGCAAACGCAAATACAACACAAAATAAACCAATACGGCAATGCCTATGGATATTAATAATAGTATTGTATTGTGCGGCCAGATTTTATATATAAGATGATATATTGAAAATGATACTACTCCCATAACAACAGCTGAAATAAGCGGCACTATAAATGTACCTCTTATCTCCTGTTTATAAGAAGTGTATCTGTAAATAGATTGCATATTAAGAAGTGATACAACTAACGGAAATACAACATTTCCTACTACAAGCGCATAAACACCTGCATTTGTATATTTTAATAAAACCACTATAACAATAACATGTACAACAAGTGATATTGCGGAATGAATAACAGGAAGTCTCATTTTATCAATACCCTGAAGTACAGCTCCCGTAATATTTGAAACGGCATATAAAACAACCGCAATACTTCCTGCGAGAAGAAGCTTTCCTCCGGTCACATAATCCTGAGATGGGAATAAGAGCATAAGTATCTGCGTGCCAAATACTGTAAGTCCGACAAAACAAGGAAATGCTATCATCATGTTAAACTTAATTCCGGTTCTGATTTTTTTGTTAAGACTATCCTCGTCCTTTATTGAAAATGAAGATGCTACACTCGGAAGTATCGACGCACTCATGGCTGTTGCAATAGAAATAGGCACACTGAGAAGCAGTCTGTATTTTGTGCTGTAAAGTCCTGTAGCCGTCTTTACAGCCATATCATCCCAGCCTTTTGCTGCCTGTATACTGCCAAGGAGTGAGTAATCAATGATTCCGCTTATCTGATATACAGTCTGACTAAGAATAATAGGTATGGATGTCATGAAAATTATCTTGTATATCGAAAATGTACTGTCACATTTGCCAGTATTATCTTTTTTTGCCAAACGGATAAATGACGGTCTGTATATCATAAATATAGCCAAAAGTACAATACATCCGCTGAGAGCACCAAACAATGTTCCCATCGTTCCGCCGCTTGCGCCGTATCCGGCAAGTTCAAGCGAAAGATTATGCGCCTGCATAAGAGAATAAGCTGCATATATACTTACAAATGCATTTACTATCTGTTCAATAACCTGAGATATAGCTGTAGGAATCATGGTTCCTTTTCCCTGAAAAAGTCCCCTTAATGCTCCCATAACAGCAACTAAAAATACAGTTGGTGCAAGAACTCTTAAAGGCAGTCTGAGGCCGGTATATTTTCCGCCCGCCATATTTGCTTCAAAGAAAGGCGCACCGAAATACAGTATAAGTGCCGCAATTCCGCCTGCAACTATTGCAAATATCATTGCGCACCTGAATATCTTCATTATATTTCTGTTTTCTTTTTTAATTCTTTTTGCAGAAATAATCTTTGATAATGCAAGAGGAAGACTGTAACAGGATATAATAAGCATGATGTCATAAATTTCAAAGGCAACAGAATATAAACCGTTCCCCTCTTCGCCAATAATATTGGACATCGGAAAACGGTAAAGCATACCGATAATTCGTACAAGCAGGGAAGCACCTGCAAGTATGCTTCCCTGTTTTATATAATTATCTCTTGTCGTACCTCTTTGTGACATCGATTTATCCCCTCTGTCGTTACAAACTTATTATTCTTTATCTTTTTTGCCTGTTATTGTAAGATCTGAATTCTCATCCGGTAAAAGTGCTACATAAGTCTTACCAGGATTGATTACAAGCTCTGAACCATCTTCATAATAATACTTCATAAACTTTTCAGATTCTTTCTTCTTCCAGGTAATATTAATTGCTTTACCATTAGTGATATACTTTCCTTTTCCGGTAGCATTTGTGAAGTTAATTGTTCTGTAATCCTTAGCATGTCCAGGAACAATAGGTTCATCGTCAACGTTCTGGATTATAAGGTTTTTAAATGTAAGCTGCTTGTTGTTGGCAGTATCCATATGTTCTCTGCCATACTGATATCTCTTATATACCTTCTTTTCAGCATCATACACAAAATATGGTGCGGTATATCCTGAGAACTTAACTACAACTTTATGTGCATCTTTTCCGTCAGTAAGGTCTGTATCTTCATCATAGAACTTATAATGTCCTTCGTAACCATCTTTATAATTCTTACGATACTTAAGTGCTTTCATACCTCTCTCAAGACCATCACTGCTTGCAAATGCATTATGAGGAGCTGATATGCTGTTGTCACGATAAAATACTGTTCCGCCATAACCGGAAAGACCGCTTATATTATCTACACCAAGCTTTGCTATCTTATCAAGAGCAAAATGAGTATGTCCAAAATGAACAAATACAGCATCATACTCTGAAGCAACACTTACATAGTAGTGTCTTGCGCTTCGTACTGACCCAAGCTTTTCTATATTTTTCGGATTCTCAAAGATTGCCATAAGTCTTGTGATTCCACCCTCAACCTTAGCTTCATATAAAATCGAAGCTTTTGACAATGCACTATGAAATCTTGAAGCATATTCGATATTATTGATCATTACTGCAAATGGGCGTTTCTTTGCAGCTTTTTCAGGTATATACTCTCCTGTAAGAAGGCTCTTTGCTTTTCCTTCATACGGATCCTTTGTAGGTTCCGGAGTCATGGTCGGTTCTTCTACTACCTGCTCAACTTCAGGAGCAGCAGTTGCCTGGCCCTCATTAATAGGCGCCTGTTCCTTTTTTGAACAGCCAAGTGCCGCCATACTCATAACTACAAGTGCTAATCCTACTAAAAGTTTCTTTTTCATAATGTCCTCCTTATCATCTGGTTATACCCAGTTCATTAAGTATATCTTTTTGTACTTCTTCCATTAAGAGCCTGTCCTCATCTGTCATATGGTCATAACCAAACAAATGAAGTATGCTATGTAATATAAGAAATGAAAGCTCACGCTTGACCGTATGACCATACTCTTCTGCTTGTTTTAAAACATGCTCATACGATATAACTATATCACCTAACATAAGATATCCGGTATCCGGATTAAACATAGTATAATCATCTTCATCAATTATACTATAATCACACGGTTTTGGAAATTCATTTGCCGGAAATGATAATACATCTGTTGCAGAATCTATACCTCTGTTAACCTTATTATACTCATGTATATCTTCTGGCGTTGTTATAACAAGACTGCATTCGGCATCATATTCACACTTAAGATAATCAAGCGCATTATCAAGCAAATATGCACAGAGTTCTTTTGCATCCGTATCTATATCAAATTCCTTACCGTATTCATTATCATAATATACAATACTCATTATCTGTCTCTTTTTACCCTTCTGTTAACCTGTGCAGACTTTGATGCCGGTTTCTGAGCTGCCCTTTGAGCTGCTTTAGCCTCGTAATCATCATATGCCTTAACAATCTTCTGGACAAGCGGATGTCTGACAACATCCTTTGAAGTAAGATATGAATAACCTATCTCATCTACATTTTTAAGTACATTTATAGCATGTTCAAGTCCCGATACAGCACCGTATGCAAGGTCTTTCTGGGTAAGGTCACCGGTTATAACAACCTTTGAACCATATCCGATACGCGTAAGAAACATCTTCATCTGTGCAGGTGTTGTGTTCTGCGCTTCATCGAGAATTATATAGGCATTATCAAGTGTACGTCCTCTCATGTATGCAAGAGGTGCAACCTCAATAACTCCCTTTTCCATGTTCTTCATAAAGTTTTCTGCACCCATTATCTGATATAAAGCATCGTATAACGGTCTTAAATACGGATCAACCTTGCTTTGCAAATCTCCAGGCAGGAAACCAAGTTTTTCACCGGCCTCTATTGCAGGTCTTGTAAGAATGATTCTTGAAACTTCATCATTTTTAAATGCATTGATTGCCATCGCCATTGCAAGATATGTCTTACCTGTTCCCGCTGGTCCGATACCAAAAACAATCATTTTATCTTTCATGTTCTGAATATACTTTTTCTGTCCATGTGTCTTCGGTTTGATTGGCTTGCCAAGAATAGTTCTGCAGACAACATCTGCATCCAAATCACCAAGAGACTCATTATTATTCTCAAGCGCAAGAGAAATAGCATAATTAACCGTCTGATCATTAATCTCAGAGCCATTCTGTGATAATGCAGATAATTGCTTAATTACATTCTCGCATGCGTTTATATTCGCTTCTCCGCCTATTATCTTACATTCATCATTTCTCATAATTATGGTAACTTCAAATGCTCTTTCAATTATTTTCAGATAAGAGTCATATTCGCCAAAAATGTTCATAACATCCTCTGATGCTACTTCAATTAACTTTTCTGCCATATTCAGTCAAATCATCCTTACTTAATTCTTCATCGGATAATGGCTGTCTGTTAATCTGCGGCTCTTTAACACTTATAACACCCTGAGTAAGACAAACACCGTTCTTAATCGTGGATGTAATGCTTTTTTCGCCTATGACAACACCTTTATCTCTGAGATTGTTCATATATATCAACAGGTTGTTTCTGGCTTTATTTACAGCCTCTTCTTTGGAATACGTTTTGTAGATTGTCTCGTATTCGGAAACCACTGTTACAGACCATAATACTCCCTGTTCATAATTACTTTTTATTATATCATACTTTTCAAAAGATTTGAATCTATTTAACGGATTTTGAAGGAAAAATAATCCATCTTTTATTTTTAGTCTTATGTACTGTTTTTTGCGTCCCGAATACTGCTTTGTCGGATAAATCATTTCAAATGAATCTCTGTATGTATATTCGGTATTAACATAAATATCAGCATCTGCATATACAGGATTTTTCTTTACAACTTCACCGCTATCCGAACTGATATTTATAACTCCCGACACAAGAACCTGTCCCTTTTTTACAATATCATCCGGCTTTACAAGAGGTGTTCCGCGTCTGGTAACAATTGAATGTACATAGCCATCTGATGAGGCGACTATGCTGGAACAATCCATATTCCCGTTACTTTTATCCTCCATTATGTCGGACTCTATTATTTTGATATACATGTTGCATCCGGTAAGTGATGACGAAACCCAGCTTATATCGTTATATTTATTTCTTATATTTGTTTCAACATACGCCCCGTTAACATCATCAATAAGCATATACTTTTTTATTCCGATACCGTTTAGATATTCGCCAAGTTCTTCGTCTGTATATCTCTTTTCACCTGTTATTTCTATGTTCCACACAAATTTTGACAATAAAATTATCATGCCAAAAAATACAATCCATGAAGGAATTACTGTTTTTTTTCTTATTACATTCCATAAAATAAAAGGAAATCCCTTTTTGCTGATAATATGGGGATATGTGTGTGTTTTTCTGTAAATACTGTGAACTTTTTTGTAGTCATTTTTTTTCATATTCATATAATACCTGTTATTTTTCACGCAATGATTCCAGGTATATATATTGTTATTTCGGCATAAATTGATAAATCTTTCAGGGGAGTTTCCTACAAGAACGACTTTTACATATCCATTTAGGTAACGAACTAATTTTTCGAACAAATGCGGTCTCCTCCGTTAAATAGTATAATTCACAGATTCTATTTTTCCGTCAACCCGCATATCATTGTCGCCATAATAATATATGGACAATGATTTACCTTTAATCAGTACTTTGCAGTTTTTGCCTTGTATCCTTATAAAATCATCGGTATACTCCATTATTCCTTTATAATTTTCTATATATACATATCGGTTTCCGTAAGATGTTACAATACATGCACCGTTTATTATATCTTGCGGCAGATTAAAATGTTCTGATACATAGCTAATCGGTTTTCTTTTCATAAGATATCCCCGGAAAGTCTGATTATATCTTTATTATATATGAAATTATGTTTTGTCTTATTCACAAACTGAATTATTCTTTTCTTTCGCAAAGGATTTATTAAGCCATAATTTTTTGGCGCATGAGAAGTTGTTTTAACAACTTCTCATGCGCCAACTGTTCATATCTGCTAATACGTTATAACCTTATATTCCGAATATAACTTGCCCTCTTATTTCTTAAAGATATATTATACTATTTACATTTTTTCATCTTTAATTGTTTTATATTCGGGAAACTTTTCATCGGAAGTTTCTTAAGTCCTTTAATATTTTTCAAAGATAATTTAGTTAATTTGGGACATTTTTTTGCAGTAATCTCCAATGATTCACCACCATTTACATACATTTTGTTCAAATATTTCTGTTTGCCAAGATTAATTTTATTAATTTTTTTATTGCCTTCTAATCTGACATACGTCACAGAATTATTAGCAAAATCAATTTTATTAATTTTAGAATCATAAATATAGACTCTTTTTAACTTTCTAAGTTTTGATAAATTCAGCTTCTTCACAGC
>SVEM01000027.1 GCA_015057375.1 Lachnospiraceae bacterium
GTCGCTCTGGAAAATAGGGCTGCAGCCGTTCCCATTCGTTGTCTGTCAGTTCGTACCGTCGAATTATCCGCTTCATCTGGCTCACCTCATGAGTGATATTCGACATTGACTACCTGTTTCCCTTTTGGTTTTTCTCCAAATTTGCATATTCCTTCGCTTTTTGCTCGGATTTATGCTTTTGAAAACACACTCTAATACAAACTTTAATCAAAATTCAACCCACTAGCCAAATTCCTTTTCGATGTATTATCACTGATTTTTTTTGCCGGAATACCTGCAACCGTACAATTATCTATTATATTTTTCACTACAACACTATTTGCACCAATGCATACATTATTACCAATAGAAATATCCCCTATAATTTTGGCTCCAGCACCTATATAGACATTGTCTCCTATACTTGCTGCCTTATTTACGCCACTTGTAGATCCAATAACTACACCCGCCATTATTCTACAGTTCTTGCCAATCTTTGAACTACCATTCACTATAATCATACCATAGTGAGGTATGGATAGTCCTTCCTCAAATGTATTTAGAGGAATTGTGTAACCCAACTTTAATCCTAATTTATTATACTTATACTTAAATACTAAGTACATAATACGATGATAAATATTGTCTGATTCAACATTCATGTAGTATTCTGCTTTACGAAGATAAACCTTATATTTCCAGATTAAATTTGGCCAACTTCCTATCATTTTGGGTTTTTTCCCAGAATATCCATCTGCCAATTTGTCCTGTTCCAAATAATATATCAAATCATCTTTGGACTTTATCATTCTATTCGTCCTCAACCTTTCTAATAAACCTTGCAGGATTTCCCGCCCAAATTTCGTTATCAGGTACATTTTTTGTCAAAACAGAACTAGCTCCGATAATACTATGGCGGCCAACTGTTACACCTTTCAAAATGTATGATCCCGCACCAACAAATGCACCTTCTTTAATTATGATCTCCTTAGTTCGTATAGGAGCACCACGATAATTACCTTTTATTCTTTCAGAATACTGTAAGGCATGAAAATCTGTATCATATATTTTGCAACCAGAACCTAATAGTACATTATCTTCTAAAATAATACTGTTTGCACATGTAAATGCGGCATTAGAAATACCACAATTATTTCCAATGATTATTTTTCCCTCACCAACCATCTGAAAATATGTACCATCTCCAGTGCCAATAGGGTTGGATATTCTTGAAGCGTTTATAGTAACATTATCGCCTATGGTAATGCTTGCTTTATCACTATGAAATATAGTATATACTTTTCCCCTAACCGATAAATTCTTTCCATATCGTATTCCATTCATTGCAAATGAAATCTTATTTATCATTGTCCACATATAGGGGGAGTATTTATTTACAGCTTTCTTTGCATAATAAATTATCTTCATTTCAGCCCCCCTATTATCTCTCCATAAATACCTACAAGCCTACTATAATTTGTATCTAAATCATGGGTAATCATAGCATGCGACTTAGCCATTTTTCCCATTTCTATAGCTTTTTCTTTATTCTCAAACAAATCAATTAAATAATAGGCTAGCATATAGGTTTCATCAACAGGATAGATGTATCCTTCCTTATTATGACACATTAAATTCATTACACCGCCAACATCACTGCTCACACAAGGAACCGCTAAGATCATTGCCTCACCTAAAGAATTTGGTGAGTTTTCGATTGTAGACGGAGACACAAATACATTTGCATTCAACATATTTTCCTTCATTTGTTGAGCGTTTTGAGATCCAAGGAAAATAATGTTATCATTCAAATCATTTCTTTTGATGAGTTCCTGAATATATAAAGAATACGAGTTTCCTTTTATCCAATTACCGCCTAATAAACTTGGCCCAGCAATTCTGATTTTTACATCAGGAAACCTTTTCTTTACCAAACTTACAGCTTCTATAAGTAAATGAGCTCCTTTAATAGGATAGGAAGCCTGACTAACAAAAACGCTGTGCTTTTCACACTTTTCATATGACCACTCTTCAGAATAAAAATCTGATCTTAACGTTTCGTTGCAGAAATAATACTCTATTTGTGGATTAATAAGTTTCACACAAGCCAAATCCCAATTCGTTCTTCCAATCACATATTTGACATTTTCAATTGCTAATTTTTCAAAAACGCCTCTTTGCACATATTCCCGTTTAGCTGTTTCGATATCTCTATTTAAAACAATCTCTCTGATTGTACGCCTTCTTTTTATTTTCTCTGGAATCCCTAAATCAAAATGTTTTGCATAATATCCAACCATACCCTGAATTGAAATCACTACGCGTTCAATCATGCCACAGCGTTTTGCCGCTTCAGTCATAAAATATGAATGTTGAAACTCTGTACCGTGGATATGTATTACATCTGGATTTTGTTCCAATAAAATAGACACAAATTGATTTACGGATTCATCAGACAGCTTGCCAGCATTCATTTTATGCTGGTCAAAATAAATGCCAAAATATTTGACATTTATTTTTTGACCTGTTTCACCATTTTTATTTGCTGTTGGGTATACTACACATAATTGATTCTCGCTATTGTTAGTAAATCTTTTTGAAATCTGATCTAACCACCCACCGACATTTGTCTTATTCTTTTCTCCGGATATAGTATACACCAAAGGTATCTTTACATTTACCAACCACAGTACATTCATAATCTACCTCATCCTTGTTCTTCAAAAAAACTGATAATTCGTTTTCCCCATTTTCTATAATCAAATTTCTCAACCGCTGTTTTTCTCGCAGCAAATTTCATTTCCAGTAATCTTTTAGACTCCTTCATTTCTATTGCTTTTCTAATTGCTGCTAGACATTCCTCGACAATATCATCCTTAAAATGAATTGAATCATATCCATCTAATAAATAAGAATCGGTATAGTCCCCAACTTTTGAGCAAACAGGTACAATACCATAATTCATCATTTCAGGTACTTTGCTTGGAAAATTTGATATGGTTACAGTTTTATTTGCTCTTGCTAGTAATAAATAGTCTGCATCTGCATACAGATCAAGCAGTTCTTCATATCCAAGCCAACCATGGAACACCAAATTATTCTCAATCGCATCAACATAACTTCTATTATTAACAACAGTATACAAAACCTCTTTTGTCATTTTTCCAGTTAAATGAAATCTAATTTTTTTTAGTTCATCTGGATTGAGGTTTGCAAACGCTGTAACCATACAATCAAAGGAATCTTTATTAGTTGCAGAACCCGGATAAATAAAATGTACTAACCCATCATCTGTCACAGATGGTGTATTGTCAATGTTAGCATCAATTAATGCTGGCACAATTAACGTTTTACAATGATTTCTAATGCAGAACAGTTCCAAATTTTTACTAATTGGAATTGCCTTTTTAAACATTTTAGCCCTATATTTAAAGCCGAAATCCCATAACATATGTCGAATATCTATATATTTATATTTCTCCCGATTTCTTTGCAACCACTCAACTTCGCAGTATGCTTTGTTCAAAGAAGGAACTTCTCTAATATTTAACGCCGCCATATCAGTTCCAACCTCATCAGAGTAGACTAAAATATAGTCCTCTTTTGAGATTTTAAACTTTGTTTTTAAATACTTGCTATATTTTTCTCCAATTCCTAGATATGCTTTAAGATATTTTTTTTTTCCTATCTTCGAATCATTAATATTCCAATATTCTATTCCATATGTATCGTTCGAATCATAACCTCTATATAAATCTGGCTTGCCTTCTGCCAAACTCATACCAATTACTATCACCTTCCAACCTTCATAAGCAACAGCCTTTGAAAAATTTCTTATATAATTTGCATTTGCAGTACCATATGGTACCGGGTCATTAGTCAGTATAAATAATCGACTACTCATCGGAATGTCCTCTCATATAATTCTATCAACCTTTTCATGTGATACTCGAATGAGTATTTCTGCATTACAATTTCCAAACTGCCTGCAGACATTTTTTTGTTTAAATCACTATCGCTTAACAGCAATATAATCGCATCGCTAAATGCCTTTACATCACCTGCCTCACAACAAAAACCGTTGATATTATTTTTTACAATCTTGGGAATTCCTCCGACATTAGTACTTACTATCGGTAGTGAACATCCCATGGCATCTAATATCGACATTGGCATACCTTCGTTGTAAGATGGCAAGAAAAATACATCCGCTTCCTGTAAATATTTTTCCTTTACTTCATTGCGAATCCATCCTGGGAACTCAACATTTTTAAAAATTTTTTTCTGTTGCAATGAGTCTTTAATTGATTTTACATCAATTTCTGATCCGGAACCAGCTATAACAAATCTTACGTTTGGAATACTTCTAGAAACTATCTCGACAACATCAGGTATATCGTAACAACCTTTTCTTTTTCCTATTTCACCTAGAAATAATACTGTATCATTTACATTTCTGTTTTTTCGCGATTCAATAATTTGATTATTAACAACACTATAATTTTCAATTACTTCAATTTTATCGGATGATACAATTTTAGATAATCGCATTCTCCATTCATCAGAAAGTGCTATCAATTTATCGCATTTTCCATACACATTCTCTATCAGCTTTTTTTTCTTGTCACTTGCGTTTACATAGAACTGATCAAAATCTGCACCATGAATATGGTTTATAATTGGAATATTAAACATGGCCGCCATATAAATAAACGGTAGCTTTCTCATAAATGAAGGGCCAAAGGAGGAGTGTATATGCACAAGGTCAGGTCTGTTGGTAATCAGTACTTTCAAGAAAACAAAATAGCCAGCAATACCTTTCATAAGTTTTGTCAGTTTACCGCCATCTTTATAGGATTCAACATAAGTCACATCATACTGATCCTCTATTTTCGATCCATAGTAACTGTTAATTACAGCTGCTATACCCCCTTTAACCATGCGATCTTGGACAATCATGCATACTCTTTTTTTGCTCATTGTTCACCACTCTCCACAACCCATTTATAAAACTCATTCATTTGACGTGTTCTAGATGAAATACGGAATGTGTTATAGGCATGTTTTCTTGCTTCTCTTCCCATACACTCACGCATTTCCTTATCTCCAGCCATCTGAAGTATAGAATCCGAAATGCTGCTAATCATTTCCTTCATTTGTGCTGGTTCTATTTTTATTGCACACTCATTTGTTGTATTTATCTTTGGACCACCAGTATTTACACAAATTAAAGGTAATCCCCGGCTCATAGCCTCCATAACAATAAAACACCCAGAATCTCGTAAACTACAATTAATTAAGCAATCAAAACGATCATAAAAATCCTTCATTTCGCTATGCGGTACAGTAGCCACAAAATGAATATCGCGCTCCAAATGATTTCCGCACAAATCTTTTAGATATTCTCGATGCTGCTCGTATGAAGGATTATTTTCGGTGTCCCCTAAGATTGTGAGTTCTGCTAAAGCCCCATTATTAACTGCTTCTATGAACGCCTTTATAGCCAACTCAAATCCTTTCCAATACAACATTCTACCTGCCACTAAAAATTGAATAACTTTATTATCCTTCTTCTTAGGTTCCGGATAAAAAATATCATCATTTAAGCCTATAGACTGAAACACCTGAACTTTATTATGATATTTTTCAGGAATCAAAGCTTTAGTTTCATCTGTAGTTGCTAAAATCAATCTTGCCCTCTTCATCGTTTTAGCGAAATTTGGGGTCGATTTAAAAAATAACTGTGATGCACTTCTAACTAATTCTACAATTCGTTGCTTATGACTCATTGGATACCCAATTATTGAGGGGGTATTTTCTCCCCCTGAAACTGGGCCGTATAAAAAAGGAACGCTCAATTTATGCATAAAAGTTGGCAAAATACATGTTACATATGTGATATGATGTACCAAGTCATATTTTTCCTTCTCGCATAATTCCCTTGCCTTTTTTACCGCAACTCTTTGCCACAACATATAATAAAGTCGTTCTAACCTATAACCAACATGCCATTTGGTATTCGGTACATCGACATATACAAATTTTGTATTATTAATTACTCCTGGATTTTTCTTTAAAAAATCTTCAATATCATCTCTATAAACATGACTAGTAATTGCGGTAATTTCATTATCCTTATCAAGTTGGCGAATCCAGTTCCACCCTACTGCTCTTTCTGAACCATCATACGGGCTACACGCATATACCGAAGCTAACACTTTCATTACATTTCCTCCTGCATTCGCCGGCTTTTTACTCAAATTTAAATACCGACTTCAGCGAAATAATTATCTGTGATTAATCTTTGATTCCTAATCTTTTCATATACAACTTCATAGTCTATTTTTTGTTCCATTATTTCTGAAATCCTATTTACATCCGAAGGACCAAGCATTCGATCAGATAATCCAATCATGTCCAATACCGATGTAAACCTCTCAACGCCCTGCGAATGTGGATTACAAAAGAACACAAACTGCTTTTTAAAAATAATACAGAATAATAAGCCATGATATGTATTAGTAAAAATGCAATTTGCAGCGTGGTATAATCCCAGCCATTCATCAACGCCTGGAAACAGCAACCCTTTTTCATTATCAAACATGTCATAGTTAAGAGGTGCCGTTACAAACAGCTTTTTGTCATTTTCGGCCACGTACTGCTGAATTGCTTCCAAATGAATATCCTTTGTCTCTCTTAAATTCAAGAAATAACAATATACAAACTCGTTTTTTCCAACTAAATCTGTCACATCTTTTTTGTACGGGTATTCCGAATAATCTAATAATAAAGTAGGATCTAGTACGTGTGTCGCATCATAGCCCAAACTATTGACAATCTCCACTCCACTATTTTCTCTTACAGCAATTTTGTCAAAACGACTAAGATATGGCTGAATGGTCTTCCCCATTTGATCGCCGATTTTAGTCATGCCAAAACTTGCTGCATACGACAATTTCATCTTGTCATCAGGAACATATGTTAGGTATCTAAAGTTTTTAGCATCGTGCCAAATCTGATCACTTCCCACAATATGGCAATCAGCATCCGGACAATGTGTCACTAACTGTGAGTAAGATACATAGCCTCTTGATGACAAGGATATATTATCTTTTATGAAATCCTGCATTTTTTTCAAACTTACTAATTTCTTAAAAAAAAGTTTTCCTGTCTTTAAATACGACAGTCTTTTAAGAATCGGAACTGGATTTGCACGATAATCCCTTAACAGCGTTACATCATGCCCTCTTTTTTTAAGGTATTTTTGTAATGCATAACATTGTAATGCAGACCCATAGTTCACATTAAACTTAATATAGCTGAATGTAGAATTTACTGATATTTTCAAAGTTTTTCTCCTATTTTACAAACATTTTATACAGTCTAATTCTTACCCAATCAGGCATATAGGATTTCACCCAATTTTTCATCCTGTATGTTCTCTGTTTCTTTCTAATCCTATTACGATATTTCTTTTCAATAGGCAAATACCCATTCTTTCTGTAATCCTCCATGAATAGATCTCTACGAGGCGGTTTCTGAGAACATTTTCTCAAATTACCGTTATTACTAACAATGCTATTTAAATCAGTCTCATCAACGACTACTTTACTACCCAGGATTTCAATCAATTCAATTCCTTTTTGTGTGTTTGCTAATACACAACTCACGCCATTTCTCAAACTCATCCGATTTTCTCTTCGTTTTGCTAATTCAGGGTGCGTTTTTTCAATTCCCCAAAAATCGCCTAAAGTCAAGTCACTAACTCTAGATGTACAAGCTAACGAACATTTATAGCAACTGTCTCTAAAGAGATTTCCCGCCAAATAATGAGCCATATAAGACGACTCCTCTCTTGGACAATGTCGATCTCGTTTTTTTCCATTCCTATCAATGAAGGTATATTTGTAATTCGTTCCCCAACTAACGCTTTTATCTCTAAATATATATTCCTGTATTTTTACATTGTCGATTACTTCAATTGAATCAATATAATCATTAAATATCCTTGAGGAGGTAACTCCATGACAAATAATATCCGCCACTATGAGTTTTTCATAATCTTTTTTTAGAAATGCTTTTAGACCCTGCGCTTGACAAGGAGTGCCGCAAAATAGAACCCATAACCCCTTTTCTAGATCAGACAAAATATCCTTATATGTGTGATTAATCAAACTTACTGTATATTTTGAATTTAATATTTTATGAAGCTCTTCAACTTTTGCTATTCTTATATGGCCAGTCTGAAACTCTCCTTCATCAAACTTTCCATAACAACCATAGCAAATACCATTTTGCTCTAAAACCCATTCGGCAATCGCTTGAAATGCACCACCTGATGCAGATTTTCGTAATTTTTTCTTCTCTGTTAATTGTAATGCATAAGATTTAATAGGTTGATTTCTAACTACCTGATTTCTTCGATTACACACATTTCCACACAAACCACAGTTTATACATAAAGCCTGATCAATGCTTAGACATTCATATCCATTTTCATCCAGTGTTAATTTGATGGCATTTTTAGGGCAAGTATTTACACACGCCATGCATAAAGTACAATCTTCTTTTTGACAAATATAAGTTTTATTCTCCATATGTTACTTCCCTCTAATCATTGCATTCCAAATAAACTTTGTATTTGTGTGCCAGTATCTCTGGAATAATCTCTTAGGATCTTGAATCAGTCTATATACCCATTCCAGATTCCATTTCTGCATCCACTGAGGTGCTCTTTGAATGTTTCCAGCATAGTAATCAAAACCAGCACCAACACCGACCATTAAACCATCAATCCTTCCCTGATGAGCAGCCATCCAGTTCTCCTGCTTCGGAGCCCCTAAACCTATCCACACAAAATCAGGCTTTGCATCATTGATCATTTTAATGACAGCTGCATCTTCTTCATCGGTCAGCGGTCTAAACGAAGGACTGTACATACCGGCAATCTGAATTCCCGGATATGCTTCATTCAACTTCTTTTCAAGCAAATCTAAGGTCTCCTGCTTGCTGCCATAGAAGAAATGACGATATCCTTTTTCAGCTGTAATCTTGAAGATTTCACCCATAAGGCTTGGTCCTGTGGTTCTTTCCATATTCTTATGACCACGCTTTCTGCCAACTGTGGACAGTGGGCCTCCGTCCGGAATGGCCATTATGCCACCATTTTGTACGGCACAGTAATCCGGCTCCTCGAATGAGGTAACGGTGGTATGTACGTTTGAGACACATATATAATCTCCATGCACGAGATCAATGTTCTCGTCCAGGTATTCCAATAGCCACTCCATGTTAATAGCTGCAATGTTTACGCCCATGATATTACAGGTTGGGATTTGACTCTTATCAACCTTACAAACGTATTTATTCAAAGTATTCTCTTTGGAAGTAATCATCTTGCTCCCCCCCTTGTAATCTCATAAATCTAACTATGTACCCAACTCAGGTATATTTTCTATTTACATTTCACCAATAAAAGTTCATAGCGAAAAATATCTATTCGTTTCGTACATTTATATCCCGCTTTCATAGGTTCACCGATCAAAATATACGAGAAAAGCCCTCATATTGCCCTCAAATGTTGAGTTTCGTCGCAATATGAAGGCTAATTTTGTGTATTTTTAGCACCCATGTGCCCAAGCAACGAGTGGATATTTTTCACGGTGAACATTTGATACACATATGTAATCACCGGATAAATCGCTGATATTTTCGTTGATGAAATTAAGCAGCCACTGCATATCAATAGCCGCGATATTCACGCCTAATATATTGCATCTCGGGATCAAAGACTTATTCACAGTACGCTTATATGTTTTATTGTATACTGATGTGTTCATTTGCCGATCCCTCCTTCATTTGTTAATTTAATTATCATTTCCAGTTCTTTCTCAATCAGCTCTTTCTCAATCCCTTCCGAACAGGTCCCTTGTGTATACTTTCTCTTTCACATCATCTAGACACCCATCGTACCTGTTTGCGATGATAGCGTTAGTCATGCCCTTAAACTTTTCCAAGTCGTTGACCACGACTAATTCAAAGAACTTCTCTCCATCTTCCAGCGTCGGCTCGTAGATAATCACCGTTGCACCCTTCACCTTCACTCTCTTCATGACTCCCTGAATGCTGCTCTGGCAGAAATTGTCGCTATTGCTCTTCATGGTCAACCAGAACACACCGATGACCACGTTTTTCTCATAACTCTTATTCCACTGATTATCCTCACCATAGCCGTAGTACCCAGCCAGTCTCAGCACCCTGTCTGCAATGAAGTCCTTCCTTGTCCTGTTGCTGTCCACATGGTAGACATCATGTTCTGCGGGACATCTGCGTAATCGGCCAGCAGCTGTTTGGTGTCTTTCGGCAGGCAGTAACCGCCATACTCAAAGCTGGGATTATCATCTAGGAGGATGTTGTCATCTCGACATGATGCTCACAGCGCAGAATCTGCTAACTTTCTTAAGCCTCAATGTGTTTATCATCGAATGTTCTTATCACTTGAAGGACAGGTCTATCCGAAATTGCTTATGTTCATTTCAGTGGATTTATCCGCCTTAGAAATGTTCATTTTCAGCTTCAAAACCCTCACCTATCCCCGAAAAACCATCCACTAAAGTTCATAGGGTAGACCCCTCGCATTCTCTATATCATCTATTGAAAATCCTTGATATTACGACATTTTTCAAAACCCATCAAAACTTCTTGTAGCCTAATTACATGTTCAAAATGTACTTATCACTATCCCCTTACCTCTACCCGAAACGAAAAATCACCACCAAACATGAAAAAATTTCATCATCTTTTTTGCCTAGTTTTGACCTCATCTGCTCCATAGCTAGCGAGAAAGTAATACTCATTTGAAAGTGAAGTCATCACTATCATTAGACCTGTACCCGAAATCTCTTTTTCTTGATATTTCGTGGTTTTTGGATGATTTTCAGGTCATCATAGCCTACGAAAACTCAACTAAAAATTAAAGGTAGACATTTGTAGGTGCTGCAACAACAACATAATCCGCATTTTGATATGCGCTTTTTGCATCTAAAGTAGCAACTAAATCAAGTTCTTTCTCATCCAAATACTTTTCAATATAATCATCCCTAATTGGAGATTTACGGTTATTAATCAGTTCAACCTTTTCAGGAATAATATCTACTGCTGTAACTTTATGATTCTGAGCTAATAATGTGGCAATACTCAACCCCACATGGCCAGTTCCTGCAACTGCAATGTCATATCGTTTTTTCATGATATTTCCTCTTTCTACCACTCTATCCCACAAAAATTACTCTTTACTTCCTCATAGCTTTCCAGACTGCCTATATCATAACGTTTCCCAGGCATCTTCATTGCATGGACCGGTGTTTTTGTACACAATCAGGCAATGTAACTTCCCGGAGCATCTGTTCCGCAACCTAATGCAATTCCTTCTGACACTAATTTTGCATCTTCTCTTGTATAATAATAAAATGGCGGACAGCACCAGTGCGACTTTGGCTCGCTTGGTTTTTCAGTCATATCAAGAATCAGATCATTTTCGTCAGTCAGCACAACGTCACATTTAGTAAGCTTTGTTTCACTTTCCTCATAATAGCGCATGATGCACGATGTTTTCTTTTCTTTTGCATAATCTATAAAATTCGTCAGGCTGAAATCAAGTACATTGTCACCTGCTATAACGAGCATTTCATCGTCTAAGCCTAACTGTTCAATTGCATACTGAATATCTTTAACAGCACCGAGTCTGGTTTCGTTAGTTTCTGTCTGATCATCAACCACAGTTATTTTTTTGCGACTTCGTTTCTGCCCAATTTTCAAAATGATGTGCAAATTTATGGTTGGATATAACAACATATTCATCCACCAGACCGGCATTATCTATGTCATCTATAAGCCAGTCAAGTATTGTTTTATCGCGGACCTCAAGAAGTGGCTTTGGAAAGTTTTCTGTGAGAGGATATAATCTGGTTGCATATCCTGCTGCTAATATTAAACATTTCATATTTTTACGCCATCCTCACTGATGCATATATGTGATGAATATCTTGAAGCAAGAGCAGGAAATGCTTTTTTATATTCCCTTTATACTTTATCAAGAATTGTTTCTTCATAAGCGGGATCAATAAGTGCCATGCAGCAACCCTTAAAGCCTGCTCCCGAAAAACAACCTCCGTAGATACCTTCTGTATCAAGCATTATTTCATATAATTTTTTAAGTTCAGGAGAACCCGTTTCGTAGTTGTATATAGAACTGTAACCACTTTCAAATGAAAGCTTTCCATAAGCTTCTATATCTCCCTGACGCCATGCTTCAGCCCCTTTTTGTACACGCTGAAATTCCGTATACCAGTGCTCAGCACGTTTTGCCCAGTTCTCAGGAAGTTTGTCCTTATATTCTAAATATATTTCATAAGGCACATCTCTGAGATATGTATCCGGATATTTTCCATATTCCATACCCGAAAATGCTTTAAGCGCATAAGCTGCAGACCTGCACTCATCTACTCTCATATTAAATTTTGATGATGCCAGATTGTGTTCTAATCCTGAGAAGAAAATAGCAATCTTATACGGTTTCATATTTGGAGATGCCGGAATCAGTTCGTAACTGTCATCTTTTGTATCAAGATATAACAAATGATCTTCTCTTCACACACCATAATTAGTTCTCCATTCTAACAAAATAACATTCTTAGAATTTCATAAGTAAAACTTTTGGCAGAAAAATACTGCTTTTTACATATCCTGGTTTTTGCAAAAATCACAAGCATTTACCCATATACATGACATCTAATTATACCACATTCCGCTCTTTCATTCAACTTTTTTCGACTTCCAAACAATATAAAAATTCGTCTTACCAAAACATAAAAAACCGGCCGTTTTATGATATTTTGCATCATCATTTCCCCGGCCGGTTTGTCGGTCATTATATGTTTTTAGTTAGCAACTCGTCTCGCAGAACAAGGTGTTCTATAACGCATGTTTGATATCTTTATTCCGTCTCTTCTGTTACTTGCATGAACAACCTGTCCATTTCCTATATACATCGCAACGTGGTTTACATGTCCGTTAGATGCATAGAAGATAAGGTCTCCCGGTTTAACATTGCCAAGGCTTACACTGCTTCCTGCAGATGCCTGTGAAGATGAAGTTCTAGGAAGTGACACACCATACTTTCTATATACTGACTGAACAAATCCTGAACAGTCTGTTCCGTTTGTAAGGCTTGTCCCACCATATACATACGGATTGCCGACAAAATGCTTTGCATATGATGCTGCTGAAGCGGCTGTTCCTGCTGATGTGTATGTTACCTTTGGCACTGAACTGCTATGTGAACTTGATGAACTGTGGTTTTTAGAAGAGTTGTTTCTGTTTGCTGCTGCAGCTGCCGCTGCCGCCTGTTGTCTGCGTCTCTCTTCCTCTTCAGCACGTCTGATTGCTTCTTCGCGTTCTCTCTGACGTCTGAGCTTTTCTCTTTCCTGTTCTCTTGAGATAGCGCGCTTAAAGTCATACTTTATCTTAATATACTCTTTTGAAACATATCCTCTTGTTGTATCATCGACAAGTATCTTTGCCCATTCATCACATTCCTTTACAACTTCGAACTCCTCGCCCTCAGGAACGAGTGTAAGTACTGCACATTCTGTATTCTTCTCTTCACGAACCTTAAGAGTTGTTACCGTAACGGTTGCAATCTTGGTTCCATATTTGTCAACCAGTTTCTCTGCGTCAAATCCCATAGCAAGATACTCTGACTTGATGTATCCGGTAACTTGTCCTGATTTTATTGCAACCCAGTCTCCCTTGGTCTTAAGAATTCTTGCTGCGCTTCCTCTGTAAAGCTTACCAAGAATCTTGCTGTCTGTACTTGGTTTTTTTCTTACATGAACATATTCAGGTGCTATGGATATACCCAGATTGGCAAACTTAGATACCGGTTCCGGTGTTACCTCCGGTACAGGTGGTGCCGCGTTCGGATCTGCCGGTACTGCATTTGGATCTGCCGGTACAGACGCATCTCCTGCAACTGGCGCTTCTGTTGGAACAACAACTTCTGTAGGCGCCGGTGTTGCCACCGCATTCTGAATATTATTCTCAACGACAGTATCAAGAATCAATCCGATTCCTGCCATATTTATCTCATTAGATGAAATAGCTGCTGATGAACTCTCAAGCGTAAATATCGCCGAAAGTGCCATACATGCTACTGCTACCCCTGCCAACTTTTTAATCATAAAATCTATACCCCTCATTTATAAAAAACATCTCCATAGGATGTATTTCCAATTTTTATGTAACATTTAGTCTACTCTGATAGTATACCTTGTTAACAATTTCTTGTCAACCGGATATCCACCCTTTATAGCAAGTTTTATAAAATTTTAATGGTGGCATTTGCCCAAAGTGTGCTACAGTTACTATAGACTTTTTTTGTGAGGTTTTTTGTTATGAATAATTCGATTTTCCGTTTGGGTGAATTTCAAAAGCTGATTGTTGTAAAAGAGGTTCCGATGGGTGTATATTTGTCTGTTCCTGAGACTTTACGAAGTGCAGACGAGGGACGTGAACTTATCCTCCTTCCTAAGGGAGATGTTCCGGAAGGAACCTGCAAAGACGATCTTGTTACTGTATTTATATACAAAGATTCTGAGGACAGATATATTGCAACTACCCGTACGCCGGGTGTAACTCTCGGTCAATTTGCCGTGCTTGAAGTTTCACAGGTTACAGGTATCGGTGCTTTTCTTTCGTGGGGGCTTATGAAGGACCTGTTCCTTCCTTTTAAGGAGCAGACTTACAGGGTAAGAAAAGGCGACCGCATTTTGGTTACCCTTTATATAGATAAAAGCGATCGTCTGTGTGCTACGATGAAATTGTATAATTATCTTCTTAAAGAAACGGATTACAAAAAAGATGATGAGGTTTCCGGTACTGTTTACGAGCTTTCTGATAATTTCGGAGCATTTGTTGCTGTTGACAATATGTATTCCGCACTCATTCCACGTACAGAGCTCGTAAGAAATCTGTATATCGGCGAGGCTGTAACAGCGCGTGTTAAGGATGTTAAACCTGACGGAAGACTTACCTTGAGTCTGAGAAGTCAGGCACATATGCAGATGGACAAAGACGCGGCTGTGATTATGGAGCATCTTAATGCTCATGGCGGTTTCCTTCCGTTTCATGACAAGTCAACTCCGGAGAGTATTAAGCGTGAGTTCAGTATGAGCAAGTCTGAGTTTAAGCGTGCGATTGGGCGACTTTATAAGAATGGAAGTATAACTATTTCTGATGATGGGATTAGGGTTAAATAGATCTGACAAGATAATAATGGTCTCTTCTTACAATTATTCAATCGTTAAAAGAGACCATTTATTTTTATCCAAAATGTTTTTTCTCCAATTCTTCAAAAACTTTCTCTGCGCGGGCTGCTTCTGCTCCGTTAGCAATTTCCTGCTCAGATTCTAGGACAGCTTCTATTTTTTTATACCATAACGGTGTTTCATCCGACACTGTTATCAAACTACCATCCATGTATATTGCAAATCTATTAAAAATCTCTGTATTATCATATGACACTACAAGACTACATTCTTTTATCACATTTATAAGATTAATATATATTTCTTCATCAAAACAAATTTCCTTCAATAATCTTTTTCTGTTTCTGCTGCAACAGAAAATTACCTAACATCATGAAAAATTTTCTTTCCTCATCATTTTTTGCATCAAGAACTAGCCGAAGCGTATCTTCAGGCTGTAGTTTTTTTATATCATCATACATTTCGTAATATTTATTGACATCACACATAAAATCACCTCTGCACAGTATATTATAGCAAATAATAATTTATTATACTACATTTATTTTTTTAACAGTCAAATTCAAAACCCATCCCCAATACACACCGTTATAAAATACGACTCAATTCCCGCCTGCCAAAGTATTTTCGCGCAAGCATTTATTGTGCTTCCGGTCGTGTATATGTCATCAACGATAATGACACGTTTTACATTCATTTCATCCACGTATTTTCTGAGTTTTTCTTCATCTGCGTAAAATGCGTCCTCAAGATTTTTCTGTCTTTTCTCCTTGCCAAAATGCTTTTGTGCGCGCGTATTGCGTCTTCTGAATAACACGTCATTTATTACAGTGATATTTCCTAATGCACCCAATTCATTCGCTATTACTTCTGCCTGGTTATAGCCTCTTTTTCTGTATTTTCCCGGATGTAACGGTACCGGAATTATCGCATCCGCCTGCCATTTTTTTATATAAATCTGAGCATGATAAATAAGCTCTGCTGCCATAAACGGAGCGTAGCAACGCCTGCTTTGATATTTTATTCCTGTCATGAGTTTTTTCGAAATGTTGTTGTACTGCCAAAGGGAGAATCCCCGGATAAAATGATGTTTTACAGACTCACAGTCTGCACAGCGCAGACTGTTTTCTTCGATTTGTTTGCTGCAGGTTATGCAACGGTTTCCGATTATGTAAGGAAGCGTGGGCATGCATTTATCACATACCCTGTCTTCGTAGTCAACGTTTAGCTTCCCACACAACGGGCATGCCGGCGGATAAAACACCGCGGCAACTTTGTTATACCTGTATGTTTTTCTTATAGTTGTCCCAACTCCTTAATTCTTTTCTTGAGTGTTGAAAAACGTTTCTGATGTCTTTCATTATGTATCATTGCATCTACGGTATCAGACCGTCCGACTATGGTTACACATCTCTTTGCACGGGTTACTGCCGTGTATAAGAGGTTTCGCTGCATAAGAAGTGGCGGACCTGAAAGTAGCGGTATGATGACTGCAGGATATTCACTTCCCTGTGATTTATGTACTGTTATTGCGTATGCGAGCTCGAGTTCATCGAGAAGTGCATACGGATAAATGACGTATTTGTCATCTTCGTATTGTATCGTTAATTCACTGGTTAATGTATTTATAAATCTTATCATTCCGCAGTCGCCGTTAAATACTCCGCAACCTTCCTCTATCACTACTCCGTGATAACCGCGTCTTTCCCATGTGAGCTGATAATTATTTTTTATTTGCATAACTTTATCACCCTCACGGAACACTCTGTCACGATATTCAAGCTCTGCCTTGTCAGGCGAAGGAGGATTTATGTTTTTCTGGAGGGTTACATTCAGGTTTTCAACGCCCAGTTCACCTTTTCTCATCGGGCTGAGCACCTGTATATCAAGCATTCCTGCACCAACATATTCAGGAAGACTCTTCATGATGAGTTCAAGCATCACGTCTATAACCACGCGGGAATCGTTTCGTCTCAACATAAAGAAATCCGAACTCTTATTAGCCATCTCAATGCTTTCGCCTGCATTTATCTTGTGCGCATTCATTATTATGTCACTGCCCTGCGCCTGCCTGAACACCTTGTCAAGCCTTGTTACTGTAAACTGCTCTGATTCTATTATGTCTTTTAACACATTTCCTGCGCCTACAGACGGAAGCTGGTTTACATCTCCAACCATTATAAGTCTTGTTCCGACTACTAATGCTTTAAGGAGAGCATTCATTAGTTGCATATCAACCATGGACATCTCATCTATGATTATCGCATCTGCCTCAAGCGGATATGATTCATTTCTTTCAAATCTTGCCGCCGAGCCGTCGTCATCCATTCCGCCATTTATCTCAAGAAGTCTGTGAATGGTCTGCGCTTCATACCCGGTTGCTTCTGACATTCTTCTGGCTGCCCTACCGGTCGGTGCCGCAAGAAGTATATCCAGTCCCCAAACCTCAAATGCGCTTATTATAGCATCAATGGTAGTAGTCTTTCCTGTTCCCGGTCCTCCGGTAATAACAAGAACTCCGTACTTTAAGGCATTAACAATTGCATCTGCCTGCATGTCAGTAAGCTCTATGTTTTTGGTCGTTTCTATTTTGTTTAATGTTTTATGTATGTCATCTTCCGAAATGCGAAATTCGCAGTTAAGGTCTAGCAGCATTCTTGCGCTGTTTAACTCTGTATAGTACATATACGGCGGATAATATCTTTTTTCTCCGTCCTCTTCCACAAATATAATCTCACGCATCGCAGACATAGACGAAAGCAGTTCTTCTATGTCGCTGTCTGTATTAATGAGTTCTCTGACTCCTGCTATTAACATTTCTTCAGGAAGATAAATATGACCAAATGATGCTGCCTGATTTAGTGCGTAGCTTATCGCACATCTTTTTCTGTATTCTGACTGCGGATCAATTCCTATAAGACGACCAATCTCATCTGCTATCTTGAATCCCACACCTTTAATGTCCTGTGCAAGTCTGTACGGATTGGTCGATAAGACATTATATACTTCTTCTTTGTATTCGTTGTAAATCTTTACCGCAAGCTGATTGGAAATATTGTACTTCTGCATGTACATGATTGCATCGCGCATCTCTTTTTTCTCGCTGTACTGCGCATATATTTCCTGAGCTTTACGCATGCTTATTCCTTTTATCTCGGCAAGTCTTTCCGGTTCTTCCTCCATGATTCTCATGGTATCACTTCCGAAATGAGACACAATTCGTTTTGCCATAACCGGACCGATGCCTTTTATAGCTCCTGAACCCAGATATCTCTCTATGGAAATCTCGTCTTCATCATTTATAACTTCCATGTGCTCTACGGCAATCTGAAGCCCGTATGTGCTGTGACATGTGTAGCTTCCGGTTATCTCAACATGCTCACCTTCATTTATAAAAGGAAAATTGCCCACGCAGGTCATTTCATCATTATCATCATCCGAAGGGCATGATATGACAAATACGGTATAGCCGTTTTCATCATTTCTATACCGTATTTTTTCAATATAACCTTTACAGTGGGCTTTATCGTTATTCATATATTAATCGTCTCTTTTTCCTGCCATGAAGTCTACAAACTTACCTGTTCCGATGGCAACAGCTGTTGTAGGGTCTTCAGCTGTCATAGTTGTTATGCCTGTCTTTGACTCTATAAGCTCTTCAAGTCCGTACAGAAGGCTTCCGCCACCGGTAAGTACGATTCCTCTGTCAGCTATATCTGCCGCAAGTTCAGGCGGAGTTCTCTCAAGGACACTATGAACTGCATCTACTATCTGTGTTGTTATATCCTTAAGCGCTTCCTCAGTCTCATCTGATGTAACTGTTATGGTTTTCGGAAGTCCTGTAACAAGGTTTCTTCCTCTTACATCTATAGTCTCCTGAGTAGGTCTCTTGAATGCCGATCCGATATTAATCTTTATCTCCTCAGCAGTTCTCTCTCCAATAAGAAGATTATGCTGCTTTCTCATATATCTGACAATCGCCTCGTCAAAATCATCTCCGGCAACCTTAATTGATGTACTTACAACCGTACCGCCAAGTGAAATAACGGCTATATCAGTTGTACCGCCACCGATATCTACTATCATGTTTCCGCAAGGTCTTGAAATGTCAATTCCGGCACCAATCGCTGCTGCAATAGGTTCCTCTATAATCATAACTTCTCTTGCACCTGCCTGATATGCTGCCTGCTCTACTGCATTTTTTTCTACCTCTGTTGCTCCGCTAGGCACACAAATGCTGATTTTCGGTTTTCTGAGACGCTTCTTTCCAACTGCTTTCTGTATAAAATACACAAGCATTTTTTCTGTAATAGTATAATCAGATATAACACCCTGTCTGAGCGGTCTGATTGCTACAATATTGCCCGGAGTTCTTCCAAGCATAAGTCTTGCTTCTTCGCCAATCTCTTTGATCTTGCCCGTATCTCTGTCAAATGCAACTACTGACGGCTCTCTGAGCACTACGCCTTTACCTGTAACATATACAAGCACACTCGCCGTTCCAAGATCGATTCCAATATCACTACCGATACCCATCTTCATTCTCCTTTCGCTTAATCAAATTATTCCCATATTTATGGTAAATAGTCACTAACATTCCTCGTTAAGTGCCGCCTTAATCATAAGCGCACACTCTACGCGTTTTTTCTCAAGTATACATCCTGTTTCATATGAATCTGTAAGACTTCCGTGGAAATTATATGCATTTGCCGCACATCCGCCGCTGCAGAAGAACTTGGCAAAACAGTCTCTGCAGGACTCTTTGGCATAAACATTGCACTTTTTAAATGATGAGCAAATGTCATCTCTGACTATTCCGTCATCAAGATTTCCGAGAAGAAAATCTTCATTTCCAACAAACTGATGGCACGGATACAAATCACCCCAAGGTGTAACCGCAAGGTATTCGGTTCCCGAACCACATCCGGAAAGTCTCTTTGCTATACAAGGGCCTCCCGTAAGGTCTATCATAAAATGGAAGAAGTTAAATCCGTTTCCTTCCTTTTCACGCTTTATCATCTCACGTGCAAGTCTGTCATACGCCTCGCATATTTCTTCGATGTCTTCGTCCTTTATTGCATACTCTTCCTCAGGCTTTGCAACAACCGGTTCAACACTTATCTGCTTAAATCCCATGTCTGCAAGGTGCAGAACATCTTTGTCGAAATCCTTGTTAAAATGAGTAAATGTTCCTCTTACATAGTAGTCTGTCTGGTTTCTTGCTTCAGCAGCCTTTATGAACTTAGGAAGAATAAGGTCATAACTTCCTTTTCCGTTTCTTGACGGTCTCATAAAGTCATGCAGTTCCTTTCTTCCGTCAATTGAAAGAACGAGATTAGACATCTCTTTTCCTGCAAATTCAATTATGTCGTCGTTGAGCAATACACCATTTGTCGTAAGGGTAAATCTAAACTTCTTATCGTGCTTTTCTTCAAGACTTCTTCCGTAAGCAACTATCTGCTTTACAACCTCAAAGTTCATAAGAGGCTCACCGCCAAAGAAATCCACTTCAAGATTTCTTCTTGAACCTGAGTTTGCCACAAGAAAATCTATAGCCTTTTTACCAACTTCAAAACTCATGAGATCTTTTGCACCGTTGTACTCGCCTTTACCGGCAAAACAGTATCTGCACGCAAGGTTACAGTCATGAGCTATATGAAGACAAAGTGCCTTAACAACAGTCTTTCTCTCGCTTATCTCATCTATGTAATTTTCATATATATCTTCCGTAAATAATTCACCTGACTCCTTAAGTGCTTCTATATCTTCTACAAGCTCGTCCACATCTGACTTACTTATATCAGAATATAACTTAGGAAGCTCGGCTCTTACTCCGTCCGCGCCGTTCTCATCGTATATTCCTATCGCATCAAATGCAACATCGTCAACAACATGAACACTTCCGCTGTTGACATCAAGTATAATATTATATCCGTTATTTTTAAATTTATGTATCATAAATATATCCCTTTACAACCAAAAGAGAGCTCCTTAGCAAACCCGTTACCGGTTATTACCAATTCAGCCCTCTCTAGCTATTCGTTAAAACTCAGTAAACTATTTCTTCTGTTCACATGTCTGATTGCCAACAGTACATGATGTCTTACATGCTGACTGGCAAGAAGTCTGGCACTCACCGCATCCGCCTTTTTTCATGCTCTCTTTGAAATTTCTTGAGCTAAGTGTCTTAATACGTTTCATTATTACACATCTCCTTGTAAATTTTTGTCTATTCTTTTGAAGTATAACACATGTGGGGATTAATGACAAGGGTTTTATGTTCCGTATTCGCTTCGCTCACAGTCACATAAAACCCTTGTCATTAATCCTAAGTTGGTGAGAACTCTACATGTTTTGATTAATCCCAGGTTGAGAAACCTCTTTTGTTTTATATGTAAAACTTTCATTTCACTTATGGATATGATAATTAGCAACACCCACGCGGAGCCTTATAAAGGTTAAAGATACCGTTTATATGTGCATGTGAGCGTAGCGAATACACTCAAGCTAAAAATACAGTTCATATGCGCATGTGAATGGAATGAATACTAAGCATATGAACTGCATTTTTAGCCCACCATTCCTCCCAGCATCCCGCCCGATGCGCAAAGGAGCATTATCGTTACCGTTTCCGTGCTCATTTCTCCGGTCACGTTTTTCATTGCAAGGGATATTACAAATAGTGTCGCAAAGTATAAAAGCCCAAACAGTACTCCCCACAAATATTTACGCTTTTCCATTTTTTTGCCGAGCAGCAGTCCGCCGATAAAGCACGACAATATGTATGCAAATAACAAACCTCCGCTTATCACTCCCGGTGATACATTTGTTTTTAACATCATTAACGCAAGTACAACTAAAATAATTCCGGATATAACATATCCAATCAAAAGCAACTTTATTACATAAAAAATAACACCTTTTACATCTATATTCACAAAGCCACTCTCCCTGTCTCATTTTTTTATTAAAGTATATTTTACAACAAGGTGATTTATGCTATAATTCACAGGTAATTTAAGTAATGTTTTGTATAAGAATGGAGACTATTATGAGTAAATATATTGATATGCATGTTCATTCAACAGCATCTGACGGGACATTTTCACCAACCGAAGTGGCGGAACTTGCAATTGCTGCAGGTCTTTCTGCATTTGCACTTACCGACCACGATTCCGTAAGCGGAATAAATGAAGTTATGGAAAAGGATCTCCCTATAGAAGTTATCCCCGGAATCGAGCTTTCTGCAGGCTTTGGAAACGGCGATATACATATCCTTGGATATTATATCAATCCGGATTCGGAAAAGCTTCTTAAGGCTACCCAGTTTATGGTAGACGAGCGCGTTTGGAGAAATGAAAAGATGGCGGCTAACCTTCGCGAAGCCGGCATAGATATAACTGTTGATGCTTTGTATGACGGTGATCCTGACAGGGTGCTCACAAGAGGAAACTTTGCAAATTATCTTCTGGCACATCATTATGTGAAAGATAAGTCAGAGGCTTTCAAAAAGTATCTTGGAGAACATACTCCTTACTATGTTCTCAGGCAGTACCTTTCTCCTGAAGAATGTATTGAACTTATACTTGATGCGGGCGGATATCCGGTACTGGCACATCCGTTTTTATATGGTCTGTCACTTCCTGAGCTTGAAGCTTTGATTGTCAGACTTAAAAATGCAGGTCTTTACGGTATTGAAGCTTTATATTCAACATATACAAATGAGGAGGAAAATCTTGCACGTTCTCTCGCACACAGATATGACCTTGCGATTACAGGCGGTTCGGATTTCCACGGAAAAAATAAACCGGACATTGCCATCGGAACTGGTCACGGAAATCTGCGAATACCATATGAGCTTCTTGATGCATTTAAGAAGTAAGATAACCTGATTTCATTCTCTTTAGTCTGGCACAGGCGTTTGGATGCAAAGCTGAATATTTATTGGAATAATATAGCAAGGGCCAAACAGCACAACCTGCCGTTTGGCCCATTTTATTACTTGATTTTAACTACCGCATTTCCTTTCCCTGTAAACAACTTCTTATACATCTTTAACTTCTTTTTCGGGCAAACAATTACAAGCTTGTCTGAAGTGTTTTTAAGAGCATTTTTTCCAACTTTCTTTAATGTTGTGGATTTTACGGTTATCTTCTTAAGTTTCTTACAGCCCGCAAATGCTTTCTTAGCAATCTCTGTAACCTTGAATTTATGTCCGTTTATCTTAACAAACTTCGGTACAGTAATTTTCTTAACCGACTTCTTTGAAACTCCGAGAACCGCTACCGTTCCGTTTCCTGAAGCATCCACATTTTTAACTTTATAAGATATCCGGCCTGCTTTCTTTATATCTCCAACCTTTACAGCATCTACACTGTCTGCAGGAGGTGTAGCTGTAGGAGGTTGTATATCCGGTTGAGGTGTCACGGTTTCTTTTCCGACATATATCTTTACCTTAACGGTCTTAAGTTCTTCTGCAAGATATTCTTCAGGTGAAAGATTACATACAGGAAATCCTTCCGAATCAAATAACACCTGTTTTGCATATGCATGACGACCCGGGTCAACAAGACCATACTTATTTGAACCTGTTGCTCCCGGATATGAATCCTGCCAGTCTCTTGCATGATAAATAATTACAGGATTGCCGTTTTCATCTACGGTAAATGAATTATGTCCCGGACCAAATGTTCCTTCATATTCACCAAGACTTCCCGGATTAAGTCCTGAATCTCCCGAACCTGTAACATTAGTTGTTCCGTCTGAATCAGTATAGTCTGCCTGTTTTATAGTTGTTGTAAGATCCTGTGTAGCAAGTATCGGATAAGGATACTTTTTCCAACTTGAAGCATCCATAAAATCTGAATTCAAATCTGCATATAAAAGACATACACAATACATCATATCAATTGTACAGCCTGCATACGCTATAAAGATCTTATCATCGTGAATAAGTACAGAAGATGCTTCCTGTATTGCCTGTCCTACAATACCTCCGCCTATGTTTCCATAGCCTGCATTTCCCGAACCGATATTTGATTCAAATGCTCTGTCCGCACCGGACAACTTTACAAGCGGTCCTGTAGGATGAAGCGGATCTTCAGGATCGACCGTTGTTATCCATATGTTTGAATTTTTTGGTGTTACATAATAGCTCTGTCCATCGTACTCAAAATATGTAGTGTCAAATGAACCTACTGACTGATTGTCAGTTGTATTATGGATATATCCTGTATATTCCCAGCAATTTGCATCAGTAATATCATCTCCGACACATGTAAATATACACTGTCTTCCGGAACCATTTCCTCCCGGTTCGGTGACCTGAGCAAGAGCAATCATTCGCCATTTGCCACCGATTTTGTGAATCTCAGGTGCCCAATACCAACCTGTAACTCTTGTTCCGTCAGGGAGAGTCTTATCTCTCCAAACAACATATTCTTCTGCTTCAGCTATATCATTCAGAGAATCTGCCACACGAATAACAAGATTTTCATAAGCTCCGCCACCGTTTGCCGAATTCTCATTAAGATTAGAGCCTGTAAAATAATAAACCTCATTTTCCTCATCATATATTGCATATGGGTCGGCACGATAATTTGCAAGCGGACTATTGTACTCTGCTGTTGCCTGTATTGTTCCTGTTACCTCATACTCACCTTTTGCCAGATTAGTAAGATTTGTACTTTCTGTATTCCACTTAATACCCATAGGAACTTTAGTGCCGTTATTGTATACAACATCTACCTTATCGGGAAGTGTAACTGACTCACCCGGATTAATATAATAATCCTTAATGTCCACTGCCACACTGTGCATCTTACCAAACTTATTATTTAACCTGTCATACTCTTCTTTTGTAAGCGGAATAATTGATGCTTCATCAGCTACTGCATAATCAGGAAGTGTGGCTGTTACTTTTTCTTTGGCATACTCAACTTTTTTATGCTCTGAAACAGTCACAAAACTCTCTGTGGTGTTCACATAGGAATTACCGTCACTTCCCTCCCAGAATATGTTATAAAGATTCGTATCTTTATCGTATTCTACTTTAGGATTCATAACAGAAATGCCTTCATCATTAAGCCTTAATCTTCTCTGATTATAAAAATAAATCAGCTCGTCAGAATCGCATACAATAACCTCTTCTCCTTTATTGTCTACCGAAGCAATAAGTCCGTAGTAACCGTCAGAAGTACGGTATATATTCGGCGAACCAAGTTTGTAATATCTTTCCGGTGAAAACACTGCCTTATTATTATTTAATGCAGTAAAATTCTTTCCGTCCGAAGACAATGCGTAATAAAGCACATCCGTACGGTATGTATCCATATACTGCTTGGACGGAAACTGCGCATATTCTGCTCCGAGATCCGGCTCGTATTTTGCAGGATATACCGCAAGATAACCGTAAACAGAATCATCTTTCAAACCTTCTGCAGCATTCGAAACTGCCGCTGTCGGAATACTAAGTGATACTGATAATAATAGAGTTGTGAGTTTTTTCATAAGCTTATTAACCTTCATTTTATACAACCCTTTCATAAATATTATCAACATTATAACAAATTTAATTTCATAACAACATACTTATTTCACTTCACTTGTTTTGTACATGTCAGGTGTTGTTCCTTCACGCAAAATGACAATTCCTTCATTTACTCCCGTTTCAAATGTAACAAGCGCATTTTCCTCAGAAGCTATTGTTTCTGATTTCACACCATTTCTGTATAATACAAGATTTTCATTCCATGGATTTCTGATTCTGCAGGTACCGCCAAGCTGTGAAGTTATTTCAACATAATCAACTTCTCCATCTGTCATGGATGATGCAACTAAAAATCCTCCCTTTGCAAGAAGTTTGTATTTTGCATCCCACTCAGTTGGCCATGCAGGGAATACTCTGATAACCTCTTCTCCTGTTGGATTTGGTGCGATACTCTGCATAAGTGCCTGCTGTATTCCGTTTGCCCAGGTACCATAACCTTCTGCTGAGTAGTAGTCTCCCTGATCAAATAAGAGGTTAGGATTGTCAGCAAACATCTGATACTGATTTATAAGGGCTGCCTTAAAATCATCTGCCAGACCAAGCTTAGCAATATTCTCTAAGAAACGGCTGGATCCGTTTCTGTCATTATAATTGCCAAGCACCTGCTGCTTGTATCCAGGAGTCTCATAATAAGTATCTAATAAAAGATCCCAAAGACCGTCGTCAAGTTCCTGATCTCTTGTTTCCATGTTCATAACATCAAACTTCTCAAGCATTTTAAACTGTGGTGTTTCCGGGGCAAAACCTCTTATTGTATTAGAAGGTGTTCTTCCAAGTGCCAATGTCTTTTTCGCCTGAGCGCCGGTTCCAAGATGACTGATCGCATCAGGTTCTGTGCTAAGAGGATATGGTGCAATATTATCAAGACAATACTGCCACTCTTTTCTTAAGTCCTCATCAACATTTAAGATTTCAGATGCCTTAACAGCCACCTCAAAAATACCTCTTGCTAGCGACAAATCATCAATTATATCTCTGCCGCCCCATATATGCTCGTGCAGATTTGTTCTGTTGAAATGGAAATAACCATCTTCTTCCTGTATAAATCCACTATAATTTCTATAAAGTTCAGCTGCACCTTTGATATATTTGTATGCATCATCCTTGAGCCAGTTGATATCTTTTGTGTAGCAATATTTCTGCCAATAATACTCTGCTGTTTCCTGTGTTGCCACCAATGTATGTGAAACATAACTTACACTGTTGTTTTCAGGCTCAGCTGAGAACTTCCAGTTCCATGGCGGAAGGAAACGATTTCTTTTTTCACCGAGTGCTCTGACTTCAGCTGTAAGACTGCCTGTTCCTTCAAGATACTTCTGCAAATCCGGAACAATGCTTTCAGGAAGGGTTTCAGCACCAAGTATACCTGAGGTTTCTCCAATGAATATAGCATCTCCACCTTCAATTCCCCATAATTGTTTAGCGGCTACCTTGTACTGCTCGTAACATTTATCCCTCATTGTGTATAACGGATCCATAAGTTCCATATGATTTGCCTGATTAAATGGCTGATAGAGACTATCCTGATTCCAATTCCAATAATAATTACCCCAGTCTCTACGGTCTCCTTCGGCAATCCAGTTACCACCATTATATTTTGAAGGGTATTTTCCACTGTTAGAAATACCCGCTAAATACATGTAGTAAGTACGTCTCTGTTCATATTTAAGCTGTGTAGGAATATATACGTATGATTTGCTCCAAAAGTCTTTCCACCAGTTTTTATTAGATTCGTACACCTTGTCATAGCCTTCTGAATCCATACAGTTATAATAAGATGCATTTACTACATCTTCTGATGTTTCCAAACTCGAACAACCACCTATAACTATTGTAAATTTACCGGTTTTTGCCGGAATAGTTATTCTTGCTGTCTGGCTGTCCACAGAACTTACAGATACATCCACATCAGGAACCTGTACAGTTACTGATGTTGCGCAGTAATGATCATTAACAGATATTCCTGTATCACTAGGTTCACTAAACACCTGATTTAATGCAATATATTTTTCATCGTTATTAATATCAAATGAGGATACTGCACTCCAAAGGCCTTTTCTTTCATTAGGACTTCTGGTCATCTTTAAGTCAATTGTAATATTTTCCGGATTATTTCTGTTATCATCTACTGAAATAAGAACTGTATCTCTCGCGTTATCGGAAATAACATTTACTGATATATCATCATCTTTAAGATTGAGTCTTCCGTCATATAAACTTAAACACTGCTTAAGTCCATTTGAAAAAACAGGACTTCCAAAATCAACATTAAGAACTCCAAGCGCACCGCTTCTGTAGTCCCATTCAGAATTTGCAGATGCATCATTAAACATAAATGTATCTGTGTGATTAAGCTGCATAGCTAAAACATTTTCATTGTTTTGCCATACCGGGCCTCCGAACTTTCCGTTCGCAACAGGCATACCATAAGGACTGAATGTTATTAATCCTGTATGTTCAAGATCTGATCTTGAAACAAGCTCCTCATAGTCCGCATCAAAAAGACTTGCCACCGGTGCAGGAGTACCTGTAGGTGCAGGTGTTGCAGCTATAGGTATATTTGGTGCTTGCGTACTTTCGTTATTCTGTGGATTTTCCGACTTTTCTTTCACAACTTTTACCTTCAACTTTGCTTTTACCTTCTTGTTCTTCTTTTTTGTAACTGTAATTACTGCATTACCTTGCTTTATAGCAGTAACAACTCCTTTTTTTGATACCTTTGCAACTTTTT
>SVEM01000069.1 GCA_015057375.1 Lachnospiraceae bacterium
AATACGGACAGAACAGTGGGATGGTTTACTTCACTGTACCCTGTTGTGGTTGACTGTAAGAATGACATAGAGGAATCCATAGTAACCACAAAGGATATGCTAAGAGAGGTGCCAAACAAGGGTATAGGTTACGGACTTCTTTATGACACAAATATAAGTGAATACGTGGATGTTTATTTCAACTATCTGGGAGAAATGGACAGTGAGGAAAGCAGCAAGAATTCTGACGGATTATCAACGGGAGAAGGAAGTTCAAGAGATAATAGAATGCCGGGATATTTTAATATCAATGCGATGGTAACCGGAGGAAAATTCATATGCAATCTTACATATAACAACTGCACAAAGAAATATGCTGAGGAATTTATAAACCTTTATAAGGAATCAGTAGAAGCAGTTGTAGGCTGGTGTATGGAGCAAAAAGGAACACATGTAACAGAAAGTGACATGTACCTGCTTACACCACTGCAGGAAGGTATGTATTTCCATAACCAGTTGGATGATAAAGATACAAGTTACTTGGTACAGGCATCATATAAGACTAATGTACGAATTGATGTGGCGTGTCTGAGACAGAGCCTTGATTATCTCGCACAAAAGTATGAAATATTAAAGACAAGTTTTGTCCAGACAAAATCTAAAGGCATTATAAAGCAGTATATAGTTGACAACAGACAGATAGAACTTACATGCTACAAGTATGAAGAAAACTGTTCTGAGGAAGCTGTAAGTGAATATTCGGCTAAAGATCTTGAAAGAGGATTTGATCTTAAGGAAGATTCTTTGATGCGTATGGCACTGCTTTCATTTGCTGACTGTGATGTGTTGTTTGTAAGTAATCACCACATTATTTTGGATGGCTGGTGTAATCCTCTTGTGTATGGAGATTGGATAAGGTTTTATAATCTTATTACATCAGGTGCAGGAGAAAGCTTGGAAAGAACAGTATCAGAAGAAAAGAATCAGGTGCTTCCTTTCAAGGAATATGTAGAGTGGATTCAGAAGATAAAGAAATCTGAGAACGAAAAGTTCTGGGATTCATATCTTGAGGATTACGAATCCGTTGCAGAGATTACTCCGATTGAAAAAGTGGAAACTGCTACAGATAAGCAGGTGGCTGAAGACTATGTTGTAATTGACAAAAATACTACAGCAAAGCTTAATGCACTTGCGAAAAACTGTGATGCAACTGTTAGTACTGTTGCCCAGCTTGCGGTGGGAATACTGCTTCAGAAGCACTGTAGTACAGATGATGTGCTCATTGGAAATGTAGTATCGGGAAGAAATGTACCGCTTAGAGGAATTGAAACATCGGTAGGAATGTTCATTAATACTGTTCCGTTACGAATACGTGCAAACAGCAAAGAAGAAACAATTAAGAGCATGTTGTTAAATCTACAGGCTTTAAATAACGAAAGTGTAAGCTATGATCATGCAGCCCTTGGAGGAATGAAGGTAGGCAGGGAAAATGTTTCTGAATACATAAAGCATCTGTTTGTATTCGAGAATTATCCGGGAACAAGCGGAGACGAGCAGGAATATACAGGATTACAGCTTGAACAAATTGGAGCACGCGAGCAGACCAATTATGATCTGTCATTTGTGGCATATGATCAAAATGACTGTCTTGTATTTAGACTTTCTTATAATCCGTCAAAGTTTACAGACAGTAACATAGAGATTATTGCATCACACTTAAGAAATATAGTTGAGCAGATAGCGGATGATACAGCGAAGTCACTTGAAAAAGTAGAAGTATACAATGAAAAAGAAAGAGAATTGATACTTAATGACTTTAATGATACAGATGCAGATTACCCACGTGAAAAGACTGTTGTGGAACTGTTTGAGGAGCAGGTTACAAAGACCCCTGATAACATTGCTGTGGTATTTGAAAATGAAAGTCTTACATATTTAGAACTTAATACAAGAGCAAATCAGGTGGCATATAAGTTAAGAGAGCTTAATATAAAAGAAGGCGACTATGTTGCCATGTACATAGAGAGAAGTCTTGAAATGATCGTGGGAATCTATGGAATTATCAAGGCCGGAGCAATTTATGTACCAATAAATACAATGTATCCGTTAGACAGAGTAGAATACATATTAAATGACTGCGGAGCTGAGATTTTAATTTGTGGAGAAACACAACTTGATATAGCTTATAACGGAACAAAACTTAATGTTAAGGAACTTAACAATGATAGTATCAGCTTGGAGAATCCAAAGACAGATATTAATCCTGAAAGTGGTTTATATGTAATCTACACATCCGGAACAACAGGAAATCCAAAGGGTGTAGAAATAATGCATAAAAACGTAGTACGACTGCTGTTTAATAGTGCATTTGCCTTTGATTTTAACGACAAAGATGTATGGACTATGTTCCATTCATATGGATTCGATTTCTCTGTATGGGAAATGTACGGAGCAACATTATATGGTGGAAAGCTTATAGTTGCCAGCGAGGAAGAAATAAAGGATTCAAAGACATTTTTAGGATTATTGAAGAAACATGAGGTAACAGTACTTAATCAGGTTCCTACAGCATTCTATAACCTTGACAAAGAGGATGATGGAGAGAAACTGCAGGTAAGATATTTGATATTTGGTGGAGAGGCACTTAATCCGTCAAAGCTTAGCGGATGGAAGGCGAGACATCCGGAAACCAAGATTATTAATATGTACGGAATTACTGAAACCTGTGTTCATGTAACATACCGCGAAATTGAACACAAAGAGATTGAAAAGGGAATCAGTGATATAGGAAAAGCCATTCCGACATTGAAAGTATACATAATGAACGGAGATTCTTTGTGCGGAATCGGAATGCCGGGAGAACTTTGTGTAACAGGAGAAGGTCTTGCAAGAGGATATTTGAACAGACCAGACCTTAATGAAATGAAGTTCGTACCTAATCCGTTTGGAGAGGGTAAAATGTATCGTTCAGGAGACCTTGCAAGATGGTTGCCTGACGGAAACTTGGAATACCTTGGACGTATTGATGAGCAGGTAAAGATAAGAGGTTTCAGAATCGAGCTTGGTGAGATAGAGACCCGAATCAGAGAAGTTGAAGGAGTAACTGACTGTGCAGTTATTGTAAGAACTGATGCAAGCGGAGATAAGGCAATCTGTGCATATATGACAGGAGATACAAAAATCAGTATATCAGATGTAAGGGATAACTTATCAAAGAACCTTCCTGATTACATGATACCATCTTATATGATGCAGATAGAAAGCATTCCTGTAACAAGAAACGGAAAGCTTGACAGACGTGCATTACCTGAGATTGAAGCAAAAGCTGAAAATGAATACGTTGCACCGGAAAATGAAACAGAGGCAGCTGTATGCCGTGCATTTGAAACAATGCTTGGAATAGAAAAAGTTGGTGTAAATGATTCCTTCTTTGAATTAGGCGGAGATTCCATCAAGGCCATTCGTGTGGTATCAAAAGTAAGAAGTGAAGGATATACAATTACAGTAAAGGATATTCTTCAAAAACGTACACCAAAGAGCATTGCCTTATGTGCGGTAAAAGAAGAAGAGAATAATTACCAGCAGGGTGAAGTAACAGGTAAAATACAGGATACTCCTATAATGAGACAGTTTA
>SVEM01000028.1 GCA_015057375.1 Lachnospiraceae bacterium
CACCGGCACCAACGGCAACGCCAACACCGGCACCAACGGCAACGCCGACACCGGAGCCAACGGCAACGCCAACACCGGCACCAACGGCAACGCCAACACCGGCACCAACGGCAACGCCAACACCGGCACCGACGGTAACACCGACATCGGCACCAACGGCAACATCGACATCGGCACCAACGGCAATGCCAACAGCGAAGCCAACAGTAGGACCAACATTGGAACCAACGCTTGCACCAACAGCAGAAGCAACGGTAGAACCTGTATATACTCCGTCGCCGGAACCTGACGTGAAACCGACAGTAGTGCCGACAGTAATGCCGACAGTTACACCAACAGTAATGCCGACAGTTACACCAACAGTAATACCGACAGTAATACCGACAGTAACACCAACACCAACTGATTCGGAAGATATAAAAGATAAGGTGTTTACTATAAGAAAATACACCTATCAGATTCTTAGTGACGAACAAGGAACAGTAATAATAACAGGTCTTACAAAGAAACACGCAACAAAAATCCGTATAAGAGATACGGTGAAAATAAACGGAAAAAAATATAAGATAGTTAAAGTGAAAGCATCTGCATTTAAAAAATGTAAAAAAGCAAAGAAGATTATTATCGGGAAAAATGTTCGTTCCATAGGTAAAAAAGCGTTTTTTAAATGCAAAAATGTAAAGAATATATACATAAAGAGTAGGCGCGTGTTCTTAAACAAAAAGAGATTATTTGGTAAAATATCAAATAAGACAAAGATCACTCTTCCTAATGGAAAAGTTGTTTATTTGTCTAAATATAAAAAGAGGGGTAATTAAATAATTTTGGGGGATTGAAAGGTGAAAAAAATAAAAGTAATGAAAAAACTGTGTAATGTAGTATTGGTAGTATCACTTGTGTTGGGATCCATAATGTATACTCCAAAGGCAACAAAGGCTGCGGATGCCACGTTGCTTAGTACTTATGGTAAAACATTTGGGTATTCGGGAACATGTATCAATTCATGGCAGCTTAATGACTGGAATACACTTAATCAGATTAAACAGCAGTATAACAGTATAACGCTTGAAAATGAAATGAAACCGGATTCATTGTTAGGTGGCTGGGGTGCCAATTTGATTTCCGTACAGGAAGCGAGAAATCTTGGTTATTATATTCCGGCTAATTATAAAGAATCTAATGTTCCAAGAATTAATTTTGGCACGATTGATGATGTTATGAAAAAATGTCATGAAAACGGACTTAAGATGCGTGCACATACACTTGTATGGCATGCTCAGACACCGGATTGGTTTTTTAAGAACGGGTATTCAGGATGGAATGGTTATGTTGATCAAAACACAATGTATGCAAGAATGGAAATGTACATTAAATCCGTAATTAATCATGTGCATAAAAGCCAGTATGGTAGTGTTGTATATGCATGGGATGTTGTTAACGAATATTTTCATGCCGAAAACACAGGATGGCTTGTAATATATGGTGATGTTAACATATATCCGGAATTTGTAAAGAGAGCTTTTACATATGCACATGAGGCGCTTGTGAGCTTGGGAATTCGTGATTCAGTAGGTCTGTTTTACAATGATTTTAATACTTACATTGAAGTTAATAAAATAATACCAATGATTAATTTTGTTAACAGAAATGGTAAGGTTTGCGATGGTGTCGGAATGCAGTCGCATGTTGCATCTCATTATCCTAGTGTGGATTTATATACTCAAACAATTGAGTCATTTTTGAATGCAGGATTTGAAGTGCAGATTACAGAGTTTGACTGTACAAACAAATCTGACGAAGAATTGAATAATTATATGGGTGCTCTTATGCAAAGACTTCTTGAGATGAAAGCTGCAGGTGGTAATATCACAGGTATTACATATTGGGGAGTTGGTGATGACAGATCTTGGAGAGGTGACGGTCGCCCATTGTTGTTCTCATCATTAGGAAATCCTAAGCCTGCTTATTACAGGGTAATGTCAGTATACGATGAGTTTGTTAAAAAGAATCCAAATATAAACAACAACAATAATAGCAAACCAAATAATAATATAGGTAATCAGAATACACCTGTAGCAGATGCTATATTGAACGGTGGTTTTGAAGATGGCACGCAGGAATGGAAGACAAATGGAAATCCGACACTTGGTTTGGCATATTATACGGTTGCGAACGGCAAACTGGCATTAAAGGTGTCAGACAGAAAAAATACAGGTGACGGACCGATGCAGGATATAACAGGTTGCCTATTCGCAGGAAATACATACAATATATCTGCAAAGATACAATACAAAGAAGATGTAAGTGATCCGGCAAGTATGCATTATCCTGCAAATAAACAGTTTATCATATCTATTATATATGGTGACGGAACTATACAGAACATGGTAAGTACAATTGCAAATAAAGGACAATGGGCAACACTTAGCGGTACATACACGGTTCCTAAAAAGGCTGACCTTAGTTCCGTAAAGATATTTATTGAGACTCCTTGGCTTCAAAATCCAAATGCATCACAGGATCTTATGACTTTTTATGTGGATGATGTATCAATAACATTCAATAATGGGCCTGTAAAGGAAGGAATAGCAAACAAGAATGATAATCCGACAAATAATAATGGAGGAGATGGATCTTATAATGGCGGATCTTCTAAAGAAGTATATCTCATAAAGAAATATACATATCAGATTATTAGTGAGGAAAATAAAACTGTAGCCGTAACAGGACTTACAAAGAAAAAAGCAAAAAAGATTAGAATTAAAAATGCCGTAAATATTAATGGACAGATATATAAGGTAGTAAAAGTTAAGGCATCTGCATTTAAGAAATGTAAAAAAGCAAAGAAGGTTATTATAGGAAAAAATGTTACATCAATCGGAAAGAAAGCCTTCTTCAAGTGTAAAAAAATAAAAAATATATCGATAAGCAGTACAATTACTTCGATAGACAAAACCGCATTTGGTAAAGTTTCGAAAAAAGCAAAAGTTAAGCTTCCTAACGGAAAAGTTGTGCGTTTATCAAAATATTTGAAAAAGAAGAAATAATTCAGATTATTTTTTGATTGGAGTTTTCATGAAAAATAATATGACGACACTCTGCTACATAGAGAAAGACGGCAAGTATCTGATGATGCACAGAGTCAAGAAAGAAAAGGATATAAATAAGGATAAATGGGTTGGCATTGGCGGACATTTTGAGGAGGGGGAGTCTCCGGAAGAATGTTTGTTAAGAGAGGTGCATGAAGAAACATCACTTATATTAACTTCATACAAGCTTCGCGGGCATATTACATTTGTTTCTGATGAATGGGGAACAGAATACATGTATTTATTTACAGCTGATGATTTTTTGGGGGATATCTGTGAATGCAGTGAAGGTGAGTTGCGCTGGATAGATAAAAAGTACGTGTATGAACTTCCAATCTGGGAAGGTGATAAAATATTTTTTAGATTGCTTGAAGATATGGAAGAATTTTTCTCGCTGAAGCTTGTATATGAAGGAAATATGCTTGTAAATGTAATGCTTAACGGAAAAGAAATGTGATAAAAGACACCGGAGGAAAATGCCATGGCAAAGAGTATTTATCAGAAGTGTAAATTGCTTTTTCTTATGAAAATTTTCATGGAACTTACAGATGAAGAACATGGACTTACGCTTTCTGAAATAACAGAAGAACTTGAAAGATATCAGATTGTTGCCGAAAGAAAGACGCTTTATGATGATTTTGAAATGCTCAGGCATTTTGGACTTGATATTGTCGGAGAAAAGTGCGATAGAAAGTTTTATTATAAACTTTGCAGCAGAGAATTTGAGATAGCTGAACTTAAGCTGCTTGTAGATTCTGTACAGTCTGCTAAGTTTATTACGGAAAAGAAGTCAAATGAGCTTATAAAGAAACTTGAGGCGCTAACAAGTAAACACGAGGCTAAGCTATTGCACAGACAGGTGTATGTGACAGGCAGGGTAAAGGCTGATAATGAAAAAATATTATATAATGTGGATATAATACATGATGCTATATCATCTAATAAGAGAATAAAGTTTCAGTATTTCAGCTGGAATGAAAAAAAAGAGATGGTATTAAGACATGGCGGGGCATACTATGATATAAGTCCTTGGGGATTGTCATGGGATGATGAGAATTATTACATGATAGGATATGATAAAAGCGATGAAATCATAAAGCATTTCCGTGTTGATAAGATGCTTAATATAAGTATGCAGGAACAAGCCAGAGAGGGAAAGGAAAAGCTTGGTGATTTTAATATAGCAGACTATTCCAAAAAGATTTTTTCTATGTTTGACGGTGAGGAACAGAATGTAAAAATAAGATTTAAGAATTCTGTTGCAGGAATTGCCATTGACAGATTTGGCAGAGAGACTGTATTTGTTCCGGATAAAGACGGAGAACACTTTACCGTAAATGTTAAGGTTTTAGTAAGCAGACAGTTTTTGGCATGGATTATTTCACTCGGTGATGCTGCACAGATTGTCGGACCGGAAAATGTTGTGAAGAAAATGAAAGATGAGATAGAAAATATTTACAACAAATATAAATAATTTTTGACATCATTTTAATATATGTTATAATCATATCTAATTTATTATTTTATCGGAGGTACATTATGAAAACTAATATAGAAACAAAATGTGTTCATGACGGCTGGGCACCAAAAAGCGGAGAGCCTAGACAGATTCCTATTATACAGAGCACAACGTTTCCGTATGCAACAAGTGATCATATGGGAAAACTTTTCGATCTTGAAGAATCAGGTTATTTTTATTCAAGACTTCAGAATCCGACCAATGATATGGTTGCAGCAAAGATATGTTCATTAGAAGGTGGAGTGGCAGCTATACTTACTTCATCCGGTCAGGCAGCCAATTTCTTCGCAGTATTTAATATATGTGAAGCTGGAGATCATTTTATTGCATCTTCATCTATATACGGAGGAACTTATAATCTGTTTGGTGTTACCATGAAAAAGATGGGGATTGAATGCACATTTGTAGATCAGACACTTCCTCTTTCAGAACTTGAAAAGTATATTAAACCTAATACAAAGTGTATTTTTGGAGAAACAATTTCCAATCCTACAGTTAATGTACTTGATTTTGAAAAGTTTTCAACACTTGCACATTCACATGGAATTCCGCTTATAGTTGATAATACATTTGCAACACCAGTTAACTGCAGACCATTTGAGCATGGTGCAGATATTGTTACACATTCAACTACTAAGTATATGGACGGACAGGGAGTTTGTGTCGGCGGATGTATAGTTGACAGCGGAAACTTTGACTATATGGCTCATGCTGAAAAGTTCCCGGGTCTTACAACACCTGATGAGTCATATCATGGCCTGACATATGCAAGTGCATTTGGTAAGGCAGGATATATTACTAAGATTACAGCACAGCTTATGAGAGATATGGGTTGCATACCTTCACCACAGAATTCATTCTATTTGAATCTGGGGATTGGAACACTTGCTCTCAGAATGAAGAGACATTGTGAGAATGCATACACAGTTGCAAAGTATCTTAAGAATAGTGATAAAGTAGCATGGATACATTATCCTGATCTTGAAGGTGATGACAATTATGAACTTTCTAAGAAGTACCTTGATAATGGTTCTTGCGGCGTTTTATGCTTTGGTATAAAGGGCGGACGCAGTGAGTCAATCAGATTCATGGATGCACTCAAGTTTATAAGTATAGCTACACATGTTGCCGACAGTAAAACATGTCTGCTTCATCCTGCAAGCCACACACACAGACAGCTTACTGATGAACAGCTTGAGGAGGCAGGAATTGCTACTGACCTTATCAGACTTTCTGTAGGAATCGAGAATGTGGAAGATATAATCGCTGATATAGAGCAGGCTCTTGCAAATATATAAAATATATAATTCGAGGGGAGAAATGATAATGATTAAATACATTGGAGTAGATGATACAGATATAGATTTATTTGAAGGCCAGTACATTGTACCGGAAGGTATTTCATATAATTCTTATCTTATCCTTGATGAAAAAATAGCGCTTATGGATACAGTTGATATCCGTAAGTACGATGAGTGGGAAGAAAAACTTACAGCAGGGCTTGAAGGACGTAAGGTTGATTATCTTGTTATACTTCATCTTGAGCCGGATCATGCAGGAAGTATAGGAAAAATAATTGAGATGTTTCCTGATATTACACTTGTTGGTAATGCAAGAACGTTTACAATGCTTCCTCAGTTCTTTGAGGATGCAGGTAAATGCAATCAGCTCGTTGTTAAAGAAGGTGATGAGCTTAATCTCGGTTCACATACACTCAGTTTCTATACTGCACCTATGGTTCACTGGCCTGAGGTTATGGTTGCATATGAAGCAAGTGAAAAAGTATTGTTTGCAGCAGACGGATTTGGTAAATTTGGTGCGCTTTCACTTACTGCTGACGAAGACTGGGCTTGTGAAGCAAGAAGATATTACTTTAATATAGTTGGAAAATATGGCGCTCAGGTTCAGGCACTTCTTAAAAAGGCGGCTGCACTTGATATTGAGAAGATTTATCCGCTTCACGGACCTATGCTTACTGAGAATCTTGGTTATTATATTGGTCTTTATGATACATGGAGCTCATATAAGCCTGAGAGTGAGGGTGTGCTTGTTGCGTATGCATCCATTTACGGAAATACGGCAAAGGCTGCAAAAGAGCTTGCAAAGATGCTTGTTGATAAAGGTGTTGAGAAAGTTGCCGTAACCGATCTTGCAAGAGATGATATGGCAGAAGCTATTGAGGATGCATTCCGTTATGACAGAATGATTCTTTGTGCGGCAAGCTATGATGGTGGAGTGTTCCCATGTATGCATGATTTCCTTCATCATTTACAGATTAAAGGATTCAAAAACCGTACTGTAGGTTTACTTGAAAATGGTTCATGGGCACCTGTTGCAGCAAAAGTAATGAGAAATATGCTTGAAGAGATGAATGATATTACAATTGTTGAACCGGTTGTTACTATAAAATCAACAATGAAAGAATCTGACATACCTGCTATGGAAGAGCTTGCTACGGTTATAGCTAACAATTAATAAAAATTTGTAATAATTTTTATGGAAAATAGGCCTTACTGGTGTTATAATAATCAGTAAGGCTTTTTTTGCCAATTTATATACAGTCAAATTAAAAGAAACGAGGAAGCAGATATGGGAAAGAGAGACGACATAAGAAAAGTATTAATTATTGGTTCCGGTCCTATTATTATTGGACAGGCTTGTGAATTTGATTATTCAGGAACACAGGCATGTAAGGCTCTTAGAAACCTTGGATATGAAATTGTTCTTGTTAATTCTAATCCTGCTACTATTATGACCGACCCTGAAATTGCTGATATCACATATATTGAACCGCTTAATGTTACAAGACTTACACAGATAATTGAAAAAGAACGTCCTGATGCTATCCTTCCTAATCTCGGCGGACAGTCAGGGCTTAATCTTTGTTCTGAGCTTGCCAAAGAGGGTGTCCTTGATAAATATAACGTAAAAGTAATAGGTGTTCAGGTTGATGCCATTGAGCGTGGCGAAGACCGTATCGAGTTTAAGAAAACAATGAATAAGCTCGGTGTTGAGATGGCAAGAAGTGAAGTTGCATATACAGTTGATGAAGCACTTGCCATAGCGGACAAGCTTGGATATCCTGTTGTTCTTCGTCCTGCTTACACCATGGGTGGAGCCGGCGGCGGACTCGTTTATAACGTGGAAGAACTTAAGACTGTATGTTCCAGAGGTCTTCAGGCAAGTCTTGTGGGACAGGTACTTGTAGAAGAATCTATACTTGGATGGGAAGAACTTGAGCTTGAAGTAGTAAGAGATGCTAAGGGCAATATGATTACAGTTTGCTTTATAGAGAATATTGATCCTCTCGGAGTTCATACAGGAGATTCTTTCTGTTCAGCACCTATGCTTACAATATCAGAGGATTTACAGAAAAGACTTCAGGAACAGGCATATAAAATTGTGAATGAGGTTGAGGTTATCGGAGGAACTAACGTACAGTTTGCACATGATCCGGTATCTGATCGTATTATCGTTATAGAGATTAACCCAAGAACATCACGTTCTTCAGCACTTGCATCAAAAGCAACAGGTTTTCCTATTGCGCTTGTATCTTCAATGCTTGCTGCAGGACTTACACTTGATGAGATTCCATGTGGTGTATCAGGAACACTTGATAAGTATGTTCCGGGTGGAGACTACGTTGTAATCAAGTTTGCAAGATGGGCATTTGAAAAGTTTAAAGATTCACAGGATAAGCTTGGAACACAGATGCGTGCCGTTGGTGAAGTAATGAGTATCGGTAAGACATATAAAGAAGCGTTCCAAAAAGCCATACGAAGCCTTGAGATTGGACGTTACGGTCTCGGATATGCAAAAGACTTCAATGAGAAGTCAAAGGAAGAACTTCTTGAGATGCTTATGACACCTACAAGTGAAAGACATTTCGTTATGTATGAAGCTATCCGTAAGGGCGCAACAGTTGAAGAAGTAACTGCGGTTACAAAGATTAAACCTTATTTCATAGAGCAGATGAAAGAACTTGTTGAAGAAGAGGAGATGCTTAAGAAAGGAAAAGGTCAGGTTCCTGATAAAGAGGCACTTTCATCAGCAAAGAAGAACGGATTCTCAGACCGATATCTTTCACATATTCTTGAAGTGCCAGAAGAAGATATAAGAAATGCAAGAATATCTTATGGAATAACAGAGGCATGGGAGCCGGTTCACGTAAGCGGTACTAAAGATAGTGCATATTATTATTCAACATACAATGCACCTGACAAAACAGAAGTAACAGATAAGAAAAAGATAATGATTCTCGGTGGTGGTCCTAACAGAATCGGTCAGGGTATTGAGTTTGACTATTGTTGTGTTCATGCAGCATTTGCACTTAAAGAACTCGGATTTGAGACAATTATTGTTAACTGTAATCCGGAAACAGTATCAACTGACTATGATACATCTGACAAGTTGTATTTCGAACCACTTACGCTTGAAGATGTACTCAGCATATATGAAAAAGAAAAACCTGTCGGAGTTATTGCACAGTTTGGTGGACAGACACCTCTTAACCTTGCGGCAGATCTTAAGAAAAATGGTGTTAATATTCTCGGAACATCTCCTGAGGTTATTGATATGGCAGAAGACAGGGATCTTTTCCGTGCAATGATGGAAAAACTTGAGATACCTATGCCGGAAGCAGGAATGGCAGTAGATGTTGAGGAAGCTATAGCCGTAGCTGAGAAAATAGGATATCCTGTTATGGTTCGTCCTTCATACGTACTCGGCGGACGTGGTATGGAAGTTGTAAATAATCCTGAGATGCTCAGAAAGTATATGGCAGCAGCAGTAGGTGTTACACCTGACAGACCAATACTTATCGATAGATTTTTAAGACATGCCGTAGAGTGTGAGGCAGATGCGATTGCTGACGGAAAACATGCATTTGTACCTGCAGTTATGGAGCACATTGAGCTTGCCGGAGTTCATTCGGGAGATTCAGCTTGTATACTTCCTTCTAAAAATATTCCGGAAGAGCTTGTGGCTACTATTAAAGAATATACAAGAAAGATTGCAGAAGAGATGGGCGTAAGAGGACTTATGAACATGCAGTATGCAATTGAGGATAATAAAGTATATGTGCTTGAGGCAAATCCTAGAGCATCAAGAACAGTACCTCTTGTTTCAAAAGTATGTAACGTTAAGATGGTTAAACTTGCCACACAGATAATGACATCAGAACTTACGGGAATGCCTTCCCCGATAACAGATCTGAAGGAAGTAAAACCTGAATATTACGGAGTAAAAGAAGCAGTATTTCCATTTAACATGTTCCAGGAGGTTGACCCTGTACTCGGACCTGAGATGCGTTCAACAGGTGAAGTTCTTGGATTGTCAAAAGATGTCGGAGAAGCATTTTTCAAGGCTCAGGAGGCAACTCTTACAGAGCTTCCTACAGAAGGAACAGTGCTTATTTCAGTAAGTAGAAAAGACAAGCCTGAGGTTGTTGATGTTGCTAAGAAGTTCGAAGAGTGTGGAATGAATATTGTTGCTACAGGTTCGACATATGATCTTCTTGTAGCAAATGGAGTTAAAGCAACTCGCATTAACAAGATGCAGGAAGGCAGACCTAATATTGTTGATGAGGTTATGAATGGAAATGTTCAGCTTATTATCAACACACCTGCAGCTTCTGAAGAGAAAATGTTTGATGACAGTTATATAAGAAAGACAGCTATCAAGGCAAAAGTTCCTTACATGACAACAATGGCAGCTGCAAAAGCAACAGCAGATGGAATATATTCTGTTAAAAATGCAGGTAAAATCGAAGTTATGTCTCTTCAGGATATACATGCTTCTATAAAATAGAAAAATTAGAATTTTACGCGCTCAAGGAAAAAGGAAGCGGCTGCGTAGCAGGCATTTACTTTTTCTGGCGCGATACCGACAAAATCGCGAGTGCGAAGCATGATAGCCACGAAGTGGCTGGATTTTGGAGGTAGGTAGTTCGCTAAATAAGAATATAAAAAAAGTAGACAATATGAAAGAACAATACGAGAGAACCGCTATGCTTCTTGGCGAAGAAGCCATAACAAAACTTAACAATGCAAAAGTCCTTATATTCGGTATCGGAGGAGTAGGAGGATATGTTACGGAGGCGCTCGCAAGAAGCGGCATTGGTTCATTTACTCTTGTTGACAATGATGTGGTCAGTACATCTAACATTAACAGGCAGATAATAGCAACGACAAAAACTGTCGGGCGTCTTAAAACGGAGGTTATGAAAGAAAGAATTCTTGATATTAACCCGGACGCTCAGGTAGATATTCGAAATTGCTTTTTTCTGCCTGAGAATTCTTATGAGATAGATTTTTCTGATTATACCTACGTAATAGATGCAATAGATACAGTTACTGCAAAGCTTGAGATTATTTGTCGGGCTAAGGAGTGTGGTGTTCCTGTTATAAGCAGTATGGGAACGGGAGGAAAACTTGATCCGTCAGCACTTACTGTTACAGATGTATATAAAACATCAGCATGTCCCCTTGCAAAGGTTATGCGGTATGAATTAAGAAGGCGCGATATAAATGACCTTAAGGTTGTCTATTCAACCGAAAAAGCAATAAAACCTGTAGAAGGAAACAGGATCCCGGGAAGTATAATGGCTGTTCCGGCATCGGCAGGACTTTTACTCGCGCAGGAAGTTATAAAAGACATAATAGAGGAGTCTGCAAAATGAGCAGGGCACGTGAAGCTGAAAAGAGTATAATCAAGAAATTTCATAAAGAAATATGGTGCAGATTTACCAAGGGAATCCGTGAGTATGATATGATACGGGAAGGTGACAAAATTGCAGTCTGTATATCCGGCGGTAAGGATTCTATGCTTATGGCAAAACTGTTTCAGGAGCTTATTAAACATAATAAAGTTAATTTTGAAATGATTTTCCTTGTAATGGATCCGGGATACAATGCAGCAAACCGCCAGAGAATAATTGATAATGCAAGCTTGCTTGAGATACCGATAGAGATATTTGACACGGATATTTTTGGATCTGTATACAATATTGAGAAGTCGCCTTGCTATTTGTGTGCACGTATGAGACGCGGATACCTTTACAGTAAAGCTCAGGAACTTGGCTGTAATAAAATTGCACTCGGTCACCATTATGATGATGTGATAGAAACAATACTTATGGGAATGCTTTACGGTGCGCAGATACAGACCATGATGCCGAAGCTTCACAGCACCAATTTTCCGGGGATGGAGCTTATCCGTCCTATGTATCTTGTGAAAGAAGAAGATATAATAAGATGGCGCGATTATAATGAACTTGAGTTTTTGCAGTGTGCATGCAGATTTACACAGGAAAAAGCAGACGATTCCAAGCGCCTGGAGATAAAGAGGCTGATAAAAGATTTGTCGGATACAAATCCGTTTGTTGCCGGAAATATATTTAAAAGTGTTGAAAATGTAAATCTTAAAACCATCATAGCTTACAAACAAGATGGCATAAAACATCATTTTACAGAAACATATGATGATGTATAATTAATAAAAATGTATATAAGGGGTTTTAATTATGAAAGAATTATTATTTTATACACGTAAACCTATTGATAATGTTTACTATGATCCAAGAATTGCATTCAGTATGCATCTTGCCTTAAAAGAGGGAGATACATTCGAAGCGATTAACCACAATTCAGGTGTTTTATTTGCACTTGCTACGGAAAATGAAGATGGTTCACTTAATCCTAAGAGTCTTCGTAATCCTTGGATTTTTAGCAAAAAAGATGGTACCTTTGGAGTTCTTGCAGTTCGTACTGACGGAGAAGGAGAACTTGATGAAGAGAGTATAGGCGCGGCTGTTTTATTTTCAAGTAAAGACCTTTTGGAGTATAAAGAGGTTGCGCTTATAAAGCTTTGTGATGATAATATTTTAGATTTGACATGCGTTTATAATTCAGATAAAGATGTATACACTGTAAAATTTGTTACAGAAAAAGGCTGTTTTGAGACAAACATAAAAGATGTGGATGTTTTTGCAAAAGATAATTCTTATTATGAGGCAGCTTCTTATGCAGATGAGCAGGAAGAACTTTGCATAAAGGAGTGTTCTGCATTTGAGAAAACAGATATAGTTACAGACATAGAGGGAGCAATTGTATCAGGAACTATTATGATAGAAGATGCGGTTGCAGACAGATTATATAAGAAGCTTACTGCACCAAAGCATGTGGACACAATTATTGATAAAGAGATAGATGTTACATGCGAAGATGATATTAAGAATATACGTGCAACAGCAGTATATTCGGACGGAACTACCGCGGTAAAGAGAATTGACTGGGATATGCCTGAGATAGACTATACAAAGCCGGGCAAATATGAGATTTGCGGAAAACTCCACAAGGATCATTTTGAATTCCCGATTTCGTTTAACAGAGCTGATCCATGTATTACATTTTACAATGGAAAGTATTATTTTATAGCAACAAATGATGCTGACCATGAACATTCATTATATGTAAGAGAAGCTGATACTATACCTAAGCTTGTTGATGCTGAGGAACATCAGATACTTAATACCGACATGTATGATTATGTTGGCGGACTTTTATGGGCACCAGAGTTTCATGAAGTGAATGGAAAGCTTTACATATTCCTTGCACTTACACCGGGCGAATTTTTCTATGAGGAGTCTCATATTATGGAACTTTGCGAGGGTGGAAATCCGAAAAACATGAGTGACTGGTCTGCACCTAAGAGAGTAGTAAAAGCTGACGGAACTGATATATGTGAAGCAGGAAAAGAAATAACCCTTGATATGACATGTTTCTTATGGGAAGGTGATTATTATGTCATCTGGTCACAGAGACAGTTCATTCCTAAGGATCTTGGAGCATGGCTTTATATTGCAAAGCTTAATCCTGAATGTCCTTATAAGCTGCTTACTGAGCCGGTTGTATTGTCAAAGCCTGATTATAGTTGGGCTAATAACCATACATTTGTTGATGAAGGACCATTTGCACTGTTGCAGGATGACAGATTGATAATAACCTTCTCAAGTGCTGCAGTGGATACTTCATATGTTGTAAGCAGACTTGTTATTGAAAAAGGAAAAGATTTGCTTAACCGTGATAACTGGAATAAGTGTAATTATCCTATACTTACTTCAAGAAGTATGCCGGGAGAGTTTGGAACAGGACATAATGCTTATGTAACAGACGAGTACGGCGATATCTGGAATACATATCATGCAAGACCGGGTGTGGACGGAGTTCGAAGCAGCGGAATAAGACGTGTGCATATGGATATAGACGGACTTCCGATACTTGACCTTACGGAAGATTTAGATGTGACGGATGAGATTGCTGATGTAAGTATTACAATTAATGTTTGCTGTTAAAAATAATTATAAATTTATGCTTGACAAAAGAAATCATATAGTGTAAGATTCTATTTGTTGCGAAACAGCAACATAAGCGCGAGTGGCTCAGTGGTGGAGCATCTCCTTGCCAAGGAGAGGGTCGCGGGTTCGATCCCCGTCTCGCGCTCTGAAAAAAAGAGACATCCAGAAGGATGGCTCTTTTTTTTCGAGCACATCCTGTGCTCGAAGGTTCAATCTTCTACGCTCCGCTTCGGTCCGCGCAAAACCGAAGTCCACTGGACTTCGTGCGCCGTCTCGCGCTTTTTTTATTTCAGAAGAGACGATACATACGGATCGTACTCTTAAGGATAGTAATTGTTGACTTCATTCAGTTATATTATTATAATATGAATGTAAATTGCGACTTTAAGCTATGAGGTAACTACCACATACTTGACAGGTGTGGTACTATCTGGCAAATGCACTTTTGGTCGTGGTCGTCAATAGCATAAGGGCCCTTGTTATATTTTGACGTCTGCGATTTTTGTGCAGACGTCTTTTTTGTCGCTTTTTATAAATATTATAAAAAGGAGGAAAACAAAATGTTTTCCAAAATCAAACTGTCATTATCAACCATCAACTACAAGCTCTACTTCGCACTTTTAGTCCTCGGATTAGCACCCACAGTGTACACCACTATGCGTGTGTTTTTTCTCGGCTCACTTCCCGGAGAATACTCTTTCTCAATCGCAGGGCAATTATCGTGGGTAAATCTGCTTTATGAAATCATAAACGAGGCAATTATTCTGCCGTTGTTTTATTTCATTGGAAAGGTGGCAAATGACAAAAAAGAGTTCGCCAACCGAGTGAAAACAGGAATGTTAATGTCCTTAGGCGTTTATCTTATTATATCCGTTGCTATCGTTTGCTTTACAAAACCGCTTTTGTCGCTAATGGCAACCGATGTTAACATTTTTGATGCTTCGGCTACATATATTCGTATTGAAAGTATAGCAAACATATTTTTAATACTTACACAATTCACACTCGTTGCGCTTGTGACAATAAACAAGAGCAAATATCTTTATATTTTAACCTTAGCAAGACTTGTATTAAGCCTTGTTTGTGATACGTTCCTTGTATCATCATTGCCTATATCCTTAACCCTTGGCGTAAACGGAATTGGTTGCTCAAATATTGTTGTTAATATTGTTTTACTTGCTGTATCACTTGTACTTCTTTCAAAAGAAAATATCAACATTTTTGACAAAGCAAAACTTAATTTTGCTTGGGTAAAAGAATTTATAAAAATAGGAGGTATTTCCGGACTCGAGTCCCTTGTTCGCAATATTGCATATATGGCGATGATTTCCCGCATGGTAAATGTTGTCGGTGAGCAAGGCACCTATTGGGTTGCAAACAACTTTATTTGGGGTTGGCTGTTGCTTCCTGTTTTGCAACTCAGCGAACTTATCAAGCAAGAAACCGCAATCGATAAAGATAATATACGAAAAAATAGTCTTGGATATTTTGGACTTACTGCGATTATATCTGTGCTTTGGTTTATCAGCGTTCCGCTTTGGAAACCCTTTATGGCAAATGTTTTACAGTTTAACGATGTGAATAAACTATTCGAACTTGTGCTTGTTCTTGTCGGTTTTTATGTGCTGTATGCATTCCAAAATGTATTTGACTCTGTTTTTTACGGACTCGGTAAAACTAACTATATGCTTTTCGAGTCAGTAGTAACTAATACGGTTTATTATGGGGTTGCATTTATTCTATATTTAACGGGAGTGTGGACACCGTCGCTCATAGGAATTGCCTTACTGTTCGGTATTGGTAATGCCTTTGATAGCATTGTCTCTCTTGGTGCATTTGCATATCTGCTTAAAAAAGAAAAGATAAACATCCTTAAAGTAGTATAAGATTTAAAGGGTTTTAGGTTCTCCTAACAAGTGGAAAATGCCGTACATTTTCCCTGCTTGTCAAGGTATGAGACAAAATTAAAAGCTGTGTGGAATTTCCACACAGCTTTTTTACTGTCCTCAAGTGTACATCTCTTATGGTGTCGTTTTTTTCTTTGCAGTGAATATGTTTAAGTTTGATTATGTAAACGGTATACAATGAATAACCATTAAATTGTTGATAATGATAATTACATGGTGCTATAATATTAATACATTAATGTTCGTGAAAAATATAAGGAGGATAATTTATGAAACAGATTGTATTTATGTTATTGGCAATGGCGACAACACTATGTATATCTATACCTGCGATGGCTAATAGTACCAGCACATCCATGTCTACAGGATTAAATCACGCAGGTTTTGTTTTGGAAGACGGAAGCTTGATAATGTGGGGACAAAATGAATATGGAGACTTTGGTGACGGCACTACAGAACTTAATTATCATACTTTCAGACAGACAGCAACAGATGTAGTGGCGGTAGCATGTGGCTATTATAATTCCACAGCGATTCTTAAAAAAGATAATACTATGTGGGTTACAGGACGTAACAATGCAAATCAGTTGGGCACAGGTGATAATAAGAATAGTAGTGTATTTATTCAGTTAGACACCAATGTTGTGAAAATCGCTGCGGGTGAAGATTGCTTTATATACCTTAAAAAAGACGGCACACTTTGGGGTGTTGGAGAAACGATGGACAGACGTTTGCTCACAACTCAGGGCACTGATTTGAATAAGCCGGAAAAGATTATGGATGATGTGGCAGATTTTTCTACAGGTGTACGTCATACAGGTATTATAAAAAAAGATGGAACACTTTATATGTTTGGCACAAATGCACATGGACAGTTAGGTCAGGGAAATAACAACAGCAGTATCACAATGCCGGTCAAAGTTATGGATAATGTAAGAAGCGTATCCTGTGGAACAGACTATACGTTAGCAGTAAAGAATGACAATACATTATATGGCTGGGGATATAACAGTTATGGCGAGATAATGGACGGAGCCGGCTCGGCTGAGAGTGTACATTCACCTAAAAAGGTTGCAGATAATGTATTAAAGGCATGTGCCGGAAAGAATAATTCTGCGTATATAACAACAAGCAATGATTTATATATGTGTGGACATAACTTGTATGGGGAATTAGGTTTTGATCATACGGATTATGTTTCGGTGCCTACTTTAATTGCATCTAATGTAAAAGATGTTGCTGTATCTAATAGAACCATTTATACTACATTGGATGGTAAAACCTTTACGGCAGGAAATAATATTAATGAAATAGGTTTTCTGTATAAGGGATTTAAAGAGCAACCGTATAAAATTGCCGAGGCATATACATTTACGCTGACTGAACCGATTGATAAGGTTAATCCAAATAATAGTGACAATCCGTCTGTTGAAGAAAAAATGGCAGTTACTATTAAAAGTGCTAAAAATGCAAAAAGCAAATCTGTCAAACTGGTTTGGAGTAAAGCAGATAAAGCGAAAAAATACCAGATACAGTATTCTTTAAATAAAAAATTTAAGAGTGCAAAGAAATTTAAAACAAAGACAAAGACTACAAAGAAGACAGCAGTTACAATAAAGAAGCTCACAAAGAAAAAAACATATTACTTTAGAGTAAGAGTTGTAAATGGCAAAAGTTATGGTGAATGGTCTAAAGTAAAGGCGGTAAAAATAAACAAATAATATGCAAAGTTCAGGATTTTTAGAACACAGCTAAAATCTGCGGGACTTTATGTTCCGCAGATTTTTAATATATAGTATGGAGATGATTGACGTGCTGTTTGATGCACAATTCGGGATAGAACTTGAGAGCCTTAGGGTTACTGAAGACGCATTTATTGCTAAAAGTGAACATCCTTTTATTAACAGTCATATATCAAAAGATTTTGGTGAATGTCAGATGGAATTTATCACTGACGTCTATGATTCTATTGAAAAAGTCTATGATGCACTTTCTGATATTTTCATGTATGCACGAAAAGAATTGAAAAACAAAAACCCGAAAGAGTATATATGGCCGTTATCTGTACCACCACATATAAAAGGAAAGGATATTCCTGAGGCAAAGTTTAACTTTGATGAAAAATACAGGCAGGAGTATAGAAGATATCTTGCCGGAAAGTATGATATTAAGAAGCTTTTATTTTCCGGTGTGCATTTTAATTTTTCTTTCGCTGAAAATAATTTGCAGGCATTCTATGACGGAACAACAGAATATAAGGACTATAAGAATAAAAGGTATCTGAGACTTGCAAGAGAAGCAGTAAACTATGCATGGCTTATTGTTTTGCTTACCGGAGCCAGTCCTGTATATGATATATCTCTTACAGATGATAATAGTATGGATGAGACTGTTTATTCCGAATATGCATCTATAAGATGCAGTAAAGAGGGATATTGGAATTATTTTGATCCGGTACTTGATTATTCGGATTTGCAAAAACACGTGGAGTCTGTAAAAAAATATATTGATATGGGACTTATCATATCTGAATCAGAGCTTTATTATCCCGTAAGAGTAAAGAATAAGGGAGGTTACTCTCTTGATAATCTTTTAAAGTATGGAGTAGATTATATTGAGTTCAGGCTAATGGACATTAATCCGTTGTCTCCATTTGGGATAATGCCGCAAGACATAAAGTTTTTGCATATGCTGTTTATATATCTTGATATGAAGGCAAAAGACGAAGAATGGTCAGCAGAGTCCCAGATAAGAGCATTGTCAAAGATTAAGCAGTCGGCCGGTTATGACAATTCGGAGTTTATGTCTGAAGCGGGGTATATACTTTCTGATATGAAAGATTATTTTTCTGAAAATGGTGCGGATGATAGTTATATGGAAGCTTTAGATTTTCAGATTGAAAAGATATATGATGAGAATAGGTTGTATAGCAGAATTATAAAAAATGCCGTAAATGATAACATATCTGTATACGGAATTGAGCTTGCAAAATTTTATTCTTTGCTTGAATAGATAAAGTGTATGTGATATATTAATTCAAAAATAAGGGGGACTTGAAAGATGAAGAGTATCAAGAATTTACTGAACCATATATTTGTAGATGGTTTATCAGGAATGGCGTTTGGTTTGTTTTCAACACTGATTATTGGAACTATTATTTGTCAGATTGGTGGATTTGTTCCGGGGAAAATTGGTGTATATATTATTGCAGTCGGAACTATAGCTAAGGCGCTTACAGGTGCCGGTATCGGTGTGGGTGTTGCTGCGAAGTTTAAGTCAACTTCACTTGTTACAGTTTCTGCAGCTGTATGCGGTATGGTTGGTGCGTGGGCAGGTAAGCTTTTGGGTAATGGTGTTGTACTTTCTTTCAGCGTAGATGAGGCAGGCGTAAGTACAATAACAGGACTTCCGGGAGAACCGCTTGGAGCATTTATTGCAGCATTTGTAGGTATTGAAGTTGGAAGACTTATATCCGGAAAGACACCGCTTGATATACTTCTTACACCGTTATTTACAATAGCATCAGGAAGTTTTGTGGGAATTCTTGTGGGTCCTTCTATATCCTCATTTATGACCATGCTTGGAAATCTCGTTAATATGGGTGCGGAAAGTTATCCGTTTATTATGGGTATTATTGTGTCTGTTCTTATGGGTATAATACTTACACTTCCGATAAGCTCAGCGGCTATTGGTGTTTCTCTTGGATTATCAGGCATAGCTGCAGGTGCGGCTACTATAGGATGTAGTGCTCAGATGATCGGTTTTGCCGTAGCAAGTTACAGAGAGAATAAGATGGGCGGACTTCTTGCGCAGGGGCTCGGAACAAGTATGCTTCAGGTGCCTAATATAGTAAGAAAACCTCTTATATGGATTCCACCGATTCTTACAAGTGCAATACTCGGTCCTATTTCAACATGTCTTTTACATATGACTAACAATCCTACGGGTTCGGGTATGGGAACTTCAGGACTTGTCGGTCAGATTATGACATATCAGACTATGGCTATCGAGGGTGGTATGGATCCGGCAATTGTTATGGCAATGATTGCGGTTATGCATTTTATAGCTCCGGCTTTAATTACACTTGTAATCTCAGAAGGAATGAGACATCTTAAATTGATTAAAAAGGGTGATATGGAGCTTCCAAAAGCTTAATATATTTCAGGAGTCAGATTTGAAGGCGCATTTTAGAAAAATAATTTGGATTGTATTTTTAATATATGTTGCATGTATGATGTATTTCCTGTTTTTTAGTGAAAGTTATGGCAGGACGGATATATCCGGCTACAGATATAATCTGAAGCCTTTCTCGGAGATAACAAGATATATTAGGTATCACAACTCTATTGGAAATTGGCATTTTATACTTAATATAATTGGAAATGTTGTTGCGTTTGTACCGTTCGGATTGTTTATGCCGGTGCTTGTTAATTCATACAGACATTTTTTTACAACATTTTTTGGCGGGATACTGTTTTCATTATGTATAGAAACAATTCAGCTTGTATTTAAGGTTGGAAGTTTTGATATTGATGATGTATTGTTAAATGTATGTGGTATTATTATAGGATTTTTGCTGTTTCATTTATTTGTTTGTATTAGAAATAAGGTGATTTGTGATGAATAACAGAAAGAGACGCAGAAAGTTAAGGGTTTCATCGAAAAAGAGCTCTCCGATTACAATAGTAACATTATGTGCAGGTATTATTTCATTTGTGGTACTTGTGACATTATGTATAATATCTGCTGTATATAAAGGTAAATATGGTTCCACTGCCGGAATAGTACCTCTTGGTATGCTTGTTATAAATATCATATGTTTTGCATCTGCCTACAGACAGTTGCATAAGGAAAATATACGAGAAGGTATTGTATCTTTATCAGCAGTAATTAATGGTGGTATGGTTGTTATATATCTTGTCCTTTACCTTATAGGATTTTATCTGATATTTAGATAACAAAAATTGATCTTCTTCAACTTTTTTACAATTATTGGAATATTATTACAATAATGTTACATAATTGTAATATATAAAATTGTTGGAGGAGATTTTTTTATGAAGAAAATTATATTGGCAGCATTGTTGTGTGTAACAAGTACATTGTATATAGGATATTCAGTTGTTTTTGCAAATAATGAGTTTGTTTATGACAGTATAATGTGTCAGCAGAACGAAGAAATGCTTATAGAGCGAAAAGCAAATATACATATGAAAAATGAAGTTATAAACGGACTCATCACAAATTATAGGAACGGTTTTGACATTAGCAGGAAAGAGAGACATGTACTTGAAAGAATTGTAGAGGCAGAGGCCGGAGGGGAGAATATATCAGGCAAGCTCCTTGTAGCTAATGTTGTTCTTAACAGAGTGGAAAGCAAGGATTTTCCGAATTCTGTTTCTAAAGTTGTTTTTGCACATTCGGGCGGCACATATCAGTTTTCACCGGTGGCCAATGGCAGATATTATTCCGTAAAGGTATCAAAGGAAACAAAGAATGCAGTAAGACGTGCGCTTTCAGGAGAGGATAATTCGGGAGGAGCTCTTTATTTTGCAGCAAGAAGATATGCCGATCCGGGCAATATGAGCTGGTTTGACAGATGTCTTGATTATTTGTTTTCATATGGTTGCCATGAATTTTATGATAAATAATAGTATTGAAATAGATTATTTGTGATGTTATAATCATGTCTAGATTTTAACGAGGGAGATTACAGATATGGATATTATGTACAAAAGCACACGTGGAGGCGCTGATTGCGTTACAGCATCACAGGCGGTTCTTAAAGGACTTGCAGATAATGGAGGACTTTTTGTACCGGAAACTGTTCCGAAGCTTGGTGTGGATCTTGCAGAGCTCGCAGGTATGGATTACAAGCAGACAGCTTTTACTGTAATGAAGGAGTTTCTTACAGATTATACCGATGAAGAACTTATGGGCTGCATAGAAGGAGCATATGATTCCAAGTTTGATATAGAAGATATAACTACACTTCGTGAGGCATGCGGAGCACATTACATGGAGCTTTTTCATGGTGCGACGATTGCATTTAAGGATATGGCACTTTCCATTCTTCCTCACTTGCTTACATGCGCTGCAAAGAAGAATAATGTTGATAATAAGATTATTATACTTACTGCTACAAGTGGTGATACAGGAAAAGCTGCACTTGCCGGTTTTGCTGATGTAGACGGAACAGGTATTATCGTATTTTATCCTAAGGACGGAGTAAGTCCTGTTCAAGAGAAGCAGATGGTTACCCAGAAGGGTGATAATACTTATGTTGTAGGTATTAAGGGCAATTTTGATGATGCTCAGACCGGTGTTAAGAATATGTTTAACAATAAGGAACTTGCTGCACTTATGAATGAAAATGGCTATCAGTTCTCATCAGCCAATTCCATTAATATAGGAAGACTTGTTCCACAGATAGTATATTATGTATATGCATACGGCAGACTTGTAAAAGACGGTGTTATTAAGGTAGGAGATAAGGTTAACTATGTTGTTCCGACAGGTAACTTCGGTAATATACTTGCTGCTTATTACGCAAAAGAGATAGGTATTCCTGTAGGAAAGCTTATTTGTGCTTCTAATGAGAACAAGGTACTTTATGATTTCTTCTCTACAGGTACATATGATAAGAACAGAGAGTTTATTCTTACAAGCTCCCCATCTATGGACATTCTTATATCCAGTAATCTTGAAAGACTTATATATATTATTTCGGGTTGTGACGGTGATAAGACACGTGCTTTTATGAATTCTCTTGTTACAGAGGGCAGTTATACAATTGACAGTAGTATGAAAGATAAACTTGATTCATTCTATGGCGGTTACGCATCTGAAGATGCTACAGCAGAATGTATTAAGTCTGTATATGAAAAGACAGGTTATGTTATTGATACACATACTGCTGTTGCGGCATCTGTATATGGAGAGTATATTGAAAAGACAGGTGATAATACGCCTTGCGTTATTGCTTCTACAGCAAGTCCGTATAAGTTTGCAAGAAGTGTTATGACAGCTATTGATAAAAAATATGACAGTATGACTGATTTTGAGCTTATAGATGAACTCTGTGATATTTCAAATGTTAAGATTCCTCAGGCTATAGAAGATATAAGAACAGCTCCTGTACTTCATGACCGCGTATGTGATGCGGCTGATATGCAGAAGACTGTTGAGGATATACTCGGATTATAATAAAGGAACGATGTTATGAGATTTCGACCATGCATAGATATACATGACGGAAAAGTTAAGCAGATTGTCGGAGGCAGTCTTAAAGAAGACGGTATGGCATCAGATGCCAGTGAGAATTTTGTGTCTGATGAGTATGATGCGGCATGGTATGCCGACATGTATAAGCAGTACGGTCTTACCGGCGGACATATTATATTGCTTAATAAGTCGGGAACACCTGCTTATGAGGCAGACATGCACCAGGCAGGTCTTGCACTTTCGGCTTATCCCGAAGGTTTTCAGATTGGCGGAGGAGTGGACATAAGCAATGCTGAGAAAATGCTCGATATGGGAGCGTCGCATGTTATTGTGACTTCATACGTATTTGCCGGCGGACAGATCCATTATGACAGACTAAAGTCGCTTGTAAATCTGATTGGTAAAGAAAGACTGGTTCTTGATCTTAGCTGCAGAAGAAAAGATGACAATTATTATGTTGTAACAGACAGATGGCAGAGCTTTACGGATGTTGTACTGAACAAAGAAAACATGTCTGATATTACACAATATTGCGATGAACTTCTGATACACGCTGTTGATGTTGAGGGAAGGCAGCAGGGGATAGAAGAGAACGTTGCAAGACTTCTCGGAAGCATAGAAAATATAAAAGTTACATATGCCGGAGGCATATCCTCGTATGAGGATATTGAGCTGTTAAATAGCTTGGGAAACGGCAAAATTGACTTCACAATAGGCAGTTCACTGGATATTTTTGGCGGAAAATTGAATTTTGTCAATATTGCACAAAAATATGGGTGATTTTCGCAAAATATTGTATGAAATATTATTGTAACATTTTCAAAGCGTTAATATATCATAAAGTTATTATAAAAAAGCACGAAAAATAAGCATTTTTGGTGCTTTTTTCATGCCTTAGAATAATGTGGATGAAAAAAAGGGTTGCATTTCTTTGAGGGTTCAGTTATAATTGTTACAAATTTGTTAAATAATATCGTAATAAAAATACAACAATATATTATTTAACGTAACAATTTTGGAGGTTATTATGAATTTGAAAAGATATGCATTTTGCATAATCGGTATGCTGGTTGCATTACTGGTAGCAAGTACTGATGTTGCATATGCAGATGCTTCTTCGAACAAGAAAGCAAATAATGAGGTTGAATATACTAAAGCAGAACTAAGACTTATGTCAGCACTCATTTTCTGCGAAGCAGGTTCTGAGCCATATGCAGGAAAACTTGCAGTAGGAATTGTAGTAATGAACAGATTAGAGTCAAAGTCCTTTGCATCAACAGTAAAGGGAGTTATATATCAGAGGGGACAGTTTTCACCGACAAGAAATGGTGCACTTCCAAGAGCATTAGCAAGATATGATGCAGGAAAGTTTACTTCAGCAAATGAAAAGCAGTGTATAAAAGCTGCAAAAGCTGCATTAAGCGGCGAGAAGATAGTCAGATACAAAGGTAAGAATAAGAATATGGACGACTATTATTACTTTAGTGGATATATAAGAAATGCACGTTACAGAATCAGCGGACACATGTTTAAATAAACATGTGTCCATGTTTTTTATATTCTTATATGATATTGCAAAATAAAGTCTTTCAAATATTGTTAAAATATGCTATTATAATAAACTGTGAAATCACGAGATATTTTAAGGAGGCTCCATTATGGAAGAAGTTGTATCACGTAATTTTATTGAACAGGAGATAGACAAGGATCTTGCAAACGGTGTATATAAAGACATTATGACAAGATTTCCGCCGGAACCTAACGGTTACCTGCATATAGGACATGCCAAGTCAATACTTCTCAATTATGGAATGGCACAAAAATATAACGGAACATTTAACCTCAGATTCGATGATACTAACCCTACTAAGGAAGATACTGAATTTGTTGAAGCTATCCGCAAGGACGTAGAGTGGATATGCGGTAATGTTAAGATAGATAATGTTTATTTTGCGTCAGATTATTTTGATCAGATGTATGAAGGTGCAATAAAGCTCATTAAGAAGGGCAAGGCTTATGTTGATGATTTGTCAGCAGAGGAGATAAGAGAATACCGTGGAACTCTTACCGAGCCCGGAAAGAACAGCCCATACAGAGACAGAAGCATAGAAGAGAATCTTGATTTGTTTATTAGAATGAAAGACGGTGAGTTTGAAGACGGAAGCCGTGTTCTTCGTGCAAAGATTGATATGTCATCACCTAATATCAACATGAGAGACCCTGTTATCTATCGTGTTGCAAGAGTGAGACATCACAATACAGGAGACAAATGGTGCATCTATCCGATGTACGATTTTGCTCATCCTATTGAGGACGCAATTGAAGGAATTTCACATTCTATATGTACGCTTGAGTTCGAAGATCACAGACCATTATATGACTGGGTTGTAAGAGAGCTCGAATATGAGATTCCTCCAAGACAGATTGAGTTTGCAAAGATGTTTGTAACAAATGTTGTTACAGGAAAAAGATATATCAAGAAACTCGTTGAGGATAAGGTTGTTGACGGATGGGATGATCCTAGACTTGTTACAATAGCAGCATTAAAGAGAAGAGGATTTACTCCTGAATCTATCCGTATGCTTATGAACCTTGTTGGTGTATCAAAGGCACAGAGCTCAATTGATTATGCAATGCTTGAGTATTGTATCCGTGAGGACCTTAAACTTGCAAAACCACGTATGATGGCAGTGCTCGATCCTATTAAACTCGTTATAACTAATTATCCTGAAGGACAGGTTGAGTATCTTGATGTTCCTAACAACCAGGAAAATCCTGACATGGGAACAAGAAAAGTACCATTTTCACGTGAGTTATATATTGAACGCAGTGACTTTATGATAGAGCCACCGAAGAAATATTACAGACTCTTTCCTGGTAATGAAGTAAGACTTATGAGTGCATATTTTGTTAAGTGTGAAGATTATGTACTTGATGAAAATGGAAATGTAACAGAGATACATTGTACTTATGATCCTGAGACAAAGAGTGGACTTAACTTTACCGGAAGAAAAGTAAAAGGAACAATTCACTGGGTTGCAGCTGATACAGCAGTAAAATCAACAGTATGCCTGTATGAGAACCTTATAGATGAGGAGAAGGGTGTATATAACGAGGACGGTAGCATTAACCTTAATCCGAATTCATTACAGGTGCTTGACAACTGTTATCTTGAGCCTGCACTTGCAGATGCAAAGCCGGAGGACAGATTCCAGTTCTTAAGACAGGGCTACTTCTGTGTGGACAGCAAGAACTACGAAGAAGGAAAACTTGTGTTTAACAGAATAGTTGGACAGAAGAGTTCGTTTAAAATCGAAATACCAAAAGAAAAGTAAGCAACGCGACAGACACGAAGCGGCAGTCTTTTGGAGGTTGTAATAATGATTGAAACATCCGCTTACGCATTGATAGTTATATGATGTGTAGACGGATGTTTTTAATATTGATGCTTATGTTGAGCATTATACATAAGATGGAGAATAACATGAACAAAATTATAGAAATAACAGATTTTCTCGCACCTGAGCTGGATTTATATGCACGATTAACCGAGGTTCAGTTGTTAAACAGAGAGCTACCCGAAAAAGGTTTGTTTATAGCAGAAAGCCCAAAGGTTATCGAACGTGCTCTCGATGCAGGTTATCAACCCGTCTCGTGTCTTATGGAGAAAAGGCATATTGAGGGTGAAGGCAGGCGAATTCTCGAGAGAATCAAAGATGTTCCTGTTTTTTGTGCAGAATTTGATGTTTTGACGCAACTGACAGGTTTCAAACTTACGAGAGGTATGCTGTGTGCTATGAAACGAAAACCTCTGTCTGGCGTAAGGGAAATTTGTGAAAACAAAAGAAGAATAGTTATACTGGATAAAGTTATGAACCCGACCAATGTGGGCGCTATAATCCGCTCCGCTGCAGCTCTTGGAATGGATGCGGTAATCCTCACTCCAGGTTGTTCTGATCCTCTGTACAGACGT
>SVEM01000029.1 GCA_015057375.1 Lachnospiraceae bacterium
TTTAATCATTAAATCTTTAGCTGCAGCTATTTCGTCCTTATTTTCGGTGTTAAGTGAATGTCCAAGATATTTAAGGGTAACCATAAATGAGTCACGCATACTGTCCTGCATAATAATCTGATTTTTGTATTCGCCGTTGAAAAGAACATCCCAACTGTCGATAGGGCCGTTGACTTTCGTTGTGTCATAAAGAATTCCGACGGTTCCGTAAAAATAAGGAAGGGCATATTCATTATTTGTATCAAATGTCTTAGAAATATCCCAGAAACGCTGACCGATATTTTTGCTGTGTTCCATTGCAGAAAAGTCAACTTTTTGAGCTTCACCTTCGGATATAAGTCTCTGAACCATATAGTCTGATGTACATACAAGGTCATAAGAAATTGCTCCGGAACTGTACTTAGTGTAAAGTTCCTCCGGTGTAATGGCTTCTTCATAAATAACTCTTATACCAGTTTCCTTTTCAAATTGTGAAAGGATACTCATATCCATATAATCAGCATAGTTGATAACTGTAAGAGTGGCAGTCGGTTCTTTGCCGCAACCTGCACAAAAACATAAAACAAATAATGCTGTTGTAATCATAATAAGAAGTTTTTTGTTCATTTAACATTCCTCCGTAGGGGTTATTTATTTTGCTGTTTTTTTGCGGGACGGTAAAAAGTTGACCGCAAGAAGTAGTAATAATATTACAAAAAACATAACGGTTGAAAGCGCATACATTTCAGGTTTTATACCTTTTCTGATTTCACCGTAAATCATAGTTGAAAGTGTATTTACTCCGGCGCCTTTTGTAAAATAGGTTATTACAAAGTCGTCCATCGACAATGTAACCGCCATGAAAAATCCTGACAATATTCCCGGAAGTATGGACGGGAATACGATTTTGAAAAATGCAGTCTTTGCATTTGCACCGAGATCCCTTGCTGCTTCGTACTGGCTTGTATCAACCTGTTTAAGCTTTGGCAAGATACACAGTATGACATATGGTATGTTAAAGGTTATGTGTGCAAGCAAAACGCTTATAAATCCGAGCGGTAAAAATCGTATAAACCAAAGCATAAGTGCAATACCGGTTACAATGTCAGCATTTACAAGCGGAATGTTTGTAAAAAACATCATTATCTGCGTTTGTCGGCGGCGCATATGATTGATGCCGAGCGCACCGAGAAGTCCGATGACAGTTGCTATAAATGCTGATAAAAGTGCAAGCAGTACTGTGGTGCCAAATGCAGATATTATAATTTCATTTGTAAAAAGACTTTTATACCAATCGAGGGTAAAGCCTCCCCACACGACTCTCGACTTTGAGGCGTTGAAGGAGAGGACAATAAGTACTGCAATAGGTGCATATAAAAATATAAGAATTAATCCTATATATAATCTTCTCAAGTGTTTAATCATGGTGCAAACCCTCTGTCGTTAGAATCTTTGTCTCCGAGAAGCAATGTTGTAATTACTATAAATATCATAAGTGTAAGAGAGAGACCGGAACCGAGATTCCAGTTCATACTTGTGATAAATTCCTGTTCAATGACGTTTCCGAGAAGAAGTATTTTTCCACCGCCCAGGATATTCGCAATAACAAACTCTGTCATGGATGGTACAAACACCATCGCGATTCCGCTTCCGACACCCGGAAGGGAGAGTGGAAGAATTATCTTCTTGAAAGTCTGCCATCTGCCGCCACCCAGGTCTTTGGATGCTTCGATATAATCTTCCGGAATTGCAGTAATCGCATTAAGTACCGGCAAGATCATATATGGCAGATAATCATATACCATACCGAATACGATTGCGCCCTTTGTATTTATCATCTGCACCGGATCAAATCCCAGGTGTGTCAGGATGAAATTGATGATACCGTTGTTCGATATGAGCATCTGCAGGGCAAGTATTCTTAGGATAAAGTTCATCCACATAGGTAATATCAAAATAAAAAGCATAAGCTTTTGGTTGCTTACATTACTGTCACGAAGTAAAAGTGCCAGAGGATATGCAAGTAAAATGCAAATGACGGTTGCAATAAAAGCAAGCTCAACAGACGAAATAAGTGCCTTGCGGTGAACCGGGTCAAAAATTGCAAGGATGTTTTCCGTCGTAAAGCCGCCATCAGCATTAGTCATTGCTTTTATAAATATAAATATAAGTGGAATAATCGTAAAACCGATAATCCATATTATGTATGGATAGGAAAGTAATTTGCGGTTCATGATTCCTCTTATCCTCCTGATTTAATCTGCGTCAATTTTTTCTTCGTCAATAGATGCAGGTTTGTGCATAATCTGAATGTTATAAGGTATAACGTTGATTCCTACCTGCGTGCCTTTTGCAAAATGCTTGGTGGTGTGAACAAGGAAATTAATTCCGATATCACTTTCAACATCTATTTCGTAGTGAACGCCTTTGAAAATGATACTTTTCACAACACCTTTTGTCACGCCGTCTCCATTTTCACTAAGTTCAACATCTTCAGGACGGATTACAACGTCAACGGGTTCGTTTGGACCAAATCCGGTATCCTCACATTTAAAAGCAGTACCGTTTATCGTTACGAGTCTGTCTTCTACCATCACACCATCAATCATATTGCTCTCGCCGATAAAGTCAGCAACAAAAGCGTTCTGCGGTTCGTTGTATATATCTTCAGGAGTGCCAATCTGCTGAATAATACCATGGTTCATGACAATTATTCTGTCAGACATTGTAAGGGCTTCTTCCTGATCGTGTGAGACATATATAAATGTAATGCCAAGCTCATCCTTAAGTCTGATAAGCTCGCGCTGCATATCTTTTCTGAGCTTAAGGTCAAGGGCACCGAGAGGCTCATCCAAAAGCAATATCTCAGGTTCGTTCACGATAGCACGGGCAATGGCAATACGCTGCTGCTGTCCGCCGCTGAGGGACTGAGGCATACGGTTAGCATAGTTCTTCATATTAACAAGGTCTAACGCATATCTTATCTTGTCATCTATGTAGCTCTGAGGTTTTTTCTTCATTCTGAGTCCGAATGCAATATTCTCAGCGACACTCATGTGCGGGAAAAGAGAATACTTCTGAAATACCGTATTGATATTTCTTTTGTTCGGAGACAAATCGGTAATGTCCGTTCCGTTGTAATATACATGTCCGTTGTCAGGATATTCGAAACCTCCGATTATACGCAGAGTAGTAGACTTGCCACAACCGGACGGACCAAGAAGAGTAACAAATTCATTGCGATATATCTCAAGGTTAAAGTCCTTTAATATTTCTTTGCCATCAAAGCTTTTGCTTATGGACTCTAATTTTAAAATGCTGTTTTCCATATCGGTAAGCTCCTTAAAAGTTAGGTGGTGTTGTGATCCAAATTAAAGTTGATACCTGGTCGCTTGCAGAACCGATGCAGTGTCGCTTGCTTGCAGGAAACAGAAATGAATCGCCCTTTTCTAATATATACTCATGTTGTCCGTAGCGAAGTTTGATGCGTCCTTCAAGAACATAGCCAAATTCTTCGCCTTCATGTGGTTTGTCCGTAACCAGAGTTTTTCCCGGTTGAATATTTACTAAAATAGGTTCTATATTGCTATTCTGGGCAGTATTAACAAGCCACGTAATCTTATTCTGATCATCGTCTATTTTTTCAAAGCAGTCCTCTTCTTTGAAAACAATCTGAATATCATTGTCTTCATGAAAGAAATCGGACATATTAGATCCCAAACATTCAACAATATCTGCCAGAGTAGATATGGATGGAGCAGTCTGCCCTCTTTCAAGCTGGGAAATAAAACCTTTGGTCAGCTCCGTACGGCTTGCCAGTTCGTCCTGCGTCAAACCGTTCTGATTACGTAAATTTCGTACTTTATTACCTATTTTTTCTTCGATAGTCATAACCTGTTACCTTCTATCTATAATTGAATAATAATAAACAAGACTAATTATACTGATACTAAACAAAAAGTCAAGTAATAATCACAATTTTTTAAGCCGGTATTGTTACTTTTTGTTATATAATGTATACTAAATATGTTTGTTAAAAACATATTAAATAATAAGTGAACGCGAGGTAGTACATAATGAAACAATTAACCTATAAACATACTATAAGGGCATGTTTTGCGGGCTATGGAATACAGGCAATTATTAACAATTTCATTCCGTTATTATTTGTGTTTTTCGGAAATAAATATAACATAGGACTTTCCGAGATTGCTTTTCTTATAACATTTAATTTTGCAGTGCAGCTTCTTGTTGATGTTGCCGGAGCATTTATTGTTGATAAGGTAGGTTACAGAGTGTCCATGGTTGCTGCGCATTTCTTTGCGGCAGCAGGATTTGTGAGTCTTATAATTCTTCCTGACGTTATGAGCAGTGCATATGCCGGAATAGTTATTTCGGTTGTGCTTTATGCGATTGGCGGAGGTCTTTTAGAGGTTCTTGTAAGCCCTGTTGCAGAAGCCTGTCCTACAGAAAACAAGCAATCGGTTATGGCAGTGTTACATTCGTTTTATTGTTGGGGACATGTGTCCGTTGTAATTATTTCGACAATCTTTTTTGCAGTTGCAGGCATTGAAAACTGGAGATGGCTCGTTTGTCTTTGGATTGCAATATGTGTATATAACGGAATAATGTTTTCAATTGTTCCTATTTATGATCTTGTAGAGGAGCAGGAAGAGAGTATTTCACTTTTTGGACTCTTAAAGAATAAGTTGTTCTGGATGCTTATGATTATGATGTTTGCTGCAGGATCAAGTGAACAGGCCGTAAGCCAGTGGTCATCTGCATTTGCTGAGGCAGGACTTAAAGTTCCAAAGGCAATAGGAGATCTTGCAGGACCGATGTTTTTTGCGATAATGATGGGATTATCAAGAGCTATTTACAGTAAGCTTACAGTTAAATTTAAGCTTGAGCATATGATGTATGCCATGACTTTCTTATGTTTGCTTTCATATCTTATTATTGCATTATCGCCTATTCCGGCATTATCACTTGTCGGATGCGGAATCTGCGGATTCTCAGTAGGTATAATGTGGCCGGGTACATTCAGTATAGCAGCTGCACTTTTAAGAAGGGGTGGAACTGCATTATTTGCACTTCTCGCCCTTGCCGGAGACCTCGGATGCGGCGGCGGACCTACATATGTCGGAATGATTTCTGACAAAATGGGTGGAGCACTTGATAAGGGAATATTATATGCGGTTATCTTCCCGATATTAATGATTATCGGATTATTTATTCTTGACAGATTTAATAAAAATGTAGAAAATGATATATAATACTATTTAAGTTGTAAAAAGGAGTGTGCGCTATGGGTATTGTAGAGATAACAACAGACAATTTTGATGATATTGTAGTAGCAGCAGATAAGCCGGTTGTAGTTGATTTCTGGGCATCATGGTGTGGACCGTGCAAGATGCTTTCTCCGATTATCGATCAGATAGCAGAAGAAAGAGAAGATATTATTGTCGGCAAGGTCAATGTGGATGAGCAGCCGCTTCTCGCGATGCAGTTCGGAATAAGCGGAGTTCCTACAGTTGCACTGTTCAAGAATGGTGATGTGGTTGAAAGGTCCGTAGGCTTTGCGACAAAAGCAGAAATCATAGAGGAACTTGGACTTTAAGAGTGACTTGAAAGACTGTAAGGTTTGCCCTGCAGTCTTTTTTCAATGAATTTATGGAAAATGATACTATCGGAGGGAAATTACATGGATTTAAGTGAAGTCCGTAAGGATATAGATATTGTTGATAAGGAAATGAAGGAATTATTCAAAAAGCGTATGGGGCTTGCAAAAAAGGTTGCCGCCATAAAGGCTGAGACTCATGATAATGTGTATAAGCCTGATCGTGAGAAGGCAATTATTGAATCGTTACTTGAAAATGTAGAACCGGATATTAAGGAAGAATACAAGGATTTTCTTGTGAATCTTCTTAAACTGAGCAGAAGATATCAGTACAGACTTCTTGGTATGCCTGAGGAAGAATAGGAGAGTTTAGATGAGAATAGGTAACGGATATGACGTCCACAGATTGGGCGAGGGATATGATTTGATTATAGGCGGAGTAAATATTCCGTATGAGAAAGGTCTTATCGGACATTCAGATGCAGATGTTTTGGTGCATGCAATAATGGATGCACTTTTAGGCGCGGCAGGACTGCCTGATATAGGGGCTAATTTCCCTGATACAGACGAAAAATATAAAGGAATAAGCAGTTTGCTTCTTCTGAAAGAAGTCGGCAAACTCCTTTCAGAAGAATTATATATAGTAGGTAATATTGATAGTATAATCGTTGCACAAAATCCAAAAATGAAACCGCACATTGAACAGATGCGTAAAAACATAGCAGATGCACTGGATATAGATATATCTCAGGTAAATGTTAAAGCTACGACAGAGGAAGGTTTATCATTTACAGGCACCGGTGATGGTATAGCAGCACATGCGGTTTGCATTATCGAAGATATGCGTGATAATTATTTTGTTGCAGCCTCATCAGATGATGACAGATGCAAAGGTTGTACAGGCTGTTCCAAATAAATTAACCGCGAAGAATATCCTCGATTGCTTCGAGTTCATCAGGTGTAAATGAAAGGTTATCCAGTGCTTTTAAGTTTTCTTCAATCTGCTTTTTACTGCTTGCACCGATTAAAAGACTTGTAACATTATCTCCGCGTAAAATCCAACTGAGTGCCATTGCCGCAAGGCTTTGGCCTCTTTTTTCTGCAAAAGCTTTTAATTTTCTTACAATCTCTATTTTCTCTTCGGTGATACTGTGTTTTGGCAGGAAATGATTTTTTGCTGCACGGCTGTCCGCAGGAATTCCGTCAAGGTATCTGTCAGATAAAACGCCCTGTGCAAGTGAGCTGAAACAGATTACGCCTGCACCTTCTTCTTTTGCGGCATCAAATACACCTATTTTTTCAGCTCTTCTGTCAAACATACTGTAAGGAGGCTGAACGATAAGTAAAGGTGTTCCGTTATTTCTTAACATTTCTGCTGCCTGTTTTAACTGTGGCGGATCGTAGTTGGAAAGGCCGACATATAATGCTTTTCCCTGTTTAACTATATCTGATAATGCACCCATGGTCTCTTCAAGCGGAGTGGAAGGGTCATAATGGTGATGATAGAATATATCCACGTAATCAAGTTTCATACGTTTAAGACTCTGGTCAAGACTTGCCATAAGGTATTTTCTTGAACCTAAATCGCCGTAAGGACCGGGCCACATATCGTATCCGGCTTTTGTGGATATCATGAGCTCATCTCTGTATGGTTTAAACTCATTTGAAAGTATTTTTCCAAAATTCTCTTCAGCAGAACCCGGTATAGGTCCGTAATTATTAGCAAGGTCAAAATGTGTAATGCCGTTATCAAAAGATGTGAACAGCATTTCCTTCATAGTGTCAAAATTGTCGTTTGTACCGAAGTTATGCCATAAGCCAAGTGAAATTCTTGGAAGCAAGATTCCGCTTCTGCCGCAACGCATGTATTTCATTGTGTTATATCGATTTTCATTTGCTGTATACATAAAGTTGCCTCCTAAAGTATTTGATATAGTTATTTTACTATTAGTGGCACAATATGGCTATATTTTTTTGCAAAAAAAGAGGCTGTCGTTTTTTTGGCGACAGTTTTTTCGATGGTTGTCCTAATGAAATCTTTGTTGTGCAGAATTGATAGGGCGTTTTTTTCGATGGTTGTCCTAATGAAATCTTTGTTGCGCAGAATTGATAGGGCATTTTTTTCGATGGTTATCCTAATAGAATGCTTCTGGCGAAGAATTAATAGGGCAAAATTCTACCGTGTTGTCCTAATGAATTTCCGCACATTCAAATTTAGTAGGACAAGAAACTCATATGGCACCCTAATAAATTGCCATACCAGTAAATCCAGTAGGACAAGAAACTCGTATGGCACCCTATAAAATTGCCATGTCTACAAATCTATTAGGACATTCCTAGTGAACATCTCATTTCTATATCTCGCATGAACTTCGTCCACATAAATAAGGCTATCGCTTCACGAATTTTTATTCACTAAAGCGACAGCCCCGTCTCTCTTGTACGAAAAGAACTGATTAAAAACCTTAGATTTTCTTAATAAATAGATTGCAATCTTTGCAATAATGTATATTCTTAATTTTTGCTACTTCAGACCATTTGATTTTATCTGAAATTCTCACCTTTTTCTTGTCAACTAATGAAACCCATTTTAAAAATAAAGGTGAATTAAAAGGAACGTACCCTTCTTCCATATCACTTTGACAATACGGACATTTCATATCATCACCACCTTGGATATAGTATAGCAAAAAGCGGTGGAAAAATAAGTAATACAAACGAAAATCCGTCCACTTTCGTGAACGGATTTTTGTTTTAAGCTCTCGGGCAGACTTGAACTGCTGACCTCCCGCTTACCAAGCGGACGCTCTACCTACTGAGCTACGAGAGCATATCATCAAGAAGCTTTGAAAGTTTTGTCTTAATGCGGCTTCTTGCATTGTCTATCGACTTGGGCGATTTGCCGAGTTTGTCGGCAATCAGTCTGTAATCCATGCCTTCTATATACATATTGTATACAGCTTTTTCTAAAGGACTAAGGCATTTTCCAAGTTCGTATTCTATCATAGATACATTCTCCTTGTCAATAACCAAATCCTCGGGATTAGAGGTTATGCGAGGTGATTTCATGACATCTCCAAGTGACAGAGTATCATTGTCATCGGAGTCTGTATCTATAGGAGCATCAAGCGAAACAGAGTCGTTAAGCGGCTGATGCTTTTTTCTGTTATATGTTTTTATTGCGTTAAACATCTGATTTTGTATAATCGATGCGGCAAATGTTGAAAATGAAGGCGAACGGTCTTTGTTAAAGGATCTTATTGCTTTATACAGACCAATCATACCTTCCTGAATCAGGTCTTCCTTGTCTGCTCCCGTAAGGTATAACGAATGTGCCTGGGAGAGAACCAGCGGCTTGTGTCTGTTAATCAGATAATCAAGAGCTGTCTCTGAATCCGTAGAGTGAATTAAATCAAGTAATTCAGCATCTGTCATTTTATCAAAATCAGAATATTTCATTATATGTCCTTTCAACGTCTTTGTCTGACAATCTCGAAGGCAAGTACACCGGTTGCTACAGAGGCATTCAATGAGTCAATATTGCCTTTCATTGGAATGGAAGCTATATAATCACAATTTTTCTTTACAAGTCTTGATACACCTTTGCCTTCATTTCCTATTACAAGACCGATAGGTCCGGTAAGGTTAAGGTTGTACATAATCTGGCCGTCGGCATCAGCACATGCAAACCACATTCCCTGCTCTTTAAGTTCTTCAATGGTTTTTGATATGTTGGTCACTTTTGCAACAGGAGTGTAGTTAATTGCTCCGGCGGATGCTTTTGCAACGGTAGCTGTAAGACCGCAGGCTCCGTGTTTCGGAATGATGATTCCGTGTGCACCTGAAAGGTTTGCGGTACGGATTATTGCACCGAGGTTGTGCGGATCTTCAATACCGTCAAGCAATATTATAAACGGATCCTCGCCGGCATCCTTTGCGGCATTTAAAATGTCTTCCACGGAAGCATATTCGTATGCGGCAAGATAGGCAATAACACCCTGGTGTTTTCCTGTTTCCGACATTGAATCAAGGCGTTCTTTTTTAACATAGTTAATGAGGGTGTCGCTTTTCTTTGCTTCTCTTAATATTGTCTGCACCGGTCCGTCGTGACAGCCGTCAAGAACAAAAAGACGGTCAACTGTTTTTCCTGAACGGAACGCTTCAAGAACGGGATTACGGCCTTCGCATACGGATTCTTCGTATCTCATGGGAATTCTCCTTTATTTGCATCTTATTTCGTACTCCGGAAGTACCGGAAGAATAAGTTCATATATTCTCTCCATATTGCCGCTAAGGTACAGCCAGCCGATAAGGGCTTCCAGACCTGTGGCAATACGATAGTCGTTTATGTTGGCATTTTTTGCGGAAGTATACGATTTTGCGTTCCGTCCGCGTTTGAATACTGCGGTTTCCTCTTCGGTAAGCTCAGGCATTATGAGCTTCATCATGTGTGATTGCGTAGTAGCATTCACAAGCGATGATGCTGAGTGATGAAGCTTTCTTACGGGAGCATTGCCCTCCTCAATTACTCTTGTTCTTACGATGAGGTCAAATACTGTATCGCCGATAAATGCAAGAGTAAGAGGCGACATGGTTTTTGGGTCATGTTGCTTAAATGAATATTCTTTGCATATTAGCTGTGGAAGTGATTCTATACCCTTTTCCATCTTACACCTTCTCTTGTATCTTCAAGAACAATGCCTTCATTTGCAAGCATATCTCTTATTTCATCGGCACGGGCAAAGTTACGTGCTTTACGTGCTTCGTTACGTTCCTCAATGAGTTTTTCGATTTCCTCTGAAGGAAGTTCTTCCTCTTCCTCGCAGATAATTCCGAGTACATTGCAAAGCGAAACAACTGATTGCTTTACATCATTTATAAGTGCAAGAGGCTTGTCAGATGAGAGATAAGAGTTTGCAAGTCTTACAATCTCAAATATTGATGAAATAGCATCTGCTGTGTTAAAGTCATCTTCCATGGCAGCATCAAAATTAGCTTTGAAACTTTCTATCTGAGCTGCAAATTCCTTGTCTGCATCAGTATATTCTTTATCAGATGCATTTTTTAACAAATGATTCATATTAAATACAGAGGTTGTGATTCTTTCAAGTGATGCTTTTGCTGATTCCATAAGGTCATCGCTAAAGTTAAGCGGACTTCTGTAATGAGCGCTGAGCATGAAGAATCTGAGTACCTGTAAAGGATATTTTTCAGCGATGTCTTTTACTGTGAAGAAGTTTCCTGCAGACTTAGACATCTTGTGATTGTTAATGTTAAGAAATGCATTGTGCATCCAATAACGTGAAAATGCAGTACCGTTTGCAGCTTCGCTCTGTGCAATCTCGTTCTCATGATGTGGGAATACAAGGTCTTCTCCGCCGGCGTGAATATCAATCTCTTTTCCGAGATACTTGTTGCTCATTACGGAACATTCGATATGCCAGCCCGGACGGCCGTTGCCCCATGGTGACTCCCAGTAAGGCTCACCCGGTTTCATAGGCTTCCAGAGAACGAAGTCCATTGAGTCTTCTTTTTCATCGTCAACTGCAATACGTGCACCTGCTTCAAGGTCGTCAAGGTTCTTTCCGGAAAGTTTTCCGTAGCCCTTAAACTGTCTTGTACGGAAGAAAACGGTTCCGTTTTTAGCATAGGCATAACCTTTATCTATAAGATTCTGGATCATTTCAATCATACCGTCGATTTCTTCGGTAGCCTTCGGATGAGTTGTAGCAGGCATAACGTTCATACCGGCCATATCCTCTTGGCATGCCTTAGTATATCTCTCAGCTATTTCAGCGGCTGTTACGCCTTCTTCATTAGCTTTAGCTATGATTTTGTCATCAACATCTGTGAAGTTAGATACAAAATTAACATCATAGCCTTTGTATTCGAAATATCTTCTTACGGTATCAAATACAATCATAGGACGGGCATTACCGATATGAATGTAATTGTAAACGGTAGGACCGCATACATACATACGCACCTTGCCCTCTTCAATTGGCACAAATTCTTCTTTTCGGTTGTTTAATGTGTTAAATATTTTCATGCAAATCCTCCTCGCATTGTTATTAATCTTCAAACAGTGCAAACAGACTTCGAAGTCTTATTCTTACTGCGCCTGTATTAGTTACTTCATCTATTTTTATCTGAGTATATATTTTGTCCTCAGATTCAATGATTGAACGTGTTTCGTCGCTTGTTACGGCATCGAGTCCGCAGCCGAAGGATACAAGCTGTACAAGATTTATATTAATGTCTTTGCGCTCTGAAACATATTTTGCAGCTGCATATAGTCTTGAATGGTAAGTCCACTGGTTAAGTACTCCGGTAGCAAAGCGGCTTTCTTTGTTGCTTATGCTGTCTTCGGTAAGTACGATGGCACCAAGGTCACAGATTAGACTGTTAATGCCGTGATTTACCTCAGGATCGATGTGATACGGTCTTCCTGCGAGTACTATAACAGGTTTGCCGGTTTCCTTTGCAAGCTCGAGATACTCATCTGCTTTAATTCTAAGCTCGTTCATATGATTCTCGTATTCTGCATATGCTGCATCGCTTGCTTTCTTCACTTCTTTTACAGTGAAATTGTATCCGTAATCAGAAAGAATCTTTTTCATATGTTTCGGAAAATCTTTCCTTCTGTGAATGCCGACAAAGTCCTTAATAAACTTAGTGTCTGCAAGCTTTTTAACATTTGCGTTAATAACTATCGGATAGTATGCAACAACCGGACAGTTATAATGGTTATCACCAAGGTCTTCATCTAAATTGTAGCTCATACAAGGATAAAATATTGTTTCACAATTCATGTTGAGAAGAGCATCGATGTGTCCGTGTACAAGCTTTGCCGGGAAACAGACTGTATCTGAAGGAATAGTCTGCTGTCCGTCAAGGAAAAGCTGTCTTGTTGACTGCGGTGAAACCAAAACATTGAAGCCGAGTTTTGCAAATAAAGTGTGCCAGAATGGAAGCAGTTCGTACATGTTTAGTCCCATAGGAATACCAATTGTAGGCTTTCCTTCGATAACTTCATTTGCCCTGTACTTCATAAGCAGTTCATTTTTATAATCAAATAAGTCGTAATGCTTACTTTTTTCCGAAAGATTAAGCGGTTTTTCACAACGGTTTCCGGCTATGAATTTTCTGTCGCCGCCAAATGTATTGATGGTGAGACGGCAGTGGTTGTTACAGCCCTTACAGGTTATTGCCTTGACTTCATGAGTAAATGCATCGAGGTCTTCTTTATTAAGAACGGAGCTTTTTCCCGTGCGCTTGCATTTGTCCATTGCATAAAGAGCCGCACCATATGCGCCCATGATACCTGCAATGTGAGGACGTATAACGTCTTTGCCGATTTCCTGCTCAAATGCACGGAGCACGGCATCGTTCATAAATGTTCCGCCCTGCACCACAATGTTCTGTCCGAGACTGTCAGCACTTGCACAGCGGATAACCTTGTAAAGAGCATTCTTAACGACACTTATTGAAAGTCCGGCAAATATATTATTTACCGATGCGCCGTCTTTCTGCGCCTGTTTAACGGAGCTGTTCATAAATACGGTACATCTGGAACCGAGGTCAACCGGTCTGTCGGCTTTGACGGCAAGCCCTGCGAAATCATCCATAGGATAACCAAGTGCTCCCGCAAATGTCTGTAAAAATGAACCGCAGCCCGAAGAGCATGCTTCGTTAAGGAATATATTGTCAATGGCACCGTTATGAATCTTGAAGCATTTGATATCCTGACCGCCGATGTCGATAATAAAATCAACGTCAGGCTTGAAACGCTTTGCAGCCGTATAGTGGGCAATGGTTTCAACGATACCGTAATCTATCTTGAATGCACTTTTTATTATCTGTTCTCCGTAACCCGTAACGGCAGAAGATACGATGTTGATATCCGGAAATTCTGCATACAGCTCACTTAAAAATTCTTTTATGTGAGGCACCGGATTGCCGCTGTTTGGCTGATAGCTTGTATGGAAAATGTTGCCGTCTTCGTCGCACAATACAGCTTTAATTGTGGTTGAACCTGCGTCAATTCCGAGGTACATCTTATCGGCAGGGGTATCTATACTTTTTATGTTATCCGAATCATGTTTGTGTCGGTTAACAAATGTAGTATAGTCTTCCTCCTTGTCAAATAACGGAGGACAGCTTACATATCCTGCTGTTCCGGTATATGAAAAAATGTGTTCTGATAATTCTTTAATGTTATACACTCTATTGTCAGGTGAAAGAGCTGCGCCGATTGCAACATAGTAAAGTGAATTTTCAGGGCATATGCCTGTTATATTTAAGACCTTGTCAAAGCTTTTTCTGAGTTCCGGAAGGAATGTCAGCGGACCGCCGAGATACACGACATTTCCTGTTATCTCTCGTCCCTGTGCAAGGCCGCCTATTGTCTGATTTACAACGGCATACAGTATACTTGCCGCTATGTCGGGTATTCGTGCACCCTGATTTATAAGAGGCTGAATATCAGTCTTTGCAAATACACCGCAGCGGGATGCGATAGTATATATTTTTTCATGTTGTTCTGCCAGTGTATTTATATCGGTAAGCTCCACACCTAAAAGGGATGCCATCTGGTCGATAAATGCACCTGTTCCTCCGGCGCAGCTTCCGTTCATGCGGACCTCAAGACCATTTGACAGATAAAGAATCTTTGCATCCTCACCTCCAAGCTCGATAACTGCATCGGTATCAGGAAGGTAAGCTTTAATCGCAGTTCTTGTTGCGTATACTTCCTGTGAAAATGGGATGTCAAGGCTTGTAGCCATTCCCATGCCGGCAGAACCTGAAATGACAACGGACATTTCTTCGCCCGGAAATTCCTCTGAAATCTTACGGAGGAGTTCGCTTGTCATATAGACAATTTTCGACATGTGACGTTCATAGGTGGAGTATATTATATTGTTATTATCATCGAGAACGACGCACTTAATAGTGGTCGAACCGACATCAAGACCTATTTTCTTCACAATAAACTTCCTTTACTTTAATTAATCCTGTGTAAGCTGTTCTTTTGCGACAGCGAGCATGAGCTTAATTCTGTTTTCCTGATTTACCTTTGTTGCTCCGGCATCATAATCGATAGGGCATACATTAGAGTCAGGATAAAGCTCTTTAAGTGTTCTGATAACACCTTTTCCTACTATATGATTAGGCAGGCAGCCAAAAGGCTGTGCACATACGATATTGTTATAGCCATTATGAATAAGCTCGACCATCTCTGCAGGGAGAAGCCATCCTTCGCCCATCTTTACTCCGCGGTGGATTACCTCATCGGCAAGTTCCTGTAACTTTTCAAATGAAGATGGAGCCGTAAACTGTGGATATGCCTTAAGGGCATCTATCATATTTCTTTCAATACGGCGGGCAAGATATTCGGTAAACTTGCCTATGAACAGACTTATGCGGCTGCTTCCGTATAAACTGTGGTCAACAATTCTTGTATTAAATGTATATTGAATGAATCCGAGAACTCCCGGAACCATAACTTCACAATCCTGAGAAGCAAGAAAATCTTCGAGATTGTTATTGCCGAACGGAGAATACTTAACATATATCTCTCCGACGATGCCAACCTTTACTTTCTTCTCCTTGTGGACAGGTATCTTGCTGAAATCCTCTGCAATACGGCTGAGATTTCGTCTCATTCCCTTGCGGAAAAGTCCTCTGTTACGTCCGAATTGATCTGTAAGTTCGTCTACCCATTTGTCAACAAGAGAATCTGCACTTCCCGGCTCAACCTCATAAGGCTTAACCTGATTCTTAAGAAGCATGAGCATATCACCATATACTAATGACATAATACCCTTGTAAAGCATTGGCATAGTAAGCTTAAAACCGCTTGACTTTTCCATAGAGCTAAAGCTTAGGGATATAACGGGAACGTATTCCATTCCCATATTCTTAAGAGCTTTTCTTAAAAGCTTGATGTAGTTGGATGCGCGGCAACCACCGCCGGTCTGAAACTGTATAAGTGCAACCTTATGTGGGTCATAATCTCCGCAGGTAAGTGCATACAGCTGTTGGCCAATCGCACACACAGCAGGATAGCACATATCATTATGAACATATTTTAAACCTGTATCGATAACCTGTTTTCCCTGATAATGAAGAACTTCAAAGTTATATCCATACAGTGCAAATACTTTTCTCAAAAGTTTCATATGCATAGGAAAAATATCCGGAGCGAGAATAACATAATCGCGCTTCATTTCTAATGTAAAATCAACTTTTGTAATTTCGTTATCCATCGAATTTCCTCGCAAACTTTACCTAATTATATCATCTTAATAATTTAACTCCACTTTGCAGTTATTGTCAAGATGTACTATACTATATAATATACCAGAAACATATGGGAGAACGGGATGGATAAGAAGAAAATAATCAGCTGTATACCTATATTTGTTATATGCTTTGTACCCCTTCTTGTATTCCTTAATATAGGAAGCACGGAGCTTGCGACATACGATTGGTTTTCGGCAAGTGATACGGAATACGATTTCTTTCTGATATGCAAAGCATTTGTAACGGTAAGTGCGGCAATTTTCATGCTTCTTTTAATTGAAGGAAGTGTATTTTCTAATATTAATAAACTATCAAAACAGGAACATATGGTATTTATACCGGTTGCCGTTTATATTCTTTTTGCGATTATTTCGGCTTTATGCGCAGGGGGCAAAAGTGACAGGGTGTTTGGCGGATATGCACAGCATGAATCCGTGGTTGTACTTTGCGCTTATATTATCATCTTTCTATATACTTATACAAAAGCGAAGAGTGAATATGCAGATTATTATATAAAGAAGATATTTTTGTTCATTTTTATATGTGCAGGAGTGTTATCATTTGTGGGTGTGTCGCAGTTTTTGTCATGTGATGTCATAATGAGCGATGCAGTAAAGAAAATTATTACGTTTGGCAGTGGATTGGATTCCTCAAGGATTTCCCTTTCATTTCCCGATAAAACGGTTTATATGACATTATATAATCCGAATTATGTAGGTTCATTTGTCTGCCTTGTGCTTCCTATCGTGAGTGCCGCATTTTTAATATGGAAAAATAAGATTGCAAAAGCTGTGAGTGCGGCCGTAGTCGTAATGCTTGTTGTGTCGCTTATCGGTTCGGATTCTCAGGCCGGAATTATCGGTCTTATTTGTGAAGTGTTTATCATCGTTTTCATTTTTGCGGTAAAGAAAATGAAGAAAAACAGCATGATAGCGTGTGCCGGAATTGGCGCAGTTTTAGCGGTTGTTATATGCGTCGCAACGGTTTGTGCTATTTCGTCAAAAAATGATGTAGCTAAAGTTAATAAGCTTACACAGATCAATATTGTTGAAAATGAAGTGCAGGCGGTTATTTCAGGAAAGACTGTGAACATAGATGCGCCGGTCGTTTGTGAGGATTATTCGGTCGAGAAGTCAGAATCTCCGGAAGGGCTTAAGGGACTCAACCTTATATGTGACGGAAATGTTTATTTCTTTACAAATGATAATGAGGACGGCAGATATTATTATAGAAATGTTTACGGCAAATACACGGATGATTTTTATGTCGCACCTAAGCAGGAGACTTCGTTTATACCGGAAAGCTTTGCTTCCGGGCGAGGCTACATTTGGAACAGAACATTTCCGCTGATAAAGGATAATATATTTATCGGATGTGGTCCGGATAATTTTGCTTATGAATTTCCGAACAACGATTATGTGGGAATGACAAACAACGGATACGCAGGACAGGTTATGACAAGACCGCACAATATGTACCTGCAGACGGCAGTGCAGACAGGATTAATATCACTTGTAGCATTTTTGGCATTATATGTGTTATACTCTGTATATAGTGTTCAGGCTTTGAGAAAATGTAATGGCGTAACAAAAGAATTTATTATATGTGCCGCGGTGTATACGGCCGTATCCGGCTATATGATATGTGGATTGGCGAATGATTCCACTGTATGTGTGGCACCGATTTTCTGGCTGCTTTTGGCAGCAGGTTTCGGATATAATATGATGATTATAAAGGAGAGAAAGTAGTATGGATTTGATAGCAAGTTTCACAATTGACCACATGAAGCTTCTTCCGGGATTATATGTATCCAGGAAAGACAATGTGAATGATTCAGTGCTTACAACATTTGATATCAGAATGACAAGACCGAATTTTGAACCGGTTATGAATACAGCAGAGATGCATGCGATAGAGCATCTTGGCGCAACATTTTTAAGAAATAATGCGGACTGGAAGGACAAGGTTGTTTACTTTGGACCGATGGGATGCAGGACCGGATTTTACCTTATACTTGCAGGTGATTACGCATCTGCAGATATAGTAGGACTTATGGTCAGCATGTATGAGTTTATTCGTGATTATGAGGGAGACATTCCGGGTGCGGCACCTGAGGAGTGCGGGAATTATCTTGACCTTAATCTTCCTATGGCAAAGTACCTTGCAAAGAAATATCTTGACGAGGTTCTGTACGGAATTACAGACGAGAGACTTATATATCCTCAATAATAGTAATTTGTATGAAGCCTATTGCATAAAATAATATGAAATATTATTATTTATGTAAGGGGATTTTATGGAGAACCGTAAGCTTGATATGCTAAGGGCGGCTATGCCGTATGCAGCGCCGGAGTTCAGGAAATCCATGCAGGTTATATTGCAGGCGGAAGAACTTGCAAGATATATTCATGAGGATAATGAAGCAGAAGTAAGGGCATGTAATCTTGATACAGCGTGTGATGCGGTCGGGATGATGGAAAGTATAAGAGGCTTTTGCAGTAAACCCGAACAGGATATGATAGATATGATTCTCAATTTTATCAGAGCGAGAAATATGTATCAGGCGTACAGAAAATTTGCAGCGGCAAGCAAGAACGGAAATGATAATTTGATGAATGATTTTCTTATGTCACAGCTTAGTCCCGAACAGAAGGATATGTTCGGACAGATGAGCAGCATGATGACCGGAAATGAGGTGTGACATGGGAGGTAATTCTTGGATGGACCATCCGGCATACACAGATATGAATCCTGCAAAGAAACTTATAATAGAGGAGCTTATATCTAAAACTGCCGGTAAAGGGATAAACGAAACCGCGAATCTTATTATGACTACAATGACGCTTATGAGAAATAATAATGTGTCATTTACAAAAGAAGAAGCGGATCTTCTCATAAATGTTATGATGAGAGACATGAATGACTCTGAAAAAGCGAAGCTTAATCTTATGAAAAGTATGATTGCTTCGGGTATGGCAGGTAAAAAGTAATTTATTCACAAGGAGATATACAAAAATGGCAGAAGAAAAAAAGAAAATATTATACAGCGGTATGCAGGCAACAGGTGATTTGACAATCGGTAATTACCTCGGTGCGCTTCGCAACTGGATGACACTTAATGAAGAATACGAGTGTTTCTTTGGAGTTATGGACCTTCATTCGCTGACAGTAAGACAGAACCCTGCAGAGTTCAGACAGAGAGCGCGTAATCTGTTTGCTCTTTATGTGGCAGCAGGTCTTGATCCTGAGAAAAACTGTATATATTTTCAGTCACATGTATCAACACATGCACAGCTTTCATGGATATTAAGCTGTTACACATACATGGGCGAGCTTAACAGAATGACACAGTTTAAGGATAAGTCATCAAAGCATGCTGACAATATAAATGCAGGTCTTTACACATATCCTGTACTTATGGCATCTGACATCCTGTTATTCCAGGCAGATGTTGTTCCTGTAGGTAAGGACCAGCTTCAGCATCTTGAGATAACAAGAGATATTGCACAGAGATTTAACGGAATATACGGAGATGTATTTACCATTCCTGAGCCTTATACCGGAAAAATCGGTGCAAGGGTAATGAGCCTTCAGGACCCGACAAAGAAAATGTCAAAGTCAGATGAGAATACTAACGCAAGCGTATATCTTATGGATGATGCAGATACAATCAGACGTAAGTTTAAGCGTGCGGTAACAGACTCTGATGCAGAGGTTCGTTATGACGTTGTAAATAAACCGGGAGTATCTAACCTTATTGATATATACAGCGCAACTTGCGGAAAAGACATCAAAGATGTTGAAAAAGAATTCGAAGGACGCGGTTACGGCGATTTCAAGATGGCAGTCGGTGACGCGGTTGCAAATATGCTTACTCCTATGCAGGAAAGATATGAGGAGATAAGAAAAGATAAAGAATATCTTGACAGAGTAATACGTGCAAATGATGAGAAAGCATTCTATTTCTCCAATAAGACTCTTAGAAAAGTTAAGAAAAAGGTAGGACTTACTGAAGAAATCAGATAATTACAAGAGATACATTCAGTTGGAGGATGTTATGGCAGGATCAGTTCTTGGAGATATATTTAAGATTACTACATGGGGCGAGTCTCACGGCACAGCTGTCGGTGTAGTAGTTGACGGATGTCCGGCAGGGCTTTCCATATCAGAGGAAGCTATTCAGGCATATATGGACAGAAGAAAGCCGGGCGCAATTAAATACTCCACAAAGCGCAACGAGGATGATGAGATTAAGATTCTTTCAGGCGTATTTGACGGAAAAACTACAGGAACGCCGATATCGATGATGGTTGTAAATAAGGATCACAGGTCGGCTGACTATTCGGAAATAGCAGAATATTACAGACCGGGGCATGCAGATTATACATTTGACATGAAATACGGATTTCGCGATTACAGAGGCGGCGGACGTTCGTCAGGACGAGAGACGATAGGACGTGTTGCGGCAGGAGCGATTGCCATGCTTCTTCTTAAAGAGCTCGGGATTACGGTTACAGCCTATACAAAGAGTATAGGCCCCGTAGAAGTGGACATGTCTAAGGCTGACATGGATTACATTGTAAACAGTCCTGTATATATGCCGGATGCAGAGGCAACTAAAAGAGCAGAAAAGCATCTTGCAGATGCAGCGGCAAAGTGCGATTCCTGCGGCGGTGTTGTTGAGTGCGTGGTGCGCGGACTTCCTGCCGGTATAGGAGATCCGGTTTTTGACAAGCTTGACGCAGGAGTTGCGAAAGCCATTATGTCAATCGGAGCCGTAAAAGGCGTTGAGATAGGAGACGGCTTTGCGGCAGCAGGAATGTATGGAAGTGAAAATAATGATAGCTTCTATATTAAAGACGGTAAGCCGGAAAAATGCACCAACCATTCCGGAGGTGTACTGGGAGGAATAAGTGACGGAAGTGATTTTATTGTCAGAGCCGCATTTAAACCGACACCGTCAATAGCATCAGAACAAAGCACAGTAAACCGTAACGGTGAAGATATAAAGATAAAAGTAAAGGGACGTCATGACCCGGTCATAGTTCCGCGCGCGGTTGTGGTTGTTGAAGCAATGACAGCAATAACCGTTGTTGATATGATGCTGAAAAGAATGACAGCTACCGTATCAGCAGTAAAAGAATTTTACGATAAAAAGTGACATAATTCGACTTCTCTCATAAAATATATAAACAGTCTGTATATATGTGAGGAGAAGTATGAGAAATTACAATAAGAGATACCTTAGAAATGATTATGACAATACTGAAAATTACAATAAATCAACGGACAAAAACGAAGGACGGTCAAAACTCATAATAGATGAAGATTCCATTTACGAGATAGATCTTGACTGTTATGAGAAAAAGTGTAAGAAGGATTGTGAATAATTAGTTACCCATTGCGGCCGTCGTTATTACAGTAGTAATATGGCGGTCGTTTGTGCACCCGAAGAAAAGAGGAATGGCATGAACAAACGAAGATTAGTTGCATTGTTGTTGTGTGTAACACAGGTATTATTCCCGGCAAATGACTTCGCCTGCGGCAGTACGGAAGTGAAGGCTCAAAATGGTGTCTCTGTAAATGTGAGCAAAGATATTTCAGAACTCGAAGGCGGCGAAAAATGTACGACTTCACTTGGAGAAGTTGTATGTTTAGGGGAAGCTGCGGCCAAAATGTCGGCAAGAAGCGGAGTTCTGTTTTCGATAAAATATTCTGCCGGAGTTCAGGTAGATAATGTTCAGAGCGAGTTTTGTATGGAATCGGCGAAGTTTGGCAAGATTCTTGATACACAGATGCGTAACTTCCTGAATAACAATACTGTAGATGCAGCCCGTATAGAAAAAGCCGATGAAACCGCTATAGCCGGAGGACTTCAATCATTTATTGTATTTGATATGACTGATTACGAGTTTATGATTGGAGATGAATTGCTGTTATGGGTTATGGACGCAATCTCCGTATATCCGAGCCTGGCTTCCGCAATGTCATATGTCAAATATAGTTATTATCCTATGGAGAATGATGCGAAAAGACTTGCATACTTATATCTTGGAACTCCATTGTCGGAATCAGAAATAAAAAATGATACAAAAGAATATGAAATAGCTCTCGCAAATCTTGTAAACAAACCTCTTAATGCCAGCGAAATGTCAGATGAGGAAAAAATTCTTTATATACATGACAGACTGATAAATATTGCACAGTATAGAAATGACGGTGGATTAAGATGTCATCTTCCTCTTGCGGTTCTTCTTGACTCATACGGAGTATGTCAGTCATATGGAAATATATTTAATCATGCAATGACAATACTCGGCTATGACTGTGTATTGCTTTGCAGCAGCACTCATTCATGGAATGCGATACGTCTCGGAGACAAATGGTACTATATAGATGTCACATGGGATGATCCGATAAGCAAAACATCAACACCATTATTAAAAGCGTATGCACTGCATGATTATATGCTTGTGCAGGAGAATAGTTTCAGCGACAGCCATACTCTTGATGAACAATACGAGAAAGTATACGGAAGCATAACGGATAATTTCGGAACTGCTTATGATGATTTTTTCCCAAAGACAAAATCCATTACACGTAGTTTGTGGTATTACGACGGTAAATGGTATTACTCTCAAAACGGAGTTTTGTATTCATGGGAAACAGACAGTGACTATTCCAGATGGATAATGTCAGCAAGCTATAACAGTAAAAGAAATGTTATTGAATTTAACGACAAGCTGTATTACTCAGGAAGTGACGGATTGTATGAATACACCGGAAACGAATCTACGATAATCAATTCATATAATATAGATGATATATATCTTAAAGACGGAAGAATCGCATATGTTTCGGATGATGTGGAGTACTTATATGGGTATGTGCCGACACCTACACCGATACCGACAGTAGAGCCAACTGCAGTACCAACAGCAGTTCCAACTGCGATACCAACAGCAGTGCCGACAGCAATTCCAACGGCAACGCCTACGATAGTGCCAACGGCAGTACCAACTGCAGTACCAACAGCAACGCCTACGATAGTACCGACAGCAAAACCGACGGTAGAACCAACTGTGAAACCAACGTCGAAGCCAACTGTGAAGCCGACAGCGGTACCAACTGTGAAACCGACAGTGGAGCCTACAGTGAAGCCGACGACGAAACCGACTACAGAGCCTACAGTGAAGCCGACGACGAAACCGACTACAGAGCCAATGCCGACGCCAACAGTTAAGCCGACAGCAGTGCCGACACTGAAACCAACAGCGAAGCCGACGGAAACACCGGTTGCAACACAGACACCAATAGCTTCCACACCACACCCAAAAGGATATTTACTTCATTATGAAAAAGGAATATACAGAGTTGTGGTTGCTGAGGCTAAAGATGAGGAAGATGTTATTGCATCTGTATCATTTGTAAAGGCTTTGGGAAATGTAAAAGCATTTAAAATTCCTGACTCAATAAATGTGGATGGCTATGTATATGATGTTGTCGCAATTGAGCCAAAGGCATTTAAGGGACAGAAATCCCTTGTTAAGGTTACAATAAGCAAGACGGTGGAAAGCATTGGAAAGAAAGCTTTTGCCGGATGTAAGAAACTGAGGAATATTATTATTGAATCGAAAAAATATACGAAAAGCAGAATTGGAACGGGTTGCTTTAAAGGAGTAACGAAGAAGGCATTTATGAAAGTGCCAAAAAAGAAGAAAACAGTATATGCGAAGATGTTTAAGAAAAAAGGCTTTAAGGGTAAAGTGATAAAATAATTTAAGTATGAAGGATAGCATAGAAGGCAGAGATGTAAGGTGATCTCCAATAGTTAGAGGCTAGGTCTAACTTTTGGGGATCACCTTAATGTTTTCTATTTTTTTGTGGAGAGAATAATTACAGAAAAAAATATGTGATTTCGCATAATAAATATGCAAAAACTGGTAATAAAACTGTTGACAAGAGAAATGTAGGAGCGTATAATTTGCTAGGAAATGTCACAAAAAAACATGTGCAGGATAAGAAATGCATAATATGTATAATATCATACAAGACGTGTTATAAATCAGATTTGCCTAATGGCAGACTGTTTTATATAAAAAGAGGACTCCGATAAATTTGGCCAAACCATCGGAGTCCCCAATCCACCAAGCACTTCATAGAAAAGTACTCGAGTAAAGCATATCACTTTTCTTGGTAAGTGTAAATAAAATTATACTAAGAATGATTTCATGGATACGCATATACATTCAATGATAGCAATGATTTAGAACTGAAATTAGCATTTAAATAACCATTTAAATGCCATTGTAATTGGACTTAAATCAAACAATGCAAAAAATGCCACCATAATTTGTTAGTTTTGGTATTTTTTGCATTGTTACACAAAAAAGGGAGAATTATTAATTATTATGAGAAAAAAATATTTATCAGTTTTATTAATTTTATCAACTTTATTTTCTTTGCTTACAGGCTGCAACAACAAGTCGATCGAAGCCATATATGGTCAGGAACTTGTGAAGTGCGGTGCGATATACGATACCGATAGTAAATTATCGTATGAACTGCCTATCATTTGTGAAGGTGAGATTAAAGATTTTTCTGTTGAGGAATATTATGTTGATGGAGAAGGACAATACGAAATTAGTTTTGAAAAATTAGAAGGTGGGTATAAATATAAAGGATTATATTATTATCTTGCGTATTTTAATGTTGGAGTTGAAAAAGAAAATCCTGCAAAGATTACAATTGAATCTGTTGATATGAAGATAAATGGGAAGTTATTTACATATGATATGGAGGATATGCATTTTTCAAATATAAAAGGGACATATGGTGATGAATTTATCCCTACTCAGGGTGCATTATTATATGGTAATGGTGGACCGGCAGTAGTTATTAATAAAATCCCGGAAGAGAAATATGTTGTTGAATTTTTGGTTGAAGAGGATTGTGTAATTCGTGAGATTGCATATCATGACTATCTTGATATAAGTGATATTGAAGTGAGTGTAAATGGTGTGGAAACAAAATATAATAACAATATTGTTTTGAAAAAAGGCGATAATGTAATGTTTAAATACTATTTAAAATACAAAGAGGGTGTATTTAAATATGATATAGTGAAAACTACACTTTTGGTAAAATATTCAATTGCTGATAATAAATATATTTTTTCTGATGAACAGGGACTTGTTATAATAAATTTAAGGGATAGTAGTTTTATTAAGGATTATATTGATGAAAAGTTAGGGGGTAAATGATATGAAAAATAAAAAGGCAATATGCACTGTAATTTTGGCTGGGGTGCTCATAATTCTTGCTATAGTGTTCAAGGATAATATGCCGAAAGTAATACACTATGGAATTTGCTTTTTAGGAATAATCACTGCATTTTTAGCTGCATATATTGAGAAAAAGAAGAAATGAATCACAGACTTGATGTTGTTTTTATGTGTTGTTTAGTCCATGGGTGAGAGATATATCCGTAGATCTTATGTTAGGGATATATATGGTTTCACTTATTCTTTTATCAGTATATAAGGTTATTAAATATCGTAAGCTTTGCGAGGAAGAAAAGAAAAATTATAATGTAAAATCGGACATAATATTTTATTTGATAATGATTATTCTATGTATAGTGATAATTATTATAAGGTAGTATGAATAAAATATGTGTATAAAGGAAAAAGGTATGAAAGTTGAGAGAATGATTAGGTGTATCTTTTACATAATACACGTTGTTTTGCTAATTATAGGCAGAACGATTAATGCAGAAATATGGCCATTGCCATTAGTGATTGTTTTGATAACTGTTTTAATAATATTTTTAATTTATGATGTTTATTTACTGATAAAAAAACAGTGAGATTTAATAAAAGTTTAACTAGGGAGAAATGCTGTTATGAAAATATTAGGGAAAGTACTTATGTGGATATTTTTTGTGTATATGATTTTTGCAATTTTTGCTACGACGTATATATATTTGCCAGTACATATTGTATTAACAATAATTTCTTGTCCGGTATTGTTGAATAAATTAATCAAAAGAATTAAAATAAAGCATTCCATAATAGTTAGGGTTGTCATAATTATTATTCTCTTTTTTATAAGTTCTAAAATGATAGATTTTTCTTCGAAGATATATGTAAAAGATACTATAAAGCCAGAAGTGTTGGAGCTGCTAGTCCAGGAATATAGAGAATATAATGTTGTTGATGTGATTTCATGGAAATATGTTGAGAGAGGAATTGAGGAATATAATGAATATTACGAAGTTTCTGTTGAAATTGCTTTGAAAGATGATAAAGGTACACAGCGAGTTAATAAAAAATACTTGGCTGTATATGATATTATAGAAGGAGAATGTATTGAAATATCAGAAATAAAAGAATAAAAAGTAGATATCACTGATTAATTATTGAAGTGTGGATAATTAATCCGACAGAAATACTGGTAGTGACATATGTGGCGGCACCATTTAAACCTACACAGAATTTGGATGAAGATGTTGTTTTAATATAAGGCACTCTGTTATTGAGCGCTTACGATTAAAGTAATTAAAGAACAAATATATATAATAAAATCCTACAAGGAGGTTGTTATGCCAAAAGAAGATTTTGTAGTATTATTATTTTTAGTGATTCTTAATCCGCTGATAAGAGATGTATCAGTAAATCTTATGTTGGGGATATGTGTGTGTTCGTTTGCTCTTTTGTCTGTATATAAGGTTATAAAATACCGTAAGCTTTGTAATGAAGAAAAGAAATAATATGACTTGAAATCTGATATAATAACATATTTAATAGCAATCAGTGTGTGTGTAGTGTTGATTATTATATAATAAGAATACAATATGTAAGCAATCATATCTTCAAAAAGAATGTTATATAAAACGTTAATAATATGAGGTAATAAATACAACAATCAAAAAGGAGCGAGTGTGTGAAAAAAACTCTGTAAATTCAAATCTTCTATGATAATGAAGGTCGGAAGGAACTCAAAAGAGAGACTTCCGACCTTGTTTTATATATAACAGTTG
>SVEM01000030.1 GCA_015057375.1 Lachnospiraceae bacterium
ATCACCTTCTTCTTCGTTGTCATAAACCAGCTCTATCTCTTTTGCCAGTGTATCAAATGTATCTGCATCCTTTTTAAGCTCCAAAAGCTCCTTCGCTATCATAAATGCAGACACACAAAAAACAACAGAAAAAATAATGATAAATACTATTCGAATATATTTTCCTATGCTTCTATCTTTCTTCATATACGTTCCCGTTTCATGATAATTTGTTTTTTATTTTCTGAAAAAATGACATCTTATCTTCGAGCTGCTCTGCTGCCATATCAACAAAAGTATAGCCCGCTTCCGCAACAACTTCTTTTATTTTATCTGCGTCAAGTTCTTCTTTGCTTTCGATAACTGTTTCATTATCTTTTGAAGATGAAACAACTTTCACAACATCAAACTTTTCTTTTATTGCTTCATTCATGTGAGCCTCACAATGCGCACACATCATTCCTTCAATTTTGAGTATTGTTTTTATCATATTAAAATGCCCCTTTGAAAATGTTTTTTTTATTATCTTATAATTTCTGCAAATCGTCAATTGTTTAGCTGTTTTTATATGTATCTGCGTAATTGATTTCTACCCATGAAAGCTAAATATTATTAGATGGCCAGAAAATCTCATCTTGTTTACTGTAAAGTTCTTACTATCAGATAATAAAAATCATCTTATGGGCAGAACTTTTAGAGACTTTTATGCTTGTTTTCTCCCCATCATTCTTTTAATTTGTTCAATGGGTAGAAAACATGTCAGTTATTCTCATTTTTTCTTACCATGACGTAAGATGACTTTTTCATAGATAGATATTTAATTATATGGTTGTTTATTTTTATATAATCTCGCCGTATGCATCTAATTGATACTTCCGGCGAGATTACTCAGTCTTTTAAAAATATTACCAAATACATTTATGACAAACAAGCTTAGTATATTGTTTTAATAATTTACAATAAAATTATTTAGAAACAAACACTTTCAGCCATAATTTTTTATATATCCACATGAAGAACATAAAGAATACATTCTGAAACATCAACATAAAACAAATTATATCGCTGATATTTCAAAAGAGGATTATCATCATATTCATCTATTAAATAATCCACCAGATAATATAAATCTCCCTCCTCAAGAAAAGACTTGTAATTATACTTGTACGGCTCGTCACATGCTTTTGCGCGTCTTTTAAACCATTTCATATAGCCTGTTATTTCATCAATATTATTTGCAGTTACTTTTTCAAACCCCTCCATGCCAAAAAATTCATTTATCGTTTTTTCATCATAATAGTATATATAATAATTGACTGTATCACTAAAGGTTATATTTTTATATACTTTTTTATCTATTGGCTCTGGAAGATGTATTCCATGAAGCCTGTTAGATTGACTGCATCCCATGATTGATAAAACTAATATAATTGTAATGCCGATATTTAAAAATTTTTTCATGTATTTTCTCCTCGTAAAATTATCTCAACTTACTAATAAAGTTACACCTCAACCACCCAAATGATTCCAACCAAAAAGAAAAGTGCCTTAAAGAAAACAGAAATATTTAGCACATTCATTTGGCTTACATTATGTTTCGAATCATTTAACTGTTTCATACGTTTTTTTAGGCGAAAACTAGTGATAAGACATGCAGGAGCATAAAAAAGTATAACAATCATTGTTATAAATATCTCAATTCCCGTTCCATACTCACCCGGTGGCATGAGAAAAAAACTTAGCAAAACAAACATGATAACGTCATATGCACATCCAATAGATGAATAAATAACTACTCTCCAGTAATTTCCGTCGAGTGAATACTTCTTCATTGGTAATTTGTTTATCATTACAATTCCAAATATCCCCAGGAAAATAGAGATGACTAGGAAAAAAGACTTAAAAATCATATTTTGTCCCCTTTTGAAAATGTTATCTTCATTATCTTATAATTTCTGCAAATCGTCAATTGTTTAGATGTTTTTATATTTATCTGTACAATGGCAAAGATATTTGGAACACTAATTAAAAACTGAGTGAACTATAGCTCACCTATTGTATAAAATATTGAAAAGGAAAAGAGATTAACTGTTAATATGCTCCATCCATAGATGACAGTGAAACAAATCACTGAAATCTATGGTGGAGCACATCTTTCGCTAACCTCTACAAATATATCGCAAAGCGATTAATCAAAAACAATAAGTAACAATGGGCGTCCATCAGAAAGCGTATACTCCATAATTGTTTTTACACCAACCAATTCTTCTGTACTTTTTTTATCACAAGCAATGGTCCACTTTACGTAACCTGACTTTGTTTTTGTTTGCTTATAAGCATTCACATCCCTTTCATTACTATATTCAAAAATAGACTTGGTGCCATCGAATGCGTATTTTTCATTTTTTATATTCATTCCCGCAACTATAAAACAATCGTTTGATAGCTCACCAATAAAAAGAGCTTTTTCTTCATCAATTTTAACTACTCCAACTTCTCTTTCAGCGTGAGTATCACCATATATAGCATTATATGTAGCTCCTGCGTTGTATGCCCGCAACGGGTCTTCATAAAATTTTGTTGTAAAGAAAAAACCATCGAATGAAATAGTAAGCGAAAATATGCCTACCAAAAACAGCAATAAAACAAGAACAAAAACTCTTTTTTTCATTATCGCTCCCACCTCCAAACTATTGAAATCAGCATACTAACAATTGATGTTTTATCCGTGAAAATACTCATTTCAATAAAAAACAAAGCAATACTATAAAATGTTACTATCCAAATTATTTTCCATACATTCATAAGAATCCTGGATATATTTTCTTGAGCTCCAATAGCCTCTTCTTCCTTGAACCAGAAATACTATGAATGTTTGATAAATAATATTTTTCACCATTAGAAAGATAAAATATAAACTTATTAGGCGTTTGCTCAATTTTTTTAACACATGAGTGTAAAAAAACAATTTCTTTCCCATCTCCATAAGTTAAATACATATATTCCGCATCTGCAGTAAAGTTAACAGCCATTGAATTAAAATAAAAAGACAAAGCAAAAAGGATAGTAAATTGATATGCTGCCATAACGATAATTAACAACACCTGCCAATAATTATGCTCTCGCAATTTTACCGGAATCGTAATCGCAAGAATTAACCCTAAGAACGCAATCACAAATCCTTTAAATATCTTCAAAAAAGTATGAAAATTATTCATCGTATTTTCACTTTTCCTCCTCATATAGATAAAGCGTTACCGTAATCAAACAAGATATTGACATATTCACCATATAACCGTTTATATTCTCAGTAATGGCTTTCCACTTGACACATCATCTGAGCCTTATGAAGATAAAAATCATCATCATCCCTTGAAAGGAAAGTAATTAACAAATAAAATAGACTCGCCCAAAAACATCCGCTATAAATACTTCCCGCTGCATAACTGATGCCAATCAATAATGCCAACACAAACAAACATCTCTCATAAAAATCAAATACTGCCACACCTTTAAAGACAAATCCATCATCTACATACCCAATTCCCAATACGGTATGTCTACAGTATCGAATAGTTTCACCTTTGTTGTATGTTATTTCTTTTGTAACGGGTGATTTTAGACAGAAGAATCCTATTTTATTTGAACACTTCATCTTACATGTCCAATCATTTTCCTCTATAGATAATTTTTTTGGAGTTTTGATATCAAATTCAAATTTTTTCATAATCTTCTCCTTATGAGTTTTAAGAAGCAACCCTCACAATATACAGGATTAATAGACTCCTCATATTTCACGGTATATCCTTCCTCTTATACTCCACTATCCTCTCTACAATCGATATACCTTAGATAGCGTTCTGCAAAAATTCACTTCCTCGATCCTGTTCATAATGAGCGTGTCCCACTGTATAATCGTTTTTCCATTGCATAGCACCTTGCACAATCTACTATTTAGACGCAAATGCAAATCATTAATATTATATTCCCTTACTATCCCAAAAGAATTTCTAAACACAACAATTTCATCGTTATATTTTATTTTCCAAACCCTTTGTACTACCATTATACAATTAGCCATGATACAATACGTTAAAAAAAGCCAGCTTATAGCGATATCATCCGTGCTTCTGTTCTCTTCTTTGATAATTGCTATAATTCCTAATGTAAGAATTGAAACACCTATTCCACAGGAATAATACACCCATCTCGCTATTCCAAAATAAAACCACTTATTATTTTGCATTTTCTTTTTAAATAGACTGCAAAATATAGGCAATAATAAAGCCAATATGTTTATTATTTGATACATTCTGACCGCTTCAAGCAATCAAATCATCCCCATTATATATTTTTTTCCTTGTCCACCAATTACGCCAGCTACCGCAGACACGATATATCTAATAGCGTTAATTATTGTCGCAATAGCAGCACTTTTTATATTGCTACAGTAAGCTGTCGCAATATGATTAATTTGAAATTCTACATTGAAGTTAACACATAGTATTATGTTTATCTACTAAAATACTAATAAAGTTACACCTCAACCACCCAAATGATTCCAAACAATAAGAAAAATGCCTTAAAGAAAATAGAAGAAATTAATATTCGGTTTAAAAAATTATAATTTAACTCATTTTCCCAGCTTACATTATCTTGCGAATCATGTAACTGTTTCATACGTTTTTTTAAGCGAAAACTAGTGATAAGACATGCAGGAGCATAAAAAAGCATAACAACCATTGTTATAATTATCTCAATCCACGTTCCATACTCACCCGGTGGCATGAGAAAAAAACCTAGAAAAAGAAACATGATAACGTCATATGCATATCCAATAGATGAATAAATAGTTATTCTCCGGTAATTCTCTTCAAGTGAATACTTCTTCATAGGGAATTTGTTTATCATTACAATTCCAAATATCCCCAGTAAAATAGAGATAGCTGGTAAAAAAGATTTTAAAAACATCTTTGATATCCTCCTATGGTTGTTTCTTTTTATTTAATCTACCAATACTTCTCTCCCATTAAATCTTTATCCAAATTTCTTTGCACCATATCATCCTCCTTTGTTCGATACTCTGTTCGCTCGGAATTCATATATGCGCGTATTTTTTCCTCTTCCGAAGATTCACGGAGAACACGGAGAGAACGGATATAAGATCTTCCTAGCAACACAGCGGATATGCCCGAACCAATTAGGAATAAAATGTTTTCGAAAAGGCGAATCCCCAGCAAAACACAACAAAACGAAACAACAAAAAGGAACAAACAAATTGGGAAAAAGGTCTTTTTTCCACCAAACAAATAAAGCATTCGACATTTTCTTAAAATATCTTCTCTTTTTGGAACAAAGTATTTTGTGCATTTAATACTCGCAGAATTACAGTTAAACACAAATATATTATATGAAATGTTTTTATCAAATACATACTCGTAACTCTTGACTTTAATCAACACATTTTCTTCTTGTGGTTCGACGCGGTATTCTCCATCCACAGTGAACTCTATACGATCTTGCTCGTATGATATCAATGCGGTAGCCATATACATCATCGAGTTGTTTGAGTCAGATTTGAAATGTCTTAATCTAAAATCAAACTTATCATACTGTGAAAATGAAACACTTTCCCCCTTATTAAGTAAAAATATACCATTTTGATGATCAACGAAAATCGGATTCACATCAACGTTTACTAATTTTACCTCCACTTTTACCTCTACCTCCACGCAACAAATATTTAAGAGGATACTTTTGCTACTATTATTACATCAGATTTCGCCTTAATCCTTGTGTTGTTTTTTTGCCTTCATTAAATGAATTCCGGCAAGGATAGTGGCTAATACTCCGGATATGATCCACATAATTCTTATAATTGTACCAGCCAGTGTTGTACTATCAATAAGTAACCGCAATATTGTAAATATTGTTATCATCAAACAAAAGGCGATGCTTGCTGGTGCTGTCACAAAACAGGAAGTCTTACTTTATCGAATTGTGCCATTTATTAATAAGAGTAGGTGTGATATGTTTATAATAAGACCTATCAGTAGTAGAGTAATTACTAACCACATCAACTTGGTTTTTAAATATTTTGCACTCATAATTATTCCCACCACCGTACAAATACATATTATAAACAAACATATAATCTTTAAATCCATTTTTGTCTCCCCTTCTATACAACTTATTGCAGCACTATTGTTTATCTCATGTCTATTATTGCTATCGTATTTTATCTTTTGTAATCATCACTTTAGTGTAATTGTCAAATTCTATCAATAGTTGTTTGCTATACAAATTTACTTCTTCCTCTTATACTCCTCAATCCTCTCTGCTATCGTATTATAATCCCTCTCAAATAATTCATCGCTTATCTGTTTTTTCAAAAGATCAACGTCGACCTTTTCCATTATTTTCGCAATAACAAAAAGCTTACTTTTCTGTTTATACTTCGCAATATTATTTATTTCCTGAATGTGTGCAAGTTCCGGTCTCCATAAAAAAGAAAGCTGATTGCGCAGCTTTACTTTCTTTTCCCTTTTTGGATTTTTTGCGGCTTCTCTGAGAATATAAAAATCCGGAATTATAACATCATTTTCTGCGCAGCAACACTCATCTATCGTAATAATTCCCCACCAGTCGGGAACATGCTCAGCAACACTTCCAGCGTGTTTGCTTCCTACTGCAATTATATTATAATCAAAAAATCTGTTATAATCCTTTATCTGCCTCTCAAGTCTGGCATATGTATCCGCATCACTTTTTATCTCGATGCCATATAATGAATCGGTCGTTACCATCATTATATCGGCTCTGGACTTGCCTATCTGTTTTTCTTCAATTATACGGATTTTTCCGTATGACTCTTCCAAAAAATCAAATAACGGTTCCCTGATGTCTTTATCTTTTAACATATCCACATCTCATTTCCTGCAAACAGTCCGCACCTTTTAACTACTATGGTATCTGCTTGAATTTTCTCACATTTTCCTTAAGGTCTCCGGCAAACACTCCGGTTCCCGCAACAATGACATTAACGCCTGCATCTACCACTGTTTTAAGATTATCCAGCTTTATTCCACCGTCCATCTCTATGTCTACATCCAAATTATGCTCTGTAATATATTCTCTTAAATTCTTTGCCTTTGTAAGTGTTTCAGGTATAAGCTTCTGTCCGCCGTATCCCGGATATACACTCATTATAAGTACCATCTTTACTCTATCAAGATATGGAATGATACTTTCATACGGAGTATCCGGACTTATACATATTGCAGGTCTTGCACCAACCCTTACAATCTCATCAAGCGCAGCATCCACATCCGAACACGCTTCATAATGAATTGTTATTCCGTCAGCTCCTGCTTCCTTAAATCTTTCTATGTATCTTATCGGTTCCTGTACCATAAGATGTACATCAAAAAACATATCCGAGTATGCCCTGATTGATTTGATTACAGGAATTCCAACAGATATGTTAGGTACAAACATTCCGTCCATTACATCTATATGTACATAATCTGCACCGGCATCTTTAAGACGCCCGAGTTCCTCACCAAGCTTTGCGAAATCAGCTGCAAGTATGGAAGGTGCAAGCTTATATGTTATATCCATGTGATTCTACCACCTTTTCTGCTGCCTTATCTCATCCAGCATCAAAATATAGCTGTCGTATCTTTCTTTAGCAATATCAGCATTTGCCACAGCATCTTTCACTGCACATTTCGGTTCATTTTCGTGAATGCATCCAAGAAATTTGCAGTTCCCTTCATATTGCTCAAACTCAGGAAAATACCCCTTCAAATCGACTACCTCCATCATCGGAAGTGACAATGAAGAAAATCCCGGAGTATCCATAACATAAGTATCATCGTCTATACAGAAAATCTCCGAATGTCTTGTCGTGTGTTTTCCACGTCCGAGTTTTTTGCTTATATCTCCGGTCTTAACATTAGCCTCCGGATTAAGGATATTCATGACTGATGACTTTCCTACACCCGATGGGCCTGAAAGAACAGTCATTTTCCCTTTAAGTTCATTTAACAGCACATCGCATCCATAACCGGTCTCTGCACTGATAAATAATATTTTTTCAACGCTGTCTTTGTATATTCTCTGAATCTCGCCAAGTTCAGCATCTGTTACTAAATCAGTTTTATTTATACATAAAATGACAGGCACGTCACAATATCTCATCCATATAAGATACTCATCAAGTAAATGATAATTAATTGCCGGATTGGCTGCCGCAAATACAACTACAGCCTGCGAAACATTTGCAACCTCCGGCCTGATAAGTGCATTTGTCCTGTCATGTATATATACAACATTACCAAGCTGCTTGTCCTCGTCTGTTATCTCTATGTCAACAATATCCCCGACAAGCGGCTTTTCATTTCTGTTACGAAATACACCTTTAGCTTTACACTCATACGTATTGCCGTCTTCAGCATACACATAATAGAATCCGGCAATACCCTTTACTATACGACCTCTCATACTACTGCGCTATCTTAGTAAAGCTGATATTGTATGCCATAAATCTTGCTCCGTTAACATACATAACAATCTCACCCTCTGACTCACTTACACCCTGTGCTGAAAGTGAGAATGGGAAGTTCTCAGGTGTCATAACCTGTTCTGTTACAACCTTGCTTGTTCCGTCCTGATTAAGTACAAACTTAACAGTACCGCTTGGAAGCTCTGCAGTAAACGGATTATCATATATAGTCACGGAACCTGTGTAAATATATCTTGGTTCAGGTCCCATACTTATAACCACACTTACTGAAGTACCTGTCTCCACCTCAGTTCCTTCAGAAACAGTCTGTGAAATAACACATCCTGCAGGAACAGTATCTGAATATCCTGATGTTACAGATCCAAGTACAAGATCCAGTTTTTTAAGAGCCTTCTTAGCCTCTTTCTGTGACATATTCGTAAGTGAAGGAACAAGTACAAATATAGTTTCTTTTCCTTTACTGAGAATTATCTTAACCTCTGAACCCGGCTCAACTTCTTCTGCACTTGCCGGTTCAGTTCTTATAACCTTTTCTATTTCAACAGTATCGCTGAAATCATATTCTACAGATGTTGTGAAATCTGCTTCTTCAAGTATATCTTCTGCTTCTTCCTGTGTCTTTCCTGTAACATCAGGTACAGGAACTTTCTTAGGACCGCTACTGATAATCAGAGTAATAACTTCTCCGGCAAAAATCTGGCTGCCTTCCACAGGACTGGTAGAAATAACACGGCCTGCTTCAATCTCTTCAGATTCACTTTCCTCTGTCTCGATACTAAGACTCATATTAAGACTATTGATATATGCCATTGCTGTCTGCTTATCCATATCACTTAAGTCTTTAAGTGTCACCCCTTCTACTGACTGATCAGGAGAAGCGGTTGCTGTCACATCTGCTGTCGGTGTAGGATCAGAACCCGGATTATCTCCACCGCCGCCGGCAAATATCTTAAATATTATAAATACCACTATAAGCGCAAGAATAATTCCTGCAGCAACACTTCCTATAACTACAGCCTTTTCGAGTTTTGGATCGATTTCTCCTCCTTCATCTTCAGGCTCTTTATCAATATGCGAAAGATCAAGATTGTCTTCTGACACATCCTGAGATACAACTATTGTCTTTGTCCCTTCTTTTATAACCTTAAGGTCCTCATCCGAAATATGAATAGTCGGAGCATCCTCTACTACAACCGGCTCAATCTTTACAAAATCTCCATTAGGATCAGTCACCGCCCTTTTAAGGTCTGCAATAAGGCTTTCAACTGAAAGATATCTCATTTCTGGTTTCTTCTGCATACATTTTTCTACAATTCTGCAAATAACACTCGGAACCTGAGGTGCTACCACATCAAGTAAAGGTGCCTCATCCTGAATATGAGAAAGAGCTACAGATACTGTACTGTCTCCCGTAAACGGAACCTTACCTGACAACATCTCATACATGGTAATACCAAGAGAATAAATATCACTTTTTTCATCACTGAATCCGCCTCTTGCCTGCTCAGGTGAAATATAATGCACCGAACCCATGGCATTTGAAGTAATAGTGTTGGAACTTGCTGCCTTTGCAATACCAAAATCAGTTACTTTGATCTTTCCTTCTCTTGAAATAATTATATTATGAGGTTTTATATCTCTGTGAATAATATGATTTGCATGCGCTGCTGATAAGCCCTGTGCTATCTGAATAGATATGCCGAGAGCTTCTTTAATATCAAGTTTTCCTTTGTGCTCAATATACTTTTTAAGGGTAATGCCTTCAATAAGCTCCATAACAATATAATAAAGCCCGTCCTCATCACCAACATCATAAACCGCAACAATGTTCGGATGAGTAAGTCCTGCAACGGACTGTGCCTCTACACGAAACTTTGTAACAAACTTAGTGTCCGCACTATATTCCTGTTTCAATACTTTAATAGCAACATAACGGTTCAAACGGTGATCCTTGGCTTTGTATACATCAGCCATTCCACCTGTTCCAACCTTTTCGATAATCTCATATCTGTCACATATCAACATTCCAATTTTAATCATATACAAGTATCCTCTCCGGGTCTTATACCCTCACAAGCAGCACAGTTATATTGTCTTTTCCTCCGGCCTCATTGGCCTTATTAAGAAGCGTCATTCCGGCTTTATCCAGATTGTCGCCATTGCTCTTTATTATATATTCAATCTCATTGTCCGACAGTTCATTGATAAGACCGTCAGTACACATAAGAATAATATCTCCTTCACAAACATCAATATTAAAATAGTCAGGCTGGACATCATATCCTATACCAAGAGCTCTGGTAATAATGTTCTTGTTAGGATGACTTCTTACACTGTCCTTCTCAATCTCTCCTGACTTTACCATCTCTTCCACAAGAGAATGATCCTCTGTAATCTGTATAAGCTCATCACGTAAAATATACAGACGCGAGTCACCAATATTAACAACAAACAGCTTATCATCAATAATTGTTGCTGCTACAAGTGTTGTACCCATGCCTGTATAATCATCATTATCAGATGACACATCATGAACCTTATTATGTGCAGTAAATACAGCCTCTCCAAGTACACTGACAGGAGTTCTCAAGTCACTGGCTTTTACCGATTCAGTAAATGTGGAAACGCACAACCTTGAAGCCATATCTCCTGCTTTATGCCCACCCATACCGTCGGCAACAATAAACAAGTTAGGAAATATGCCTACATTGCTTTCATTACAATATACACAGTCCTGATTGACTGTTCTTTTCATTCCCACATCTGTTATTGTGAATGTCTTCAAACTTCTTCTCCCCAATACTGTTTTCAGTTACACTCTGTTTTATATGGAATATTGTCTTCTGAGCTGTCCGCAGGCAGCTTCAATATCAGAGCCCATTCCTTTTCTAATTGTACCATTTATTCGATTTTTTTCAAGGTATTTTTGAAATGCTACGATTGCATCCGTGCTTGCACGTTCGTAATCTCGTTCCTTAACTTCATTTACCGGAATGAGATTAATATGACACAACATATCCTTTACATAGTCTGCAAGCTGCTTTGCACATTCTATAGAATCATTTACTCCGGAAATGAGTGTATATTCAAATGTAACACGCCTTCCGGTAGTCTTTGTAAAATATATACAGGCATCCTTTATTTCTTTCATGCTGTAACGGTTAGCTACAGGCATAATTTTTCTTCTTATCTCATCATTCGGCGCATGAAGCGATACCGCAAGCGTAACCTGTAAATGCTCATTTGCAAAGTCATACATTTTATCCACAAGTCCACAGGTAGATACGGTTATATTTCTCTGGCTGATATTAAGTCCATTTTCATCCGTTATCATGCGAAGGAACTTTATTACCTGCTCATAATTGTCAAATGGTTCTCCGATTCCCATGATAACTATGTTATCAACACGTCTTCCCATATCCTTTTGTATTATGTATATCTGTGACAGCATCTCTGCCGCACTGAGACTTTTCTCAAGACCAAGAAGTGTAGAAGCACAAAAACTGCAGCCCATACGACAGCCTGCCTGTGATGATATGCACACGCTCATTCCGTATGAATACTGCATCGCAACGCTTTCTATTATGCTGCCTGAGGATGTCTTCATGATATATTTTACTGTTCCGTCTTTTTTCGAAACGAGCTTGTCATGTATCTGCATCGGTCTTATTACATGTTCCTCCGCAAGTTTCTTACGGAAATCCTTTGACAGATTGGTAAGCTCATCATATTCGGAAGCAAGTTTCTTATGAAGCCATTCATAAAGCTGCTTTGCACGAAAGCTCTTTTCTCCGTATTCATTTACAAGCTCTGTAAGCTCACTAAGAGTATAATCGAGCAAATTATCGTATTTTGCACTCACCTAATTATTTCCTCCTGTATACCGCAACAAAAAATCCGTCTGCACGTATATTTCCCGGTATAATCTTTACATATCCTTTTTCAGTTACATAATCTTTAAGTTTCTCCGGAAGCATATCTTTTATATCAACCTTTTCATATTCAGGCGAACCAAGAATTGCATCTGCATTTTCTTCGTTCTCCGCTTTATTCAGCGTACATGTTGAATATATAAGATATCCACCAGGTTTAACGTACTCTGAAACAGTAGCAATTATCTTTTTCTGGATATCTGCAAGTTCATCCATACCTGTCTTACTTGCATTGTGTTTAATATCACATTTTCCTGCCAAAACGCCAAGTCCCGAACACGGAACATCTGCTATAACGACATCGTATTTATTCTTACTTTCCTCATCAAAGACACAGGCATCAAAGACCTGAGTATAAATGTTATCTATTCCAAGTCGCTCGCAGTTTTTATTAATACTGTCTGTCTTCTCCTCAGAAACATCTCTCGCATCTATTCTTAAAGAAATTTCCGGTTTTTCTGCCGCAAGGTTTGCCAAAAGAAGCGACTTTCCACCCGGTGATGCACATACATCAAGAACATTAATTTCTTCTTTTTCGCTATCCTTAATCAACTCCCAGGCTATATGCGAAGGAATCATAGAGCTCTCATTCTGAACTATAAAACTACCTTCATTGTATCCCGGAAGAGCTGTAATATCTCCTGATTTTGTAAGTCTTAATGCATAACCAAAAGCTGTATCAGTAGTATATTCTATACCGCTTTTGTCATACTGTAACATAAGCTCATTCTTTGTCATTCCGTTTCCGGTAATGCGTATTGTCGTGTCCTTTTCTTCAAGAAAATACGCAAGCATTTTTTCTGCTTCTTCATATGTCATTTCACTAAGATAGTGTTCTGCAAGCCACTCCGGAACCGAATATACAACGCTAAGATGCTTTACCGGATATAAGTCTTTATCAGGATATGTAATCTCGTCCTTTGTCCTTATAATGTTTCTCAGTATCCCATTTACAAATCCACGAAGACCGCCGTATCCTTTTTTTACCGCCAACTTTACAGCTTCATTTACTGCTGCACTTCCCGGAATCTGGTCCATATACATCAGCTGATAAACAGACATTCTGAGAATGTTTCTGATATATGGTTTTAATTTATCAACCGGCTTACTGCTGTAAGCTGAAATTATGTAATCAAGCTCAATGCTTCTTTCAACCGTCCCGTAAGAAAGTGCTGAAACAAGTCCTCTGTCACGACTGCTTATATTATATTTCTTTATATATTTTGAAAATGATGCGTTATAAAACACACCATTTTCAAGTACATCATTTATTATTTCTAATGCTATAAGACGTTCATTATATGATTTTTCCATGCTTTACTAATCCCTGCTTCTATTACCGAATAATAATACCAGTCTGAGCAGCTGCAGTATGGCCGCTGCCGCAGATGCTACATAAGTAAGTGCTGCCGCCCGGAGCACCTTGCGCCCTTTTCCTATTTCTTCCTGATACAATATACCTGTATCCGAAAGTGCCGTAAGTGCACGGCTTGATGCGTTAAACTCAACAGGAAGTGTTACTATCTGGAAAAGAACTGCTGCCGAGAAAAATATAATACCAAGATCAATGAGCCATGAAAATCCGCCAAAGAAAATACCGGCAAGGATAAGAATCCAGGATATTCCCGAACCAAAATTAGCAACGGGAACAAGTGCCGTTCTTATCTTAAGAGGTGCGTACCCCCTGGCATGCTGTATGCAATGCCCTACTTCATGAGCCGCTACCGATATTGCTGCTACCGATGTGCTTCCGTATACACTGTCCGACAGACGAAGCACTTTTGACCTTGGATCGTAGTGATCTGTAAGATTACCTGCAACATGTTCAATTCTCACATCATTTATGCCGTTAGCCCTTAACAGTCTCTCTGCCGTCATGGCTCCGGTCATATTACTTCTTGACCGCACTTTCTGGTATTTTGCATAAGTACTCTTTACCCTTGCAGATGCAATAAGTGAAAGCACTACACCGATAAGAATAAGAAAATATGTCGGGTCAAAAAACATACCGTAACCGTATCCGTAACCATATAAACCGTTATACATATTATCACTCCGTTTCTCTGTGGCGCATATATCAGCCGAGCATGGTGCCAACCTCTATTCGTGCACCGTTTAAGTAGTCTTTCACAGACATTCGCTTCTTACCCTCAGGCTGAATCTCGCGCAAAATAAGCTTATTACTTCCTGTGGTCACTATAATACCATTTTGTGAAATATCTGTTATCATTCCGTAAGGCTTACATGTTTCTTCATAAATAACATCAGCCTCCCATATCTTAAGCGTCTTTCCGTTCAGCTTAGTATATGCACTTGGCCAAGGATTTAAACCTCTTATAAGTCTTTCAATAGACTCAGCATCCATTGAAAAATCTATACTTCCTCTTTGTTTATTAATAATACCTGCATAGGAATAATCATCTCCCTGCGGTGTGAGTTCATAATCACCTGATGAAAGAATCTCTACTGCCTCTGTTATAAGTTCACTTCCGCAAACTGCAAGTTTATCAAAAAGACTTCCTCCGGTTTCCTTCTCATCTATACTGACTTTTTTCTGAATAAGAATATCTCCGGTATCAAGCCCTTCATCCATCATCATTATAGTTATACCTGACTCGGAATCACCGTCAATAACAGCCTGCTGAATCGGTGATGCTCCTCTGTGTTTCGGAAGAAGCGAAGCATGAATATTCACACAGCCGTACTTGGGAATATCAAGTATTTCTTTTGATAAAATCTGTCCAAATGCTGCAACAACGATAAGCTCAGGACTAAGTTCTCTTATGATGCTTACATACTCTTCGTCTTTAACTTTTACAGGCTGATACACATCAAGCCCTAACTCCAGTGCCATCTCCTTAACCGGTGGAAACAAAACCTTTCCGCCTCGTCCCTTTGGTCTGTCCGGCTGAGTAAATACTCCGCAAATTTCATGTCCGGCATCATAAAGAGCCTTCAAAGCTCCCACCGCAAAATCCGGTGTTCCCATATATAATATACGCATTATACGTTACTCATCCTCCTCGTCGTTTGCCACGTCATGCAGCTCGCCTTCTACAAGATCTACATAAAGTTTTCCGTCAAGATGATCTATCTCATGTGCGAATGCTCTCGCAAGAAGTCCGTTTCCGCACAGACTTATTGGTTCCATATTCTCATCGAGTGCTTTAACCTCGACATACTCCGGTCTTGTCACAGTTCCTGCCTTTCCCGGAACCGATAAACAACCTTCATTATCTGTCTGCTCTCCCTCTGTCTTAACAATCTCAGGATTAATAAGTATAATCGGATTATCAGCATTCTCAGACACATCTATAACCACAATTCTCTTAAGAATACCAACCTGCGGTGCTGCAAGTCCGACACCCTGAGCATCATACATGGTGTCTAACATATCATTTATCAGTGTTCTGACTTTATCTGTCATTTCTTTAACCGGTTTAGATGTTTTGTTGAGTATATCATCACCCATAACACGTATAGTTCTTATTGCCATAATGTAGCCTCCACATCTTATAATTGCTATTTATCATTCTCTAGTAATACTAAACTAATGCAAAGTTAAAGTCAATAATTCTAAGGAATTAACATATTCCCGCATTTCCTGCATACCCATATAAAAAGGGGATGAGCCTATGATATGGAAAAAATATTCAATTCTTACTGCCATTTGTATATTTGCAGGGATAATGTCCGGGTATTTATTTGCGGATTCTTATTTTGATGAGCTTAAAAATGTAACCGATGATTTTATTGATTATGTGATAAATCGTTTTTTGTATATCGGAAATGAAGAACAGATTTTTCTTGTTACGAGAATTATGATCAAACGCATGGGCGGCTATGTTCTTTTATGGTTATTTTCTCTTACACCTGTATGTGTGCCATATACAATCTGGCTGTGTGCAAAAAATGGGTTTTTATTCGGTGCCTTCTCTGCTTTTATGTTTATGGCCTATGAAAAAAAAGCATTTATTTATCTTATTGCGTGGTATTTTCCACAGTATATTATATATATCATTGTATATCTTGTTACGATATTATATATAATAAAAAACCTGCAAATGAATACAAAGGCTGTTATTATTACCCTTAGTATTCTCCTATTTGCAGGTTGTATTCTTGAAGCGTATGTAAATCCTATATTTATGTCTACAATTTTTCAGCTATATTCTTAAGAAGCTTTTCTGTATCTTCCCATCCGATACATGGGTCGGTAATGGACTGTCCGTAAATATGCTGTCCGATATTATGTCTTCCCTCAACGATGTAGCTTTCAACCATAACACCCTTCACAAGCTTTCTTATATCTGAGGAGATACGTCTGCTGTGAAGAATCTCTTCTACTATTCGCGGTTGTTCGCTATATACCTTATTTGAATTGGAATGATTAGTGTCTATTATTGTTCCTGGGTTTTTAAGCTCATATTCATCGTACAGTCCGGCAAGACGAATAAGATCCTCATAATGATAGTTAGTTATATTCTGTCCGTGTTTATTAACAGCTCCGCGAAGAACTGTGTGTGCAAAAGGATTTCCGTCTGTCTTTACTTCATAGCCTCGGTATAAAAATGTATGTGATGCCTGTCCTGCCTTACAGGAATTGAGCATAACATGGAAATCTCCACTTGTAGGATTCTTCATTCCGCACGGTATATCAAATCCGCTTATAACTATTCTGTGCTGCTGGTCTTCTACCGAACGCGCTCCGACCGCAACATATGAAAGTATGTCTTCCACATATGGCCAGTTTTCCGGGTAAAGCATCTCATCTGCTGCAAACAAATGTGATTCTCTTATTGCACGAAGATGCATCTTACGCATTGCGATGATACCCTCACTGATATCCGGCTTCTTTTCAGGGTCCGGCTGATGTACCATACCTTTGTAACCTTCTCCTGTAGTTCTTGGTTTATTGGTATATATTCTCGGAATAATAAGAACCTTATCTTTAATCTCTTCCTGAACCTTTGCAAGTCTGCTTATGTAATCGCAAACAGAATCCTCGTTATCTGCTGAACAGGGCCCTATAATTGCAAGGAATCTGTCGGATTCTCCGGTAAGTATATCTTTTATTTCCTTATCTCTTACCTTTTTAAGTTCCTTTTGCTCCTCTGTCAGCGCATATTCCGCCCTGATTTCCTCAGGTGACATAACCTTTTTAATGTAATTGATACTCATATACAAGACTTCTTTCTGTTGTTAAATTTATAAAATATATTTTTACAAGGTCACATTTTACTCTTATAATTTTTTTATGTCGATTATTTCTGGCCATTTTTCAACTGATTATAAGCCAATATAGCAGCTATTGTTTTTGAATCCGTTATCTCCCCTGCCATAACCATGGAAACAAGTTCGGAGAGTGTGTATGTTTCTATCTCAATTATTTCATCTTCATCATAATTTGTGTTGGTCTTTTTCAATCCCTCGGCATAATAAATATATACCGTTTCCGAAGTATATGCAGGGGCTGAATTTACATCAATGAGGTGCTTTACATTGTCAGACATATACCCTGTTTCTTCCTCAAGCTCACGGACCGCACATTCATACGGATCTTCACCCGGCTTCATACCTCCTGCCGGTATCTCAAGAAGCATTGTTCCCGTTCCGATTCTGTACTGTCTTACCATTATTATATTTCCATCACCATCAACAGGAAGAACTGCTGCCGCACCGTTATGAGATACATAATCCCAGTGTACGACATTGCCGTTTTCGAGCATAATGTCATCCTCATAAAAATCAACTATATGCCCTTTATATACAAGCCTGTGGTCAAGCTTCTTATATTCATTACCACTCATTTTTATACCCTCTTATTTTATCTGTATTTTTCTGCAAATGATTCTACAACACATCGCAAATACTCATACACTCTCTTCACCGAAGCGATATCTGCATACTCATTTACCGTGTGTACATTTCTCACATTAGGACCGATTGAAACAATATCCATGTCAGGCATCTTCTCGTAAAATACACCGCCCTCAAGTCCGGCGTGTATGGAAGTTACCTCCGGCTCTTTTCCGGTCACATCACGGTATACACTGCAAAGCATGTCACGAAAATCCGATTCCGGTTTTATATCCCAGCCCGGATATCCAAATGCCGTATCAAATGTTGCATCAAGCATATCTGCAATTACTGACAGTCTCTTACAAATATAATCTATATAAGACTGTTTCTGACTTCTTACTGATACACATACTTTTATATAATCATCTTCGGTTCGCATTATTCCGAGATTGGATGAGCTTTCAACCATGCCGCATATATCGGCACTCATCGTATGCACACCATTTGGAAGTATATTGAATAACTTTACAAGCTTTTCTTTCATATCTTTAGAAAGTGCCATATAATCCGATTCTACAGCTGTATCATCAAGTGCACTTGTCGTCATCTCAAGTCCGGGCTCACTGCTCTTTAATTCATTTATAATAAGTTCTGAATATTTGTTATATTCTGAGAAAAACGAATCATAATCGGAAGGTTTTATACATAACTGCACACTGCATTCATTAGGTATTACATTATCCTTATTGCCACCGGTTATATCAATGATTGAAAAATCAACTGCTGACAGATATGTGAGAAGTCTTCCTGCAAGCATAACAGCATTTGATCTGTTTTTATCTATATCCGTTCCGGAATGACCTCCCTTAAGTCCGCTTATTTCAAGCTTAACACCAATTCCGCGTGCCGGTGCTCTCTGTATATCCCATGAGAAATGTGTCCTTATTCCTCCTGCGCAGGCACATACAAATATTCCCTCGTCTTCCGAATCAATATTAATCATATGTCTGCCCGTAAGACAATCCTTATCAAGCTCTATCGCACCCAGCATGCCTATCTCTTCGTCAGAAGTAATAAGCATTTCAAGCGGCGGATGAACAAGGCTGTCGTCTGCCAGTATAGAAAGCATGTATGCAACTGCAATTCCGTCATCCGCACCAAGCGTAGTATCTTTGGCACGTATTATATTATTTTCAATGACAATATCTATAGGGTCAGTGAAAAAATCATGCTTGCTGTCTGTAGTTTTCTCGCACACCATATCCATATGTCCCTGAAGAATAAGCGGAGGACAGTTTTCATATCCTTCTGACGCATCTTTGTAAATAACTACATTGTATGCCGAATCCTGATAATATCTGAGTCCTCTTTCCCTTGCAAAATCCACAAGAAAATCGCTGATTGCTTTATTATTCTTTGAGCCTCTTGGAACACTGCTTATCTTACTGAAATAATCGAGCACCATAACATTCCTCCATTAGTTCTTAAAGCTATGTATAGGTGCAGGTATTCTTCCTTTTCTGTTTACAAAGTCTGCACATGAAAATCCGTTTACAGGCATAATAGGTGCATAGCCGAGAAGACCTCCAAACTCTACCATATCACCGACTGTTTTTCCGATAACAGGAATAAGTCTCACTGCTGTTGTCTTCTGATTTATCATACCTATAGCCATCTCGTCGGCAATTATTCCGGATATTGTTGTAGCCGGTGTATCTCCCGGTATTGCAACCATATCAAGACCTACCGAGCATACACAGGTCATTGCTTCAAGCTTCTCTATAGTAAGAGCTCCGCATTCTACCGCACGTATCATTCCCTGGTCTTCGCTTACAGGGATAAATGCTCCTGAAAGTCCGCCGACATAAGATGAAGCCATAACTCCACCTTTCTTAACCTGGTCATTAAGGAGTGCCAGTGCTGCTGTTGTTCCGGGTGCACCTGCACGCTCAAGTCCCATTTCCTCAAATATATCTGCTATACTGTCACCTATTGCCGGTGTCGGTGCAAGTGACAAATCTATAATTCCAAATGGTATTCCAAGTCTTTTTGACGCTTCTTTTGCAACAAGCTGTCCGACTCTCGTAATCTTAAATGCAGTTTTCTTAACAGTCTCGCAAAGCACTTCAAAATCAGCACCGTGAATGCTCTCAAGCGCCTTCTTTACAACTCCCGGACCGCTTACACCTACATTTATTATGGCGTCACTTTCCGTAACTCCGTGAAATGCTCCTGCCATGAAAGGATTATCATCTGGTGCGTTACAAAATACAACAAGCTTTGCACAGCCTATGGAATCCCTGTCTCTTGTTTCCTCTGCTGCCTGGTGTATAACCTCACCCATAAGACGGATGGCATCCATATCAAGACCTGTCTTTGTAGAACCTACATTTACGGAACTGCACACCATATCAGTAACGGCAAGTGCTCTTGGAATAGATCTTATAAGCATCTCGTCCGCATTTGTCATTCCTTTTGATACAAGCGCAGAATATCCTCCGATAAAGTTAACACCGACTTTCTTAGCCGCCTTATCAAGAGTCTGTGCTATAGTAACAAAGTCCTCCGGTGTCTTACATGCAGAAGCTCCGACAAGTGCTATCGGAGTAACGGATATTCTCTTATTAACGATAGGAATACCAAACTCCTTCTCAATAGCTTCACCGGTTTCCACAAGATTAGCTGCAGTACTTGTAATCTTGTTATATATTTTTCTGTTAAGCTCATCTAAATCATTATCTGCACAATCAAGCAGACTTATTCCGAGAGTAATCGTACGAACATCCAGATTCTCTTTTTCGATCATCTGGTTAGTTTCCAAAACTTCATGTATATTAACCATATCTATCCTCTTCTCTTAATTTAAAACTTTTTATAATCTGTGCATCTTGTCAAATATATCTTCTCTCTGCATCTTTATAACACAGCCAATATTCTCTCCAAGCACGTCAAAATCGTCTGTAATCTCTGTAAATGCCTTTTTGCTGTTTGCAATATCTGCAATCATCATCATGTTAAAATACCCGCCTGTTATAGTCTGTGAAATATCAAGAATATTCACATCGTTTTCAGCAAGATATGTACATACCTTTGCAATAATTCCAACACTGTCTTTTCCAACTACTGTAATAATTGTCTTCTTCATGACTGTATCCTTCCTTTTTAAATATTTATAACATCGGACGGACAGCTTCTGTGTGCCGTCTGCATATTAAATCTGCTTGTGTCGCCGTATTCTTTTGACAACTCATATTTTACGGTTTCGTATGCGAGCTGCGGATAATTATTCTCTTTGCTTAGATGCGCCAGAATAATATTATTCACATTTCGCCCGAGAAGCTCAAGTATAAGTCTCGCACTCATATCATTTGACAAATGACCATGATCACTTAATATTCGCTTTTTAAGGTAAAACGGATATTTCCCGGCCTGGAGCATTGCCACATCATAGTTTGCCTCGATAAACAATGTATTACATCCCGAAAGCTTTTCAACTATGTAATTGTCATATGTACCGAGGTCTGTCGCCATTCCGATGCTTCTTCCGTCCGCCTCGATTCTGTAGCACACAGGATCAGCCGCATCATGTGATATGGTGTATGGCGTAATCTTCATATCTCCGATATCAAATGCTTCATCAGATTGTACTACATGAAACAATGATGTGTCCAGCTTGTGCTTCTTATCATTTGCCTCAATTGCCTTTAAAGTATTATATGTTGCGTATATCGGCTTTTTATATTTTCCGCAAAATACATTTATCCCCTGTATATGGTCAGAGTGCTCGTGCGTAATAAGTATACCGCAAACATCTTCCGGCGATGTACCAACATCGCACAGTCCATCCACTATTCTTTTTGTACTTATTCCGGCATCAATGAGTATATTACATTTTCCGTCTGAAATAAACTCGCAGTTACCACTGCTTCCGCTTGCAAAACTTGCAAATTTCATATTTTGTTATCCCCTTTTCGTACCATAGGGAGTATATCATATTGTCATACTTTCCTCTATATGTTTTTGCAGTTGTTTAGAAAGATTTTCGATGTCACCATTGTTATAAATGATACGTCTGCATTTTTTCGCATAATACGAGTCAGGCTTCTGTCTGTTCATAAATGCATGCGCCTTACTTCTGTCATACCCTCTGTCACGCATAAGTCTTTCTACTCTCACATCAGGATCAGCCGTAACAAGCCACACCTCGTCACATAGAACATCACAGCCTGCCTCAAAAAGAATTGCAGATTCCACACATACAAGCTTCTTTTCCTGCACCCTGCTCTCCTCAATCGTATTCTTTATCCTGTCGATAACAAACGGATGGACAATACCGTTTTGCATACTGAGTTTTTCCTTATCTGCCATAAGTATATCCGCAAGTACCGCCCTGTCTATCTGCCCGTCACAGTCAAGTATCTGTGTGCCAAATGCACTTACCATTTTTTTATATGTACTGCTGTCTTTTTCCATTGCCAGATGTCCGAGCTTGTCTGCAAGGATAATGACAGCACCATACTCTTTTTCGAGCATGTACATTACTGTACTTTTACCGCTTCCGATACCACCGGTAATTCCGATAACTTTCATATTTTTCTCCGCAATAAATAATTATTTTACACTGTACCAGTCGTCGCCGCTTCCTACCTCTACTTCCATTTTCACAAGAAGATTTGCAGCATTCATCATTTCTTCTTTAAGTATTGCTTTCGCAACATTCACCTCATAATTCGGTGCTTCCAAAAGAAGTTCATCATGCACCTGAAGTATCATTTTCGTCTTAAGACCTTCATCCTTAAGACGCTTTCCGACATTTATCATGGCAATTTTCATAATGTCAGCCGCAGTTCCCTGAATCGGCGCATTCATCGCAACACGCTCACCAAATGAACGCTGCATGAAATTGCCTGAGGAAAGCTCCGGTATCGGACGCCTTCTTCCGTACTCGGTCACACTATAGCCAAGTGTTTTTGCATCCTCAACCGTTTTATCAAGAAATGTCTTTATCTTAGGATATGTCTCAAAATATCTCTTAATATATTCTTCCGCTTCCTTTTTACCGATTCCGAGGTCCTCTGAAAGACCAAATGAACTTATACCGTAGACAATTCCGAAGTTAACCGCTTTTGCCCTTCTTCTAAGCTCTGAAGTAACCTCAGACTCATCCACATGAAATACCTTGGATGCCGTTATGCTGTGAATGTCCTGGCCTTCATTATAAGCACTTATCAGGCTCTCGTCTCCGGACATATGTGCAAGCACACGAAGCTCAATCTGGGAGTAGTCCGCATCTATGAATGTGCATCCCTCTTTCGGAACAAATACTTTTCTTATCTTTCTTCCGAGTTCTATTCTTATAGGTATGTTCTGAAGGTTCGGCTCAAGACTGCTTATACGTCCGGTAGCAGTTTTCGTCTGATTGAACTTTCCGTGTATTCTTCCGTCAGCACTTATAAATGTCGCAAGTCCGTCAGCATAAGTTGACTTAAGCTTACTCAATGTTCTGTATTCAAGCACTGCCGGTACAATCGGATCTTCTATACGAAGCTTCTCAAGTATGTCAGCCGATGTCGAATATCCGGTCTTCGTTTTCTTTGCATGTGGCAGTTTAAGCTTTTCAAAAAGAATTACACCAAGCTGCTTTGGAGAGTTTATATTAAACTCCTCTCCCGCATAACCGTATATCTCCTGCTCAAGTCTGTTTATTCCTTCATTTAACGACTCGCCGTATTCTGACAGGGCTTTTTTGTCAACTCCTATACCTTCCTTTTCAAGGCCATGGAGAACAAATATAAGCGGCATCTCTATATCCGTATACAGCTTATACATTCCCATTTCTTTAAGATTTTCGGCAAGCACCTCGTAGCAATCTTTAAGAACACTGAGTTCTTCCATCACATAGTCAATATATCTTTCTCTTTCCTCAGTAAATGATTTATATATGCTGTTTTTTCCGAAAAGTTCCTTGTATTCAGCAATCTGTCTTCCCAAATAATCACCTGCAATATCTACTGCTGTGTAGCTGTCTTTTACAGGATTAAGAAGATATGCCATTACATGAGCATCCCATATATGTCCATTATAAGAAACATCAAGCAAATGAAGTTTTTCTTTAATATCAAACATTATTACATCTGTTTTTTCTGACGTAAGAAGTTTGTTTACGATCTCTGTTATTTCATTTTTTTCCATATCTGCAAGAAGACACGGCTTATCTCCGCCCCAAATGGCAGCACCGAGAAGTCCCTCTTCTTCATCTTCAATAAGATATAAAGCAGTCTTTCCTGAAAGTCCGTCCACATACAGTCCTGCTATATAAGCGTCATCGCAGACATCGTATTCAATACGTTCATTTTTATTCATGCTCTGTCCGTCAAATCTTCCGAGCATACTCTTAAATCCAAACTCTTTAATAAGCTTATAAGAGTTTTCGTTAAACATATTTTCAAGATCTGTATCATTAAATGAATATTCAATTTCACAATCTGTCTTAATTGTAGCAAGCTTTTTTGAAAGAATCGCAAGATCGCCATTTTCCATTGCGGCATTTTTCGCTTTTGCAGGAGTTATCTCATCTACATGTGCAAGCACATTTTCTACTGTGCCATATTTAACAAGCAATTTAGTTGCAGTCTTTTCTCCAACACCGTAAAGCCCCGGTATATTATCAGACGCATCTCCCATAAGACCTTTCAGATCGATTATCTGCTCAGGTGTAAGACTATAAGCTTCCATAACCGCCGCAGGATCATAATCTTCAACTATAGTCTTTCCCGCCTTAGTTTTAGGTATGCGAAGCGTAACCTTATCACTTACAAGCTGCAGAAGGTCCCTGTCACCTGATATGATTGTTGTTATGTAACCATCTGCTTCCGCTCGTTTTGCAATTGTTCCTATAACATCATCCGCTTCAAATCCCGGTGCTGTAATTACACATATATTCATGGACGCAAGAACTTCCTGAATCATCGGCACCTGCTCGTGAAGCTCTGCAGGCATAGGCTTTCTTGTTCCCTTATATTCAGCATACATTTCATGTCTGAAGTTCTTTTTCTTAACGTCAAATGCAACTGTTACAGTATCGGGTTTTTCTTCATCTATAACTTTAAATAAAATATTCAAAAAACCGTATACCGCATTTGTATGTCTGCCTTTTGCATCAGTTAAATCAGGCACACCATAAAATGCTCTGTTAAGTATACTGTGACCGTCCACTAAAAGAATTTTTTTCATATCCAAATACCTCATTTTTATTTCTTGACTGAAAAATCAGTATGTGCTAAAATGATACTCGTTTGATGAGTCTTGCCGGTGTGGCGGAATTGGCAGACGCACATGACTCAAAATCATGCGGAGCGATCCGTGCCGGTTCGAGTCCGGCCACCGGCATTACATAGTGCTATTGTTTACAGACAATAGCACTTTTTATTTGTTTTTTTCGTCTTGCCCTACTGAATTGTTGTTTTGGCTTTTATAGTAGGGTTGGTTTTTTCTCTCTCATCCTACTAACCTGCTATTTTCCTTTTTTAGTAGGGCTGATTTTTTCTCTCGCATCCTACTAACCTGCTATTTTCCTTTTTTAGTAGGGCAGTTTTTGATTTTTTATCTTGTTAATTTATCATTTTGAGTTTTTCTTACCCTACTAAGTTATCATTTTAACATTATAGTAGGGAAATTTTCAATTTTATTATCCTACTAAATCAGTACTTTTTCTTTTTAATAGGGCGGCCTCTCATTTTTTCATCCTACTATAATACAATTTAATTCTTTTAATAGGGTACCAACACAAAATTCAAATTTACTTATTATCCTTTTTCGATTTGCGACAATGAAATAACCATAGTATGGCACATATAATATGCAACACGAATATTAATGATCTTCATGCATTGCTGTTCCAGGACATACTCGACCCATTTCATACTGTTACAAAACGAACTTTCTGCACTTGTTCACTTTTAAATTATAACAAATATATACAA
>SVEM01000070.1 GCA_015057375.1 Lachnospiraceae bacterium
CATAATCCTCCTTGTTTTTATTTTCTATAATACTATTATAAATTACATTTTACAAGCAAATTGTTCCAATTCTCATCAACCATCTTCTGGAACTCTTCAAGTAAGTACTCATTTCCAGGCTTGAATAAATGCTTGAATCTTCTCTGTGGTCTGAGGAAATCTTCGATTGGAAGTTTCTTCTTTGGCTCATATGAAAGTGTCCATGTTCCGTCAACCACCTCGAATAATGGCCAGTAGCATGTATCTACAGCGAGGCGGCACATTTCCATCATGTCAGATGAATCATATCCCCATCCTCTTGGGCATGGTGACAATACATTTAAAAATGCTGCTCCCGGTGTGTAGATTGCTTTCTCTGATTTTGTATAAATATCCTTGAAGTTTCCAAGGAATGTTGTCTGTCCTACATAAGGAATTCCATGCTCAACCATGATTGCAGCAAGGTCTTTTCTTACCTGGATTTTTCCGTTTAATACAGAACCTGCAGGAGTTGTTGTTGTATCAGCAAATTTAGGTGTAGCTGATGAACGCTGTGTTCCTGTATTCATGTAAGCACCGTTGTCATAACATACGTATACGAAGTCATGACCTCTTTCCATCGCACCTGAAAGTGACTGGAATCCGATATCGTATGTTCCGCCGTCTCCACCAAATGTGATGAATTTGTATGTATCATTTATCTTACCTTTTTTCTTAAGAACGTTGTATGCTGTCTCAACACCTGACATTGTTGCTCCCGCATTTTCAAATGCGTTATGGATGTAACTGTCTTCATACGCTGAATATGGATACATGTATGTTGATACTTCAAGACATCCTGTAGCATTTCCGATTACGGCTTTGTCTTCCTCGTGAAGTGAACGAAGCACTGAACGAACTGCAACTGCTCCACCACAACCTGCACACATTCTGTGTCCCGGAACAAATCTGTCTTTTTTCTTTGTCATTTCTTCTTTAAAATTGTATGGTTTGTTGAAATTATTTTCCATTGCTTCCACCTCACCCTCTAAGTCCTATGTATTTATAATTATCTCTAACTTCGTGTGTCTCTGCCATTCTCTCAAGTTCGTCATATACTTCTTCAAAGTCTTTAACAGTGATGTCACGACCACCAAGACCATAAATGTAGTTAACAACTTCTTTGAACTGGCCTGCACGATAAAGTGCTGCAGTAACTTCTGCACCAAGAGGTCCGCCTGTACCGGCAAACATCTCTGATCTGTCAAGGATTGCTACTGACTTAACATTCTTAAGTGCTTCTGCAATCTCTTCTTCAGGGAACGGACGGAATACTCTTATCTTGAGGATACCAACCTTCTTACCTGTCTTTTCTCTGATTTCATCTACTGCTGCCTTACATGTTCCTGCAGCTGAACCGATGATAACAATTGCATAATCTGCATCATCAAGTCTGTATTCTTCAAAGAAACCATATTTTCTTCCTGATATTTTCTCGTACTCTGCTGCAACTTCAAGAATAACTTTCTTTGCATTGTGAAGTGCTTCTGTCTGAGCTCTCTTTGTTTCCATGTAGTAGTTTGATACTGCGTATGGACCAACTGCCATTTTTTCTTCTGAATTAAGAAGATAATGCTCAGGCTCATACTCACCTACAAAATCTTTTACAAGGTTATCTTCAACAAGCTCGATATTTTCAACACCGTGACTTGTGATGAAACCATCCTGACATATCATAACAGGTAACATTACGTCTTTATGTTCAGCGATTCTGAATGACTGAACGAAGTTGTCGTATGCTTCCTGATTTGACTCAGCGTAAATCTGAATCCATCCGCTGTCTCTTGCTCCCATACTGTCTGAGTGGTCAGCATTGATATTGATAGGACCTGACAAAGCACGGTTTACAAGTGCAAGTACAACAGGGAATCTGTTTGATGCTGCAACGTAAAGCTCTTCCCACATAAGTGCAAGACCACATGATGATGTTGCTGTAAGTGCTCTTGCTCCGGCAGCTGATGCTCCGATTGTAGCACTCATTGAACTATGCTCACTCTCAACGTGAATAAATTCTGTATCTATCTCACCATTTGCAATATATGTAGCCACATACTGAGGAATCTCTGTTGATGGTGTGATAGGGAATGCCGGCATAACATCCGGATTTATCTGTTTAATTGCATAAGCAATTGCTTCGTTTCCTGATAATCTGTCTCTTATAGCCATCTTTACGCCTCCATTCTGATTGCATCAAATGGGCAAACTTTTGCACATATTCCGCAGCCCTTGCAATGATCCATATCAAATGATATATTTCCGTCTTCTTCTACAAGAATACTCATGTCCGGACAAACCGGTACACAGAGGTAACATTCTTTACATTTGTCAACTATATGTACAGGGTCCTGAGTTCTCCACTCACCTGTCTTAAACTGTCTTGATGTAGCAGCTTCATATATTTTATTTCCCTCAGTTATATCCTGCCAAGGTGACTTTTCACTAATTCTATCGGTTATCATACGTTTACCTCCTCAAATGTCATGCGAAGTGCATTCATATTTCCTTCGATAACTTCAGGTTTCTTACTGAATTTATGCTGGTATGAAGCCTCCATCTCATTTAAAAACTGGTCTTTATCCATAACACCTGATACTGCAACTACTGCTGCAAGCATAGGTGAGTTCGGAAAATATTTACCAAGTGCAGCCACAGAAATCTTACGGGCATCTACTGTATAAACTTTTCCTGTATATCCTCTGAGCTTTGGAGCTATCTCAGAAACAGGTTTTCCTGAGTTAACAACTACTGCTCCGTCAGGGTTAAGTCCTGCAGTAACATCTATTGTATCAAGAAGTCCCTCGTCAACAACTACCACATAATCAGGTTCATATATATTAGAATGAACTGTTATCTTATCATCACTTATTCTGTTGTAAGCTGTAATAGGTGCTCCCATTCTTTCAGGGCCGTACTCCGGAAATCCCTGAACATATTTGCCGGCCTTAAATGCAACGTCAGCAAGAAGTAATGCTGCTGTCTTAGCACCCTGGCCACCTCTTCCGTGCCATCTGATTTCTACTGTGTTCTTCACTTTCGTTACCTTCCTTTCATTAATAACAAAGACTGTTTAACATGATTCAACGGATTGCTCCGCGCTTCGCTCTCCCGCAATCCTACACAATATTCGCATATCGCGTAGCTGACGCCACGCTTTTATGCTCATATTGTGGCGTGTCCCCAAGTCACCAAACCACTAATGCGCAAGCGCATGTGGTTTGTGACCTGTTGACACTTGAATCATAAAAAAAGAAACCCTTACCGTAAACGGTAAGAGTTACAATTTTAGTGTATCACAAAACTATATAACCATCTACGACATACCATCATATGCGACCTTCATCACGGCAGGTTTCCGTCAACATCTACTTGCATCCGCTTTCGA
>SVEM01000031.1 GCA_015057375.1 Lachnospiraceae bacterium
GACCAAAAGGATGGAAGTTTAAATCAGTGTGCAGTTTTTAAGGTATGTAAATAATCCTCGATAGCTCAGTCGGTAGAGCACGCGGCTGTTAACCGCGCTGTCGTAGGTTCAAGTCCTACTCGGGGAGTTTTTAGTTTAATATTGGCCCCATGGTCAAGCGGTTAAGACATCGCCCTTTCACGGCGGTAACACGGGTTCGATTCCCGTTGGGGTCATTTTAAAAGATGCAGGAATATATTTCCCGCTTCTTTCATATATATACTATATGGCGCCATGGCCAAGTGGTAAGGCAAAGGTCTGCAACACCTCTATCACCAGTTCAAATCTGGTTGGCGCCTCTTAAGAACTTAGAAGGAATTCTAGGTTCTTTTTTTGTGCGTAAGCAATGAGAAGGGTCAGCCTGAGCCAAATAAAGATACTGTATGCTTGCATACAAGGAGCTTTATTTGTGCTCAGACTGATGCGGCGAATGCCGCATCAGCGAGTGAACTTGTTCGCGAGCTGTACACGATTCATTGGCTAAATATTTTTTTATGCTATAATGAATTTAATAAACTTGAATAGGTCGAACAGATAAATAAGAATTTGGAGGGCTAGTATGAAGATTGAAAAATACACGAAAGATACTTTTGTTGTGATTGGAAAAGAAGGTTCAACTTTGGATGGTCAAGGCTTTATTCAAGAATTATGGTCCGATGCGAACTCTCATTTTAGCGAAGTTCAACCGTTAGCTAAAAAAGACGAAAATGGCAATTTGGTTGGTATTTGGGGTGCAATGTCCGATTGTTCCCATTCATACAAGCCGTGGGAAAATAACTTTAGCCAAGGACTGTACCTCGCTGGTGTTGAATGTGTTGATGATGCTGAAGCGCCTGAGGGGTGGACAAAATGGACCATTCCAGGATATGAATATATCTGCGCAGAGGTTGAAAATGAAAATACCTTTTCGGAGGTACTGGACTATATGAGGGCGAATAACATCACATTGGTTGGAGCCGTCCACGATTTTACTTGTCCTGCAAGTGGGAAGAACTATATGTTTTTTCCGATTAGAGGCATTTAATCAAATTCCAATTTATAGAGGCAACACATGAGAATGGAGATATGATACATGTTTAATTTATTTAAAAGAAATAAAGCAAAAGAATGTGATGTACATGTAAAAGTACCACCCAGACCGGATTGGGAAACTGTTGTGGAAATAATGTTTGATAAAGAGTTGGAAGCTTTTGCAGATGAAGCGTGTACATGAGCGAGAACATGGATGGTTTTTAAGAAGAATTTAGGAGGGATTCTAAACGATATGTTATAGAGTAGAACATTTTTTTATAACAAAAGAACCCGACCATATTCATTGGTTTGGTATAGGAATATATGACAGTAGGCAAAAAGCCAAGGAAGCAGTAATGAGATTAAGAGAGCAAGAGGGATTTTGTCTTAGACCAAACAATTTTTATATAATTCCTGTTATTAGAATAGTTAAACCACGACTTTTGAATAACACATATTGGGAAGAAGGTTTCTTTACATGCACGTATAAAGTAGAAAGGTTATCAGAAAGATTGAAAAAGCAGTTTTTTAAAAACAAGGTAGCGAATAAACAGAAAGAATTATCTGATGATAAAGTAAGAGTTATCAAAATCAGTAAAGAAGCTCTATTTGAATTTATATATGAAAAATTTATTGATGGACAGAAAGAATTTTTTGATGTAAAAGATATTGATGTTACAGATTCGTTTGATATAAATTTTGAAACAGGAGAGTTTATTTTCTGTGTACATAAAGCAGAGAGTAAAAATGGTAATATCATCAAGTTACCTAAAGAAATTGATTTGCAACAATTGATTAAGAATATTCCAGATACAACAACTTCAATGTATGATGTTGGAAACGATGAGTGCTATAATAGGTATGTAGAATATACAATAGATGAATTGGTGGAATTGTCTAAGAAAGCATAAGTATTTTGCGAGGAAAATATAAATGATAGAAATTAGATATGTTCAATTAGAAGATAAAGATTTTTGGTATAGTCTTGATAAGCATTTGCCGGAGCAGGAATTTATTAGTAAGGTTTCTGATAAGAGAGGATATATTTTGTTGGATGACAATATTCCTGTTGGTTTGTTGAGATACAATCTTTTTTGGGATAACACACCATTTCTTACAATGTTATTTGTTGATTGGGATTATCAGAGAAAAGGTTATGGAAAGAAACTGGTGGAGTATTGGGAGACTGATATGAAGGCACAGGGATATGGAATGGTTTTGGGATCTACTCAGGTTGATGAGGAAGCACAGCATTTTTATAGGAAACTAGGGTACAAAGATTGTGGAGGTTTTGTTATAGATATTCCGGGATACGAACAACCTATGGAAATGTTTATGGTTAAGGCTGTTTAATGTGGTAATGGTTAAGAAGGGAGTGCTGTTTGTATGTTGAAGAAATTGCTTGGTTTCTTTATATGTATAGTGTTATGTGTTTGTACAATTTTGGTATATGTATTATATAGAATATTAAAAGAGAATGTATTTTTGCCGTCGGAGTATTTGTTTTATGAAGGTGATATTATTTGTAATGTTCTTATGATACCAGTTTATATTATAACCTTTTTTGTAATTAAGTTTCTTGTGTCTTATATTAAAAGAAAATTTTTGTCAAAGTCGGATGATTATTTGTATTATGTAAGAGAAGTAAGAAGATATGGGAAATGGAAGGTATTAATTTTAATATTTTATGTTATAAGTATATATATTTGTTTTACAAGTTTAACTTATGTCACAGAGGATAAAATTGTTGTAGTTTCGCCTGTGAATTTAAAAGGCAGAGAATATAATTATTCTGATGTTGAAATGATCGAGACGGGATTTGGTAATAAGAAGCTTTCATTTATTGAATATAAAAAGGAAGGTAATTTTTATTATAAGATTACTGTTGATGGTAGGAAAATAGTATTTCATATACCATATTCTAATGAGAATATTGACAGATATGAAGATACATACTTATGGTTAGAAGAATTTGACCAGGCTTTAAGTAAATACAATATTCCTAAAGAGTCAAGTTCAAAAGGATATGAAAAGTGTGATTATGACCAGAGATATGTTGATAGATTTTTGAGGATTATAGAATCTGATTAAATAAGGAGGATTTGTATTTGAAAAAAATAATTTCTATATTATGTTCTTTGTTATGTTTGGCCGGATGTTCTGAATCTGCAGAGCAGGAGCTTGGTTACCGTCAGATTACCATGGATAAGGCGATTTCTATGATGGAAACGGAAAAAGATTATATTATTTTGGATGTTCGTACGATAGAAGAGTTTTCTGATAAACATATTCCGGGTGCGATATGTATTCCTAATGAGACTATAGGGACAGAAGAGGTTCCTGAGCTGCAGGATAAGGATCAGTTGATTATGATATATTGCCGTAGCGGAAATAGAAGTAAGCAGGCATCGGAAAAGCTGGTTGCCCTAGGGTATACAAATATTGTGGAATTCGGCGGTATTATTGACTGGCCGGGTCAGACAGTATCAGGTAATAATTAATATGATTTATTGACGGATGGTTGTATAAAAGATATAATAAAGGAGAAGAATTTATAGCAAAAAGGAGTGGCTTGATATGAAACGTAAATTTTACATCTGCCGTCACTGCGGCAATATTATTACTAAAATGAAGGATTCAAGAGTTCCTGTTTTTTGCTGCGGAGAGAAAATGGAAGAATTAGTTCCAAATTCTGTTGATGCAAGCGGTGAAAAACATGTTCCTGTCGTTACTATCGAAGATGGTGTAGTTACTGTTAACGTAGGTAGTGTAGATCATCCGATGGTTGAAGAACATTATATTCAGTGGATATTTGTTGAGACTGAGAATGGTGGTCAGTTCAAGTATCTTAAGCCGGAAGAGGCACCAAACGCTTCATTCTGTATCGGAGATGACAAAGTTGTTGCTGTTTATGAGTACTGTAATCTTCATGGTTTGTGGGTAACTGAATTATAAGATAAAATCATTATCGCCTGTCATAGTTTTGACAGGCGAATTTTTATACATCAATTTCGTATTTATCATCAATAAGTATATAGTTTACATCATACTTCTTTGCAAGTTCTAAAACATGTGCATTATCATCCAGAACTTTTTTAAGGGTGCAATCACTATCATCCAAGCGGTTTTCAATTACGCAGGCATATTTTTTTATGTCGGAGAAGTGATTTCTGATATAATTCTCGGACAATATGAGACAGTAATATTTTATGTGGTCAAGATATTCTTTTGTGAAATCATTTTTCCAGTCAAAAGGGATGTAACAACCTTCTACAATGAGATTTTGGTTGTTTTCAATAGCTGTTTTTATCATTTCACAGACAATAGGCCATAAGTATGCGGTGAGGTCAGCATCATCGCTCATCGGGGTAAGGTTTGTATGTCCGCTGCGAATCAAACCCATTTTCAAATGGTCTATTGAAAGATAAGGATATTTGTATTTTTCGAGTGCTTTTTGTGCAAGAGCAGTTTTGCCCGTATGTGATGCGCCGGTAATTAGTATAATCATTGTTTTCATCCTTGCATTTTTTTATATTGTATCATGGTAAAAATGGATATACAAGAATAGGTGTGCTATAATAATTTAAAATGTGTAGCACAAAGCGAGGACTAAAGTGGAACAGGTATCAGTCAGACAACTTGTTGAGTTTGTTTTAAGAAGTGGTGACATAACAGAATATTCAGGTGGAGTCCGTGATGCAGAGGTTATGCACAAGGGAAGTAGGATTCACAAGATAATTCAGAGCAGAAGAGCAACCGGGTATCAGTCAGAGGTTGCTTTGTCTGCTATTTGTGATGTGGTTTATGACGGATATCCTGTAAGTATTAAGGTCGAAGGACGTGCTGACGGAATTATCGAGGGCGAGGCCTGTGTTACCATAGATGAAATCAAGTCGATGCTCAGGGATGTAACAAAGATGGAGGAGCCGGAGTTTCTTCATCTTGCGCAGGCAAAGTGCTATGCCGCGATGTATGCGAAGAGTCACGATGTTGATACCTGCAGTGTCCAGATGACATATTGTCAGATTGATACGATGGCGATGAATGAATTTGTTTCGGAGTATACATCGGAGGAAATCATTATTTGGTTTGACGAGCTTGTAAATGAATACGCCAAATGGGTTGTGTGGCAAAAGAGATGGCTTGAGAGCAGAAATTCTTCTATAAAAAACATGTCATTTCCGTATGAGTACCGCAAGGGCCAGTATGATTTGGTGAAAAATGTTTATTATACTATATTAAGAAAGAAAAATATTTTTATTCAGGCACCAACGGGAGTCGGAAAGACAATTTCGACGGTGTTTCCGGCTCTGAGTGCACTTGGTGAGGGTCTTTCGGATAAGGTCATTTATCTTACTGCAAAGACGATAACACGAACGGTGGCGGAAGATACGGTAAAGCTTATTGGAAATAATGATGTTAAGGTGAAGTGCATTACAATTACAGCCAAAGACAAGACCTGTATTTTGCCTGAGACTGAGTGTAATCCGGGGAAGTGCGAGCGTGCCAAGGGGCATTTTGACAGAGTAAATGATGCGGTCTATGATATGCTGACAAATGAGCAGAACATTTCAAGGCAGATTATCGAGGAGTATGCAAAGAAGCATATGGTATGCCCTTACGAAATGAGCCTTGATGTTGCAAATTGGTGTGATGTTGTTATATGTGATTATAACTATGCATTTGATCCGAATGTAAGTCTAAAGAGACTGTTTGCGGAGGAGAATGCCGGGAAATATATTTTTCTTATAGACGAGGCGCACAATTTGAATGAGCGTGCACGAAACATGTACAGTGTGAGTATAAATGCCGAGCTTGTGAGAAATGTGCGAAGAAGTGTTAAAAATATTGATGCCGGATTGTACAAATCTCTTGAAGCGGTAGGCAGGTCTCTTTTGGCTTTTAAGCGTGAATGTGATGAATTTGCCGTGTTTGAGTCGCTGGGAGGTCTTTTGCTCCATATTATGAGGGCAGCAAGCGATTATGATGATTTTATCAGAGAAACACTTCCTAAAAGACCTGATTTCGGAAATAAAGAAAATCTTTTGCAGCTTTATTTTGATATACGTTATTTTCTTACAATTGCAGATACTATGGATGAGAAATACAGAATATGCGGAAACTATGAAAATGGTGCAGAATTTGTCTTGAATCTCAAATGTATGGATCCGTCGGCGATGCTGTCAAGGTATATTGAAAAGGCGCGCAGTTCCGTATTTTTCAGCGCGACATTTCTTCCGATAAAATATTATATGCAACAGCTAGGAGGATCGGAGGAAGATTATGCCGTTTATGCGGAATCTTCATTTGACCCGGACCGACAGTGTATACTTGCCGCGACTGATGTGAGTACAAAGTATACCAGAAGAAATGAAACGGAGTATAAAAAAATAGCGGCATATATCAAGAGCTTTGTAGAGGCGAAACAGGGGAATTATATTGTGTTTTTTACTTCCTATAAGATGATGCGGGATATATATGAGCATATGGATGTTGATTGTGAATGTATTTTCCAACATGAAAATATGACGGAAGAAGATAAAGAAGAATTCCTTGGAAGTTTTACGGCTGACAGCAATGTTACGAGGCTTGGATTGTGCGTGCTGGGCGGTGTGTTTGGAGAAGGCATAGATTTGCAGAGCGACAGACTTATAGGTGTTGCCATTGTGGGTACAGGGCTTCCGATGGTCGGAGATGAAAGGGAACTGTTCAGATATTATTATGAGGAAAACGGACGGAATGGTTTCGAGTATGCATATCTGTATCCGGGGATTAATAAGGTTTTTCAGGCGGCAGGCCGTGTTATCCGTACGGTGTCGGACAGGGGATGTATATTGCTTCTTGATGAAAGATTTGCATCTGCACAATACAGGGCGTTGTTTCCACGGGAATGGAAGAATGTTAAATATATAAAATATCAGGAATTGGATAAAAGCCTTTCGGAGTTTTGGGATAAATACTGAAAATGCGCAGAGAATCAGTATATTTTTATCTGAAAAATCATATAAAAAAGATGTTGACAAAATGAGATGTGTAATGTAGACTAGTAAAAGTCAGACGCGAGACGTCTACAGTGTGCTAGTAGCTCAGTTGGATAGAGCAACGGCCTTCTAAGCCGTGTGTCGGGGGTTCGAATCCCTTCTGGCACGTTCTTCATTATATTAATATATGGTGAATAGCTTTTTTATATGGTGGGTATAGCGCAGTTGGTTAGCGCGCCAGATTGTGGCTCTGGAGGCCAAGGGTTCGAATCCCTTTATCCACCCTTATTTATTGGGCTATCGTCAAGCGGTAAGACACAGCACTTTGACTGCTGTATTCGCTGGTTCGAATCCAGCTAGCCCAGCTAGCTGACAGACAGAGCGAGATACCACTGTCGGTCAGCTTATTTTTTTGTAATAATATTAATATCGCGTATGAAGCTGTATTACATTATTTTGTAAAATGTAATGCAGCTTTTTGTTGAAGTATGGCATATAGGTGTGCTATAATCATATAGTTAAGAATTTATATAAATTATAATATATTGAGGGGAGGATGGATTCTGAATGGAATTTGTCGCATTCTTAGTTCTTTTTCCGTTTGTAGTTGCAGCTTTACTTGCATGCAGTAAGAATAACGGAGTAAGAAAAGTTGTGGTATATGCAGGCAGTGCTATTATAATTGCGGCTGCAATATACTATTCAGTTACAGGCTTCTTGTCAGGAGAGACTGCTTACTATTTTACGGAAGCAGGACCGGTAAATATCATTATGATGTGTGGAGAAGTATTCCTCATGTGCCTGATAGTTGTACTCAGTATCAAGCATAAAAAGATACTTCCTATTATTTTGTCGGTGACTCAAACAGGTCTTATGTTATGGTTTGAGCTTTTAGCACATAAGCCGGAAGCTGCAGAAGAGGCACATTACTTTATGTTAAGCGATAAGCTTACTTTGATCATGTGTCTTATTGTTGCAGTTGTCGGATGTCTTATTTGTGTATATGCTGTGGGATATCTTAAAGATTATCACGGACATCATACAGAGTATAAAGACAGACGTTCTTTCTTCTGTGCAATGCTTTTTGTATTCCTCGGAGCCATGTTCGGACTTATTTTCTCAGATAATCTTATCTGGATGTATTTCTTCTGGGAGATTACAAGTGTATCTTCATTCCTTCTTATTGGATATACCAAAACAGAAGAAGCAGTTACCAACTCATTCAGAGCATTGTGGATGAACCTGCTTGGTGGACTTGGTTTCTGTCTTGCAATTATATATTGTGAACTTTCACTCGGAATAGCTAGTCTCAGCGGATTGCTTGCAAGCGGACTTGAAAACAGTATCATTGTACTTCCTGTTATTTTACTTGCATTTGCAGCACTTACAAAGTCAGCGCAGTTCCCATTTTCAAAATGGCTTCTTGGAGCGATGGTTGCACCTACACCGTCATCTGCACTTTTACATAGTGCTACAATGGTTAAGGCAGGAGTTTATCTGCTTCTCAGACTTGCTCCTGTTATGGAAGGAAATGTAGCAGGAACGATGGTTTCTCTTATCGGAGGAATAACATTCTTTGCTGCAAGTGTACTTGCTATTACTCAGAGCGACGGAAAGAGTGTGCTTGCATATTCAACAATTTCAAACCTTGGTCTTATAACAGCATGTGCCGGAGTAGGTACTAAAGAAGCAGTATGGGCAGGAGCACTTTTAGTTATATTCCATGCTGTATCAAAGTCACTTTTGTTCCAGACGGTTGGTTCTGTTGAACATACAATAGGTTCAAGAGATATAGAAGATATGACAGGACTTGTAAGAACTTATCCTGTTCTTGCAGGTGCGTTGACAATAGGAATAGCAGGAATGTTTCTTGCACCATTTGGTATGCTTATTTCAAAATGGGCTGTACTTAAGTCGGTTTTAGATGCAGGAGGTATAAGTACACTTATAGTTATTCTTATAGTATTCGGTAGTGCAACAACATTGTTTTACTGGACAAAGTGGCTCTGTAAGATTCTTGTACAGGCACCTAAAGATAAGCAGAAGAATAAGACATCATGCGATCAGCTTACATCTATTGGTATTCATGCATTCCTTATGATTGCACTTTGTATTGTATTCCCGCTTATCGCTACAAATGTGCTTGAGCCAATGATTGCAAATATGTTTGGTGTATCAGATGTTCTTGTATTATCAGCTATGGATATGGTTATCATGGTTGTTATGCTTGTTATGGTATTTGCAATACCGTTTATTTGCAGCTTCTTCGCTAAAAATGCTAAAGTTACTGAAGCTAAAGAATATATCGCAGGTATCAATGTAGGAACAAACGATGCATTTGTTGATTCATTCTATAACGAAAAACCGTTGACAGTTTCTAACTGGTATATGGGAGAAATGGTAAACGTTAACAAATGGATGCTTTCAATGACATGGCTTGGAAGTGCAATTATCGTAGTATTTATAATTTTAGCAGCAGGAGGTGCATTATAATGGGAGCAGTTATAAGTGTAGTACTTTATATTTTATTAGCACCGATTGTGGGTGGACTTCTTGCAGGTCTTGACAGAAAGATTACTGCACGTATGCAGGGAAGAATCGGACCTTCCATTCTTCAGCCGTTTTATGATGTCCGTAAGTTATTTGCAAAAGAAACACTTTCAATAGGAAAGTTCCAGTATCTTACTATTATTTCTTTCCTAATATTTGTTATATTTACGGGAGCATGTTTCTTTGCAGGACTTGATATACTGCTTGTATTCTTCGTACTTACTACAGCAGCAATGTTCTTTGTTCTTGCAGCAGGACTTCCTAATTCACCATTTTCAAGAATGGGTGCGATGAGAGAACTTGTTCAGATGCTTGCTTATGAGCCAATGGTACTTCTTGTGGCAGTTGGTCTTTACAAAGCAACAGGAACATTTGTTATTAAAGATATTATTAGCAGCGACGTATCAGCTATTGTATATCTTCCTGGAATGTTTATCGGATTTTTGTATATCCTTACAATCAAATTCAGAAAGTCTCCGTTTGATTTGAGTACATCACATCATGCACATCAGGAGCTTGTTAAGGGTATTACAACAGAGCTTTCAGGTAAGACATTTGCGATCCTTGAGATTACACACTGGTATGAGAATGTAATGCTTCTTGGTGTTGTTGCGTTATTCATACTTAACAGCAGCGTATGGAGTATTCCGGTTGCAATTGTTGTGTGCTTACTCGCATATTTCTTAGAAATTCTTATTGACAATACATGCGCACGTGTAAAATGGGATTTTATGCTTAAGTCTGCATGGATTGTGACAATTATATTTGGAACTGTTAACTTGCTGATTCTTCAGTATCTGTTCTAAAAAGGGGAGGTAATAAAATGGCTAAATTATCAAAATCTCCGTGGATTATGCACTATGATGGCAGCAGCTGTAACGGATGTGACATAGAAGTTCTTGCCTGCCTCACACCTGTATATGATGTAGAGAGATTCGGAATTATTAATACAGGAAATCCGAAGCATGCAGATATATTATTGATAACAGGAGGAATCAACACACAGAATAAGCCTGTAGTTGAGCAGATTTATTCTCAGATGCCGAATCCTAAGGTTGTTGTAGCTGTCGGAATATGCGCCTGCAATGGTGGAGTATTTAAGGAATGTTATAATATTCTTGGTGGTGCAGATCAGGTTATTCCTGTTGACGTATATGTACCGGGTTGTGCAGCAAGACCGGAATCCATTATTGACGGAGTTGTTAAGGCACTTGATATTCTTGAAAAGAAGCAGGCAGAGATGGAAAATAAAGCTTCTTCAGAAGAATAATGAAAAGAGGTAGAGTATGAGAGAGAATTATGAATTAACAGTTATAGACTGCAGCGAACTTGCCGGATGTGCTCTTAACATGAGACGTGAGAACGCCCGTCTGGTTCAGATATGTGCAGTAAGTATTCCTGATGGATATGAACTGTCATATTCATTTGCAAAGGAATACGAGTTCATTAATTACAGAATTGTTATTAATGAAAATGATAAGGTAGTAAGTATTGGAGATATTTATCCGGGAGCTGTTTTCTATGAGAACGAGATGAAAGAGCTTTTCGGAGTTAATATCGAATCCATGTATCTTGATTATAATAATAAGCTTTACAAAATTGAAACAGAGACACCATTTAAGAAATAGGAGGAAAACGTATTATGGGTAAAAGAAGTGTAGTTCCTTTTGGACCACAGCACCCTGTGCTTCCGGAACCGATACACCTTGATCTTGTGCTTGAGGATGAGAAGGTAGTTGAGGCTATTCCTTCAATTGGTTTCATTCACAGAGGTCTTGAGAAGCTTATAGAAAAAAGAGATTACAATGACTATATGTATGTAATAGAAAGAATCTGCGGTATCTGCAGTTATATGCATGGTATGGGTTATTGTGAAGGTCTTGAAAGAATATTTGATGTAGAAGTTCCTGACAGAGGAAAGTATCTCCGTACTATCTGGTGCGAAATGTCAAGACTTCATAGCCACATGCTTTGGCTTGGACTTTTGGCTGATGCATTTGGATTTGAAGCATTGTTCTATCAGTGCTGGAGAATGAGAGAGAAAATTCTTGATATGTTTGAGGCATCAACCGGTGGACGAGTTATTTTCTCGGTAAATAAAATCGGTGGTGTTCTTAAGGATATGGATAAGAATATGCTTGAGAGCTTTGTAAAAGAGTTTGATGCAATGGAAGAAGAGCTTAAGAGACTTAGCGATGTATTCCTTACAGATTATACTGTAACATCAAGACTTAAGAATGTCGGAATTCTTTCAAAAGAGGACGCAATCCTTACAGGTGCAGTAGGTCCTATGATGAGAGCGAGCGGTATTGCCATTGATACAAGAAAGCTTGGATATGCTGCTTATGGCGACATTGATTTTGATATTATAACAAGCAATGCTTGTGATTCATTTGCAAGATGTGAAGTAAGAATTGGAGAACTGTTCCAGTCATTTAATATTATCAGACAGGCAGTTAAGCAGATTCCTGACGGTGACATTGCAGTTACTGTTAAGGGTAATCCATCAGGTGAGGCGTTTGTTCGTCTTGAGCAGCCTAGAGGAGAGGCAATTTACTATATTAAGGCTAACGGAACTAAGAATCTTGACCGTGCCCGTGTCCGCACTCCTACCTTCACCAATCTTACACCTCTTGTTAAGATTTTACAGGGTTGCGATTACGCTGATGTGCCGATACTTGTGCTTACTATTGACCCATGTATCAGCTGTACAGAGAGATAGGAGGAAATAATAATGGCAAAAGGTATGAAATTTACAGGATTTGCGCTTAAAAATCTTTTCTCTAAACCGGCAACATACGGCTATCCTTTCGTAAAGAAGGATTACAAGGAAAGATATCGTGGACGTGTTGCCATAGATATTGATGACTGTCTTTTCTGTGGACTGTGTGCAAGAAAGTGTCCTTCAGGGGCTATAACAGTAGACAGAGCTGCAAGAACATGGTCAATTGAAAGAATGGGATGCGTTCAGTGTGCAAACTGTGTGGAAGGCTGTCCTAAGAAATGTCTGCATATGGAAAATATGTATACAGAGCCTGAAGCAAATAAGGTTGTAGACACAATTGCAGGAAAGCCACTTCCTAAAAAAGAAGAGGAATAATATGAAATTATGCATAAAGCTTTGCGGAGTCGTACAGGGAGTGGGGTTTAGGCCATTTGCAAAAAGACTTGCAGAGGAATTGTCACTCTCAGGAAATGTACGTAATGCAGACGGAATTGTAATAATTAATATAACCGGAGATAAAGAGGCGTTGGATGAATATGTCCGACGCCTTACTCTTAATGCGCCCGTTAGTTCAAGCATTATCCACATGGATGTAAAAGAAGTGGCGGATAAGGATGACAATTATGATGGGTTTGAAATTGTATACAGTAAACCGGAAGAGGGAGATGCGTATATTCCGGTTATATCTCCGGATATTGCAACATGTGAAAGTTGTGAAAAAGAGTTTTGGAATAATGCGGACAGAAGACATGGACATCCGTTTATAAGCTGTACGGACTGTGGTCCGAGATACAGCATTATTAAAAGAATACCGTATGACCGCGACACGATTACTATGGATATATTTGATATGTGCGAAGCATGCAAAAAAGAATATGCTGACATAACTGACAGAAGATGTCATGCGCAAACCATAGCATGCAAGGAATGCGGACCGAAGCTTAAGCTTCACGTATATGATAAAGAAACGGACAAATATAAGGAAATAAATGGTTTATATTCAGACATTCTTAAAACAGTTGCCACAGAAATGATTTATAATGGTGATATAGTGGCAATAAAGGATATAGGTGGATATCATTTTGTGTGCAGGGCAGATGATAAAAACGCTATTGATAAACTCAGAAATTTGAAAAAAAGGCAAAGCAAGTCATTTGCCATAATGTTTAATAATATAGAAGAAATAAAAAAATATGCAGATGTCACACCGGAAGAGGAAGAGATCCTTACAGGCAGAGAGAGACCTATTGTATTTGTAAGGAAAAAGCCGGGTGATAGTGCCATTTCAGAGGCTTGCACAGACAGTATGTATGTCGGCGCGATGCTTCCGTGTAACCCGGTACAGATATATCTTTGCAATGAGGGGATTCCGCTTATAATGACAAGTGGAAATCAGGGCGGTGAGCCGATTGTTACAGATGATGAAAAAATGATGAGGCTTGCACTTGCAAAGGGAATAATTGCGGCTATAGTTTCTCACGACAGACAGATTGTAACACCGCTTGACGATTCTATAGTCAGAATGATCTGCGGAAAAAGACAGATACTCCGTCGTGCAAGAGGATATGTGCCGCTTCCTGTATATACTGAGGAGAAGAGCGAGCAGGTAATATTGGCATCGGGTGGAGATCTTAAGGGAGCATTTTGTTTGTACAAAGATAACCTTGCAATATTAAGCCAGTACTTTGGAGATTTAGACGATTATGATGCCTGTGGTATATGGAAAGCAAATATAAACAGGATGTCGGAGCTTCATGCACTTGTGCCTAAGGTACTTGCCTGTGATATGCATCCAAGATATTACAGTTCAAGAATATCTGAGGATATGTTTGAGTATGACAGAATTATAAAGATTCAGCATCATCATGCGCATATAGCAAGTGTTGCAGCTGAACATGGTCTTTCGGGAAATGTACTCGGATTTGCATTTGACGGAACAGGATACGGAACAGATAAAACTATATGGGGAAGCGAAGTGCTTCTTCATAAGGGGGCCGATTTTGAAAGACTTGCACATCTTAAGACGATTCCGATGTGCGGAGGAGACGAGATTGCAAGAGATGCAGAACTCGCGCTTATGTGTTATCTTAATGATGCCGGGGTTGCTCCTGAAAGTATAAAGGAGATGAGCCCGGAAGACGAACGAAAGCTGATTTTGGTAAAGAGCGTCATACAGTATAAAACAGGAGTGATATATTCCTCCAGTATGGGAAGGTTATTTGATGCAGCAAGTGCATTATTTAACATTTGCCGTTATAATACTTATGAAGGTGAGTGCGCGATGGCACTTGAGAAAGCTGCATGGGAGTATGCGGATAAAGGTGACTTTGCAGATGAAACAGAACTTACACTTCCATATGTAGATGGTGTTTGGGATGTATCAGAATTTGTAAGAAGCATGGCAGAATATGTTTCAAAAGGTGTATGTAATGATGCATCAGGAAAGAGCAAAATGGCATATGCATTTCATAAAGCAATAGCAGATGCGGTTATAGAATATGTTATTATGTATGAGAAAAATGGTGAGAAGCTTCCGGTTGCATTATCCGGAGGGGTATTTGCAAATAAACTTCTTACCGAGATGATATTTAAAGGATTAAATAAAGCAGGCCATAGCGTATATTTGAACGAGAAGGTGCCGACAAATGACGGCGGTATAGCTCTCGGTCAGGCTCATATCGCGGCAAAGATACTAAATAAAGAAAAGGTGGAATAAACAATGTGCGTAGCAGTTCCGGGAATAATAAAAAAAATAGAAAACAACACCGCAGAAGTTGATTATAACGGTAATGTTGTGAAGGCACATACCGGGATAGTAAGTGTAGATGAAGGCGATTATGTCCTTGTTCATGCGGGAATGATAATCCAGAAACTTAATGAGGCAGAAGCGCAGAAGATGATAGATCTTTTCGGTGAGTTAGAGGAGCTTGTTAATGACTGATATAAAAGAGATAATAGATTTTCTTAAAAATTATGACGGACAAGAGATAACTCTTATGGAAGTGTGCGGAACCCATACGGCAGCTATCTCAGAAAATGGAATACAGGATATTATTTCGGATAAAATTAAGCTCGTATCAGGGCCGGGTTGCCCTGTTTGTGTGACCACGTCGGCTTACATCGACAGATTGAATGAACTGGCATGTGAAGAAAAGACCTGTGTGGTTACATTTGGTGATATGATAAGGGTGCGTGGCAGCCAAAAGTCTCTTCGCGACATAAGTGCAGAGGGCGGAAATATCCATATGATTTATTCGCCGCTTGAAATAATAGATCTTGCACTTTCGGATACGGATACGACCTATGTGTTTGCGGCTGTGGGATTTGAAACGACGACACCTATATATGCCATTCTTATAGAAGAAATAATAAAAAGAGATATTAAAAACATAAAGCTTCTTACCGCGCTAAAGACTATGCCACAGGCGATAAGAACCGTATATAACAAGGGAAAAGCGATAGACGGATTCATAGCTCCGGGACATGTGAGTGTTATTACCGGAAGCAAAGAATTTGAGCCGCTTGCAAAGGAGCTTTCGGTGCCGTTTGTAGTTTCGGGATTTGAGGGCGAAGAGCTTGTTGCTTCAATATATGCGCTTGTCAAGTCGAGAGATAAAGGCACTGTAATTAACCTTTACAAGTCATTTGTTAGTGAAAATGGAAATGAAGAGGCAAGGAATCTGGTTAGCAAATATTTTGAACCATGTGATGCGGCATGGCGTGGCATGGGAATTATACCTGATTCGGGAATGTGTCTGAAAAAAGAATTTGAGATTTATGATGCGGGCAGCAGGGAACTTGTCGCGGACAATATATTTAACAAAAAATGCTGCTGCGGAAATGTAGTGGCAGGAATAATGTCACCTGTACAGTGTAGTCTGTACGGAAAGGAATGTACGCCACAGACACCGCAGGGAGCATGTATGGTATCTACAGAGGGAAGCTGTTACCATTATTATATGAACAGAAGGAGAGGCCTATAATGAAAATAACACTCGCGCACGGAAGTGGCGGTTTATCAACAGGGGAACTTATAGATGAGATATTTGCAAGCAGATTTTCGAATCCCGTACTGGATAAGATGGAGGACAGTGCGGTTATTCCGGGGGCAGGAACGATTGCTATGACAACAGACAGTTTTGTTGTGGACCCGGTTGTATTTCCGGGCGGAGACATAGGGAGACTTGCTGTGTGTGGAACCGTAAACGATTTGCTTATGAGATGTGCGCGTCCGAAGTATCTTACATGCGGATTTATCCTTGAAGAGGGTGTGGACAGCGAGCTTCTTGCAGAGGTAGTGACTTCTATGGCGGACACTGCAAAAGAGGCAGGAGTTATTATTGTAGCCGGAGATACTAAAGTAATAGAAGGTAACGGTGGTTTTTATATAAATACAGCCGGAGTGGGATTTGTAGACGATGGAGTAAGTTGTGAAAGTGCAAATTGCAAAGACGGAGATGTGATAATAGTATCAGGAAACCTCGGCGACCATCATGCGGCCATACTCAGCAACAGAATGCATATAGAAAATAACATTGCAAGTGATGTTGCACCGCTTAATGACATGGTATTTAATATGATAAATGATGGGGTTAATATACATGCACTCAGAGACATAACAAGAGGCGGACTCGGAACAATACTCAACGAGCTTGCGGATGCATCGGGCACCCAGATGGATATTTATGAAGAAAAACTTCCTATAGATAAAGAGGTTGAAGGTTTCTGCAAAATCCTCGGACTTGACCCTATGTATATGGGAAATGAAGGAAAGCTTGCGCTTGTGGTACCTGCAGAAGATGCAGATAGGGCTCTTAATATAATAAGAAACAGTAAGTATGGAGAAAGTGCAGCTGTAATCGGAAACGTGGTTTCCGGAAGCGGAGTTGTCATGCATACAAAGCTTGGAGGCAGAAGAGGAATAGGAGTACTTGTAGGGGAAGGGCTTCCGAGAATCTGCTAAGATATAACTTTGGAGGAATTATGGATTATTACAGCAAATCAGTCAACAAGTTAATAGAAGAACTTACAAGATTACCGGGGCTTGGTGTAAAGACGGCCCAGAGACTTGCATTTCATATAATAAATATGCCGGAGGATCATGTAAATTCCATAGCCGGAGCAATGGTAAATGCAAGAAACAGCGTAAAGTTCTGCAAAGAGTGTTTTACTATAACAGATCAGGAATTGTGTCCTATATGCAGTAATCCGAAAAGAACACATGACCAGATAATGGTTGTGGAAGAGACAAAGGACCTTGTTGCTTATGAGCGCACGGGACAGTATAATGGTGTGTATCATGTGCTTCATGGTGTGGTTAATCCCCAACTTGGAATTACTCCTGCGGATATTAAAATGAAGGAACTTATAAAAAGGCTTGAGGGAGACGTGCAGGAAGTTATCATTGCAACCGGTTCAACTACAGAAGGCGAAGCTACAGCGATGATACTCAGCAAGTTTATTAAGCCTACCGGAATCAGGGTAACACGTATTGCAAGTGGAGTGCCGGTTGGCGGTGAACTTGAATATGTTGATGAAGTAACACTTATGAGAGCATTTGACGGAAGAATAGATATGTAAGGAGAAACAATGAACAAAGTAAAAACTATAATAGTATTATTTGCTATAACATTTTTATATGGAATACTGGCAGGCAGTAATGAAGCAAGTGCGGACGGTAACTTTACACAGGTTACATTGGCACCGGTTGTAACAAGGGCTCCTGAGGGTACGGATATCATGACAACACCCGGCCCGTTATATACCGAATCGCCTATTAGTACGTTTATACCGGTTGCGCCAACGTATGCGCCGATTCCTACACCTGTTCCGACACTGAGACCTTATGTAACTCCGTCGCCGGTTGTAACAAAAGCACCTTATAATGAATATTATAAGGAAATGGCACTTAAGATGGATATAAAGAGTGCTAACTTTAACGTAAAAAGAGTGTCCGGAAAAAAAGTAAATTTAAAATGGAAAAAGGTAGCAGGTGCAGATGGATATCTGATTGCTTATTCTGAAAAAGAGAACGGTACATATACAAAAATAAAATATATATATGATTCTCAGAAAACAACTTATACGATAAAAAAACTGAAAAGTAAGAAAATATACTATTATAAACTTGCGGCGTTTCAGAGCAGGGAGGGTATGAGATATTATTCATATTATTCGAGCCCGGTACAGGCGGAGACGTATAAAACGCAGAAAATATACAACAAACTGATGAGTATAAAAAGAGGTTTTCCGCAGGGAATGTACTGGAATCATGTTGGATATAAAACAGGTAATAGCTATAATACCAGTAGCTATGTAACATTTAAACCATGTAAGCATTCAAAGACAACGTCCACCTGTAACAGGTACAGAGACCGTGACGGAGTTTTGGGAATACAGTGTTACGGGTTTGCCGGTTTTGTTAGTGATACATTGTTCAAAAATGCGAAATGCAAACATCATAGGAGTTTTAAAAAGGCTAAAGTAGGCGACCACGTCAGATATAATAATGACAAACATTCGGTTATTATTATGGAAAAACATAAAGACTATATCATAGTATGTGAGTGTAACTATGGCGGCACATGTATGTTAAACTGGGGAAGAGTGATTTATAAGAAAGATCTGGCCGGAGCCTTGTACCATACAAGGTATTAGTCAGGATATTTCCTTAATACCGTCTGATATAAAGTCGGATAATTGCATAACGAGGTGCAGACGGGTTGTCTGAAGGAGTACATCATTAAGAAGGCCTGACACACCTACGATACCCGTTATACAGATATCGCCTATAAGTGGCAGTGTCTTAGACACTCCGGAACCCGGGCGGAGCGAGCCCTTTTTCAATGTAACATAACCGACATGACGGCGCATGCCAAGTGACGCATCAACAGCAATAATCAGAGGATTATCATGTAATTCTCTGATTTTTTTTAATGTTTCAAGCAGATTTACTGCATGGACAGGCGAGGCAAGTGTTCCGTAAACGGATACAACGCATCCTTCTTTGCTTAATTTCTCACCCACAAGAGGACCAAGGCAGTCGCCGGTTGCTCTGTCTGAACCAATACATATTACAACGATTTCTCTGTGGCTGGCGTTATATTCTGTAAGCAAAGTTTCAAGATTTCTGCAAAACTCTGTGTGAGAATCTTTGTTTACAGGATTGTAATAATATAGCGTTTCCAAAATATTACTCCTTTTACTTTTTTTTCAAGTATTTGCATATCCGGTGTGGATTACACAGAACAAACATATAAAATATCGCAATCTTCGTCAAAAGCATGGGGATATTTGTAAAATAAATTTATTTCTCATTATTTATTGTATAAATATACAGATATATGAAGATGACTTTTGCGTGACAGATATTTTGTGTGGTGTTAAGGTTTTTTTAATGATACCGGAAGGGAGAGAGTTCATGATAGATACACCAAAAAACGTCAGACAGATTGGATACATTGATAAGGCACACAGAATATATGTTGAAGACTACGTTATTTCATTTATGAAATCTATTAAAAGCAGAGAGACACAGGCAGCAGTTCTTTTGGGACATAAAATAGTAGAAAAAAGGGAGGTTGTTACATACATAAGCGGAATGGTTCTTGCAGAATCATTTGTCCTTACCGATAAAGATGAGTTCAGCGGAGAAATGTGGTCATATATATATGATAAAATAAAAGAGTTTTACGAAGATGAAGAGATTGTAGGATGGATGTACGCCGGAAGTTTTATGGGGAGTGAACCTGATGGCCGGATGATAAACATACATAAAAGTAACTTTGGAGGGAAAAATGTAGTATTTCTTACATACGATTATGATGAAAATGAAGAGACATTTTATGATTTTATTGACAATTCATTTATAAAAAGGAACGGATTTTACATATATTATCAGAAAAACAGCACAATGCATAATTACATGTTATCAGTGATGCAGGGGGATGCAAAGCCGGAGGAAAAAACTAATACGGTTATACATGACATAAGAACAATAATAAATCAGGAGGATGTAAAGAAAAATAAGCCGACGAAGCTCAAGACAAAACAGCCTATATATGCTGCGGGAATGCTTGCGGCGGCTATAGCACTTTTTATAGGCACTTCTGTTATCTATAACCAAAATTCGCATATGAAACCGGAACCGCCGCAGGTGGCAGAGGTTATGCAGAATTCGGATTTTGCAGGAACAACTGAAATGACGCAGCCGCCGATAGATACTCCGGCAGTAGTTATAACACAGGAGCCGTCTGTTGTGCAGCCAACAGAACAACCACAGATTCCTGAACAGACACAAATGCCGGATCATGCACAGACTCCTGAACAGACTGAATCACCGGAGATAATGAATGCGACAGAGGTCACCGAAAAACCTGTAATGTCGCAGACGAATAACTATAGTTTTTATATAGTAAAAACAGGCGACAGTCTTTCCGAAATATCTGAAAAATTATTTCGTTCAATAGCATATGTGGACAGCATACGTGAACTTAATAATATTACGGATGAAAACATGATATATGAAGGGCAAAAGCTGTGGATTCCCGACAGATAGAACTTGAATAATCATGAAATCATGCTACAATATAATATATTTACTGCAGGAGGAAATATTGTGGCTACACTGAAAGACAGAAGCAACGAGTACAGACTTGAACGTAATAGAATCAGAAAAAAAGTACTGAAGGTAATAGGCATTATTGCCGGTATTTTGTTTGTTGTTTTTGCGGGTATGTTTATATGGAATAGTATTCGCACAAAGTTATATACGGGATATTCTGAGGTTACTGCTTTTTCTCATGCAGTGTCGGGAGAAGCGGTATATGACTATTACGAGGGTAATATATTAAGATACAGCCGTGACGGAATTGCGGGCATATCAAGCGACGGTACGGATATGTTTAACAGCAGTTATGAAATGAGTGACCCTATGGTTGATACATGCGGTTCGTTTGTTGCGGTGTGTGACAGAGGGAAAAAGGATGTATATGTGTATAACGGCTCGGATGAGGGAACAATGATTGAGATGCCTCTTCCTGTAACGAGAATAAGGGTTGCATCACAGGGTGTTGTTGCTGTAGTGCTAGAAGACGCAAAATCAGATGTTATAGCGTTATATGATCCGTATGCATCTTCGGATAAACTTCTTGTGGAGGTTCCTAGTAATGTTTCTGACGATGGTTATCCCGTAGACATTGCTCTTTCACCGGATGCAAAAAGTCTTATTACCGTATATCTTTCCGTAAAAGACGGCAATCGTGTGAGTAACGTATGTTTTTATAACTTCTCGGAGGTTGGACAGGATAAGAACAGAATAGTAGGAGGAAAAACATATCAGGATAGTCTTTGTATAGGTGCTGAGTTTATAGGAGAAGATGATGTGTGCCTGTTCCTTGACAACGGGTTTTCAGTGTTTTCTAATATGAAGAAGCCGAATGAGGAAGCAACGCATATTTTCGAGAAAGAAATAAGAAGCAGTTTTTATGATGACGGCTATGTGGGATTTGTATTTCCTGATTCCGGTGAAGGGATATATACAATGGAGATGTATAATAAGTCCGGAAAAAATATTCTCAGTAAGAGCCTCGATTATGAATATGAAAGAATATATATGAATGGCGGAGAGGTTATGTTGTTTTCCGGAACTGACTGCAGGATAATAAGACTAAACGGAAGTGTCAAGTTTAGCACGACATTTGATTCGGCATTGAAGTATATGTTAAAAGGTAAAGATGATGAAGAGTATTATCTTATAGATGATTCTGAGATAACAAAAGTTAAGCTTACGGAGGGTAGATAACGCATGAATACTCTTGAAGTAATTGTACTTGTTATATGTGTGGCACTTATACTTGATGGTTTCAGGGTAGGACTTGTTAAAACTGTTTTTTCTATTATAAAGATGATCGTCGGCATTGTCCTGGGTGTGATAATATGTTCATCTGTCAACGGAATGATAGGTCCGGAAGTTAAATATGTTGTTCCGGTGTTGTTCTTTGTTATATTCGGCGGTGTCTTCGGGATTTTATGTGCAGTGGAGAATCTTCTCAATCTAGTTGATAAACTTCCTGTAACAAAACAGTTAAACAGAGTTGCCGGCATCATCGGCGGAGCCGTAAAATGTATTATTCTTATATGGATACTTTTCTGTGTGTCTGTATATTTTGTTGAAACGCCATGGGGAACATACCTTAACAATGCTTTTTTGCAGAGTAAGGTGCTTGGAGTTATAAATGAATTCAATCCCCTTGTACAGAGTTTTGAAATGTGGAAGGAGACAATACTAACAGCTGTTAAGGCCTGAAAAACAGTACAATAAGTCGAATAAAAATGTGCTTGACAAGCAAAATATATGAATATATAATAACAGAGCGTGCATTTTTGTGCACACTCTTTTTTGTGCACATTATTTGTACATTAAATCTATATACAGGAGGTGAAAATTAATGCCAACTTTTAACCAATTAGTAAGAAAAGGTAGAAAGTCAGTACAGAAGAAGTCTAATTCTCCAGCTCTTCAGCACGGATACAACTCACTTAGTAAGAAGACTACTAACTGCAGTTCTCCACAGAAGAGAGGTGTGTGTACAGCAGTTAGAACAGCTACACCTAAGAAGCCTAACTCAGCTCTTAGAAAGACTGCCAGAGTACGTCTTTCTAACGGAATCGAGGTTACCAGTTATATCCCGGGTGAAGGACACAACCTTCAGGAGCATAGCGTTGTTATGATCCGTGGAGGAAGAGTAAAGGACCTTCCAGGTACAAGATATCACATTATTCGTGGTACTTTGGATACAGCAGGTGTTGCTAACAGAAGGCAGGCCCGCTCAAAATATGGTGCTAAGAGACCTAAAGCCGCTAAGTAGTCACTAATTAAAAAAAGTACCGGATTAATTTTTGCTTCATTTTATATTTATATATCTTGGATAAGAATTAAGGCTGGTGCGGACACACAAGGTGAGTACCTGTGATTTAATAAGAGTTTAAAATTTATTAAGGAGGGAAGTATCGTGCCACGTAAAGGACATATTCAAAAAAGAGACGTGTTAGCAGATCCTGTCTACAAGAATAAGGTTGTTACTAAGCTTATCAACAACGTAATGTTAGATGGTAAGAAGGGTGTAGCACAGAAAATCGTTTATGGTGCATTTGATGCAATTGCTGAGAAGACCGGTAAAGGAGCTTTAGAAGTTTTTGAAGAGGCAATGAACAACATCATGCCATCTCTTGAGGTTAAGGCAAGACGTATCGGTGGATCAACTTATCAGGTACCTATTGAGGTAAGACCTGATAGAAGACAGGCTTTGGCACTTCGTTGGTTAGTAATGTTCTCACGTAAGAGAGGCGAGAAGACCATGAAGGAAAGACTTGCTAATGAAATACTTGATGCAGCTAACAATACTGGTGCATCAGTTAAGAGAAAAGAAGATATGCATAAGATGGCTGAGGCTAATAAGGCTTTTGCACATTACAGATGGTAATCTTTATTTGTTGATAAACTAAAATAAAAATAGGAGGACAAATCCTTGGCTGGAAGACAATATCCGTTAGAGCAAACTAGAAATATCGGTATTATGGCGCATATTGATGCAGGTAAGACAACTCTTACAGAGCGTATCTTATACTATACCGGTGTTAACTATAAGATTGGTAATACTCATGAAGGAAATGCTACCATGGACTGGATGGAGCAGGAACAGGAAAGAGGTATTACAATCACTTCTGCGGCTACTACATGCCACTGGACTCCACAGAAGGAGAATAAGGTGTTACCTGGTGCAAAAGAGCATCGTATCAACATCATTGATACTCCTGGACACGTTGACTTTACTGTAGAGGTAGAGCGTTCACTCCGTGTACTTGACGGAGCTGTCGGAGTTTTCTGTGCAAAAGGTGGAGTTGAGCCACAGTCAGAAAACGTATGGCGTCAGGCAGACACATACAACGTACCAAGAATGGCGTTCATTAATAAGATGGATATCTTAGGCGCTAACTTCTACGGAGCTGTTGAGCAGATTCGTGAGAGACTTGGTAAAAATGCTATTATGCTTCAGCTTCCAATTGGTAAGGAAGATGAATTCAAGGGAATCATCGACTTGTTCGAGATGCAGGCATACATCTACAATGACGAGAAGGGTGAGGATATTTCTATAGTACCTATCCCAGAAGACATGCAGGATGAGGCTGAAATGTATCACGAGGAGCTTATAGAGAAAATCTGTGAGCTTGATGATGATCTTTTAGAGAAATACCTTGAGGGTGAAGAGCCTACAGATGCAGAGCTCAGAAAAGCTCTCAGAAAAGGTACATGTAATTGTACAGCTGTTCCAGTATGCTGCGGTACAGCTTATCGTAACAAGGGTGTTCAGAAGCTTCTTGATGCAATTATCGAATTCATGCCTGCACCAACAGATATCGCTGATATCACAGGTGTAGATGATGAGGGTAACGAAGTAGTTAGAAAATCTTCTGATGAAGAGCCATTCTCAGCACTTGCATTCAAGATCATGGCGGACCCATTCGTAGGTAAGCTTGCATTCTTCCGTGTATATTCAGGAACAATGAACTCAGGTTCATATGTGCTTAATGCAACTAAAGGAAAGAAAGAGCGTGTAGGACGTATTCTCCAGATGCACGCTAACAACAGAGCTGAGCTTGACAAGGTATATGCAGGAGATATCGCTGCGGCAGTTGGATTTAAGCAGACAACAACAGGTGATACAATCTGTGACGAGCAGCATCCGGTTATTCTTGAGTCTATGGAATTCCCAGAGCCTGTTATTGAGCTTGCAATTGAGCCTAAGACAAAAGACGGACAGCAGAAGATGGGCGAGGCACTTGCTAAGCTTGCTGAAGAAGATCCTACATTCCGTGCTCATACAGATGCTGAGACAGGACAGACAATTATCGCCGGTATGGGTGAGCTTCACCTTGAGATCATTGTTGACCGTCTCCTCAGAGAGTTCAAAGTAGAAGCTAACGTTGGTGCTCCACAGGTTGCTTATAAGGAAACATTTACTCAGAAGGTAGATGTAGACAGCAAATATGCTAAGCAGTCCGGTGGTCGTGGACAGTACGGACACTGTAAAGTTAAATTTGAGCCTATGGATCCTAATGGTGAAGAGACATTCAAGTTCGAATCAACAGTTGTTGGTGGTAACATTCCTAAGGAATATATCCCTGCAGTTGGTGAGGGTATTGAGGAAGCTGCTCAGGCAGG
>SVEM01000071.1 GCA_015057375.1 Lachnospiraceae bacterium
CTCCTGTGGCAAAGCATTACGATAACTTCTGTTACTTGCCATAGCATCGTAAGAATCAGCAACTCCGAGAATTCTTGCAACCTCCGGAATCTTCTCTCCGGCAAGTCCATTGGGATAACCCTTGCCATCATACCTCTCATGATGATACTTTGCAGCAATCGCAATATAACTGTCTTCTGATATACCGCTTAATATATGATATCCTGTAACAGGATGTATTTTAATAATATTAAACTCATCATCCGTAAGCTTACCCGGCTTATTAATGATTTCGGCAGGAACACGAATTTTACCTATATCATGTAAAAGTCCGGCCTGATAAATTTCATCCTGCTCCTCCTTACTTTTACCGAGTCTAGCTGCAATCATACGCGCATATCCCGCAACACGTTTTGAATGACCGCTTGTATATCTGTCCTTGGCATCTACGGCTTCACTCAGTGCCGTAACCGTACGTTCAAACAAATCCTTCATTCGCTTCTGTTGCTGTCTTATCTCTTCGGTCTTTTCGGCGACTTCCTTTTCCATTATGACATTATATTCTTCAATTGTATTATAATATTTCTTTTCCAAAGTACGGTCGGTAAATTCCAGCAGATATCCCACACTTACTCTTTTTCCGTAAGGAATATGCCTTATACCAAGTTGATAATACCCATCGCCGACATTTATTATTTTTGGCGAACTCTCCTCGCCGTTCCAGTTCATGAGATACATAACGCATTCTTTATATAAATAACTGTCTGAGGCAATAACTTCCTTGTCTACAAACCAATCATTAATTTCCGGGAACAGTCTTTTAATATAACCATTGGAATTAACATATCTGTACTTGTCATCAAAAACCATATATCCATAATCATTCATCTTTTCTAATGTACTGGATATATTGGTGGAGATATCATACATATTAATCCTGTCAAAATAACGTGTCATAAATGCAATTCCGACCAGGTATCCCAATGCCAGAAAGCTTATATCTGTGGATATAATACGCTCCATAATATACATAAAGAAAATCGAGAATCCTGTAATACTTATTATTGATACCAATCGTACAGATATCTGATTTCTTTTCTTGAATGCAATACATATATACAAAAGCATTATAATTGCATACAGTACCATCATGAAAGGATATAACTTATGTAACGGACCGTATGTCTTTATCAAGTAATTATATCCTTTTCCATACCCCAGCTCCACATGCTTATAATAAATATCAGTTTTACCTATTGTCAGTACAAGTGCCATAATCACTGTCGAATACAGTATTAACAATGTTTTTATGATAACCGGCATTTTAAAATTACATAATCTTGTAAGCACCATTACTGTCAAAAACGGTGCATAGCAACCTCCCATATATAAGAAAACATTCGCAAGTAATGCCATTTCCAAATTAACCGCGCTCGCTACCAAAAAACGCCCAAGGCAATTGATAGTAACCATTATACTGAATAAAATAAACATTGAATCTACTTTTTTATTTTTTAACAGAAATCCTCCTGTCATTACCAGTGATAATAGAAATACAACAAAATAAAAAGCCGTTATCATTTGTAACCTCCAAATCGTAATGTAAGTAAAAACATCTAACCGTTTACAAGTTCATTATAACATCTGCATATCCTGTCATACTGACCAAAAAGACTTACCTGTAATTCCTTTATTTCTTCCGGCAAAGACGCTCTGGTCATACATTCCATTTTATATGCCAAATCACCTAACTCCTTGGCACCGATTGAATATGCGCTGTTCTTAAACCCATGAACCCTGATACAATAATTTTCATAATTACCTTCAGCAAGATACCTTGTAAGTTCATCCTTTATGTTAAGCTCCGAAAAATCCTTTAATAACTCAACATAAAATTCCTCATCCCCACTGCAGGTTGCAAGTCCTGTTTTCAAATCAAGTTCCGGGAGAGCCGCCTTGATTCTTTCAAGCATTGTATTACCGGAACTTTCTATGACATCATCATCTTCTGTAATTTGAGTCTCCACAGTTACCGTATCTTCAGTCTCCGCCAAAGATTTTTCCTGCTTGTCCATATTAATATATATAAGATTTTTCGGAAGATAATGCAAAATCATCTTATCAAGCTTATCAGGCATTATGGGTTTTGAAAGGAAATCCTCAAAACCTTCTTCAATATATTTCTCCCTATTGCCGGATATGGCATTTGCCGTAAGCATAATAATAGGCGTACCTTCACAAAGCTTTCTTCGTCTTATTTCATGGAGTGTTTCTATTCCGTCCATTCCGGGCATCATATGGTCCAAAAAAACAAGGTCAACGCTTTGTTTTTCAAGCATCTCAAGACATTTTTGTCCGCTTTCAGCTTCAAAAATCTGCATTTTCGTCTGTTTGAGCAAATTCTTAAATACCTTAAGATTCATTTTATAATCATCAACCACGAGAATCTTTGCTTCAGATGCAACATATTCCGTACGATATGTCTCCTGTTCACCTGCTCTAATTATTCTTTCTCTGAAATCTCCCAATGGCTCTTTGTCTACAATCTCCTGGACTATATGAAACGAAAATTCGCTTCCTTTTCCATACTCGCTCTTTATTTCAAGTTCACTTCCCATAAGTTTAAGGAACGATTGCGCTATGCTCATACCAAGCCCCGTACCTTCAACATTCCTGTTTTTAGAAATATCAAACCTTGTAAACGCATCATATATCCTACCTATATCTTCTTCCTTAATTCCTATGCCCGTATCCTTCACTGAATAATATATAACCGCTTTATCATCTTCCTGTTTGCAACGCACCTCCATGGTTACCGTTCCCTTGTCAGTATACTTTATCGCATTAGTAAGTATATTTAACAGGACCTGTCTGATTCTCTTATCGTCACCCCGATATTTATACGGAATCGTAGGATCAATATCAAATACCAACTCCAGATTCTTCTCTTTTGCCTTAATACTTATCATATTATACAAATCATTGAGAAGACTGCCCATCTCATACTCTGCATCAACAATCTCCATCATTCCGGATTCAATTTTTGTAGAATCTAAGATCTCGTTAATAATGTTAAGAAGTGCTAGGGATGAGTTTTTAACATCACTCGCATAATTCCTTATTTCTTCCTCACTGCTTTCCCTAAGTATCATCTCATTCATACCGATTACAGCATTAACCGGTGTTCTTATCTCATGAGACATTCTTGCAAGGAACTGCGTTTTTGCTTGATTGGCACTTTCTGCTTCCTGTTTTG
>SVEM01000032.1 GCA_015057375.1 Lachnospiraceae bacterium
AATACATTTTACACGCTTAGCAAAACTCTTTTTATATCCGGAAAACATATCCGCTATTTGTCGGTTTTCTTCGCCTATGTCAAAACCGGCTTTGTTAAATGAAATAATCTGATTATATAATTTGCCATTATTTCCGAAGAAACGGGAAAATCTTTCCTTAAACTCTTCAACGTAATTTGTTCTTGAGCCCATCGTATTGTTTCCGTGCTGTCTGTAATACATACAAGGCGTCTCATCATAATAAACCTCGCCCATCGAAGTAGCAAGCATATATATCCACCAGTCGTGCATGATTGTATGTTCCGGCTCATAACTTCTTAAAAGCTCAAGCATCTTTTTGTTAAACATACATGTACAACCTGTCGCAATATTTTCAACAACAGAATTACCGAAGCCCGGTCTTTTGTTAACCTTTAACATATTTACGGAAAGTATATTATCTTCTCCGTCAACCAAAGTCTGCTCTGCCGCATAAAGAAGCGGTTTGTCATCTGACATAGTATCAAGTGCAGCCGCAGCTCTGCTCATTTTATCAGGAAACCATATGTCATCCTGATCGCATAACGCAAAATAATCCGCATCTGTATCAGCAAGTCTGAAAAGTTCAAAAAAACTTTTAATAACACCAAGGTTATTTCCCGCTACTAGTTTGATGAAATTATACTTTTCAATATATTCATTTATGATGTCAATTGTTGAATCACTTGAACCATCATCTCTGATAAGAAGTGATACTTCCGTGTCCTGATTTACTATACTGTCAAGCTGCTTTCTTATATAAGCTTCGCCATTGTAGCTTGACATAAGTATCTGAATCTTTTTTTTCATATTTTTCACCATTAACTCAGTTCTTTGTATATATTTTCCATAACAGTATTTACAGCTGATATGTCGTACTTTTTAATTCTTTTCAGATTGAATGCTGACGTTCTTGATGTGTCGCTGTCAAGTATTTTGTTAATACCCTCTGCAAACCCGTCAACATCATATGGAGCATACATATATCCGCCATAACCGTCTTTCATAAGGTCTGAATTGCCTCTTATGTCTGAACACAGAACCGGAAGTCCGCATGCCATCGCCTGCATAAGAGCAACCGGAAGTCCTTCCTGTTTAGAAGTAAAAATGAACATGTCGGATGATTTAAACATCTTTATAATATCATTTCTAAATCCGGCAAATATAATTCTGTCTTCTGCATCATTATTTTTCACATATTCCTTGAGCATATCCATCTGCTCTCCGATTCCGCATAAAACAAGAACGGCATCGTCTCTATCAGCAGCTAAAAATGCTTTTATCATCGTAAGACAATTCTTTCTTTCGCTAAGTTCGCAAACCGAAAGAAGAATCTTTTTATCTTCATCAATACCAAACTCTTCGCGCATATCCATTGGATTGCATATTGTATTGTAAATTTCCTCAACATCAATGCCTGCACCCGGAATGTAACGGATATCCGAATCGAAGAACTTTCTTGCACGAAGATAATCTTCTTTATTAAGTGTTAAAATCACGTCTGTAATCTTCGCACATAACTTTTCGATATTATAGTAAATAAGCCAGTTAGCTGTTGGCGCACCAGTATAAAAATGGAATCCGTGTGCAAAATATAATACTTTAAGTCCATTTTTTCTAAATGGCATAGCAGCTATTCTTGCAAGAACACCACCGATTGGCGACTGGCAATGAAGGATATCATAGTCATTTTTCATAAACTCATCTCTTAATATCCTTACAGTATTAACCATTCCCAATATATCAGATGCACTTCTTGGCACCGGAACATCGATAACATTAATACCATTAGAAATGAGCTCCTCTTTAAAAGCCTTTGCCTGTTCTTTAGAATAGACACTGCCCTCTTTGAAATTAGCGCAAACCGTAACCTCGTAACCGAGGTCGGTAAGAATATCAATATTGTCTCGGTTGAACAAGTCAATCATGGATGCTACAGAAGCAAAAAGCATTGCACGCATAATATGTCCTCCATAAAACTTAAGGCTCACTGCAATAAAATGCATGTGAGCCCGTATATAGCGGAGACGGTGGGATTCGAACCCACGTGTCGTGTTACCGACAACTCGATTTCGAGTCGAGCTCGTTATGGCCTCTTCGATACGTCTCCAGATAATTTTACAATTAACATAAGTGTTCCCATTTGGGCATCAGTTTTACCTGTCTTAAAATCTTCATCAGTGCTGACACATGCATCAATAAGTTTAAGTAACATTGCTCTTGAATAAGCTTTTTGCTGTGCACGGTATTTTTTTATTGAAAATGGAGGCACACCCATTTTCTTTGCACAGACTGCATCCGATTCATCGATGTTTTCTTTCATAATCAGTAGCATGTTAAGATGTCTTGTCAAAAGATAAAGAATTGATGAAGGATTTTCTTTTAAAGCAATCAAATCGTTATATAAACTGATAGCTTCATTTCGTTTTCCTGAAACTATATAATCCATCATCTGAAATATCTTGCCTGAAAGCATCGTTGTACAAACAGCTTCAACTTCAGGAATGTCAATCTGCTTTGTATCACCTGCATATGCTGATAATTTATCCATTTCATTAATAAGCATCAGCATGTCTGTTCCGACCTTATTAATAAGCTGGATTGCTGCTCTTTTTGTTATCATACACCCGGATTTGCCGAGATGTCCTGCAATAAATGATAAAAGATCATTGTCATTTAAATGGTTAATCTCGCAAACAAAACCATTGGCCTTTATATATTTGTATAATGAATTACGCTTGTCAACTTCATTTTCAATAAATATAATCTTCGTCTCTTCAGCACGATTCTCAAGTTCTTCAGCAAGTGATGAAGAACGCTTAAACAATCCGCTGTCTTCAACCACTATAAGCATCGTATCTGAAAAGAATGGTGCTGTTGCAGCCTGTGCGGCAATTGCATCAGGGTCTGCATCGCCTGAATTATAATATCTGTAATTCATATTACCTGATAAAGGCTCTTTAAGAATCGCCTGTGACAAACGGTCGCGGTAAAGTTTTTTAAGGTAATTCTCATCGCCATATAAAAGATATATATCTGAAAATGTATCAGAACTTATATGCTTATCAATTGTTTTAATGACAATCACCTTCCCAACTTGTATATAATACTACGACAGCTTGTTTCTTTCAAGAACATTTTTACTTCCAGATATCTCCCATAAATTCTCCGGTCATACCCTCTATAATACTTGAACCTGCCCAAGGCATGAGCGCAAACCATGTACTTGCAATGCTTCCGTCAGAATATCTTTCGGTAAGAAGTCCTTCAGAATAACAAAATCTTTCGGACATCCATCCTAATTTTCCGTAATCATATTCTTTATCATAATGATTGTAGGTCTGACAACCCCAGCAAAGAACATCATTTATTCTGTCCTTGATATAAATGTCCTCAGGAACATTATTTACATAATAAATCATTTCATCCACAACCGTGCTTGACATCGGATGTATATGAGGATTTACAACAGATGTAACTGAACCGCCACAACTCTTCCATCCCGTATTGCTTAAAGGCGGTACAACAACGTTGGTATTGTAGCAGAACTTAAATGTTAACTCATACTCAATTGCATCTTTAAGATGTTTGAGATAAACTACTTCACCTGTTAATGCGTGGATATATCTTACCGCTCTTATATATGCAAGAATACCTTCTGAATCAACGCCCTTTGAAATATCAAGCGGTCCGCCGTAACAAATAACCTTGCTTACATATCTGTCATAATAAGACTGTTCTATTTCTTTTATCTTTGGAAGATATGTCTTGTCATTTGTCAGATACATATAATATGTAATTGCTGCCATAATCCAGCTTCCGCCAAATGAATCATATACCAGACCTGCTCCTGTTTCCTCTGATAAAATGTAAGGAAATTCGTTGTCGCCGTTTGTAGTAACGATAAGCTTGTCAACCAATGGTCTCACAAACGCAATATAATCGTCATATACTGCATTTTCTTCTTTAGACATAAATTCATACGCCTTAAGTATATAATACAATCCCTGGCCGATTATGTAGCCTGAATGTCCGCCGGTTTTAAGTCCGTTATACCACCAGCCGCGTGTTGACCATTTGCCGTTGTCTGAGTATGCATCATAAGGAAGCCCGGATTTCTTATTGATACATGTTTTTATAATGTGGTCAATACATGTAAGTGCCTGCTCTTTTGCTTTTGTATTGCCGGTTCTAACAGCAGACATAAGCATAGGAACTGCAATTGAAAGACCGTTTGTCCATGAAAATGAACCTAATATACGATATTTATCTTCTTCTCTATCAAATACAAATAAAGAGTAGAAATTAATATCTTCAAGCCATGCATTATCTGCTATGGCTGTTGAGATGTCTTTTACGGTTCTCTTTATCTCTTCTGATTTATATGGCTCGTAGACATCATGATATTTGTAATAAACCTGTTCAATAAGACGGTTTATATCTGTTGCCTTGTCTGATGTGATGTCATATACATACAATTCAAAACAAATTTCATCATTTGCTCCGATTGTCACACAATTCTTTTCGCCTGCTTCGTCTTTTACAACATGTCCTGAATCGATAAATAACCATGGATAATTCTCATAACCAAGTGAATAACCTAACTTTGCAGTATAAGCATCGCCGTCATGCTGTCTTTCAAACGAATAACCTGCATGGAAATACTCTGCTCCTTTATATACATAAGGAAAACCGCTTATCGCATACATTTTGTTATTGTCGTAAACAATTGCAACAGGATGTGACAAATGATCAGCACGAACCCGCCAAAGCGGCGAACGATAATGATTAGTATCATCAGAAATCTTTGGACATGGTCTTGCGCCATCTGTCGGAACATCTCCACGATTAGTTCCGTACATAAATGCAGGCAGATAAAACTGCGGGTCAGCACAGGCATATGAGCACTCTGCAAGCACAATTCCTTTCCAATCATTCTCTGATTTATTAGCTACTGTAATTTTATAAACGAAAGGTTCTGCGACAGTTCCGCTACCACCTGTAAGTACTTCTGTGATACTTAAAACATCGCTTTCGCAGACCGGCTTGTACGAATCCAAAAGACAATCAAAATTCTTATATAAGTATGTAAATGACATGATATATACCTCGTATTTGTTTTGTTATCAATAATTATATATTGTTATCAGGGGGTAATCAAGACACTAAACAATTATTCTTTTTATAAATTCGTCTAGCTTTTTTATGTTCAATGGTTTTTTAGAAGTTTCAAATGTAAAAAACAAGTTTACACCAAGATAAATGCCATTATTTTCGTATGTTTGTATTTTGTACATTACTTTTTCTACATAATCAATGTCATCCATTCGTCCAAAATGCTCAAGATATATTTCTTGCTTTTTCTCAACTTGCAAAATAGTAAAATCAGGATATACCGTTATGTTTCTATCAAGATATAACGGATGCTCATACTTATATGGAACTCCTAACATATATAATTTATCCGCAATTATTTTTTCTGATTTTGACCTGACTTGCTCTCCTCGTTCAGTATAAATCTCACCCACATTTTCAGGGATTACTTTCCCTTCGTATGGAACTTCAAGCCACCTTTTAACATATTCCTTATCTGATAAAACAGAAGCATCAATTATCTCTTGTCGTAACTTACTCGTATTTTCGTAGACTTGTTTCAAATCGGTTTTTTCATATTGTAAAAGAAATTTTTTTATAGCTTTGATTCTTTTTTCTGTTTTATCAAGTATTTTCTTGTCATAATCTCTTTGCGCAAGTCTTTTTACGAGTTCAAATTCACTTTTCTTCATATACTTACCATTAGGATTGTTTTTGATGTTTGGATCTACATAATAAAATTCTGGCTTATCTCTTTTCTTGATTATTCGAAGTCCTCCACAGGGTGCATCAACAAGTCTTTTTCTTGTTTTTTGCTCAATGATTTCTAAATCATGAATTTCTTTTAATAGATTTCTTTGTAATAAGTACATAAGTTTATGCTCCTTTCTTGTTGTTGAATTATCTTGTCCAATTAAATCTTTTTATTTATGATTGAATAGGGCGGATTTTGGTGTTGTTGTCCTATTGATTCGTATGAATTTAAGTTTAGTCGGGTGATTTTTGGCAATCATGTCCTACTAGTCTGTACTAAAATCCCATTTAATAGGACAAATTCTTGCTTATCTGTCCTAATATATTTAATCATTCTTGCTATTAATAGGGCATCAATTTGATTATTAGCCCTATTAAACTGAACAAAGAAATCGTCTAGTAGGACATCACTAAAATTTTCCGCCCTATTAAGTGGCGCTTATCTTCATTAAATAGGGCAACAACATGCTTTTCCGCCCTACTAAAATAAAACTTGACTTCTTTTAATAGGAACTTCCTTTCAAAAAAGCATGAATTACTATCTTGCTATCAATATCTAATGTCAAAGCTCCGTATTTTTGAGTTGTAAACACTCGACTTTCAACATCTTTCAATCTTTTTAACGTTTCCTCCGCAGGATGTCCATATGAATTATCCTTTCCTGCAGATATCAAAGCAATTTTAGGTTTGATTCTTTCGAGAAATTCATCACAAGTACTGTTCTTAGACCCATGATGCGCAACCTTCAAAACATCAAAATGCCTGTCAATTGTACCAAGCAAATTTCTCTCGACTTCTGATGAAATATCACCTGTAAACAACATATCAAAGTCCTTATAATTCATTCCAAACACTAGTGAAGAATCATTAACATCAACTACTTTTGAAGACGGATTATAACATGTAAAACGCAATTCATCACACGAAATGATATCTCCCTTTGACATATAAACAATCTTGTTAATCAACTTCCCCTCATACCTTTCAAAAGGATTGTCTGTTCTATCCTCTGACGTCTCAGGTAACACTAAGGTACCAACTGTCAGAAAATTCAGTTTATTTCTTTCAAGCACCTCTATAATTCCGCTTATATGATCAGTATCCAAATGCGAGACAAACCAAACATCTATATGTCTTATTCCCTTATATCTCAAAAATGGCTCAAGTGTGTATTTTGCAAGATTTGATTCGTCAGAACTACCACAGTCAAACATAATGCATTTGTCGTTTATGGTTTCAATGCACAAACCGTCTCCCTGCCCTACATCAATCATTGTTATATGAACATTGTTATCTTCAGATTTATGAAGTAAAACTAGCAGACACATAATACACATGCCAAGACAAACAACTCGCAAAACAACCTTTTTCTTTAAATAATGAAGCAGAGTCAACATACAAATTAGCACAATACAATATATATAAATAGCATTATGACTTATATGCCCGGTAATTCTTATGTCATAAAAATACTTGTCAAAAAAAGTGCATATATGTTCATAAAAATCAAGCACATAATTAACAGTTCCTGCAAAGAAAACACCTGCAAAAGAAAACAGATTACAAAATAATACAAGAAGAATTGCTGTAAGAAACAAAACAGACATTATAGGTATGACAATAAGATTGATAAATACAGAATATAAAGCAAGATCATTATAAAAATACAGAATTATCGGAGCCGTGATTAACAAAACAATAATGTTACTTAATGCAAGTAAGGATTCTGTTTTTTCCTTTATGTAAGGCGTAACAACAGTAACTGCCGTCACGGCTGAAAAAGAAAGTAAAAATGATGCTTCAAAAAGATATATGGGATTGATAAGAAGAATAACTATTCCGGCAAATGATATCGCATTTAGAGGGTCATATGGTCTTCCGGTAAGATTAGCAAATATACTAAGTACAATCATAATAACTGCTCTTATACAGGAAACTCCAAATCCTGTAAGACACCCATACATTATAAGAAATATTATAATAATTACTCTTGCTTTTACATAACTTACCGGCATTCGTGACATAAACCAAATTATAAGAACAGATATTGTACTTACATGCATTCCCGAAACTGCAAGCAGGTGCATAATACCATTTCTGCTGTACATCGTACTATCTTCTTCTGATATCAAATACCTCTTTCCAAGAACAATTCCGGATACAATCGATGCCTTATCCTCAGGCAAATATTCATAATATGTGTTTTTGATTTTTTCTGACAGATTAAATAGAAATTGTTTGAAATGATTATAATTGTTGTTAAGAATCAGAATATTATCAGAAAATATCATATAGGCAAAGCCTTTGTTATGATAATAAGAAGCCGTATCAAACTCTCCCGGATTAGTTGCGTGATTATAAGAACTTGCAGAACCTTTTACTTGAATTATCATTCCGATTTTAAGATGTTTATTTTCGGACAGATAAACACTTAGTTTATCACTAGATTTTACAGGCGGTCCGGTATCAACAATTATATCCGAAAGCGTTAATACCGTCTGCCCGGGCTTAAGCTGTATATCAGTAATTTTTCCTTTAACGGAAACATTTTCATCGATATTCTCATATACAGAAATATTATCACCGGTTATTCTCAAAAATGATATGACAATAATCTGCAAAATGAATATTGTTAAAATTGGTCTTTTAACTTTTTATACCTCCTTTAAAAGACAGAAAATCATTCTGGATTAGCCACAATATCAAGATTTCTCTCAAAAGGTGCATCAAATATAATATGAGTATCTCCAAAGAAATTAACAGTTTCGCCGTCAATTGTAAACTGAACCTTATTGACGTCAATAAGATCTGCTAATGTATTTACAACAGAGTACAGGGTTACTTCTCTTTTAACATCTTTGACCTGTGTAAGAAAATCCTTACTAAGATCAACATAACATATATGCTCTCTTATAGTAATCTTATTGATTTTAGTGTTTCCGGAAACGGAAGCCTTAACTGAATCATCTGTACCACCGATATTTTCAGGTCCATTGACAAGTTGTTGTAAAACAAGCTGTGCAAGGGAAATTGTACCGTCAAAAGTTACAGTTATAGGCACTTTAACAAGCTTATTTCCGTTTTTATCTGCAAAATACAGATTAGCATTAACTGTCTGCTTATATTTTGTATCGCCGCTTGTATTATCAACAAATGTTTCCTGTGTCATATATCCGTACAACTGTCCGTTTTCATCAACATGCGGCATTTCATTTATATAAAACTCAACGCCGTTAATTCCTTCTATCTGACAAATAGTCTTTACAATAGCTGCACGACATAGAACTTCTTTAAAACCTTTCAGACCGGTATAAGCAGCATCAAATACAAGCGTGACATAACCATCAGTATTATACTGATAATCGATGATTTTTGTAATATCAAGTCCCGGAGTAAAATGGTCTGATTCATCTTTTGGTTCTTCCATCCTATCAATAAACTCAGATATAAGCACGCCTTTATCGGTAATTTTTGTGTCAAATCCTTCGCTGACAAGCTGGGTTCCGGATTCATTTAAATAATAAATCTCATAATCATGTTTAACATCATTACTCTTACAGCCTGCAAAAGAAATACAGGCTAATATGGTCAGTATTAATAATGTTATTTTTTTAATCATATCAATCACCTGCAATCTTTTTATGCTTGGAAATTAAGCGGAATACGCACAGTAAATAATGTGCCTTCTCCTTCTTTGCTGTACACTTTAATGGCACCTCTGTGAAGAAGAATTATATTTCGTGTTATGGCAAGACCAAGCCCGGTACCTCCGGTATCTCTTGAACGTGCCTTGTCAACTCTGTAAAATCTCTCAAAAATCCTGTCCTGAAGTTCCTCCGGTATTCCAACGCCCGAATCAGCAACCTTCAGATAAAAATACTTATGATCCGCATTAAGCGAAACTCTTACCCATCCGTCATCATAATTATACTTAATGGCATTTTCAATAAGGTTATTAATAGCCATTCCAAGCTTAATCTCATCAATCTCGGCATTAATATTACGGAATGTTTCATATACAAGCTCAATATTTCTCTGAGCGGCAATAGGTCTTAAAGTCTTTAATATATTTTCAATAAAGTCATTAATACTTACGTTGGATACAACGATAGTCGAAACATTATTATCGGTTTTAACAACGGTAAGAAGGTCATTAATTATATTATTTACCCTGTCAATCTCATCGATAATATCTGTCATAAATTCATGATATAATTCAGCCGGAACATTGTCCTGTGACACAAGTGATTCGGCAAGAACCTTCATGGAAGTTATAGGTGTCTTTAATTCGTGAGAAACATTTGATACAAACTCGCTTCTTGAATCCTCAGTCTTCTTTGCATTCTCAATAATGTTATGATAATTATCTACAATTCTGTTAAACTCCACATATACATCATCTTCATGTGTGTTGACAGGAATTCCTTTTGATATGCTTCCGATAGTATCGTTCAATTTATTAATAGGCTTGGATATAAATCTTATTATAATGATTGATAAAAAGACAGCTATAATAAGAAATACAGTTATAAATACAATATTCTCATAAATCATTAAATCATATAACGAGAAAATATTTTCGGTAGAAAAACTCATGAAAATAACACCGACAATCTCTCTTGTATCGGTATCATTAATAGGAACAGTAATCTCGACATACTGTCCGTCATTATTTATATATAAACTGTTGTTACCACCAAATGTTTCGATAATTTCTTTTGAAATAATAGTTTTGCCGTCTTCAAGTCCGTAAGTGTCACGAAGTATCTTAAGCTTTTTGTCAATAATAAGAATACGTCCCTTATAAACTTCCGCAACCTGACTAAGCTCCGTATTAAGTTCAGAGGTACTCTCGTTATTGAGGAACTCAGAATTAACTACCAGATTAGATATAATGGTTGCATGCGACTGAAGTTCTGACACACGTTGCGAAATGGCATTAGATAAAAACAGTCTTGCAGAACAATATGAATATACAGATATAGGAACTACTGTAAATAAAATAAGTAATATAAATATAATGAGCTTAAGGCTTTTTAAAGCCTTAAGTCCATTTTTAAGCTTTGAAATAATAGCCAACACCCCATTTAGTATGTATGTATTCAGGATTAGCCGGTACTTTTTCTATCTTTTCACGGATACGTCTTACATGAACATCTACCGTACGGGCATCTCCGATATAATTATATCCCCATACGATATCAAGAAGACTGTCACGTCTGTAAACTTTACCAGGGTTATTCATAAGAAGTTCAAGCATATCAAACTCCTTAACGGTAAGACTTACTTCTTTATCATCAACGAAAACTCTTCTTCCGGACAAATCAACTTTAAGAGCACCGTAAACAGCAAATCCGTCATCGCCTTTTTCTTCTTTGTCATTCTTGTGATTACGTCTTATAATAGCCTTAATACGTGCTTTTACTTCAAGTATGTTAAACGGTTTGGTAATGTAATCATCCGCACCGTATTCAAGACCAAGTATCTTATCCATGTCATCACTTTTAGCCGTGAGCATAATGATAGGAACATCAGAAAACTCACGAACCGCCTGACAAACATCAAATCCCGACAACTCAGGAAGCATAACATCAAGAAGAACAACATCATACTTGTTATTCTTAATCATCTCAAGTGCTTCCTCGCCGTTATATGCACAATCAACCTCCATGTCATCCTGCATGAGGCTGAACTTAATCCCTTTAACAATAAGCTTCTCATCATCAACAACAAGAATCTTCTTTGACATACAATCCCCTGCTTTCTTACTTAATTATTATATTGTTATGTACTCTGATATTTTCGAATATACGCCTTCTTTAATTCCGGATATATTCATAAGTTCTTCAATACTGTTAAAGCCATTATTCTCATCTCTGTACTTTATAATAGAATCTGCCTTAGACTCTCCTATTCCGGGAAGTGTCATAAGTTCTTCCTTAGAGGCTTTATTAATATTGACAAGTGATGAACTTTCGTCGTCTGACTTGATCTTTTCTTTAACAGATATGTGAATATGTTCTCCGTCATTTATATATGCTGCAAGATTAAGGCTGTCCCGATCTGCCTTTTTCTTAAAACCGCCTGCAGCAGAAACCGCATCATTAACACGTGAATTACTTTTTAACTCGTAAACACCCGGATGTTTAACCGCACCACTTATATAGATACATATAACATCAGAATCAGTTATGTTGTCATCAGGTGATGATGAAGCTTTCTCCTCAAAAACAACCTCTGTATCATAATCAGATGTGTTATTACGGGTATCATTTTTTGCAATATATATAACACCTGCAATAATAACAAATATTATCACAGCTGCCATATATATCATTCTTTTGATTTCATTATTACTGAAATTCATGGCATTCTCCCTGCTATCACAAGCAGAATGCAGGATACAATCTTATATTATACTTTTTTTATTATGCATGCAATACTTTTTTACCATTTAAAAATAATTATTCCACCAATTGTAAGTGCAAGACCGATAACCTTCTGCCATTCAAACCCGACACGCTCTGCGCCGAACAATCCAAACAGTTCAATAAGGTATGCACAGACTACCTGGGCAGTGACGATAAACATAACAGATTTTGCAGGTCCAAGGCTTGCGACAGCGCTTACAACAGTATATGTGATAAATGCACCAATAGCACCGCCAAGCAATAAATACTTCGGTGAAACGTCAAAAACTGACGTAAGACTTGCCTCTCTTCCCGTAACAAACCATGCAATAATACAAACAATAAAAGCCGTAAGCTGAACAAATGAAGCAGACACCCACATAGATGTCTGCTTGCTTACTTCCGTATTAAATACTCCCTGAATGCTCATAAGAGCACCTGAAATCATAGCTGTAATCATGCCCCAAAACATATGCACATCCTCCGAACAATAATTGATAAAATATAGTATTGTCCGAAGTAAATATTTTTATGACAATATTTTGCTGAGCTTGTTAATTACAGTGTCCACATCTTCTTTTGTTATTACAAGTGGTGGTAAAAATCTTATGACATTTGCACCTGCTGATATAAGAACAAGTCCGTCGTTAAGACATTCTTTTAAAATATCAGATACAGGAATATCAAGTTCAATACCCTGCATAAGACCAATTCCCCTGTGCTCCTTGATATGATCACATTTTGCTGCAAGTTCCTCAAGTTTTTCGTAAAGATAAGCTCCAACCTGATTTACATTATCAAGAATATTATCTTCTGCGAAAATATCCATAGCAGCACTTACTGCAGCAGTTGCAAGTGGATTTCCACCATAGGTGCTTCCGTGGTCACCCGGCTTTAATGCTGCAAACTCTTCTTTGCATGCAAACGCTCCGACAGGAACGCCTGCGGCTATTCCCTTCGCAGATGTAATAACATCAGGCATTATATTATAATTCTGATATGCGAACATTTTTCCAGTTCTTCCGATTCCGCACTGAACTTCATCTAGAATCATCACGATATCGTTCTTATCGCATATCTCTCTGATTTCTGCAAGAAAATCCTTGTCAGCCACATGGATTCCGCCCTCTCCCTGAACTGTTTCAAGTATGATGGCGCATGTATTTTCATTTACAAGAGCTTTTACACTGTCAATGTCGTTATATATTGCAAATGAAACATCAGGAAGAAGCGGCCCGAACGGAGCTCTGTAAGCAGGTGTTCCGGTAACAGATACGGCACCTATTGTTCTTCCGTGGAATGAATGTTCAAATGCAATAATCCCGGTTTTATTAGTATTTCCTTTTATAAATGCGTACTTTCTTGCAAGCTTAAGCGCACCTTCAACAGCTTCACCGCCACTATTTGTGAAAAACACTCTGTCCATGCCGGATGCCTTGGTAAACTTGTCGGCAGCAGCCATAAGAGGTTCTGTATAAAAATAGTTTGATACATGAGTAAGCTTGTCTATCTGTGCGTGCAAAGCATCTGTATACTTCTTATATCCGTAACCAAATGCATTTACCCCGATACCGGAAAAGAAATCAAGATAAGCTTTTCCGTCTGTGTCATATAAAGTAACGCCTTCGCCTCTGTCAAATGTAACATCAAATCTGTTATATGTATGCAATAAACTTTCGCTCATTGGAATATACTCCTTATTTTGCATGTTCGTGTGAATATAATGAAGTCTGGTTGTCTATAATTGCTGTACCGATACCCTTCTTTGTAAAGAACTCAAGAAGCAGGCAATGCTCCTTACGTCCATCAAGGATATGTACACGGCTAACACCGTTCTTAACAGCATCTATACAGTTACGAAGCTTCGGAAGCATACCGCCACCGATAACGCCGTCTTTTATAAGTTTATTTGCCTCATTTAATGTAAGAATTGAAATAAATGTGCTCTTATCATTAGGATCAAGGCAAACACCTTCGATATCAGTCATAAATGCAAGTTTTTCAGCATTAAGAGCTGTTGCAATCGCACATGCTGCATCATCCGCATTGATATTGTATGAATTAGACTTGTTATCAAGACCAATAGGTGCAATTACAGGTACAAAATCATTCTCAAGAAGTGTGGTAATAAGATCAGTATTAACCTCTTTAACCTGGCCTACAAAACCGATGTCACGACCATTAACGGTTTTCTTCTCAACCTTCATTGTGGCACCGTCTTTTCCGCTGATACCAACGGCTTTAACACCAAGCTGCTCAATCATGGCAACAAGATGCTTATTAACTCTGCCAAGAACCATCTCAGCGATTTCCATAGTCTCTTCGTCAGTTACGCGAAGTCCTTCAACAAATTCAGGAGTTTTTCCGGTAAGAGCAACCCATTTGCTAATCTCTTTTCCTCCACCGTGAACAATAATAGGCTTCATTCCGATAAGCTTAAGCAGCGCAACGTCCTTCATCATGCTTTCTTCAAGATGCTTGTCAAGCATAGCGCTTCCGCCGTATTTAACAACAACAATCTTGCCGTTAAAGTCTCTTATGTAAGGCAGCGCCTCTACAAGTGTCTCTGCTTTTGCTATCATTTCGTTAAGAATCTTTTCTTCCATTACATATCTCCTGTTCTTGTATAAATTGTTTATGACCTGTAATCGCCATTTATCTTAACATAATCATATGTCAAATCGCAACCCCATGCTGTAGCTTCTGCATTTCCGCATTTCATATCGCATACGCATGTAACTTCTTTGTCAGAAAGAATCTTTGTTGCAAACTCCTCGCTGTAGTCAGTTGCTTTTCCGTTTTCAACAAGCTTAAGCTCACCGCTTGTACCCGAAATGCTGATATCAACAATTTCAGGATCAAAGCTTACACCTGAGTAACCGAGTGCGCATAAAATTCTTCCCCAGTTTGCATCACTTCCGTAAACAGCCGTTTTTACAAGATTAGATGTAATAACAGACTTTGAAAGAATACGAGCTGATTCTTTGTCAGATGCATTTTTAACGGTAACTTCAAAAAGCTTTGTTGCTCCCTCGCCGTCTGATGCCATTTTCTTTGCAAGTGTCTGCATAACTGTAAATAATGCATTATAAAATGTATCGTAATCGTCAGTGCCGTCCGCAATCGTATCATTTTCTGCGAGACCGTTTGCCATAACGATAACCGTATCATTTGTAGATGTATCCCTGTCAACGGATATCATGTTAAATGTATCTGCAACAACTGATGAAACTGCTTTCTTAAGAACATCCTTTGAAATCACCGCATCCGTTGTAATAACACAAAGCATAGTTGCCATATCAGGGTGAATCATACCTGAACCTTTTGACATACCACCGATGGTAACAGTCTTTCCGTTTATATCAAATGAAACACAAACTTCCTTTGAAACAGTATCTGTTGTCATGATAGCTTCTGCTGCAAGAGTTCCTGCTTCAATAGTTGCTTCTTTTGTCTCGTTAAGCTTCTTAAATCCGTAAGAAAGAGGCTCTTTTACAAGCTGCATACCGATAACGCCTGTTGAACATGTGCAGACATCCTCAGGCTCAACGCCAAGCTCCGAAGCCATTCCCGAAGCCATGAAATAATTAAGCTCCATACCTTCTTCACCTGTACAGGCATTTGCAATACCGCTGTTAAGAACTACCGCGCGGATTGTCTCTCTGTTATTAACAATCTCCATATCCCATTTAACAGGAGCTGCTTTAACAACATTTTTTGTAAATGTACCGGCACATACCGCAGGTGCTTCTGAATACACAAGTGCCATATCTTTTCTGTCTTTATACTTGATACCACATGCTGCGCCGGCTGCGTAAAAGCCTTTAGGTCCGGTAACACCGCCATTTATAACATTTATACTCATATTAATCATCCTTTCAACAAATCATCACGGAAATGCAGGAACAAAATTAAGACCCATATTCTCAGGTAAACCAAACATAATATTCATATTCTGAACGGCCTGTCCGGCTGCACCTTTAACGAGGTTGTCCATAGCGCCCATCATAATCACGCGGTTTGTTCTCTTATCTTTTTTTATATTTACATCCACGTAATTACTTGTCTCAACCCATCTGGTCTCAGGGCAAACACCTTTTTCAAGGAAACGTACAAACTGCTCATCTTTATAATACTCAGTATAAATGTTTCTGAGCTCATCTTCTGAAACATCCTTAGTAAGAGTTGCGTATGCAGTCACAAGAATACCTCTGTTCATAGGAACAAGATGAGGTGTGAAATTGATAACAACATCCTGTCCGCTTGCGTATGTAAGCTGTTCTTCAATCTCAGGTGTATGTCTGTGAGAAGCTACGCCATACGCCTTAATATTCTCATTTACTTCGCAGTAAAGATTATTAACCTTTGCTCCGCGTCCTGCGCCTGAAGTGCCTGATTTTGCATCGATGATGATAGTGTTCATATCAATAAGGCCTTCTTTTGCAAGCGGATATATAGAAAGAAATGAACATGTCGGATAACAGCCCGGATTAGCAATAAGTCTTGCATCCTTAATCTTATCTCTGTTTACTTCGCAAAGACCGTAAACAGCCTCAGAAATAAACTCAGGTGACGGATGTGTGATTCCGTACCAGTCCTCATAAATATTTACATCTTTTATACGGAAATCTGCGGAAAGATCGATAATCTTTGTCTTAGAAAGAATATCTTCATTAACAATAGATGCACACAAGCCCTGAGGAGTTGCCGTAAAAATAACGTCAACTTCATATGCAAGCTTGTCCATGTCCTCTCCCTTACAAATATCAGGGACAATCTGAAACATATTTGCAAATACTTCTGAGAACTTCTTATCCACATAACTTCTTGAACCATACCAGACAATCTCTGCTTCAGGATGGTTAAGAAGAATCCTTACAATCTCTGCTCCGGCATACCCGGTTGAACCAATAATTCCGACTTTCATATCATACCTCGCAATAATTTACATTTAATGAGAAAATTTATTTTCGGCTCATTATACACCCATGGCAATACATATGCAAGTATTTGTTCTAAAATATTCAATTTTTCCATAGAAATGTATAAATAATTGTATATTTATGCATTTATGCGTATATTTCATTGCATAATTATACATTTATAATTAAATGTTTATTGTTTACGGCTTGCAATCCACAAATACATGGTGTATATTCTATATTTAGTAAATAATATTTAAGGTAGCAACATAGCTGCCGATACATTTTAGGAGGATATATATTATGAAAGAAAAAGTAATTCTTGCTTATTCCGGCGGACTTGACACAACAGCTATCATTCCTTGGTTAAAAGAGAATTTTGATTACGAAGTTGTTTGCTGCTGTATCGACTGCGGACAGGAAGACGAACTTGACGGACTTGATGAAAGAGCTAAATCATGCGGAGCTGAGAAGCTTTACATCGAAGATGTAACAGATGAGTTTTGTGATGAGTATATTGTTCCATGTGTAATGGGTAACGCAATATATGAGAACAAATATCTCCTCGGAACATCTATGGCAAGACCTGTTATCGCAAAACGTCTTGTTGAGATAGCAAGAAAAGAAGGCGCAACTGCAATATGCCATGGTGCTACAGGTAAAGGAAATGACCAGATCCGTTTCGAACTCGGAATCAAGGCACTCGCTCCTGACCTTAAGATCATCGCAGCATGGAGAAGTGACAAATGGACAATGAACTCACGTGAAGAAGAAATCGAATATTGCAGACAGCATGGTATTAATCTTCCATTCTCAGCAGATTCAAGCTACAGCCGTGACAGAAACCTCTGGCACATAAGCCATGAAGGACTTGAGCTTGAAGATCCTGCAAATGAGCCTAACTACGATCATCTCCTTGTACTTGGTACAACTCCTGAGAAAGCTCCTGAGGAAGGCGAATATGTTACAATGACATTTGAAGCCGGCGTACCTAAGAGCGTAAATGGTGTTGAGATGAAAGTTTCAGACATAATCAGAACACTCAATAAGCTTGGCGGCAAGCACGGAATCGGAATCGTAGATATCGTTGAGAACCGTGTAGTTGGTATGAAGTCACGTGGTGTATACGAGACACCGGGCGGAACAATCCTTATGGAAGCACATCAGCAGCTTGAAGAACTTATCCTTGACAGAGATACATATACAATGAAGAAAGATATGGGCAACAAACTTGCTGATATCGTATACGAAGGAAAATGGTTCACACCACTTCGTGAAGCTGTATGCGCATTCATCGAGTCAACACAGAAATATGTTACAGGTGAAGTTAAATTCAAGCTTTACAAAGGAAACATCATCAAAGCAGGAACAACTTCTCCATACTCACTTTACAACGAGAGCATCGCAAGCTTTACAACAGGTGACCTTTACGACCACCACGATGCTGAAGGATTTATCAATCTCTTCGGTCTCTCATGCAAAGTTCGTGCTATGAAAATGGCTGAGGTTGAGAAAAATCAGTAATTTGTATTTTTAATTTGTTCTTTTGTTTATCATTCATATAAAACAATGGGCTGCTTGCTTATTAAAAGTAAGTGGCCTGTTGTTTTTTCAAAGAAATGATTTTATGATAAAATATAATTATATTATTTTAAGGGGCGGATGAGTTATGTTGAAGAGAATGACGATTTGTTTTGCACTTGTTTTATTGGTTAGTTTTATATGTGGTTGTAATAACAAGCCACAAATTGAAGAACAAGTTATATCTGTTCCGTCAACAATTCTTGAAAACAAAGAAAATCTTGGCGATAGCGCTATCTATTATGTGCCAAATGAAACTATAGAGGCTGGCTTTTTGCAAAATCTATCTTCTTTTTGTGGCAATCTGCTAGTGTATGGATTTTCTGGTGATATGACTGATATTAGTTCATCGAGTTTGGAATATCACATAAAACTTATAAATCCTCAAACAGGAAATGAAGATGCTTCTCTTATCTTATCAGGTTTAGATCTACCAAATATTCAGATATGCGGTGATATTTTTACGGTTACAGACTGGGGAAATGGAAAAATATATTTATATGACAAAAAGTTAAATGATGCTGGTACTTATCAGGTTGACTGCGACTATAACTCTATGTACCTTAATAATGATGCAACAAAAGTCTATGTGTTTTTGCCAGATGAAGGGCTTAAAGTTACAGATTTGGCTTCGGGTGAAACAACAACAATTTTTAATAATGTTGCAAATTTGTATGCATCAAATAAATGTGGAAGCTATGTTACATTTTCATACACTGATCGAAAGACACAATTAGATGAATGTTGTGCTCTTAATATTGAAACAGGTGAGATTTCACAGCTTCCTTTTTACGGTGCTTTTTATGATGTCAAATTTATGAATGGAACATGGATAGCGACAAGTAATGATAACCTTGACGAGCATTATATTGGCGATGAAAATACTATGAAAACATTCAAATACGACAATGTATTTTCTTCTCTTGAGGTTGTTTCTGAAAGCAATACTCTTCTGCTTAAAACCTATGATGAAAATGGTTTTGTGGAAATGAGTTTGTATGACATCCAGGGCAAATTCGTATCCAAATATGAAAATGCTTTACAAGGTGCAGATGTTCAAGGTGAATTTGTCTGGTCTGAGTCGGATAATGGGTATTTCTTTTTAATGTCTAATCTATCTGAAAAAGATAAGCTTATGTTCTGGGATAAGGGTGTAGATGTTTTGGGAAAAGATTTGTCTTTTAATGCTGTTACAGAGAAAACATTGACCGAAGACGTGTTGTCAAAAGAAACTTATGAACGCGCAAAAGAACTTGGCAACAAATATGGAATTACCGTGCTTGTCGCAGAACAAATAGATAATGATTATAGCGATTATAAAGCTAAGAAAATGCTTGATGAAAATCAGGTGAATATTGCGCTTGATGTCTTAGATGAACAACTACGTATTTATCCTTATGGATTTTTAGGTCAACTTGCATACGGAAGTGTTCGCGAAACAGAAATACATCTTGCTGGAAAACTTAAAAATCTTTCACAACCTAAGGGTAATGTAAATGGTTTTACTTCGTATTCGGGCTTTTTCCAAACGAGAAATGGAAAGGCTATAATTGTCCTTGATGTAAATGAGGGCGAGAACCTTGCACAATACTTGCACCATGAACTGTTTCATTTGATAAATGAAAAGCTTAGTTTTGACGCACAGATTAGAAGTGATGCTTTGTATTCCGAGGAAAAATGGATGTCACTTAATCCGGAAGGGTTTGAATACGCTGAAAACACATTTGAACTGCCAGATGAATTGTATAACGAGGAATATGACTTGTGGTTTATCGATATGTATGCAAGAACATTTTCTAAAGAAGATCGTGCGACAATAATGCAATGTGCGATGCTTGGTGATTACAATATGTTCGTGGCAGCACCGCACAGACAAGCAAAACTCAAATACTTAAATAGATGCATCAGAGATGCATTTGATACAAATGGATGGCCGAAACAAACGGTCTGGGAAAAAACACTCAAGCAAAGTAAGCTTTGATACTTTTACTGTGGCAGTGTTTCGTAAAATGCTGTCAGGCCCTCGAGAAGATCCTCGTAAGTTCTGTTGAAGTCTCTTGTGTACCAAGGGTCAGCAACATCGCCACCCCTATCGGTGTAGTCGAGAACTTTTCGAATCTTGCCGTCAGGATCGCCGTTAGTTACATTATAGAGATTTCTTATGTTGTATGTGTCCATACATAAAATGTAGTCATACTCATAATAATCTTCTATCTCAAAATGAACCGCTGTCTTTCCGTCACATCTGATGCCGTGGAAATTGAGCATCTTTCTTGCTGGCGGATATACAGGATTTCCGATTTCTTCGTAACTGGTTGCGGCTGAACGGATGTAGAAATCGTTCTCGCGACCTTTGTCTTTAACCATTTTTTTGAACATGAATTCTGCCATAGGGGAACGGCAAATGTTGCCGTGGCAGATGAATAGGACTTTAATCATAATTTCAAAATTCCTTTCGTTTATTTGGCATATCTTCTACTGAAAATTATAAAAAATCGTGGTAAAGTTGAGAAATATACCAGTGAAATATTTTATATTGTCAAATCTTTCAAACAATAACATTTCCATCTAACTAACATTTAATTTCTCATCTAATCTCTTTGGAGCATCTTCATCAATGTCCCATGGAACATTAATGATTTTCCTCAGAAAGCACAGTTAATCTACTCAATGCTATAATAAACCACGCACGATTCTTAGGCTCCAATATTTCTGCCGCATCATATGCCCAATGATTAAAATAACGCCATTGAGAATAAATTGCAGAACCGAGCAAAAAAATATCTGTGACATCACCAATAATCCTGTCCAAAGCCTCATGATTGTTTGCTGCATTGCCATACTTCTCTGCAAAGGCACGACCACAGTCCATTGCAAAACCAAGAGCATCACAATCATCAGCCATATAATGGTCAACTAACTCTATATAATTAATATTCTGGTCTCTGAACTTATCACACCATTTCACAGCGAAATCATGTATCTGTTTCATATCAGCCACCGTGGTACACCTCCTTTTTATAATTTGGGATTTAAATATGTAATCGGATTTTGTGCACCTTGATTCAATTTTAATCCCGCTATAGATTTCCCCAAATAGAAAGCCTCGTTTTCATCATGTGGACATCCTTTTTCAAAAACTTCATCCACAAAGAAAATACGATTTTCTGTCTGCGGTGTCAAAATCTCATCCTGTCTTGGACGCTTCTCCGGTGCCTCTTTGCATTTATACCATCGTGTAGGCTTGTAAACTGCAACAATCAAGGAATTATACACGCCAAAAACATATGTGGCAGACTGAGCATTATTCATTGATGCCCGCCACACACCGCGCACAGAATCATAAAGTTCATCATCAGGCATATTTCTTCGATACAACTTGTTAATTTTAATGACAAGTATTTTATGTTTAATGTCTTCTTCACGAAGTTCCTCTGCACCATATATTTTTTCAAAATCTTCTACCGATAAAGCCTCTGCAGAATGATGTCCTGCTACGATATTGGTAAGTCCGGCACCACTCACATAGTTGAACGCATTAATCAATGCTGCCTCTGCTGCAAAAGCTTCTGTTTCAGTAAGATTACTGTTAATGATTATTTTCTTCACATCTAATCCGAGAGAGTTGATTTCAGATATGGTCTTCAACTTCAGCTTATCGCTGTTCGGACTATTCATACTTTCTTTTTCATGATTAAACACTCTGTTTCCGGTGCCTTTGCCAATGTAAAATATTAGATTTGTTCTTGGATCAATCAACCCATATACATAATAGTCGCCCAATGACAATAAACTTTTTTCCGAAAAGGTATCCATACTATCCATCTCCCAAATATAAACTGAGCCATCACATTTTATACCATACGGCATGAATCATTTCTTCCAATCTTCATAGGCATAATTTCCAATAGAAAGAGAAAAAACCGTATTCAATAAACAAATCGCTCATTGAATACGGTACCATTACAAGTAATCCTGCGATGCCTTAATATATTCACCAAGCGTTGGTGGC
>SVEM01000072.1 GCA_015057375.1 Lachnospiraceae bacterium
GCAACAATAGCAATCCATATCGCTAATGCACGTTTATTGGCGAGTTTTTGAAACTCTTTCTCATTGTACTCCATAACCTTCTCCTTTCGTGTTGCAGATATATTCCCGCCCGAAAAACAAAAAACTATATCTATTAAATTATACAACATTTGTCAGGTTTTTTCCAGTATTTTATTGCAATTATGCAAAAAATGGTCCTTTTTATAGGACCATTTTTCTACTACTCAATATGTTTCAGAAGGCAGACATCACTCTGACTACCTACCCGCTAATGAGATATATGAATTCGGGCATTACCCTTGCCCCTCTACGGACATAATTGTAAAATTACTATATCTGTTTATCCGGAGCTAAAAGCAATTTATCTATTACCGGATGAATCATGCTGGTTTCTAATATCATATTTATGGCACATAGTTTCTTGCCTGCATCCTTACTGGATGCACCACAATGATATGCCTGTTCTGTAGACAAACCATAATCCAGAACAATCAATCTGTCATGACAATCTGCATTAGGTTTAATTCTCAATGGTGGATATTCTTGTATAAAGTCATTTACTACCGCTGTTGTCAAAAAACCTCTTCTTCCATGAGCGTTTTCTGTAAATAAAACCACTTCTACATCTGCTTGCTTCTGCGATAAAAGCTGTAAAGTCTTTGTATTCACATAATCATCCACTACATAAATGCTCTTTTTTGCCTGCTGATATATATCTATGTATGCAGCATCTGCTTCAAACTTCTGTCCTTTATAGATAACAAAATTTTTAAAATCCTTATCTGAAACAAAGTTTTCGTTAAGCGTATCTATACTCTTTTGAATAACTTGCATATCTTGCTCTGTTTTCTTCTGTCTATCAGTCATATTTGCCATCTGCACAGACATTTCGGATATTCTGCCATTCACAAGATACATCTCCGCCTGTGTAACAAACTGTTGGTTTTGCTTTATATAATGACGCATTTCACGAAATGCACGCATAATAAAAATACTTTGCTGTTCTGCAAGCTCACCTCTAAGAACTGTAGCAAGCATATAAATGCCTTGTTCCGTAAACGCATACGGAAGCTTTCTTTTTCCACCCCAACTTGAAGTCGCAAATTGCGACTTCAAAAAACCATCTTCTTCTGTTGTTAATTGAAACATAAAATCTTCCGGAAACCTTGCAATATTACGCTTAACCTGTTCATTCAAACGCTTCACTTCGTATCCATAAATCTCAGCCAAATCATAATCAAGCATAACCTGCTGTCCTCTTATGATGTATACTCGATTACATATATTATCTACTGTCATCAATTCTGTACTTTCTGCCATCTATACACTCATCCTCCTACAATTGTGTCACAGGCTGTAGCACAATTACTAATTATTTATTAGCTGCGTTATCTTCCTTGTCATCCTTATTTCTTTTGTCAGCCAACTTTTCCATCTGAATCTTATATGCCATCAATCGCAAAAGATACTGCGGAACTCTTCTATTTCCTAATTCCCAGTCTGTCTCAGTCATATATGGAATTTCAAAGTACTCACAGAATTCTTTTCGATTCATGCCGGTACTTTCTCTTAATTTTCTTAATTCTTCTCTTGCTTCCATAGTTCGCCTCTTTTTTATGCATTGCATAAACAAATTATATATCTTTTGATACACAAGGTCAACTATATATTTCTTTCAAAAATAACGAACCTCGGTAACTTTTTAATTTTCACCGAGGTTCGTTATTTTTGAAAGGAATACACTTGGCGCGTTACATTCTATAACTGCTAACGGTATAGAAATACCTCTGGTATAGTATATTTTTCTTCTATGCAATACAAGAAGTATACTCGCCCATTGTGATCTCTGACTTAGATTGACATGTCTCGACGAATAATAAGACACACTGTCTCACAATGTGTTGAATTCGGGAACATATCAACAACCTGCACATCACTAACCCTATATCCAAGCGCCTCAAGTCTCGCAAGGTCTCTCGCGAGTGTCGCGGAATCGCAGGACACATAAACGATTCTCTTAGGTTCCATGCCGGCGATTGTATTGAGCACCGCTTCCTCGCAGCCCTTGCGAGGCGGGTCTACGACCACAACATCCGCCTTGCCTTTGTTCTGCGCATACCAGTCAGGCAAAACCTCCTCTGCCTTACCTACAAAGAACTCTGTATTCTCAAAGCCGTTAAGCTTTGCATTTTCTATGGCATCCCTAATTGCCTCAGGCACAATCTCAACACCATACACTTTCTTAGCCTTTTGCGCCAGGAAAAGCGAAATCGTACCGATACCGCAGTATACGTCCCATACAGTCTCTCCGCCCGTAAGTCCCGCAAACTCAAGTGCCTTGCCATACAAACGCTCTGTCTGCACGGGATTAACCTGGAAAAAGGCAAGCGGCGAAATCCTATAGGATACCTCGCCGATTTTGTCGGTAATGTAATCCTCACCCCAAAGCTTTATAAGCTCCTTACCGAGAATAACATTGGTCTTCTCTGTATTGACATTTATAAAAATACTCTTCACTCCGTCTATATCACAAAGCTCCTTAACAAGCTCCTCCGAGTGCGAAAGCTTTCTGCCATTACAAACTATACACGCCATAATCTCGCCCGTCTTAAAGCCTTTACGGGTAAATACATGACGAACAAGCCCTGCATGATTCTCCTCGTCATACGGTGCTATATTGTACTTCTCCATATGTGCCAGAACCTTATTAAGCACAAGCTTATTCTCGGTTACACCAAGCGCACAATCATCACTCTCGATAATTGCATGTGTTCTGCCTGCATAAAAACCTGCAATAAGCTTACCGTCTTTATTACGTCCTATCGGGAACTGTGCCTTATTCCTGTATCTGAACGGATCTTCCATTCCGATAATGGGGTGCATTGTAAACTCTGTTATTTTGCCGATACGCTCAATATTGTTCTTGACCTTATTCTGCTTAAACTCGAGCTGCTTCTCATAGG
>SVEM01000073.1 GCA_015057375.1 Lachnospiraceae bacterium
CGCATTGATGGTGAGAGAATTAAGGCAGATAAATGGCATTGGGTACCAAATGTTATCTTAAGAGAAGGAACTTGCGGTTGTTGGAGCGCCCGGACCTTGACCGCTGTTGCTATAGGAAATCGCAGTGTTGTACAAAAAATAGAAGTTACAAATAACGGAAATGAAGATTCGACAGTTCCTGTTCAAATTCAATATGAAGGGCATACAAGATACGAAAAAGAATGGGCTTTTCAGATACCCAACCCCGGAAATATCAAGGATGTTACATACAAAGCTACGGAAAACATGGTCATTGCACAAAGCGGTGATTATTCATATATAATAACATCATCGCTTAATATGAAGATGTTTGAACTTGCAAGGCTGTTTGAAACACAAATAAGTATTAAGGCAGGTGAAACAAAAGAGTTTTTCATATCCTGTCATATAGGAAAGACGGATGATGTCCATAAAGAAGCTATGTCCTTTATTGATAACTATGAAAAAATCGTAAATGAATCATTTGAGTGGCTTGATAAAAGATGTAATGAGGTTATGGATAGGATTCCGAAGTTTCATTCTGACTGTGAAGAATTAGACAAATTATATTACCGTTCTCTTGTTACATATGTTCTATGTCGCTGGGATAACCCTGATTTGTTTACTCCTTCGTATTACAGTACAGGAAGTGTGAATGGTGCCTGTATGTGTTCATATCTGTGGGATTATTGCGGTGGACTTATGCTGCATCCGATTGTAGATCCTGTGGTTAATAAGGAGGAAGTCAAAGCGTATTTAAAAATTGACCTTACAAAGTCATATGCATTAAATCCTGTTAAAGGAACACCTGTAGGCCCTTGGTATCAGGTAAATCAAGAAAAAGTAATCTGCATGGTTTATTATCATGTTCTCCACACGGGCGATGTTGATTTCTTATATGAAAAAGCAGGAGATAAAACTGTTTTGGAATGGATAATCCATCATGCATATGTATGTGATGATGCTAATAAGCCAATAGCCTTGTATGATTATGGGCAGGGTGGTGACGACCATTTAGAATTGCGCAGAGGCATTCCTTATAACGGTATTATGCCTGACCTTAATGCAAGACGATATATGAATTACAAGAGGGTATATGAGCTTACCAAACTTGCAGGTTGTCCTGATGAGAGGTTGATGGAGAGAGCGGAGCTTCTCAAGGAGAAACTGAAAGAACTATGGAACGACGAGAAAAAGTGGTATGTTTTCATTCGTGATGGGATAGAGGATATAAGATATACCGTACAGATGTTTAAATTTCTTAATAGCCCTGTTATCGATGATAAAGAGAGAGAGGGACTCATATCACATCTCAATGAAGAAGAATTTTTATCAAAGTTTGGCTTGCACAGTATGTCTAAAAAGGACATAGCGTATGACCAGGATGACATCGACAATGGTGGAGGCGGCATTTGCACTCACTTTACAATGCAAATTTGTGCCCAACTGTACGAGATAGGAAAGTCAGAATTGGCAACAGATATTTTAAAACGTGTCTTATGGTGGAACAGACTACCGTACCTCGGAGATTCCTGTGCAGCAAATATGCTCTTTAACAGAGAGGATACGCCATTGCAGGGGGATATAAGCTCGGTTTCCTGTGCTCAGATGATGATATTTTATCTTTTGGGAATATATGTTCATTTTGACGGTAGCATCGATATAAAACCTGCTAAGAACAGACCTGCTGGAAAGATTTCTGCTGATAATATTAAAATTAGAGATAAGGAATTTTCAATTCACATAGATGGTGATAAATTCACAGTAATTTATAATGGAAAAGAAATCACTCAAAATGTAGGTAAAGAAATTACAATATAATTTACAAATAGGGACTGTAAAAAAAGTCTCACTTAAAAATCAATGTTGAAATTATCGATATTTGATTTGATATACAATCTATCAGGAACAATCTGCCGTCCCCAATCTGTATCCCCAATCTGTACCGCATAGGATGTATGAGACCTTTCAGACTTGACTGTTCGGGATTTGTAACATGGTCATTCATCAATGCAGGTTTCTCTGCATCTGCAACAGGACATGGTACAAGTTCACAAGTATCTAAAGGTACACGCATATCTCTTTCATCCGCACAGCCCGGTGACTTGGCATTTTACAATGACATATCACACGTCGGTATTGTCGGTGGTAAAGACGATAGCGGAAATATATTGGTTATTCACTGCTCATAGGGAGCAAATAATGTTGTTATTACTACAGGTGGTTTTGGATTTGCGCTGAGACCTAATTGTTATTAACGAAAATGGCACTCTGAGAAGGGATTTTAATAACCATTCTTGGAGTGCAGATTTTTTATGCGTTGTATAATAATAAAAATAATCAGCTTTATAATTTGTTGAATTTTCGACACACTTATTGTGTAATTATCTGTATTGACAACTATGTTTTGATAAGCTATAATACGTTTATATAAAATTAACGAAAGAAGACACATTTATGAAATATAGTAAAAACACCAGTGAATTAATCACAAAGTATGTCTTAGCACAACGTATCATATATAATGAAAATCTGGATAATCCAAATGTTCTCATTGAGGATAGTGTTCGCCAACCAATACTTGGAGATGTAAATTTTTGCACTTTCAAAGCAGGGAGCAGTGTGGTTCTTGACTTTGGTAAGGAACTATCCGGCGGTGTAGATATTACTGTGCATGAGAGTGCTGGAGTTGATTCGTCGTTACGAATAACCTTTGGAGAAAGTGTTATGGAATCAATGTCTGACATTGGTGAACAAAATGCCTCTAATGACCATTCTATAAGGGATAGTGTTGTCAAAGTAAGCAAATATAGTAATTTTCGTGTAGGACAGACTGGATTTCGTTTTGTTCGCATTCAGACAGTGTCGGGAGAAGTACAGATTACTGGTGTTCGAGGTGTCTTTGAATATAGAGATATCCCATA
>SVEM01000074.1 GCA_015057375.1 Lachnospiraceae bacterium
TAGCTGTGAAGACAAAGTGATAAAGATGTGCTTAAGCACGGGAAGTACCGATAACATTAAGCCTGAACTTGTCATGACAAAGTTTTGCGAGTTTATAGGCATGGAATATACGGAAGAACCGATTTTGTTTGATTATGCACGTAATGAAATATATACTAATGCAAGCGACGACAGTGAAATAAAGCTTTTTACGCTTGAGGATATGGGTGAGGATATTGAAGGATAAGCTTCTGTTTACCGTTTATAAAGAATACGTGATGATGGCACGAAGTACTGATAGTGAAATTGTGGAGCTTCAGTTTGAACCTCTTGCAGGCGAGAGCATTCTTGGTAATATGTATATCGGAAGAGTGGAGAATGTCGTTAAGAATATTAATGCGGCGTTTGTTTCGTATGCCAAAGGAGAGATAGCATATTTGCCGCTTGAGGAAGCAGAATCGCCGTTTTTTACTGAGACTTCCGGTGCGGGTGGAAGTGCGCCGGGAAGTAATAAGCTTCCGGTAAAACAGGGCGACAATATTGTAATTCAGATTGTTAATGAAGCAATTAAGACGAAACAGCCCAAAGCCACGGCAAGTTTTTTGGATTTTACGGGAAGATATGCAGTTGTAACTTATGGAAAAACAGGACTTGGAATTTCATCCAAGATTACCGATAAAAATTTACGCAAGTTTTTTACGGAAGAATTTGAAAGATATCTTACAGACGAGTATGGTATTCTTATCCGTACCAATGCTGCTAATGTTGATTTGGAGATAATTCACAATGAAATAAAGTCTCTTATAAAAGAGGCTTCATTTATTAAAAATACTTCTGCAAGCCGCATGCATCATACACTTTTGCGTGCAGAAGAAAAGGCATATATTACAGAGCTTCGTAATATTAATCTTTTAGAGGTATCAGAAATAATTACCGATAATGAGCAGATTTTTAATGAATTAAATGATTATGCCTTAAAATATGATGCGGCGTCAGTTAAGGATATAATAACTTTGAAAGAGCCTGATTACATAAAGAATGTATTTGGTATCGAGACAGTAATTAAGCATGCTTTTTCTGAACGTGTGTGGCTTAAATGTGGCGGTTATATTGTAATTCAGCCTACAGAAGCGCTTACAGTCATAGATGTCAATTCAGGTAAATATGTAATTAAGAAAAATGATACAAATGAGGCAGCAAGACGTGTTAATTATGAAGCGTGTGACATGATTGCCAAACAACTTAGGCTTCGCAACCTGTCCGGCATCATTCTTGTTGATTTTATTGATATGAATGATGAAGAACGCAACAAATTACTAAAATATCTCCGCTCAAAAGTCGAGACAGATAAGGTGAAAACAGTTGTTGTTGATGTTACAAAATTATATTTAGTTGAAATTACTCGAAAAAAAATTAAAAAACCCATTTATGAACAGTTGAATTTGTTGTACAATGATTTAAAGAGGTGATGAACTTGGCAAATGTTATAGCAAGTAAAGATGTATACAATATCATAAGACAGACTCTCAGCATGGTTAATCCCGATATAATGATTCATGGTGAGATTACAGGCTATATTCTTGCCAAGATGCTCGAATGCGAAAGCATTTACACAAGACAGGACATAGCTGATTATGCTATGCTCGGTGTGCTTCATGATATAGGTCTTTATAAGAATGAAAAGCATGATTCAATGTTTGTGCTTGAGAATTACGATGTGTGGGCTCATTCCATATACGGATATCTGTTCCTAAAATATCTTTCGCCGATGGAAGAGAAGGCTGATATTATTTTGTATCATCATCTTGATTACAGATTATATAACAATGTTCAGAATAAGTATTTAAAAATCACATCTTATCTTAATATTGCTGATAAAATGGATACTTTTATGCATATGCAGAAGGGTGATGTTGACCCGAATTATTTTAAGGAATACAGGGATTTGACTTTTTCCGGTCAGGCTCTTGATTTATTTTACAGAGCAGAGAATAAGTTTAAAATAATAGCAAAGCTCAGAGACGGTTCATATCGTTTGGAGCTTATGAATATTCTGGCGGCAAGGATTTTCTCTGAGGACCAGAAAAAGCGTTTCCTGCAGATGCTTATTTATACAATCGATTTCCGAAGTGTACATACGGTTGACCATACTATGGCGACTACTGCATTTGCAAGAGAAATTGCCAATTGTATGCGCCTTCCGAGTATTGACCAGCAGCATCTGTATTATGGTGCATTGCTCCATGATGTAGGTAAGCTTGCAGTGCCGATTGAGATTTTGGAATCTCCGAGACGTCTCAATGATGAAGAAATGCGCATCATGAAGACACATGTTGAGATTACGGAGGATATTCTTACAGGTGTTGTTAATGATGCTATTGTAAAGATTGCTTCAAGACATCATGAAAAGCTTGATGGTACAGGATATCCAAGAGGGCTTCGCGGTGAAGAGCTTACACTTACACAACGTATTATTGCAGTTGCGGATATTATCAGTGCTTTGCACGGTAAACGAAGCTATAAAGATTCAATGCCGGCAGAGGAAATCAAGCAGATTTTGCGTGAGGATGCCAATAACGGCAAGATATGTAAGAAGGTTGTGGATTGCACATTACGTAATTATAATACGATTATGCTTAATTTTGATAAAGAGCAGCGCGAGACAATGAAGATATATTTCATGATAAAAGACCAATATGATACAATCTATGAACAGTTTAAGGAATTTGGGTAAATATAGGGCAAAAGGCATATATTTTATAAGAAAGAAATACTTGACAAGTATTGCATAAGGTGTTAAACTGTTCTAGTGTGCCGCACAATGAGGTTATAAGTGTCGGGTTTTCCGGCCACCGAAGTTGGCGAGTATTGATAATAGGAGGTGCCATATGTACGCAATTATAGCAACAGGTGGTAAACAGTACAAAGTAGCTGAAGGCGATATTATCAAAGTTGAA
>SVEM01000075.1 GCA_015057375.1 Lachnospiraceae bacterium
AAAAACCGACAAGTTTCGACTTGTCGGTTTTTCAACTAAGTGCGCCTTTCGGCGCGTGAAGTTTGCTCCGCAAGTGAAGTTGTCCTGCGGACAGTGAAGTTCCTGCGGAAGTGAGCGGCGCACTTAACTTCATTTTATGCGCACGCATAATACTTCATTATGCCGTAAGGCATAACTTCACTTCGGCGTTAGCCGATACTTCACTAAAAACTGCGAGAGTTCGAATTCAGCAGTTATATTTGGCTTGCGCCAAGTTATATTGCCTTTGGGCAGTTTTGGAGGCGAATAGAATATAACTGCTACGTAGCAGCAATATAACTTTTGCAAAGCGAAAATATCACTCCGTCGAAGACGGAATATCACTAAAAACAGCGGACAGTACATAAATTACTGTCCGCTGTTTTCTATTAGACTGATTTTTGATCATTTATTCGTAAATGCTTCAATGGCATTAATTGATTCGTCGCTGATTATATGCTCCATCTTGCAGGCATCCTCAGAAGCTGTTTCCTTGGATACTCCCAGCTTGATGAGAAATTCTGTAAGAAGATTATGACGGTTATATATCTTTTCTGCCAGCTCTCGCCCTTCATCGGTAAGGAAAAGGTAACCGTCATGGTCAGATACTACGTATCCTCCGTTTTTTAAGAGACCGATAGCGCGGCTGACGCTGGGCTTAGAGTAGCCCATATATTCACCAACGTCAACAGAACGAACAAATGGATTTTCCTTTGAGAGAATAAGTATGGTTTCAAGATACATTTCTCCCGATTCCTGTATTTGCATAAAGACCTCATTGCATTGATTTTCTATAGTTTATCATACTTTTATGTCATTTTCAAGGGAGAAATAGCAACATATTGTAAATAAATAATTATGTTATCATATAAACAATGGACGTGACTGCCTGTCGTTCATTGCATCTGTAAATGAAGCCGTAAGCCGCGAGAAGTCTGCAACAAGGGAATGGGGCTTTTTCAGAATATCGTCCTGCTTCATTGGTACGAAATAAATGTTTTTGCGGTTAAGCAGAGTTCCTATATTACATAGATTTGCGGACATTGCATCATTTGATGCAAGAGCTATAAGAAGCTTACGGTTTTGTCTCAGATGGGCTTTGGCGCTCATCGTTACGGCGGTATCGGTTATTCCATGGGCGATCTTTGCAAGCGTATTTCCCGTGCATGGGGCGATAACAAGCATTTCCAAAGGTCGAGCAGGGCCAAATGGCTCTGCGTCCTTTATCGTATGTATTACCTTATTATGGCATAGGTCTTCAAGCTCGCGAATAAGATCCTGTGCTTTTCCGAATCTTGTATCAGTATTATAAACGTTCTCGCTCATGATCGGAACAATGTCCGGTTCTGTTTTTATTAATTCTTTAAGAGTGTTAATTGAAGCCTTATGGGTGCAGAAGGATCCTGTGAGGGCATATCCGATCATTTATTGTATCCTCCAATTGAATCTATCATATCGGTTATGGTTTTATATATTATCATTCCTGATGTTTGAGGGAAGTATTTTCCGGGAAGCGATAATGCGCTTATGTATCTTTCATTTAGTGATTTTTTTGCATCTTTACTGAGTCCACCCGGCGAAGAAGCAAGCTCAATATACATGCTACAGCTCCAATATTTGATCTGCTCTTCATTTAGGACAACGGTTGGTACTGTGTTAAAGCAGATATCACAGGTTATAGGAGATTGGCAGAAATCTTTCATGGATACTGTGTTGAATCCCTCGCACTCTGCAAGAGCCAATGACTTTTCATTTCTTGAAACTACAGTAACACATCCTCCAAGCGATTTAAGATTTTTAGATAAGATCTTTCCTATTCGCCCGTAACCTATAACTACGTAATGAGAGTTGTGTACTGTGCTTTCTGAGTTTTCCATAGCAATAAGTATTGCGCCTTCAGCGGTAGGAATGGCATTATACATATTGAATCTTTCGTTCTCTCCGTAATCAAACAGCTTGTGTCCGTATTCCTTAGCAATATGCCTGTGCAGTTCCGATAATTTGGCACCAAATATAATACTGCTGCATGGAAGAGATGAAAACAGAGCTTCTGCGCTCAGATTTTCAGTTCCGTTAAGTATTCCGTTTTTATCAAAAGACGGTATGGGAAGAACAACAATATCAGTTTTTATGATTTCAGAAAGAGCATTGATTTTTTTAGATGTTCTCGGAATAGCCGATGTATTGCAGTAAACGTAACTTTCAAATGTTTCTGACAGCATATCAGCGAGTATCACCATTCGCCTGTCACCGCCTATCACAAGTGATGTTTTTCTTTTCATATCTGATCTCCTAAATAGTGTTTATGTTAATAATATATGCAACTCAAGTGATATTGATAGATATTATCTTATTCTACACATATGTATATTAACCGCTTCATATACTGTACTACTTCAGTTATGTGAGGGAGTGTATGTCACAAAGATACCATAGTGATCGTTCTGGAAGCGAATTTATAGTAAAGGAAAGAAGCATCGTATTAGGTGAGTATATAAAAGAAACAGGTGCTACAGTACGTGAAACAGCCAAAGAATACGGGATAAGCAAATCAACGGTACATAAGGATGTAACTGAGAGATTGTTCTCTGTGAACAAGGGGTTATACGAAGACGTAAAATCAGTTCTTATGAAAAATAAAGCGGAAAGACATATCCGTGGCGGAAATGCCACAAAAGAAAAATACAGAGAAATAAGAACGGTAAAAGAAAAAAAGGTCCGATAGGACCTTTCAGATTGAAGACAAAAGGAGTTCTGGACGTTGTCAGAACTCCTTTTTGCAATAAATTCAAGAAAAAGAATACTTGAAATTAAAAAGAGAAAAGAAGATAGAGAAAAAATGGGAAGAAAGGGAC
>SVEM01000076.1 GCA_015057375.1 Lachnospiraceae bacterium
TATGCACTCCGAAATATATTTGTCAACAAATTATTAGGAATGCTTCCAAAAATCGAGTAGATAAATATCAATACACCAATCAGACAAACTAAGATACCCTTCAAATATAACTTTGCATTATTAATTCCCTTTTCTACAATTGAATCTGCTGCAGCTGCTGAAATACAAGTCCACACAGGAATAATCCAATAGAGTCTCCAATAAACGGAGCCTGAAGTCAAATACTTCGATACCGGATAAATAAGAAGTGGATTAAGAAATGACAGAAAGAGAAAAGCAGTCGTTCCAGCAAAGAGTAAGCGTTGCTCTTTAGTTCCTTTTACAATGAAATAAAGTAATGCAGCAATTAAAAGTACCAACACCACTCCGTAGCTATTCACCAGGAAAATTTTATTAAAACATCCAAGCCAATCCGGAAGTACAAAGCGGGTAAAATATCCCCTATTACTGGTTACTACCTTTAATAATGCAATACCGGAGAACACAATGGTTGGGAGCGCCGCAATACACGCCGGTAAAAATAGATGAGCCACCTTCTTTTTTGTAAGGAGTCTAAATATCACCAGTGGCCCTGCCATGACAACACAGTATATTACGGTAAAGTTCACACCTATAATTGATGCAGAAATAGACGCCGTAATAATAAGAGCAAGATAAATCCACTCGTGCCATATTATCCTGTCTGAGTGTGAATAGATATCTTTACACACGCTCATTATCAATGGGAAAATAATAGTGCATACAATAGCTTTCCCGTGCCAAGGTGTTCTGATTTGTCTATATGGAACAGAATCAAATACACTATTGAAAACAATAACCAAGGCGACATAAACGGCAAGCATAATAAGAGATTTAATCTTACTGTTTACATCATCAAAAAGGCTTGTGCCAAAAGAAAATACCGTGCAGCAAACAATCACCGTATTAACTAAAATAATCGTTTTTCTGCATAAAACAGCCACTGCGATACCGGTGATGCGTGAGAGATATGCGTGAAACGTTTCAAGCGTAGATGCATCCGTACTATCATTCATCTGCTCACTATCCCAACCAAGCCAACTGACGGATTCTTGTATATCTAAAGAATCTGTTTTCAGGATTTCCATGGCCTTTGCCATGTACATACTGTCATCAGTGTCAGGGTATTCTTGTAATGACAATGTAAAGGAAAAAGCAAGAAGTACTAAAACAAATGCAAAAATAGATAACTTAAAACATCTCTCTGAATGAAAAAAGGAGCAGATATTTTGTATATAGCCCTTCCACAATCCACATATTACAAGCGAATATGCTCCGGCAAGAACAGCTATATCAAGCAAGACAGTGAACACGTATGTAAGCAGCGTAAAGCTCAGTCCTATAGCACGGAACGGATATGCAATAAGGAAAAAAAGCGCATTGACGCAAATAAATCCTGCCACGAGTGAGAAAGGCAAGGAATGACGCCTGTAAGTAAGGCTGTCAAACAAAGCGCCAACTATAAAATATACAGCAATAAGACAAGCAGCTATAATATACTCAAACATTTTCTTTGCTCCTAATCGTCGCATTTTTAAACGCGGGAAATGCTATTTCAACCGGGCGTTTCCATATAAAGTGCTCAAAAACAGTCTATAGAAAAAAAGCACAAATATCCACATATACCCATTGAAAACTTGCAAAATTATGTGCGAATGTGGTTACAGCTTTCGCTTGATTATATATTATATATAATGATTTTACAAGCAGATTTGCCAATATATCGGCGTTGTTGACAAGCAGAAATTAAATGTTATAATTTATAAAGGTTGCTTAAAAATTATGGTTTTTATAGCTACATATCATATAGATATTTTTTCATTTTGTTATTATTTAATATGGGTTAGGTTTTGGATATGGTTAAATTACTCCTTATCGTTCCTGCTTTTAACGAAGAAGAATGCCTCCCTTCTACAATACAACTTCTCAACTCTTATCCGTACGACTATGTGATAATTAATGATGGTTCTGCCGATCGAACAGAAGACATCGCTAAAGATTACGGAGCTCGTGTTATAAGTTTGCCTTTTAATCAAGGCTTATCCGGTGCGTTTACCACTGGGATGAGATATGCACTCTCTAACGGTTATGATTATGCCCTTCAGTTTGACGCAGACGGGCAGCATCTTCCCGAGTACATAGAACCAATGCTTAAAAAAATATCCCAGTCAGACTTGGATATACTTGTCGGTTCTCGATTTGTTAATTCTCCAATGCCTAAATCTATGAGAAGTTTTGGCAGCCTTATAATTCGATATATGCTTACTAAACAAAATATATAATTAAGGTGATAGTATGAAAAAGGCAAGAACTTTGATATGTATCTTCCTGTGTGCACTTTTCTTCTTTTCCTTGCCTGTTGTATCTTACGCCGACAGAACCTATGAAAGCGGACTGACTGACGGAAGAAAAGCCGTGCTTGAAGAACTTCTAAATGAAATCCCCTATAACAAGGACGATGTTAAGGACGCCTTTTATAATGGCGCTATCTCCGGAGAAGATGTGCTTCTCCTATACTATAAGCTCATATCCACCATTGAAGATGAATACAATGAGGACAATTTGCTTAATATTCTTTCTCTTGGGGATTACTCCGATGGCAGTCAGTCTGTCAGAGGACTTGCAAATGTTCAGGATGATTCATCATCAGTTCCGACCGGTACAAGATATGTTCTCAATACCAACACCAAAAAGTTCCATAAACCTTCATGTTCAAGCGTAGATGACATGAAAGAGTCAAACAAGGCAGAGTTTGTTGGTGATCGCAGCGAGGTGATAGCAAGAGGCTATGACCCCTGTGGTCGCTGCAAA
>SVEM01000077.1 GCA_015057375.1 Lachnospiraceae bacterium
TTATTGTAGGAAGCATTAGCCAAAGTAAGAACAGAGATATTATAACACAACCCGGAGGTGTAATATGGATTGCCAAGTCAGTAAAGCATTTGAAGAACTCTTTTTAGTTGAAATGGAAGCTGCTGTCAAAATGCCGGATGATGCAGGCAGGATGGTAGTGTCGGCATTGGAAGAGTTTATTTATAAGATAAGTGATTACGGAGATGTTCTTCGGGAGATTCTTAACTATTTGGCGGTATCAATATCCGATTTGCGAACTACAGATCTTAAGAGTATCATTGAGGCAAGAAATCTTTTCTTTCCGGAAGAGGAAGTTTCTGTTTTGCTGTTTAATCTGCAACTGTGTCTAGAAGGCGATGATGAGTTCGCATACTGTTATGTTTATGAGATGGTGTATCCGTATATATTAAAGCATATTCCAGATGTTATGATGTACAAAGAACATATAAAGGATCACATTAAAACTTTGGATTCCGGCGATATACTTTTTCGCAGTTGCGGGATGCATTATGCCAGGATAACAAGGGATGTTGAGCTTGCAAGGGCTTTAATCCGTGAGGCATATGATTCGACAATAATTTTCATAAAAGATTCGATAAAGGATGAAATATTCGAAGATGAAGGGGATTTTGTCTGTGATGTAATCCTGCAGGAGAAAGAGGATAACTCGCCTGTAATAGCATTCTTTTTGGAAACGGATTTGTACAAATATATGCGTGATGAAACGGGAAAGCATATAAGGCGAAGGATTAAAGAGGCTTTGGTAAAAGCGTCAGAGTCAATTTGTGATGAGTATAAAAGCATGACAAGCATGAAAGCTTATATAACAAGCTGTATTATGATGGGTGAAGAGCTGGGTTTAGATGAATGGGAACATGATGACTTGTGGTATTTTGAGAAGGCTTTGGTATGTGCAAAGGAAGCATATGCGAGGTATGGAGATGATGTCAGTCTGGAGCAGCTGGGGTTAAGCTATTTTTATGTATATGACTCTTTAATGTTCCATCATGGCCGCGGTAGAGAAGCACAGTTGTATTATGAAAAGATGTTAGATTGCGGCGTATACAGGGAGAATGGAAGAATTGAGAATAAGCAAAAACTTAAGGCTGAATATCACAGACTGTCTAAGATTATGGAATTACGGGGCTTAACAGAGGATGCCAGGAGATGCCTGGATAAGATGCAGGCTCTTGAATAAAGGATTATACAGTAAAAGGAAGACTTTGTGCATATAAGCAAGAGTCTTCCTTTTCTATGTTAAAATTAATTTTCGTCGATAAGCTCCTTAAGATAGCTGATAGGTCTTATCAGGTTAAGGTTCTCCGCTGTTTCATATTTGGCTGTTGCGATACCAATGACTTTACCGGATGTATTAATTACAGGGCCGCCGCTGTTGCCGGGAGAAACGGCAGCCGTAACAAGAAAGTACTCGGCACTTTCATCATTGACATAGTGTTCACCGTTACTGACAATACCATTAGAAATGGTCAAGTCGATGCCTCTGGGATAACCGGATACATATATACTGTCACCGACGGACACTTTTTTGTTAGAGAAGGTAAGGTAGTTGGTTGAAGTATACTCTTCTTCTAATTGTATTATTGCGAGGTCAATTTCGGCATCATAGGCTACGATGTCAGCAAGATAATATTCATCCTCTGTTGATGGTTGAACAAGTATGTAGGCACCGTTATCAATAACATGGTAGTTGGTAGCAATAAGACCGGAATTATTTATGAAAAAACCACTTCCGGTGTTGTAGCTGTCAGCATCCTTGTCAAGGTTATATATCTGCACGGTTGAGTTGCGGACATGGGTAAGTATTTTTTCCTGCTGCATTGGTTGTAGCCAGAGGAAATATGCCAACAATCCTATGACACAGATAGAGAGTGTACATGCTAGTGGAACTATTGGCGATTTTTTCTTTTTAGGTTCAAAGACTTCCGGAAAGTAAGGTTTTATCTCGCTTAAGGCTCTGCGCACCAGTGCTCCCTCGTCAGCATATTCATAAGCAGGAATGGTTGCCGAACCATCCATTTTAAGATAAAAACTGCTGGGAAGCTGTACTTCCTCAGGAGGGCAGAGAAAATACGGTATGATATGTTTATTGTTTAGCTCTGCTACCTGTAGATGCTGCTGCACTGTACGTGAATTCAGTGAATCAGGTGATATTACAAACATAACTGCAGATGCATCGCATATGATGGAGTCAATAGCAGTGTCATGGTTGTCTTTAGCTGATTTGACTGCAATTCCGTTTTTGTATAATTCCAGAAAAATATTGTCGATTTGTTCATAATCGCTCTCGCTATATGCAACAAACAGATATTTTGTTTCATCCATTGTATGAGTCCTCCGACAAAATAATGTATAATACATTTTATCATAAGCTTATTCGACATGCAAGAAATATTCTATAATCAAATGACTTAGTGAAAAAAGTAACAATATCACAAATATTTTTCTTGAGATATTTATCCAAGTGTAGTAGAATGAAACTATATGAACAAAAATAGGAGGATATTGTCATGTTAGAGAATAAGGCTTATAAGTTTTGGTTTGCCACCGGTTCACAGGATTTGTACGGTGACGAGTGCTTAAAGAATGTTGCGGAGCACTCACAGATTATTGTTGATGCACTTAATAAATCAGGAAAGCTTCCTTTTGAGGTTGTTTGGAAGCCTACATTAATTGATCAGGCGTCTATCCGTAAGACATTTAATGATGCGAATAACGACCCTGAGTGTGCAGGTGTTATCACATGGATGCACACATTTTCACCGGCTAAGATGTGGATTATTGGTTTACAGGAGTTTAAGAAGTCAC
>SVEM01000033.1 GCA_015057375.1 Lachnospiraceae bacterium
AAAAAATGTCGAATAAGTTAACAATTAATCGTTAAGATAATCTTTGATAATGAATCTTGGTCTTTCCTTAGATTCAAGATAAATCTTACCAATATATTCGCCGATAATTCCTATTGAGAATATCTGAAGTCCTCCAAGTGCCCATACCGAAACCATGATACTGCTCCATCCGAGCGCTGTATTTCCAAGGAAATGCGAAATTATGGAATAAGCAAGTATAACTATACTAAGAAAGAATATAAGCAAACCTAATACAGTAATAAATCTTATCGGTTTAATACTGAGTGATGTTATACCGTCAAATGCAAAGTGAAGCATCTTCTTTAACGGATATTTAGATTCGCCGGCAAACCTGTCAGCTCTTTCATAATAAACATTAGTTGACGGGAAACCGATCATAGGAATGATACCTCTTAAGAAAAGGTTAACTTCCTTGTAATTCTCAAGATTGTCAAGAACTCTTTTGCTCATAAGTCTAAAATCAGCATGATTATATACGATATCAACACCGAGTTTCAAAAGGAATTTATAATAAACCTGGGCCGTAACTCTCTTGAATGCAGTATCTGTATCGCGCTTGTTACGAACACCGTAAACAACGTCATAACCTTCATTAAACTTGTCCACCATCTCGTCAATGGCATTAATATCATCCTGAAGGTCTGCATCCATTGAAATAACCATATCAGCTTCTTCTTTTGCGGTCATAAGTCCGGCAAGAACAGCGTTCTGGTGTCCTCTGTTTCTTGAAAGGCAAAGGCCACGGAACATTTTGTCGTTATTATGGATATCACATATCATTTCCCATGTTTTATCTTTAGAACCATCGTTGACATAAAGAACTTTACTGTTTTTGTCAATTTTACCCTGACTAATAAGTGCATTAAGCTTTTCTGATAATCTTTTTGTTGTTTCAGTTATAACTTCCTGTTCGTTATAACATGGTACAACCATAAAAAGTATATTTCCCATAGCAAAACCTCCCATTTATAAATTGTATTTTTCGGCGGCTTTTAAAATAGCACGCTGTCTTCTTCTTTCAAATGCATCAAGAGTTTCCTTGCTAATAAGCTGATAACTCTCTTTTGTTACAATTGTGCATCTGACAGGATTTTCTGTATCATAAATTGCAACCGGAATAGGGATTTCTCCCGTATCCACTTCGCAATCATATGCTGTGTAAGTAATAACTTCAGGTTTTTTATAATATTTCCTGCATCTTCTCTTTACGAAATAAGAATAAAGACTCTGAACAAAATGTGCTGAAATCAAAATATACGTTGTAATCAGGTACAGCATTATATTTGAATTAACACATGAAAGCAATGAACATGAAACTGTAACTGCTACAAAACACATAAGAATCTGAATGCTCTTTCTATTTTGTTTAAACATCATTATAACTGCCGCAATTGCTAAAACAAATATAATGACGTACATATATTTTGAATATAAATAAGTGTCATCAAATCGTAAAAACTCAAATGAAATATAACTGGCAAGTACATCTATGCATATATCTCGTAATGACATTTTCATAATATCAAGAGCCGTAAAAAATAACGCAGGAAATACGGCAAACATATATAAAAATGCAGGTTTCCAATGCTTAAAAAGCATGAAAAGTATAATAATTATTATAAAACATATACTGTATTCGCTTGTGAAAACCAGTAAATTACTTACAAGTCCGCACAGAAATATGCTTACATATCCGAACTTTAGCTTACCTTCTTTTTTCTTATACATATTAAAAAATAAAGTAAACCAAAAAACTATAAACCATATGCAAAGCACTGAAAATAATGTGTATCTGTCATTAAATATATAGTTATAAAAATCAGGAATAAATACACATATCAAAAGCGAAAATAAAGCAGCTAATCTTCCGCTGACTACTCTTGCAGTAAAATATATAAATACAAACAGCAAAACAGCCATGCCATAGCCTATACTCTCATATAAGTCCGGATATACGGTAAAGTCATATTTGCTGTAATAAAGTCCTAAACCGTACAAACCAAGTATTATAACAATATAAAAGAACTCAAATATACCGGCTCCTATGCTATGTTTGCAATTATATACGTTAAGTTTGTCATTTTTGTTTTTATTATGAAAAATAATTGATAATAAAAACAAAAATACAGGCAATAATATTAAAAAACCCAGGCTGCATGAAAGATATACGAAATTTAATTCGTTAAAAGAATATACACTTACCGTTGCAATAGATAAAGTGCACAATATGAAAATAATATAACACATATATGTGAATACATTTTTCTTAACAGCCATCAGTCGTCCTCTTTAACATTAAAATCTTGTCTAATTTTATCACATTTTTATTTTATTTGAAAGTATTTTAGAGAATATAATGACATATATTTATAAACAAGAAAAAAATACAGGTAAATTATGCTAAGAAATCTTGCAAAAGGTACTTTAATATTGACTGTTACAGGGCTTATTACCCGTGTGATTGGTTTTATATATAAAATATATTTATCAAATGTTTTTGATGGTGAAACTCTTGGTATTTACCAGCTTATTTTCCCTGTTTACGGCATTTGTTTTACGATATATGCCGCAGGAATACAGCCGGCCATCTCTCAAATGATCGCAGGAAAAAAGGATAATCCGGTGTATATAAAGGAAGTTGTTAAAAAGGCCTGCTTATTATCATTGATAATTTCTTTGGTTTTATCTTTTTGCGTATACATTTTCAGTGATCAGATTGCAATATATATGCTAGGTACAAGCGGATGTTCGTCGTATCTTAAAATGTTGTCATTTTCATTCCCGTTTTGCGGCATAGCAGCATGTATAAGCGGTTTTTATTACGGACTCAGAGAAACTAAAGTTCCTGCTCTCACGCAGCTTATCGAACAGATTATAAAGGTCATATATGTTTATATAATTATAGCAATTGTAGGAAATGAAAATCAGTCTATGACATGTATGGCTGCAGTGTCGGGAATTGTTTTTGGTGAACTTGTTTCAATGGTATATAGCATTGCAAATATCAGACTGTATTATAAGATAAATCTTGTGAAAACCAACGAAAATAAAATTACATTTGAAAATAATACAATAATGTCAAAATTCCTTAAACTCAGTGTGCCTCTTACAGGCAACAGACTCGTCATAGCGCTTCTGCACGGCGTTGAGACAATTATGATACCAACTATGCTGAAAGTAAGCGGAATGACTCAAAATGAAGCTCTCAGCACATATGGTGCACTTACAGGTATGGCACTTCCGTTTATATTATTTCCTCAGACAATAACAAATTCTTTATCTGTACTACTGCTTCCGGCTGTGTCTGAAGCAGGTGATGACAAGAAAAAGATTAACCGTATGTCAAATATATGCATCAGTTTTAGTATGCTGTTTGGTGTGTTTTCAACAATAGTCTTCTACTTTTGGGGTTCAGAACTAGGGGGATATGTATTTAGAAATGATGATATAGGCAGATACATTGAGATAATATCCTTCTTATGTCCGTTTTTGTTCACAGCAACTACTTTATCAAGCATAATAAACGGGCTTGGGTATACACATATAACATTTTTAACTACTATTGCAGGATTATTTATACGAATTATGCTTACAATCAAACTTGTGCCTATTCAGGGAATAAGCGGATATCTTGTGAGTCTTCTTATAAGCGAGGTTGCGGTTTCGTTGTTTAGTTATATATTTTATAATAGGAAGGCTGCAAAGCTATAAAAAAGGAGCTGTCGCTTAAGAGCGACAGCGTTTTTGGGTTTATGTTTATTGACTGTTGCTCAAGTATCTATACAAAAAAATTCATAAAACAGATCCACTTTTTTTCAAAAAAAGGATACCAAAATCAAGATATTTTGATATAGATACGCAAACATGTAAAAAACAGCCGTTTTACAACGTTATTTACGTAAAAAGTGGTTCCAAATCGTAAGAAATTTTGTATAGATACTTTTGGAGCTTTGACTACAAAAATATGAGGCTGTCACATTACGAATTTTTGTTCGCTAAAGCAGCAGCCCCTTTTGAGTTAATTTAATTGTTTTACCAAATAACAGCAGGGCCCACTATATGATTTACACCTGCATATTTAACCAGCGGATTGGCATTTAATGATACTATAGTTTTGTATAAAAAATCGTCAGATTTGTCTACCAGCGTTATTGTATATTGTTTCCCAATATTATTTTTTATTATTTCTACAGCATCACTATTTGCAGAATAATCATCTTTAAACCTATCATAAAATGTTTTATATATATCTTCTATATCCTCAATTTCAACGTTATTTAACATTGCACAAACTGTTTTGGCATCGGTTGGTTCGTTAAGTGTGAGCAAAATTACACCCTTTTCATGAGGTTCACCCTCGTAATACCAATCATAATTTGGCGGCAATGGTGTTGGTGTAGGAACTATTCCTGAAGAAGTACATAAAGTATATGTTTTTTGCTGATCCCATATACCTTTATTTGGAATATAATCACCAATATATTGCCTAAATATAACAATATTATCGCCAGGATTGTAGTATGAAAAATCAACATTAATCGAGAATTCTTCCTGACCATTTACAAAATCTTTTTGTGCAATTAAATTGTTATTTACATATACTTTTATTGCAGATTTGTACTTGTTAAATGAAAGTTTTCCTGTAATCTTTTTGGTGTCGACGGTTATTGTCTGCTGATCCACTCCAAATAATAACCATGCATCAGCTACAACTTTAGGTGTTGGTGTCGCTTTAGGTCCTGCAGTTGGTGCCGGAGTTTCCGGGACTGTATATAAAGTGTACTCTTTTTGATCATCCCATATGTTATATTTTTGATCAGAATCTCCAATATATTCTCTACGAATTGTCAATTTATCACCATTTTGAAATTTTGACAAATTAACTTCGATAGAGAATTCAACTTCATTACTTGTAAATTCTTTTTGTGTAACAAACTTATCATTAACAAGTATTTTTACAATAGATTCATATCCTGAAAATGAAAGTGTACCTGTAATAGTATTTGTGGCAGTTGAAATTGTCTTTTGATTAACATTAAAAAATAATTTGATGTAGTTTCCAACAATTTTATTTGATTCAGGTGGAGTTATATTTTCAGATTTTTTGTTAACCTTAACAATGTACTGCACTTTTTTGTTAGGTGATTTTGCGGTCACCTTAGCTTTTCCGACTTTTTTAGCTTTAATAACGCCTTTTTTGCTTACACTAACAACTTTTTTGTTGCTTGTTTTCCATTTGATTTTAACATTTTTATTTAGTTTTATTGTCTTTTTTTGTCCAACAGTCATTGTGATTTTTTTCTTAGTGTTGGAATTCTTTTTCGCATCAGTACTTGCAACTTTTCCGACAAATATTAAAGATGCAAGAAAAGTAATTAGTAATATAAATGCGATAACTCTTTTTGTCTTAATCATATAAGACATCACTCCTTTTTAATAAATAGACAAGGTTTTCTCAAAGTTCAAAATGTCTTTTTCGGAGCCGGTATATTCTCTTGAAAGTGTAATCTTGTTTCCTACGGAATAACTTGATAAATCAATATCAACAGAATAAGTTGTTTCTCCGTTTTTGAGTTCAATTTGTTTAAGTAATGTTCCGTTAACACTTATCTTCAAAATAGATTCGTATTCCGGAAGGGCTAATGAACCTGATATTGTTTTTGTTTTGCTTGATATTGGTTTCTGATCAATATCAAATGATAAAGTATTATTATTCTCAGGTTCTGGTGTCGCTATAGGTGCTTCAGTTGGTGTTAATGTTGCCTCTGGTGTGGTTGTTACAGTTGGTGCCTGAGTTTCTGCCGGTTTTTGAGTTTGTGGTGCAGTTGTGCTGACGGGTGCTGCTGTAGGTACTGTTATTGTGGTATCAATTTTTTTGTTGACTTTAACTATGTACTCTATTTTCTTACCTGAATATGTTACGGTTACCTTAGCTTTTCCGACTTTCTTAGCCTTTATAACCCCCTTTTTATTAACAATTACAATTTTTTTGTTAGATGATTTCCATTTGATTTTTGTGTTTTTCTTAAGCTTTATAGTCTTCTTCTCACCGACTGTCATTGTAATTTTCTTTTTTGTTACGGATGCTTTTTTAGCATCGATATTTATTGCTGTTCCTTTCAAAGAAATTGATGCAATCATTGATAATACTAATGTAATAGCAATAATTTGTTTTTTCATAATTTATCCCCTTTTATAATTCTCATTAAATTTATTACAATCATTATACATATTAAGACAAAATAGTGTCAAGAAAATGGTATAAGTATAAATTTTAGCACACAAAAAGACTAAACCAACGACTATTAATCGCCGGTTTAGCCTTGCATTTAAGTTATTAAAATGAATTACTTATATTATTTCACATCTTTGATGCTGAAGCTCATTCTTCCCATTCTGTCCTGGCCAAGGCATACAACCTTAACTTTGTCTCCGAGTGTAAGAACGTCTTCTACATGATTGATTCTCTGTGAAGAAATCTTTGAAATGTGAACCATACCTTCTTTACCAGGTGCAAATTCAACAAATGCTCCAAAGTCCTTGATGCTTACTACTGTTCCTTCAAGAATCTGTCCCTCTTCAAATTCTGATGCGATAATTGTTATAAGTCTTACTGCTTCGTCAATCTTTGCTTTATCTGTTCCGCAAACTGATACGTAACCTTCATCGTCTATATCAATCTTAACGTCACATCTTTCGATAAGAGCATTGATTGTCTTTCCGCGCTGTCCAACAACCTCACCAATCTTAGCAGGATCAATCTTGATCTGAACAATCTTTGGTGAATAAGGACCAACTTCTTTACGAGGCTCGCTTATGCATGCGCAAAGAACATCGTCGATGATAAGTGTTCTTGCTTCTTTTGTTCTTGCAATAGCTTTCTCGATGATTTCACGTGTAAGACCGTGAATCTTGATATCCATCTGAATAGCTGTTATACCCTTATGAGTACCTGCTACCTTAAAGTCCATATCGCCGAAGAAATCTTCGAGTCCCTGAATATCTGTAAGAATGATGTAGTCATCATCTGTTTCGCCTGTTACAAGACCTACTGAAATACCTGCAACAGGTGCTTTGATAGGTACTCCGGCAGCCATAAGTGATAATGTAGATGCACATATACTTCCCTGTGAAGTTGAACCATTTGATTCAAGAACTTCTGATACTGTACGGATAGCATATGGGAATTCCTGCTCACTTGGAAGAACCGGCACAAGCGCTTTTTCAGCAAGTGCTCCGTGTCCAATCTCTCTTCTTCCCGGTCCTCTTGATGGCTTTGTCTCACCAACTGAGTATGATGGGAAGTTATAGTGATGCATGTATCTCTTAGTTGTCTCATTTGCATCAAGACCATCAAGCTTCTGAATGTCAGCTAAAGGTCCGAGTGTTGTGATTGTAAGTACCTGAGTCTGTCCACGCTTGAACATACCTGAACCATGAGTTCTAGGAAGTACGTCAACCTCAGCAGATAATGCTCTGATTTCTGTAATCTGTCTTCCGTCAGGACGCTTATGGTCTTTAAGAATCATCTTTCTAACTGTCTTCTTCTGGAACTTATAAACAGCATCATCAATAAGCGGAATCCAGTCAGGATTAATCTCTTCGTATCTTTCTGTAAGTTTGTCTTTGATCTGTCTGATATTCTCTTCGCGAACCTGCTTTACATCTGTGAACACAGCTTCTTCCATAGCTTCAGGTGTGATAAATGAAACCATGTCTTCGTACATATCTTCAGGTGTGTCTACATGTACATATTCATGTTTTTCTTTACCGCATTCAGCTACGATTGTGTCGATAAACTCAATGATTTTCTGGTTAACTTCATGAGCAGCAAATATTGCCTCAATCATCTTATCTTCAGGAACTTCGTTAGCTCCTGCTTCTATCATGATAACTTTTTCTCTTGTTGAAGCAACTGTAAGAGCAAGGTCAGAAACTTCTCTCTGTGCGCTTGTTGGGTTGAATACAAGCTCTCCGTCAACAAGACCAACCATTGTTGAAGCTGTAGGTCCGTCAAATGGAATGTCTGAAATAGCAGTTGCAATAGCTGAACCAAGCATTGCTGTAAGCTCAGGACTTGCATCCTGGTCTACGCAAAGAACAAGGTTGTTAAGTGTTACGTCGTTACGATAATCTTTTGGGAAAAGTGGTCTCATAGGTCTGTCGATAACACGTGATGTAAGGACAGCGTTCTCTGATGCTTTACCCTCTCTCTTAATAAATCCTCCAGGGATTTTTCCAACTGAGTATAATTTCTCCTCGTACTCAACGCTGAGTGGGAAGAAATCAATACCGTCTCTAGGTTTCTCTGATGCAGTTGCGGTTGAAAGAACAACAGTATCTCCGTAATGCATAAGAGCTGCACCGTTAGCCTGTGCTGCAACTCTGCCAACATCTACTGTAAGTGTTCTGCCTGCAAGTTCCATGCTAAATGATTTGTACATTTTTTTCTCCTTTTCTTTAATCATAAAATGTTTTGCAGGATATTCCGAAACTACTTTAAAAACCACTAAAATACATGCTGTATATCTAATGAACTTTAAAGAAGTCTCGGGAAAATCATCCTGCCTGTTCCTAAAATTTTGTAAAATAACGTATAAAGGAACTGCGCATAAATAAATATGCGACAGTTCCATGAATACAATTATTTACGAATACCAAGCTTCTCGATGAGTGCACGATACTTTTCAATATCGTTCTTCTTAATATAGTCTAAGAGATGTCTTCTCTTACCTACCATCTTAAGAAGTCCTCTTCTTGAGTGGTGATCCTTATGGTTTTCCTTAAGGTGCTCTGTGAGGTCGCGAATTCTTTCTGTAAGAAGTGCTACCTGTACCTCTGGTGCTCCTGTGTCTTTTTCAGAAGAACCAAATTCTTTGATGATTTCTAACTTTCTTTCTTTTGATGTCATTTTGTACATCCTCCTATAATTGTAATACACCATTACCGGGAAACGGTCGGAGATTCCAATTTCTTGGCAACGGTAAAATTGGGCTTAAAACAAAGCCTTAAACATAATAGCACATGAATATGCTAAAGTAAAGTAAAAATATAATAAAATCTACTTTTTATATATCAAGATGAAGCTGTTCCATACCAGCTTCTTTAAGTGCTTCATCTCTGAGCTCGTCAACCATCTCTGCGTCCAGTTCAGGAAGGTCTTCTGTTGATTCGATACCGAAGCTTCTTAAGAACTCTTCTGTCGTTGCAAATAATATAGGTCTTCCCGGTGCGTCTTTTCTGCCGACTTCGCATATGAGATTGTATTCAATAAGCTTATTAACAGTATGATCTGTCTTAACACCTCTTATTTTTTCAATCTCAAGCTTAGTAACCGGCTGCTTGTACGCAATGATGGAAAGTGTTTCAAGCATAACATCCGTAAGAACCATTGGCTTTGGAACGTGTGCAATCTTAACAAGGTAATCGTACATTTCTTTTTTGGTACATAACTGATATGAACCGTCAAGTTCAATTAACATTATACCTCGGTCTGCTGCTTTGTATGATTCCATCATACTATTTAATATGTATTTGATTGTTTCAAGATCCTGCTCAAGTGCCTGTGCAATGTGAACAGCTTCTACTGCATCACCCATTGAAAATAAAATGGCTTCACAGGCTGCCATAAGCTCTGTTTCATTTATCATCTGATTTTCCATGTGTTTATTCCTTTCCTGTCAGTATTATATCATCAAACGGCTGATTCTGTGAAGCAAATAATACGCCCATTTTCATAAGCTCAAGGATTGCAAGGAATGAAACAATCACATGACGTATGCTTTTAGCTTCCGTAAGTAAGGAGCGAAAACTTAAGTCTTTCTTCCCTTTTATAATAACCTTGAGTTCTTCCATCTTGTCTTCGACTGTTATTTCGTCTTTTTCAATCTTACCAAACTTACTTCTTATAGGATCTACTTTATCCTCTCTTCTCCTGAGAATGCTTTCAAAAAGATCCTGAAGTTGTTTCATTGTTACACCGGCAAGAAGCTCGTCTGTGTCAACTTCTTCTTCATAATATGTAACTTCATCAGGCATATCCTGACTTTTATACAAAACCTTAGATGCTTCAACATGTCTGCCTTTAAGCTCCATGGAAGCAAGCTTGTACATTTTATATTCAAGAAGACGTTCAACAAGTTCGGTACGCGGATCTGCTGTCTCGGCATCTTCTTCCTCTTCCTCGGGTGGAAGGAGCATCTTTGACTTAATTCTTATAAGATTGGCTGCCATAACAAGAAACTCAGATAAAACATCCATATCATTTATATGCATGCTTTCTATATATGCAAGATATTGCTCAGTAATAAGAACAATCGGAATATCATATATGTCTATTTTGTTTTTTTCTATAAGATGAAGCAACAGGTCAAGCGGACCTTCAAATACTTCAAGCTTAACAGGAATGGCCATCTTCTGTCCTCCTAAGTGTGATATTCATAATTTCCGGCGGATTAAATATTCTAAGCGGTATTGTGTGTGAACCAAGCCCTCTGCTTAGAAACATGGTTGAATCATCATTTTCATATTTTCCAAAATCATAATACGGAAACAGTCTGTATGAAGGGGCAATTACTCCACCAATGTACGGCAGTACAACCATACCTCCATGTATGTGACCTGAAAAAACTATGTCAGCACCCCAATCAGAATAATTGATAAAATACTCCGGATTATGGGCAATAAGAATATTCAGTTCATTATTATCAGGTTTTCCGACAAGTTTATCCAGATAATCATTACCCATATAGACCTTTTTCCATATTTTTGTATAAAATCTACGATTTATATTAAGTCCGAAAATATGAATGTGTTCATTATCTTTAGATAGTTCAAATGAAGTGTTATTAAGTACATTTATCCCAAGATTTTTTACATCATTTATATACGATATAAATCTATCATGTGCTCTCGGATTAATACGAAGTTTTAATTCATGATTGCCATAGGCGTATATAATATTGTATCGTCCTGAAAGATTTTGCAAAAGACCGTACGTAACATTCATACGTCTTGCGTTGTCCGTAACCATATCACCTGCACATATAATTAAGTCAGGAGCAATATCATTTACTTTATTAATAAGCCGTTTGTTATCACGGCCAATACGTTTGCAATGCAAGTCAGACAAAACCGCAATCTTGTAATTATCGAAAGCTGCCGGGACTTTGTCTGAAATATATTCATAATCGGTTACACATACTTTCTTTTTCATGCGGTTCCTCTCATAAGCAATCTTATAATAAATAATACCACAAAATGAACCGGATAAAAAGCATATAAAAGATATTTAATGTTTGCACCCTTCTTTCCGTTGTATAATTCGATAAAAAACAACGAAATAATACCCGTAGGCTGATTCAAATACAGGTTAAACAAACATACGGAAATGATTCTGTTTAATCTATTTTCCCTGAAATAATAGAAAGCTAAAATTAAAAGTATTCCTGCAAAATAATAATCCATTTTCATGCCATATGCGGCAACACAGGAAATAAATACAGTTAAAAACTTACTCGCTTTATTTTTGCACAGATTTTCAATTACATATATGGCAAATAGCCCCAGACACAATGTAAAAAACACATTCTGATGCCCGAATTCTATGATACTATTGCTTCCTCTTCCAATGTCGTAAGGGATTTCCGAAATTATCGCAAAAATAAATAGTCTTATAATATATGCCTGTATATTCTTGGTATGTACATATCCTTCTGCGAGGCAAAAACAAAATATAGGAAATGCTACACGCCCAATCATTCGCATAATGGTATATAAATCCGGTTGCGTCATTGCAAACGAAAGACATGCCGCAATGTGATCAATGAGCATTGCAAATATCGCAATAAGCTTTAATGTTGTTGAAGAAAAAACTCCTTTATTAACTATATCAGACATAAAAACCTCTAATCATTTACAAATAATAAGTTATAGTTTAGACTTAATATTAATCGCAAACAGAAAGGAAGTCAAATATGTATTACAAATTACCAACTGCTCTTTATTGTGAAAAAAATTGTGTGAAAAACAATGCGGAGAAAATATGTTCATACGGTAAAAAAGCCTATATTATTACCGGTAAAAATTCGTCAAAGAAGAATAATTCTTTGAGTAATGTGACATCTGCTCTCAAATCTCATGGCGTAGCATTTCTTGTATACGATAACATATCTGAAAATCCTTCAATTGAAAATATAATGGATGCTGTTAAAAAGGCTGATAAGGATATAGATTTTGTTATAGGAATCGGCGGTGGTTCTGCTCTTGATGCGGCTAAAGCTGTCTCTCTGATGCTTGCTTCAGACAATAAGGACAGTTCTTTGTTTTATGATAAAAACAGCCCAACCGTATATCTTCCGGTTATTATGGTTCCAACCACATGCGGTACAGGTTCAGAAGTTACACCATATTCGATTCTTACAATACATGACAAACGTACAAAAGCAAGCCTTCCGCATCGTATATATCCTGAACTTGCGCTTATTGATCCGACTTATCTTATGACAGCGCCGACTCATATACTTAAAAACACAGCAGTCGATGCACTTGGTCATCTTGTGGAAAGCTATATAAATACAAAGAGAACTGACATCAGTGCGATGTTCTGTGAAAAGGGACTTACAGATTGGTGTAACATATATAAAATGTTGACGGAAAATAACCTGACTTATGAATCATATGAGAAGCTTATGATGGTTTCGGCTTATGCAGGGATGGCAATATCCCATACAGGAACTTCTCTTCCACACGGATTAAGCTACACAATAACATATGAGCATGATGTGCCACATGGAAAAGCGGTAGGAACATTTGTTGCAGCATATATAGAGCATGCAAATGATGCTGACAGAAAGTTTATTCTTGATAAAACAGGATTTAATTCCGTAGAAGAATTATCATCAGCTATAAAGGAACTTATCGGCGATGTTACTCTCACAACTTCCGAGATTGAAACTGCCGTACAAAATATGCTTTCAAACGAAGCTAAACTTGCAAGCTGTCCTTATAAAGTTGATGAAAATATACTTAATGACATGTATGAGAAAAGTGTAGTTCGTCATCCTTAACATACACATTTTCATGAAGAGGCTTTAACTGCTTTCTTCTTGTTATTTCAACAAGGCCCAGAGCAGTCATATCAACTACGGTTGTTTTGATTGGATCTTTAGCCGCAAGCGTACGAAGTGTCTTCATAAGCTCTGCTTTATTTTCTTCGTCATTCATGTCAATAAAATCAATAATTATAATTCCTGTGAGGTTTCGCAGACGAAGTAAGCGCATTATTTCTTCTGCGGCCTCTATATTTATTTTAAAAAATGTATCTTCTCTATCTTTCTTTTTGCCGATAGCTTTTCCGGAATTAACATCAAAAACAGTAAGTGCTTCTGTTACATCACATAAAACATATGCACCTGAATCAAGCCAGGTTTTTCTCATAATCGCTTTTTTTAGTTTTACTGAAAGCGAAAACAAACTATCAAGCGAATATGATTTATCGGTATATAATTCTATTTTATCATGCAAATCTTTACATTCATTTTTTGTAAAATCACATAATTCATTATATATAACTTCATCATCTGTGATAATTCTATTGAGTGTGTTAGTGTAGCTGTCTCTGATGTCGGAAATATATCCGCTATAGGCAGAATAAAGTCTTGATGCAACCTTTGCAGATTTTGCTTTAGACGTTATATTTTTATAAAGAGATACAAGATACTCTTTTTCCTGCAATATAGCATCTGTATCAGAATAATTTGCATTGGTTCTGACAATAAAACCACATTCCTCAATATTAGTATTGTTTTCTGAAAGCAGTTCTTTGAGTTCTTTTCTTTTTGTCACATCAGTAATTTTTTTTGAAATACTTATCTGATTTTTTGTCGTAAGAATAAGATATCTGCCGGTAAGTGTAAGCGTTGTTGTTACAGACTTGTTCTTAGTTTTGTGTTCGTCCCTTAATATCTGTACAACGATATCTTTTTCACGTTTTAAATTCACTTCATCATGTGTTTGCAGAAAACATGGTGTATCGCTTCCGATATCGACAAATGCAGCATTTATATTGTTTACTACATTTTTTATTTTTCCAACATAAATATCTCCGATGTTGTACTCCTCGGAGATGGCATCATGAATATGCACCTGGATCAATCTATTGTCTTCGAACCAGGCACATATAATTTTTTCGGATTTTTTCGTTATCAGAAGTTCCATTTTTAATCCTCTTTTTCAACAATTGACATTGATGTAAACTTGTCCGTTCCGGTATACATATCTAGTCTTGTAATATCATATTTGACATCTAACAAACATTTTTTAGATTCAAATGATTCTATAAGCATTTCAGGTTTGATATTTAGTGCACTTCCTGCCGTACACATGATATATAAACAGTTTTTATCATCTTTTACATAATCGGCTTCATAATATGAATCTGATTTTGCAATTTTTTCTCTTTCAGCAGAAAATGTATCATAATTGTCTGATAAAACTAAAATATTTTCTTTGAGATTTATTTCTTTAGTCGATTTCTTTGTCTTTTTACTGTAAATAATCTCATCATATTCATTAAAGTATGAAATAACATCTTTTGCTTTGTCATCATACAACTGTATTTTGTATGTTGCGGCAGAAAGACGCGACATAGATGGTTTTGCACTGTCATCAAGAATATTAAATGCAGTAACATTTACAAGACCGTTTGAATGTTCATTTATAATTTCAATCCATTCGTCAGTTGTATGGCTTTCACCAAGTCTGCTGTTGTCAAATCCGTTATAATTAAGCGAATCAAGCTGTACATCAAGATACTCTCCTATACTTGTAAGTCCAAGTCCGAGAGGTGATGCAAATGACAGATTCTGATGCGGATTGAATCCCTTTGAATATGACACATCGAGTCCGCATCTTCTGAATAACTTTTGAAAATAGCGCATAAGGTCCAGATGTCCAATGTACATCATCATGCCTAGTTTATTAAATCTTATAAGTGCTTTCATTAGAATCTGCAACCTCCTTCAAGAAACTTTGCAGCACCGCAGCCGGAACATTTTTCCCTGCAGTTAGGTGTGACTTTTGCTGCTTTTGCGTTTTCATATTCTTTTATAAGGAATTCTTTTGTTACTCCGATATCAATGAAATCCCACGGAAGAATTTCGTTTATACTTCTTTCTCTTGAGGTGTAGAATGACGGATCAATGTCATTTTCCAAAAATGCTTCATCCCAAAGCTCTGGTTTGAAATACTCTGACCAGGAATCATACATACATCCTTTTTTATATGCACTGTAAAGCACTCCGGACAGTCTTCTGTCACCACGCGCAAATACACCTTCGAGAACAGACAATTCTGAATCATGGCTGTTATATCTGATACTCTTTTGATTAAGCTGTTCTCTTACTTTTGTCATAAGGAAACCTTTTTTATCAGTAAATACATCTGCTTCGTTCATGGCAGCCCATTGAAATGGTGTAAATGGCTTTGGTACAAAAAGAGATGTACTAACTACAATATTCACCTTGCCGTTACGCTCTTCTTTAGGAATTGTGTAATATTCTGTAGCGATATCATTTGCAAGCTTAGCGATTTCTTCTATATCGTCATAAGTTTCTGTAGGAAGTCCAAGCATGAAGTAAAGCTTAACTCTGTTCCATCCGCCCTTAAACGCTTCCATGGCACCATCAAGTATAACTTCTTTTGTAAGGCCTTTGTTAATTACATCACGCATTCTCTGCGAACCTGCTTCCGGTGCAAATGTAAGGCTGCTTTTTCGCACATCCTGTACCTTGCTCATAACATCAAGTGAAAATGCATCAATTCTAAGAGACGGAAGTGAAATATTAACCTTTTTCTGCATAAATTCATCAATAAGGAAATATACAATGTCTTTAAGTGTTGAGCAGTCACTTGAACTAAGTGAACTAAGAGATATTTCCTCGTGACCGGTAGAGCTTAACATCTCTGTCGCAGCATTTTTAAGGAAATCTATATCTCTTTCTCTAAGAGGCCTGTAAATCATTCCTGCCTGACAGAATCGGCATCCTCTTATACAACCACGCATGATTTCAAGTACGGCACGGTCCTGTGTAACTTTAATATATGGTACAAGCGGCTTTTTCGGGTAATACTCTTCCATATCCGTAGCAACCTGCTTTACGACACGTGCAGGGACATCATAATATCTTGGATTAAAAGAACTAATTGTATTATCGTCGTTATATGTTACTTCATAAAACATCGGAACATAAAGTCCCTGAATGTGAGAAGCCTGTCTTAAAAATTCAATTCTTGAATAATTACCTGATTTTTTGAGTGAAATATAAGTGTCAAGAAGTTCGTTGTATACCGTTTCGCCCTCGCCAATATAAAAAATATCAAAGAAATCAGCCAACGGTTCAGGATTATAAGCACAAGGACCGCCACCGATAACGATAGGGTGTGCTTCATTTCTGTCTGATGAATACAAAGGAATCTGAGCCAAATCAAGAATTTGAAGAATATTTGTATAACACATCTCATACTGAAGTGTAATACCCAGAAAATCAAAAACTTTGACCGGATCGCCTGTTTCAAGTGCAAATAAAGGTATATTATTTTTCCTCATAAGCTTGTCCATATCAAACCACGGAGAATATACCCTTTCACAGTAAGTATCATTTCTTTTATTGAACATATCGTATAATATCTGTATTCCTAAATGAGACATACCTATCTCGTAAACATCAGGGAAACACATACAGAATCTTATATCAATATCCGAGAGATTCTTTTTGACCATATTTACTTCATTACCGATATATCTTGCCGGTTTTTCCACAGATAATAAAATATCTTTTTCAAGCGCTTTATTATGCATGAGAATAACTCCTCTTTTATCAAATCATTTGTACTATTCTAACACATGATAAATAAGACTTGCAATATCATACTCAATTCTGTGAATAAGGCTGCTGTCGGTTATGATTTCATTTACTTGCGATAAAATGTTGTCATTTTTTAACAGGACACATATTATAATGGCTGTAAGCAATGTAACACATGTTATAATTTGAACTATAAAATATATTTTCATATGTAAATATATGCCTAAAATTGTTACATCATTCTTGAATTTACATATTTATTATGGTAACATCATTTAGAATATATAATAAAATGAAAGGAAGGAATATCTTATGTCACAAAATGTATATGATATACTTTTGGAACGAGGCTTTATAGAACAGGCTACACACGAAGATGAAATCCGTGAGATGCTTGGAAAGGAGTCCGTTACTTTCTATATAGGTTTTGATGCAACTGCTGACAGTCTGACAGCAGGTCATTTTCTTACAATTATGGCTATGATGCACATGCAGCGTGCAGGTCATCGTCCTATCGCTCTTCTCGGCGGTGGTACAACTATGATCGGTGACCCATCAGGAAAGTCTGATATGCGTAAGGTTATGACAAAAGAGATTATCGATTACAATGCACAGAGATTTGCAGAGCAGCTCAGCAGATTCATTACATTTGATAATGATAAGGCTATTATTGCTAATAATGCTGACTGGCTTTTAGACCTTAATTACGTTGAGTTCTTACGTGAGGTTGGTATTCATTTCTCAGTTAACAAGATGCTTACTGCTGAATGTTATAAGCAGCGTATGGAAAAAGGTCTTACATTCTTTGAGTTTAACTACATGCTTATGCAGTCATACGACTTCTGGAAGCTTAACAAGTTATATGATTGTAAGCTTGAGCTCGGTGGTAACGACCAGTGGTCTAACATCCTTGGTGGTGTTGATCTTATCAGAAGAAAGGAAGGAAAACCTGCTTTCGGTCTTACATTTAAGCTCCTTACTACAAGTGAGGGTGTTAAAATGGGCAAGACTATGAAGGGTGCAGTATGGCTTGACCCAGAGAAAACAAGTCCTTACGAGTTCTTCCAGTACTGGCGTAACATTGAGGATGTAAAGGTTGAAGAATGTCTTGGACTTCTTACATTCCTTCCAATGGATGAAGTAAGACGTCTCGGTGCTCTTGAAGGTGCAGAGATTAATCACGCAAAAGAAGTTCTTGCATATGAAATTACTAAGATCGTTCATGGTGAAGAAGAAGCTCAAAAAGCTCTTGATGCTTCTAAGGCACTCTTCGGTGGAGCAATGGATACAAAAGACATCCCTACAACTACATATCCTGCCGCAAAATTTGATGAAGGAATTGATCTTATTACTCTTCTCTGCGACGGCGGACTTTGTGCAAGCCGTGGTGATGCAAGACGTAACATTACTCAGGGCGGAGTTACAGTAAATGATGTAAAATGTACTGACTTTGCACAAGTATTTACAACTGCTGACCTTAATGCAGACGGAGTACTTCTTATCAAACGTGGCAAGAAAGCATTCCATTTATATAAACCTGAATAATAGGAGGAATTGATTATGCCTTGGTGTCCGGTATGTAAAAATGAATATCGTGAAGGAATCGCCGAATGTGCTGAATGTAAAGTGCCTTTGGTTGATGACCTTTCCGAATGTTCTGAATATGCAAATAGTGTTGAATTATTTTCTATCGAAAAAGGAAATTTTGCAGAGAAATTTGTAAAATATCTTGAGTATTCGGGAATTACATCAGCTGAAATTAAGTTTAACGAAGAAAATGAACTTTATTATGTATACATTTCAGAAAATGATTACGAAATGGCTGCAAAACATCTCAAGATTTTTGCTATGGCTGAACGTGAGAATGAAATGTATGGTGAATGTACTGACGAAGATTCTTTTGAAGAATCAGATGAGTTTGCTGATTCAGATGAAAATGAAGATTCAGAAGTATTTTCAGAGGATGCTTTTGATGATGCAGAGGATATAAGCTTTTTCGAAAGACATGAAGATGACGAACCAGCTCCTGCAGAGTTTGTAAGAAAATCAGATCAGTATTCTGATTATAAGTTCAGTGCATATTCATGTATGATTGTTGGTATCGCAGGACTTGTATTTACAATACTTAACATGATGGGCGTAATTGAGCTTATTACAGTTGCTTTCAGTCAGTGGGTAATGCTTGTTGTATTTGCACTCTTCTTTGCAGGCGGCATTTGGATGTATTTAAAATCAAACAGCATTCAGACAATGATCGCTGATGAGGATTCATCAATAAATGAGATTAATGAATGGCTTGCTGCTAATATAACAGTTGAATCATATGAAGCATTTGCTGATGCTGACACACCAAACGAAATCAATTATCTTGAATATACAAATCATGTTAAAGAAAAGGCATTCGATACATTTCCTGACATGAACCCATCAATGATTGATTCACTCGTTGATGAACATTTGGATAAAATAATTTAATAAAACATAAAGACAGCTTGTTAACGATTATCTCGAAAACAAGCTGTTTTTTGTTTGTTATAAATTAGTTCTTACAAGTTTTGGTCTGTAATCTTCTCTTTCAAGTCTTGTAACAATCTGTTCTTTATGATCATTTCCAAAACATTCAAGTGTAATTCGAAGCTCAACCGCCGCGCTTCTGTTAATACTTACAAACTGGTTATGCTCAAGCTTTACAACATTACCATGCTCTTCTGCGATTATGTTTGAAACCTGTGCAAGCTGACCCGGTTTGTCAGGAAGAAGTACGGATACGGTAAATATTCTGCCTCTTTGTATAAGACCGTGCTGAAGCATACTTGACATTGTTATAATGTCCATATTACCGCCGCTTAATATCGATACAATCTTTTTGCCGGTAAAATCAAGCTGCTTCAAAGCTGCAATTGTAAGAAGTCCGGAATTTTCACATATCATCTTATGGTTTTCTGCCATATCAAGATAAGCATCAATAAGCTCTTCGTCATTTACAGTGATAATGCTGTCAATATTTTTACTTACCATCTCATATGTAAAGTCGCCCGGAGTCTTTACTGCTGTACCGTCTGCTATAGTACTTGCAGTAGGAAGTGTAACAACATGACCTACTTTAATGGACTCCTGCATACAGTTTGCTCCTGCAGGTTCTACACCGATAACTTTTATGTTTGGATTTATCTGCTTTACAAGAGTTGATACTCCGGTTGCAAGTCCGCCACCACCGATAGGAACAAGGATATAGTCTACAGTTGGAAGCTCTTTTATTATCTCCATAGCTATAGTTCCCTGTCCTGCACATACAAGAGGATCGTTGAAAGGATGTATAAATGTATATCCGTTTTCCTCAGCAAGTTCGAGTGCTTTTTTATATGCATCATCATAAACATCACCATGAAGAACAACTTCAGCGCCATAACTTTTTGTTCTGTTAACTTTCATCAAAGGAGTAGATGTCGGCATAACAATAACAGCTTTCGCACCAAACTTAGCAGCCGCAAATGCAACACCCTGTGCATGATTTCCGGCAGATGCAGTTATAAGTCCGCGTTCTCTTTCTTCATCAGATAAAGTGCTTATCTTGAAATATGCACCACGAATCTTGTAAGCTCCTGTATGCTGTATATTTTCCGGTTTTAGATAAACTTTATTTCCTGTCTGAGTTGAGAAAAACTCACTGTATATAAGCGGAGTAGGCAAAACCACCTCGCTTACTTTCTCCGTTGCTTTTTCAAATAAATCAATATTAAGTTCCATTTTCATCACCCAATCTCTGCTATTACTTCAACTTCACACAAAACATTTTTAGGAAGTGTTTTAACTGCAACACAACTTCTTGCAGGTTTTCCAGTAAAAAATGTTCCGTAAATCTCATTAAATTCTGCAAAATCATTCATATCAGCAAGATAACAAACAGTTTTTACTGTTTTCTCATAACTTGAACCACATGCTTCAAGAAGTGCACCGAGGTTTTTCATAACCTGAAGTGCCTGCTCTTTTATATTATCTCCCACAACTGTCTGTGTTTCAGGATCAAGTGCAATCTGTCCTGATGAAAAGAAAAGATTTCCTGTTACAATTCCCTGTGAATAAGGTCCGATTGCTGCAGGTGCTTTATCAGTTGATATAACTTTCATATTTCAAACTTCCTTTCGTCTTATAAATGATTAGTAAAAAACAACAATTTGAATATTATATTGTCAGAAACACGCTGACGGTATATTTTTTTTG
>SVEM01000078.1 GCA_015057375.1 Lachnospiraceae bacterium
CGATAAATTCCGGTCCGAATACAAGAACATCTGCTTCCGCAAGATTAAGACAATACTTAATTTCCTCTGAATCATATCTGAAGTTAAGCGGTACTGCAAGTGCACCGGTCTTAAGAATTCCAAAATAGATTGGAAGCCACTCAAGACAGTTCATAAGAAGAATCGCTACCTTATCTCCTTTTCCGATTCCTCGTGACATAAGAAGATTAGCAAATCTGTTTGCCTTCTCATCAAATACACTCCATGTAATCTCTCTTCTGTAATGACATGTTGCATCCGGCTCGATAAGCTCATAGTCACGCCATGTAACTCTTCTGTGTTCCTGTATCTCAGGATTTACTTCCACAAGACACACATCATTTCCGTATTTTTTCGCATTATTTACTAAAAAATCTGTAATAGGCATTTTTTTATCCTTCCCAATATATACTCTGATTACTTATTTATTCTTTACTTTTTACTATTTTTCAAATCCAACAACAAATGCCTTCTGATTAAGCTCTATTGTCTTTTGAGGAACTGTTTCAGCTATAACTTCAAGCCACTGCTCTTTTGTAAAATCCATGCTCTTTGCTGCAACACCTAAGATAATAACATTAAAGCATTTTGTATTGCCAAGTTTCTTTGCTTCTTCCATTGCGTTAATTGATACAACTTTATGGTCTTTGCTGAGTGTTTCAATGATATTCTCAGGATACTCAGCTACTCCGGTAACAACTGTCATAGGTGCGATCTCATGGTCATTTACGATAAGTACACCATCTTTTTTAAGGAAGTGAGCATATCTCATTGCCTCAAGTTTCTCAAATGCAATAAGAACATCTGCCTGTCCTTCTTCAACAATAGGCTCAGCTACTTCATCACCGTAACGAACATAAGTAACTACGCTTCCTCCACGCTGTGCCATTCCGTGAACCTCTGAAAGTTTTACATCATATCCTGCTTTTGTTGTGATGGCTCCAAGAACCCTGCTGGTAAGAAGTGTTCCCTGTCCGCCAACTCCGACTATCATAATATTCTTTGTTTCCATAATATATTTACCGTTCCTTTCACATATTAATTCTGTATCTGTTTCTATATCAAATATCTGTCATTAATTATCAAATTATTAATCTCTTGGCGTAAATCCGATAGCATCAAATTTACATCTCTTCATACATAATCCACAACCGTTACACATTGTCTCATCAATCACTACCGTGCCATCTTCAGCTTTCGTAAGTGCAGGACAACCCGGAACTAAACATACGCCGCATTTCTTACATTTTTCAGGAATTGCATAACATTTTCCTTTTGGTACAAATGATTTCAAAAGTGCACAAGGTGATTTTGTAATAATTACTGAAACTGCCTCTCTTGCACATTCCCTCTTAACAACCTTTTCAAGCTCGTCGATATCAAATGCGTCCACTTCGTAAACATGCTCTACACCGATTGCCTTACAGAGATTATATATGTTAATCATATATGTTGTCTCGCCCTTAAGTGTCCTTCCTGTCGCAGCATGCTCCTGATGACCTGTCATTCCTGTTGTCGAGTTATCAAGAATTACAACAGTTCCTGTTGCTTTATTGTAAACCATATTCATAAGTGAGTTTACACCTGTATGTAAGAATGTCGAGTCACCGATTGCCGCAACCCAGTCTCTTACATAATCAGAGCCTTTTGCCATCTCCATACCATGAAGTGTTGATATACTTGCACCCATACATACATTTGTCTCAACAACGTTAAGCGGTGCAACTGCTCCGAGTGTATAACATCCGATATCTCCTGCTGCATGTATCTTAAGTTTTTTAAGTACCGAATAAACACTTCTGTGCGGACATCCCGGACAAAGTATCGGTGGTCTCATAGGCACATCATAAGCTGTTGCTATATCAGCTTTTTCACCGAGAATTGCTTCTTTAATCATGGCAGCACTATACTCACCCTGTACGGTAAATATTTCTTTTCCTACTGCTTTTATTCCCCATGATTTTACCTGTTCTTCGATAACAGGTTCAAGTTCTTCTATTATGTAAAGTTTATCAACCTTTGATGCAAATTCTTCTATAAGCTTCTTTGGAAGCGGATTGATTAATCCAAGTTTCAATACAGATGCCTCAGGAAGTGCCTCTTTAACATACTGATATGGTATTCCGCTTGTGATAACTCCGATTGAAGTATCATTATATGTAACTTTATTTATCGGCATTGAACATGCATCTTCTGCCATGTCTTTTAATCTTTTCTCAACATATACATGTCTTCTCTTTGCATTTGCCGGCATCATAACATTTTTCTGAAAGTTATGCTCATATATTTTATCTTCAGGACAAACTCTGTCTTCAAGGTTAACTACGCCCTGTGAATGTGAAAGTCTTGTAGTTGTTCGAAGAATTACAGGAGTATCATATTTCTCACTGTACTCAAATGCATATTTCATAAATGCTCTTGCTTCATCACTGTCAGCCGGTTCAAGTACAGGTAACATCGCTGCTCTTGCAACCATGCGTGTATCCTGCTCATTCTGTGAACTGTATATACCCGGGTCATCCGCAACTACAACAACAAGTCCTCCGTTAACTCCGCTGTATGAACATGTATATAATGGGTCTGCCGCAACATTAAGTCCTACATGTTTCATCGAAGCCATCGCTCTGACTCCTGCCTGTGAAGCTCCTA
>SVEM01000034.1 GCA_015057375.1 Lachnospiraceae bacterium
TATTCATTTTAAAATATGTTTTTAATTGTCAGATAAGTAGAACGATTATTGTAGTATTGACTTTGAAAAAGCGTATCATGTAATATATAATTATAAGTAATAAATAGAATTTATTTGACAGAATTAATTGGATTGATCAACTAGGAAATCAATGATTAATATGAAGGAGGATTTCGCCATGAAAAAACTAACAACACTGTTAACATGTATAATATTGATTTTAACTATTACAGGCCTATTTGAGCTTAATTCTCCTTCTTCACAAGCAGCGACAACACTCTCTAATCCTTTATATGATGCAGAAAAGGATTATGCAGAGTGGGATTGCATATATTTTGGCAGGTATCCGCAGGACAGCGCAGATAAAAATGACATGCAGCCGATCAAATGGCGCGTGTTGTCAGTAGAAGATAACATTGCTATGCTCATTTCAGATAAATCATTGTTTGCAGCAGAATATTCTATTCCGATGTCATATGGTCCTGACTGGGAAAAAAGTTATGTCAGAATAAAGTTAGATGGATTTGAAACAACTGCTTTTACTGATGAAGAATATAGTTGTACTAAATATATAGAACTAAATCACGAAACAAATCCAAATTATTCGGAACAAACAGCTAATGAAAATACAAATGAATGTAGTTATATTCTTTCATATTCGGAAGCTTGTAATCCTAAATACGGTTTTTGTGAAGACCCAGAAAAAGAATCAAAAACACGAATGGCAACGACAACGGCATATGCACTTTGTAAGGAAGGAAATGTCCATCAAAACTGGTGGTTAAGAACTCAGGGCAAAGAAAGAACATATACAACTAATGTTCTTTCTAATGGTGCGATTGATGTAGATGGTATTGAGGCTTTAAATGACGTCGATTCTGAGACTAAAGAATACTATGTTGTAAGACCTGTTATACATATTGATATATCTAATACAGATGTTTGGAGTTATGCAGGAAGAGTAACATCAGAGGATGAACTTGAGATTGCAATAAAACCAACACCTACACCAGTGCCTACAGTTGTACCGACTGTCAGACCTACAGTTATTCCGACTTCTATACCTGTTCCAACAGTAGTCCCAACAAAAGGTCCTAAAATAGGTGAAACATTTAGATATAATAATTCAACATACAAAATAGTCGGAATTAAAAAAGAGTATAAAGCTGTACTTTGTAAGACAGGAAAAAAGAATAAGAATTCAGCAACATTTAGTGTTCCTGATACAGTAGTATATAATGGTATAACCTATAATGTAACTGCAATAGATGCTAATGCATTTAAAGGATGCAATAAATTAAAAAAAGTTGTAATAGGAAAAAATATAAGAAAGATAGGAAAGAAAGCTTTTTACAGATGCAAACAGTTAAAGAAAGTAACGGTTGAGTCACTTGCTGTAAAGAAGGTTGGTAAGAAAGCTTTCAAGAGCATACACAAAAAAGCAATTATTAGGGTGCACAAAAGCAGATACAAACAATATAAGAAATTATTTGAGAATAATGTAAGGAAAATTAAGAAAGAAAAGCCGACAGCAACTAATGAACCTATTGTCGAAACACCGGCATCTACAGAAGTTCCTAAACCTACACTTACACCGAGCCTGACACCAACTGCCACTCCGGTAAGAGATGAAACATTAGAAACCGGTTTAGCCCAGATGTATTTTGAAGTAATTCGCAAAGGTTTTACAGGGAAGATATGTGATGGAGAATCTAAGGTAATATACATAAGTCTTGGAGATAATACATCTCTTACTTATAAGGATAGACAGCTTTTGACTAGTTTATTGTATTCGGAATTCCATAAGAATACTATAGTAGCCACACCTGAAGAAATGAGAAAAGAAGATCTTCATCCTGAAAAACCATGGACCAGTCATTATCCAGTAATGATTAGAAGAATATATATAACTGAAAAAATTTCAGAGGCTGAAAAAATTATTTTTACAATGGGAACCAGTAAATCATATGATAAGTTTGGAGAAAAACATTATAATGATTGTGTTGCTACAAAAGTAGGCGATGAATGGACATATACATTACCGCAGCCTTTACAGGGATGATATATTATTGAATACTAAAAATGTTTATTAAAAATTACAACATAAAGACAGCTTAGGCCGTATGACCTAAGCTGTCTTGCTTTAAGAGAGTTTTTTATAGCTACTTTTTTTATCTTTTTCCAAAAACAACATCTGTATTAAGAAGGAACGGATAGTACGCACCATTGAGGTTGCTCATTGGAAGTACATCTTCGTGAAGATTAATTCCAAGTACTTCCCTCATTACTTTGCGGCGTTTTTGAATTCTTTCGTAAACATCAGGATATTGCTTGCGTAATTCTTCTCTAAGCGAAGGACCGGCAATCACAACGGCATCTTCACAAATGGCATTATGAACAGGGCCGGGACCACTGGCGATAATGTCTACCTGCATAAAGGAGCCATCCACCAGAGGAATTGTGGAGCCTTCATAACTGATTGCATTGGACCATTCTTCCGTACCAGTGCAGTGACCTGCGTTCAGGGTAACTCCGAATTCTTCGCCACCTATCAGGTCCATGACTGCTTTGTGAAGTTCACCTCCGGTTGCGCCAATTTTAGCTGTTTCATACCATGCAGTAACTGCATGATAATATACTTTATAGAAACTTTCAAAATAAGTTTTTAAATGTTCTGGATAATCCTCAAGGCAAGAGGCCAAAACAGAAACTCTGCAGGTAAGATTACCACGAAGACCGTAGCACAGACCACCAGGTGTACCTTTTACAAGAGGAGTGTTTGTTGGCGAACCCATTCCAATTGCAACATCACGATCGCCAAAGTTTAACATAGGATGTACACTGGTTGGATCGAAACCAACATTTGCAAGCTGTGGAAGTTCACAGGCACGAATTCCTTCTTTAAGATTTTTAATAAGTCTTTGCATAACAGATGCAACGCGATTACCTGCAGATTCTGCCCAGGCAATTTCTTTTGCAGTATAAAGGCGCATTCTGATACCGTCAGGAACACCGGTTATTTCCTTTGTGGCATTGATTATGTTAGGACAAGCCTTGCGTATGGCATCAAGAATATATTGTGGCAAATCATATGTCTGTTCCGGATCGGAATCAATCATACCGTCTTCAAAATATTTGATGCCGACAATACCAACCTTAGAGTTTTTGTTAATACCTGTATCGCTCAGTATGTCACTAAGCAGACGAAGCTTTTGTCTAGGCTGACCTTGGAGTGAAAAATGCTGGTAGAGATAACGGTCAATCTCTACAGGAATAATCTTACTGAATCCCATACCTTCATTGCCAAGAATGATAGAAAGTTTTCCGTTTTGATCTACAATTAAAAGCGTTTCCTCAAAACGACTGTCATAATGGGTAAAGTATTCCACATTGGAGAAATGTTCTCTGTCACCGTAAATAACCATATGAGTAAGTTCTTTTTTTCGTATTCGTTCCACAAGCATTGCTATACGGTATTCGTAATCTTTGCGATCCAGCTCAAGAATCGGCATATTAACTTCTTCCATGAAAAGTGGATGGGCTTTTACTAACTCGATCATGTCGATAAATACCTCCTAAATTTATATTTGAGTTTTTTGCATTATATAATATTAAAGAGGAATAGATGAAAATCTACTCCTCTTTCTTATGTGAATAAATATCAACTTAAAACTGTCTGAACAATGCAACAACCTTGCCTAAAATAGTACAATTATCAACAATTATAGGATCCATAGTATCATTCTCAGGCTGGAGTCTGATATGATCAGCTTCCTTATAAAATGTCTTAACAGTAGCAGAATCATCAATCAATGCAGCGACCATATCGCCGTTATTAGCTGTTGGTTGTTGTTTAATAATAACACTGTCGCCGTCAAGAATACCGGCATTAATCATACTTTCGCCCTTGACATGGAGCATAAACACATCCCCGGCAGGAAGATTATCTGCAAGTACAGGAAAATATCCTTCGATATTCTCTGTTGCGAGAATAGGTTCTCCGGCTGTAATGGTACCTATAATCGGCACATTAACCATATCACGTCTGGACATGTTAAATTCATCATCAATAATCTCAATTGCACGTGGTTTGGTTGGGTCACGTCTTATGTATCCGTTCTTTTCAAGTGTTTCAAGATGTGAATGAACAGAAGATGTAGACTTAAGGTTGACAGCCTGGCAAATCTCACGAACCGCAGGCGGATAACCATGACTAAGTATCTCTTGTTTAATATATTCAAGAATCTCTAACTGCTTGCTGCTAATTCTGCCGTTTCCCATATAAAATATACCTCCTAAAAGTATTAAAAACACCTCAAATATGGTATTATTATAACACAAGTGAACACATGTGTCAAACAAATGTTCTATGGACAAGAAGAAGTATTGTTAGTATAATAATTGTTAATTGTGATAAAAGATAAATCGGAGGATATTATGAGAGATTTTTTCAATAGATTAAAGGCAGAAAAGGATTTTAGATTTGATTTTTTCATAGGTGTATGGAGTGCAATACTCATATTAGTTATTGTTGCAGCCATTGCTATTGCGATATATTTTCTTGCAATAAAAGGTAATAATAAGCCTGTAGATGATGCTATTACAGCTACAGAAGCACCGGTTATGACGACTGAGCCTGCAGAAGCTACAGAGGCACCTGATGATGAGCCGGAAGAGATTATTGATGAAGATGAAGAAGATGAAGATTATGACACATTTGACGAAAATTCATATAAAGGCATAATGTATGCAACTGATAATGTTAACATAAGAAGTAAACCTAATACTGCAGCTGCTTCATATGGAAAGTTGTCAGCAGGACAATCAATAGATTTTATAGAAGAACTTGATAATGGATGGACTAAGGTTTCTTATAATGGGAAAGAAGCATATATTAAGTCGGAATATTTGTCATCATATAAGGTGCATACGGTTACTACTCCAACCAAGAAGCCTGTTGTAAAGGCAACTAAAAAGCCTGTTGTCAAAGCGACTAAAGAGCCTGAAACGACAGTTACTGCACCTCCTACTGTTACAAATGCTCCTGAGACGGTTCAGACAGAGCAACCGGTTGTTTTCGCAACGGAAGAACCTAAGGCAGAGGCTCCTACAGATGCTCCTGTAGAAGAACCTCAGACAACAACAGCTCCGGAGGATCAAACTACTTAAAGAATGTAGTAATAAGCTGTAAGAAACATTTATCCATATATACAAAGGAGATTATTCTTTCATGGTTAAATATACACCGATGATGGAACAATATTTAGAGATAAAAAAAGAATATGAGGACTGCATACTTTTTTATAGACTTGGTGATTTCTATGAAATGTTCTTTGATGATGCAATAACATGTTCCAAAGAACTTGAACTTACACTTACAGGAAAAAGTTGCGGTACACCTGAAAGGGCACCCATGTGTGGTGTCCCGTTTCATTCTGCAGGTTCGTATATAGATAAACTTGTAAACAAAGGTTATAAGGTTGCAATATGCGAACAGGTTGAAGATCCAAAGCAGACAAAGGGAATCGTAAAGCGTGAAGTAATACGTGTTGTTACACCGGGAACCAATATAAATGATAATACTCTTGATGAAACTAAGAACAGATACATAATGAGTATTGTTTATCTTTCAGATTCGTTTGGTTTGTCGGTATGTGATGTTTCAACCGGAGATTATTTTGTAACCGAACAAGACGATATTAATCTTGTGCTTGATGAGATTAATAAGTTTATGCCTGTAGAGATAATTTGTAATGATGCATTTTATGTTTCGGGTGCGGATATAGACGATTTTAAAGATAGACTTGGAATAACTGTATCTAGTCTGCCGGGATGGTATTATGAAGATAATACAGCTAAAAAAAATATATTCGATCATTTTGGAATAACAAGCCTTAATGCACTTGGTCTTGAAGCTTATGATTGTGGAATTAGTGCTGCGGGCGGACTGCTTATTTATCTGTTGGAAACACAGAAGAATTCGCTTTCGCATATCAAAACACTTAAACCATATACATCATCTGATTTTATGTTTCTTGACAGGGCTACAAGAAGAAATCTTGAACTTACTGAGACTTTACGTGAGAAAAATAAAAAAGGCTCTTTGTTATGGGTGCTTGATAAGACAAAGACGGCTATGGGTGCAAGATGCCTTAGAAGTTATGTAGAACAACCACTTATTAACTCGAAAGAAATAAACAGACGTCTTGATGCAGTCAGTGAATTTGTCAGCGAAATGTTTACAAGGGAAGAACTCAGGGAATATCTCGGACCGATATACGATCTTGAACGACTTATTACAAGAGTTAGTTATAAAACAATTAATCCAAGAGATATGATTGCATTAAAGACATCTTTATCAATGCTTCCATATATCAAGGAAATTTTAGCTGATATGAATTCGTATTTAATAAAGAAATATATAAAAGAATTCGATGTACTTTCTGATGTTTATTCCTGGATAGATTCTGCAATAACAGAGGAACCTGCCATGTCCATGCGTGACGGCGGAATTATCAAAGAAGGCTATAACGAAGAAGTTGATCATTTAAGAACTGCTAAAACCGACGGCAAGAAATGGCTTGCAGAGCTTGAGGAAAAAGAAAGAAACAATACCGGTATTAAGAACCTAAAGATAAAGTATAATAGAGTTTTTGGGTATTATTTTGAGGTTACCAATTCTTATAAGGAGCTTGTTCCTGATACATGGATGAGAAAACAGACTTTAAGCAACGCAGAACGTTATATGACACCTGAATTAAAGGAAATAGAGGATACGGTACTTGGAGCTGAGGATAGGCTTAATAATCTCGAATATGAGCTTTTCCAGCAGCTTAGAGACATGATTTACGAGCAGATGGCACGTATTCAGAACGTTGCGACAATCATTGCATATTTTGATGTGTATTCAACACTTGCGGTTGTTGCTGAACGAAACAGATATATCCGTCCGATTGTTAATGACCGAGGAAAGATTGATATAAAAAGCGGAAGACATCCGGTAATTGAGCAGATTACTTCCGAATATCTTTTTGTGGAAAATGATACGCATCTTGATAATAAAGACAACAGATTACTTATCATTACAGGGCCTAATATGGCCGGTAAGTCTACATATATGAGACAGACTGCACTTATTGTACTGATGGCACAGATTGGTTCGTTTGTTCCTGCAGAGTACGCTGAGATAGGTATATGTGACAGAATATTTACAAGAGTCGGAGCTTCCGACGACCTGGCACAGGGACAAAGTACATTTATGGTTGAGATGACAGAAGTTGCTAATATTTTAAGAAATGCAACTAAGAAAAGTCTTATTATACTTGATGAGATTGGACGTGGAACCAGTACATATGACGGACTTGCAATTGCATGGTCTGTAGCTGAACATATAAGTAATCCAAAACTAATCGGAGCAAAGACATTATTTGCAACTCATTATCATGAACTTACAGAACTTGAAGGAAAACTTCAGGGTGTAAAGAATTATTGCATAGCAGTAAAGGAACAGGGCGAAGATATTGTGTTCTTACGTAAGATAGTCCGTGGTGGTGCAGACAGAAGTTATGGTGTATTAGTTGCCCGACTTGCCGGTGTGCCGGAAAATGTATTGAAACGCGCTGATGAAATACTTGTTGACCTTGTAGAGAAAGAAACAGGCAGAGGCGCTGTTCCGAGAGCAAAAGTAGAAGAAGAAATATCAGGTCTTACCAGTCAGATTTCAATATTTGATATTATAAATAAAACGGAAGGTTTTGATGATATTTTGCTTGAAATACATGATCTTGATATAAATACGTTGAGTCCATTAGATGCGCTTAACATGATTCATGATTACCAAATCAGACTTAAGGAGAAGTTTTAATGCCTCAGATTAAGATTCTTGACGAAAATACAATTAATAAGATTGCAGCAGGCGAGGTCGTTGAAAAACCAATGGCTGTTGTTAAAGAGCTTGTTGAAAACTCTATTGATTCAGGTGCGTCTGCCATTACAATTGAGATAAGAGACGGAGGCATAAGTTTTATCCGTGTTACCGACAATGGCTGTGGAATTTCGTTTGAGGATATTCACAATGCCTTTGAAAGACATGCTACAAGTAAGATAACAGGTATAAATGATTTGTTTGAACTTGATACTTTAGGATTTCGTGGTGAAGCGCTTGCAAGTATTTCTGCGGTTGCGCAGGTTGAATGTGTAACTAAAACCGCCAAGCAGACAACAGGTGTATGTTACACAATTAACGGTGGATTAAATGAAAGTGTTAAAGAAATAGGCTGTCCTAACGGAACAACATTTATTGTGAGAAATTTGTTTTATAACGTGCCTGCAAGAAAGAAGTTCCTTAAGACGGCTACAACAGAGGCGGGTTATATTACTGACCTCGTTACAAAACTTGCTTTGTCTCATCCTGAAATATCATTTAATTACATTTTAAACGGAAAGTACAGATTATGTACAAAAGGTAACGGAAAACTTATTGATTGTATATACAGTATATATGGTCGTGATATCGTATCCGATATTATTGAATTTACAATTGATACAGATGTTATTAAAGGATATGGTTATATAGGAAAACCTGTTGTATCACGCGGAAGCAGAGCTTTTATGAACTGTTTTGTAAACGGCAGATATGTGAAGAATAATGTATTGTTCCGTGCAATTGAAGAAGGATTTGCAGGATACAGAATGACACAGAGATTTCCGTTTGCCGTATTATTATTTGATATTAATCCGTCGCAAATGGACGTCAATGTACATCCGTCCAAAATGGAAATACGCTTTACAGAAGCTGATAAAATATACTCGTTATTGTGTAATTCTATAAAAAATGCTATAAGAAATGCTGATACTATTCCACAAGTTAAATTAGATGATAAAAAGATTATTGAGGATAAACCGTTAATACATGGATCCGGTGTAAAAACAATAACAAAAATACCTGAGCCTTTTGAATCAAAAAGAAGTACATATGCAGATATGATTCCTTCTGCGACTCAAAATGTATTTCGTGAAAAACCTTTGTATGAGCCTAAGCAACAGTCTTTATTTGACCAAACAACAATGCAGAATGAAAACAAGAAAAACTACAGAGTTGTCGGCTGTGTTTTTGCAACATACTGGATTGTTGAATACAATGATGAAATGTATATTATGGATCAGCATGCAGCTCATGAGAAGATTTTGTATGAAAAGTTTAAGAAAAGCATAGAAAACCATTCAGTTATTAGTCAGCCTGTAAGTCCTCCGTTTGTGATAACACTTACTGCGGATGAAGAAAATATTGTAAATACTTATAAAGAAGTATTTTATAATGCAGGTTTTGAAATTGAACACTTTGGAGGAAGTGAATTTACTGTAAGTAGTGTTCCGTCAGAACTTTTTGGATTGTGTTCTGAAAAATCTATTACAGATACAATATTAATGCTTACTGAAGAAAAAGAGCTTCTTTCATCTGATTCATCGTTTGCTGATAAAATAGCATCTCTTGCATGTAAGGCTGCAGTTAAAGGTGGAAGAAGAATATCTGAATATGAAGCATATGAGCTTGTAAATACATTGTTTACACTGGACAATCCATTTAATTGTCCGCATGGACGACCTACAATGATTAAAATGACTAAGAATCAACTTGAAAAGCAGTTTGGAAGAATTGTATAAAGGATATATTTTATGAAAAAACCACTTATTATAATCACCGGACCAACAGCATCAGGCAAAAGTAATATTTCAGTGAGTCTTGCTAAAAAGATAAATGGTGAAATAATATCTGCAGATTCCATGCAGGTTTATAAACATATGGATATTGGTACTGCTAAGATTACAAAAGAAGAAATGCAGGGTGTCACACATCATCTTATAGATGTTCTTGATCCCAGGGATGATTTTAATGTATCACTGTTTAAAGAATATGCAAATAATGCAATAGAAGACATTCTAAGCAGAAACCGTATTCCGATTATTGCAGGAGGTACCGGATTTTATATTCAGTCAGTATTGTATGACACACAATTTACCGAACATGAAACAGATACACATTTAAGGAATGATTTGTTTAATTATGCAGAAAAATACGGAAATGAGGCTTTACATGATAAATTAAAAGCTCTTGATCCTGTTTATGCGGAAAATGTTCATTTTAACAATGTTAAAAGAGTAGTAAGAGCGATTGAATATTGTACGCTTACCGGTCAATCTTTTTCAGAACATAATGAAACGGAGCATAACAGAACATCACCTTATAATTATGCTTATTTTGTACTTGATATGGATAGAGAGCTTTTGTATGACCGTATCAATATACGTGTTGACCGTATGTTTGATGATGGACTATTAGATGAAGTGAGAGAGCTAAAAAAACTTGGACTCAATAAAGATATGGTTTCTATGAAAGGCTTGGGGTACAAGGAAGTTCTTGATTATCTGGATGGAATATATACTCTTGATGAGGCAATAAATATCATAAAAAGAGAGACAAGACATTTTGCAAAACGTCAGCTTACATGGTTTAGACGTGAAAATGATACTATTTGGTTGAAAAAGACTGCAGAAAATGATGATTTGCTTTTAGAATCAATGATACAGACTATAAATGAAAAAGGAATAATATAAAATAATATGGATAAGAATAAAAACGCAATATATGAGAAACTTGGTATAGATAACAAAATATATAATATTTGTGACGAAATATGGAATGGTTTATCTGACAGATTCAAATCTATTGATGAAATATCTGAATACAATCAGCTTAAGGTGTTGTCTGCGATGAGAAAACATAAGGTAAGTGATGCTCATCTTACCGGTTCGTCAGGATATGGATATACTGATATAGGAAGAGACACACTTGAAGAAGTGTATGCTGATATTTTTCATGCAGAAGATGCACTTGTCAGGTCACAGATAACATGCGGAACTCATGCACTAACAATAGCTCTTTTCGGAAACTTGAGACCGGGTGATGAGCTACTTTATGTAACGGGCTGTCCTTATGATACTCTTGTTGATATTATTGGTATAGATGAGAATAAAGATTGTCCGGGATCGCTTAGAGAATATGGAATTGGTTATGCACAGACCGAACTTCTTTCAGATGGTTCATTTGACTATGAAGCTATTAAAAATGCTATAAATTCTAACACAAAGATTGTTGCAATTCAGCGTTCTAAAGGATATGCAGTTAGACCTTCACTTTCAGTAGAGCAGATAGGCGAATGTATTGATTACGTAAAAAGTATCAATCCTGAAATAATTTGTATGGTTGATAATTGCTATGGTGAATTTGTAGAAACCATAGAACCTTCAGATGTCGGTGCAGATATGTGTGTTGGATCACTTATTAAAAATCCCGGAGGCGGAATTGCTCCAATGGGAGGTTATGTTGTCGGGAAAAAATGTTGTATCGACAATGCGGCATACAGACTTACTACACCATCCCTTGGCAAGGAAGTTGGAGCCTCGCTTAATATTAATTCATCTTTTTATCAAGGAATATTTATGGCACCATCAGTTACTGCAAATGCTGTAAAGGGAGCTGTTTTTGCCGCCGCAGTATATGAAAAACTTGGCTTTAGGTGTGTTCCTAATGCTAAAGAAGAAAGATATGATATTATACAGTCTGTAGTGCTTGATAATGCGGATGCAGTAATAGCTTTTTGTGAAGGTATTCAGGCTGCTGCTCCGGTTGACAGTCATGTGGTTCCTGTGCCATATCCTATGCCGGGATATAATTGCGATGTAATTATGGCTGCAGGGGCATTTGTATCAGGTGCTTCCATAGAACTTAGTGCCGATGCACCTATTAAACCACCATATGCTGTATATTTTCAGGGTGGTCTTACATGGCAACATGTAAAATACGGAATAATGATGTCTGTTCAGAAATTATATGAAAAAGGACTGATAAAATGAGTATATATGTAATATTTACAGGTGGAACAATAGGAAGTAGTAATAATGATAACGTTATAAATACCGATAGTTCCATACAGGAATATTTCATTTCCATATATAAAGAAAAATATTTGTGTGAACATAATTTCAAATGTATGAATCCATATACTATTTTATCTGAGAATTTAGGCGCACATCATTTGCGTTTATTGATTAATGCGATTAAAGAAGTGCTTTCTAACAAGGATGTTGAAGGCATTATTGTGAACCATGGAACGGATACACTTCAATACACATCGGCTATTTTGTCTTATGTATTTTCTGCGATTAATATACCGATATTGCTTGTGTCCAGCAACTATGTTTTATCAGACTTGCGCTCGAACGGTCTTATTAATTTCCATTTTGCGATAAAATTCATAGAGCAATTCAATTTTGGCGGGGTATTTGTGTCTTATAAAAATGAAAATGATATTCCTTATATTCATTTTGGTACCAGACTTAGCGCACCGCTGTTGTTCTCGGCAGATATTTCAAGCGTAAACGATAGTTGGTTTGCACGATTTGAAAAAGATGTTCTTAAATATAATGATGCATATAATTATTTTACTGCCCAAAATCATTTGTTTGATTTTAATGATGATATTAATTTATATAAATTATCAGATGGAGAAATATTATGGATCAGACCATATCCCGAAATGTCATATACATGTCCGTCGGATAATACAAAAGCCGTATTACATGAAAGTTTTCATTCGGGTTCGATTGCCGTAAATGATGACATGAGAAGATTTGCAAATGAATGTTGCAAGAAAAATATTCCGATATATATAACCGGCCTTGAAAAAAATGAAGCCGTTTATGATAATGTAAATGAATATAAAAAGCTGGGGTTTGTTCCTGTTTATGGATATTCTCCAATTGCATTATATTGTAAAATCTGGTTATCAATATGTAATGATCTGGACATTTCCGAAGTTGTAAAAAAACTCGTCGCATTTGATATGATTTAATAACGGAAAACGGCAAAATTTGTTGGAATGTATCGGAAAATCCATGTATACAAATTCATACCGATATGGTATAATTTTTGTTATCGTTTTCAGGTGTTTTTGTGTATTTATCCATATAGAAAGAGAGGATAAATGTACGAAGAAAAAAGTTATACTGTTAAAGAGTTGCCGGATTCTCTTAAACCTTATGAAAAGTTTGAAGCATTGGGTCCGGGGTCGTTGTCAGATGCAGAACTGCTTGCCGTAATTATAAGAAGCGGTACAGTTAATGTAAGAAGTATTGATTTATGTGAGAATATTTTATGTCATAATAATGGTTCCGGATTATCTAACCTTCATAGCATGACAATTAATGAACTTTCGCAAATCAAAGGTATAGGAAGAGTAAAGTCTATACAGTTAAAGTGTATTGCTGAGCTTGCAAAGAGAATGGCAAAGCATAATAGGTCGTTTGGTGTGAGCTTTTCGGATCCTGAGAGTATAGCCGCCTACTATATGGAAGATATGCGAAATTTTGACCGTGAGAATATTATGTTGGTGCTTTTGGATACAAAGTCCAGAAAAATACATGATATGATTATTTCCACAGGTTCAGTCAATTCGTCTATTGCATCTACAAGAGATATCTTTTATCAGGCACTAAAATATGGGGCTGTCAGCATTATCCTATTGCATAATCATCCAAGCGGAGATCCTATTCCAAGCAGAGAGGATTATAATGTAACAGATAAGGTAAAAGCAGCAGGAGATTTGATAGGTATTTCGCTATTAGATCATATTATTATTGGAGATAACTGTTTTTTTAGTATGAGGGCAGAAGGCAGATTATAATATTATACGGAGGCAGATATGAATCGTAAGATTATTGGAATTGATTTTGGTACAAGCACTATTAAGATGACACAAAAAGGCGCAGGACTTGTTCTTTCTCAAAAGAATGTGATTGCGATTAAAAATAAAACAGAAATATATGCAATTGGAAATGAAGCATATGAGATGTATGAAAAAGCACCGGCAAATATTAAGGTTTCTTATCCTGTCAAGTATGGAGTTATTGCTGATTTAAGCAATATGCATAAGCTTATGCTCAGTTTTCTTGAAATTGTTTCAAAGATGCCTAAGAATAAGTTAAAAGGCTTTGATTATTATCTTGCAATTCCTACTGATATAACAGAAGTTGAGAAGCGTTCTTATTCAGAAGTTATTGTATCGCCTAAACTTCGTCCGGGACGCATAAGACTTGTTGATAAACCTGTTGCGGATGCGCTTGGTATGGGGCTTGATATACTCGATTCCACAGGAGTTATGATGGTTGATATCGGAGCTAATACTACTGAAATTTCTGTTTTATCGCTTGGTGGAATAATTTTCAGTAAACTTGTTCCGCTCGGCGGTAAGGAATTTGATCAGGATATAATTAATCTTGCAAGAAGAAAGTATAATTTTGTGATTGGAGAGAAAACTGCCGAGGCTGTTAAAAAAGAGGTTGGTTCGGCAATTTCAGAATCTACAGGTTCAGTTACGGTATATGGAAGAAATGCACTTTCCGGACTTCCGGGTGAACTTGTAATGGATTCAAAAGAAGTTCATGAAGCAATAACAGAACATCTTCAGACTATTATGGATAACATTAAAGTTATACTTGAAAGAACTCCGCCTGAGGTGTCAGCAGACATATATAAAAATGGTATATATGTAACCGGTGGTTCATCCAGAATGAATGGACTTGCTGAATTTATAAAACAGTATACAGGTCTTAACGTTAATATGAGTGATGATCCTGAAAATACTGTTATAGCAGGACTTAGTACCATTATGGGCAATTCGCATTACAGTAAGGTAATTACAGATTTGATATAGAAGGAGTATGTATGAAACGCAGACGCAGATTTAATAATCCTACAAGAGTAACACTTATTATCTGCACATTATTATGTCTTATTTTAATTGTAGTTTCATTTAAATATCAGAATGAGATTAATCCGATAAAGACATCTGTAGGTAATTTTATTAAACCTATGCAGAGTGGCGTCAATTCAATTGGTTCTCATATATATTCTGCATTTGATATGCTTCGTTCCAAGAACAGTCTGATTAAGGAAAATAAAGAGCTCAAATTGCAGATAGAACAGATTAAGGACGAGAATCTGTCTCTTATTGAAGACAGAAATGAATTGGCAAACTTAAGAGATCTTTATAAACTAGATCAGGGTTACAGACAATATGAAAAAGTTGCTGCAAGAGTTGTAAGCAGAGACAATAACAATTGGTATAATATGTTTACCATTGATAAAGGATCAAAAGACGGAATAAAAAAAGATATGAATGTTATTGCCGGCAACGGACTTGTTGGAATAGTTGCCGAAGTAGGAACTTCATATTCAAAAGTTAGGTCTATTATTGATGATAACAGTTATGTGAGCGGTATGTTTGCTCGTACATCTGATATTTGTGATGTTAAAGGTGATCTTGAGACAATTAATGAGGGATATATAAGTGTTGAACGTATTAGCGTTGATGCTGAAATTGAAGACGGAATGGAGATTGTTACTTCTTACGTCAGCGACAGATACCTGGAAGGTATTTTAATTGGATATGTAAACAACATTGAAAAAGATGCCAATAATATGACTATGACTGCAAGACTGACACCAGTTGTTAATTTTGACAGACTTGATACGGTACTTGTTATTACTGAACTTAAACATTCAGAAGAATTGGAGGATATGACACAATATGATTAAAAAATGGATACTCACCATTTTTACAATAATTATATTCTATATACTTCAAACTACATTGTTTCAGCATATCATGCTTGCTCATGTAGTTCCTAATCTTTTGATTATTATTACAGTCTCAACAGGCTATATAAGCGGAAGAAGAGATGCACTTATCACAGGTTTGCTTTGCGGATTAATATCTGATTGTATATTCGGAAGTTTAATCGGAGTTCATGCACTTATATATATGCTTGTTGGCTATCTGTCGGGATATACACATTATACATATTCTGATAATGACATTTTATTACCTGTTTTATATATTGGAGTTTCAGATATTATATACGGATTTATGTATTATGTTTTCGAGTTTTTGTTAAGGGGAAGATTATCTTTCTTATTTTATCTCAGAACTATTATTCTACCGGAAGCACTGTATACTATTTTAGTAGGCATTCTGTTTTATAGGTTGTATTCAGTTGCGTACAGATTTTTTGTAAGGAAGAATAGCAGGGAGGCTATATAATTGCTAGATCGAATTGCAGAATATTTACGTGAAATATTCTCATCAAGACTTATACCTATCAGCATAATATTTTTCACATTATTCTTTTTACTTATTGTCAGAATGTTTAATTTACAGATTGTAAAGAGTGATGATACTTATACCGGTAGCATTATTTCTGACGAAAAGAAAAGGGATGTTGTTTCAACGCGCGGAAAAATATATGACAGAAATGGTGTTTTGCTTGCAACAAACCAATTATCATATGATGTTACAATAGAAGATAATGGTACTCTTACCACTAATGCCGATAAAAATGAAATGATATATAATATGATACAGATTATATATAAAAATGGCGATTCCCTCGCTATAGATTTTTTTATCGATATTAATAAAAATGGTGATTTTTATTTTACTTGTGATAAATCTGCCGAACTTCGTTTTAAGCGTGATGCTTATTTCTCGAAATCAATTGATGATTTGACGGATGAACAAAAAAATGCAAGTGCATATGATATGTTCGTATATCTTAAAACTGATGTTTCATCATCAGGTCCCAAATTTGATATTTCTGACGAATATTCCGACAAAGATGCGTTAGATATTATAAAAGTCAGATATACAATGATGATAAACAGTAATACAAAATATATTCCGGTTACTGTTGCTAATAATGTAAATGATACTACCGTTGTTGCTATTAAAGAGAACAGCGATATTTTATCCGGAGTAAAAATAAGCGAAACAGCTGACAGATATTATTATGACAGTAAATATTTCTCAAATATTATTGGTTATACAGGAACAGTATCAACAGATGATTTAGATAAATTAAAAGAAGATTACCCTGATTATAATTATGCCGCATCAGATCAGATCGGAAAATCGGGAATAGAATTATCAATGGAAGAGACGCTTCGTGGTATTAAGGGTTCTGAAACACTTGTTATTGATGCATATTCCAGAGTTAATGAAATTAAAGATGAAACTTCTCCGGTTCCGGGAGATGATGTTTATCTAACTATAGATGCTAACCTGCAAAAAGCATGTTATGACATTTTAGAAAAAGAACTTGCAGGTATTTTAATATCCAAATTAAATAACAGTATGGATGCAGGTACAAAAGGTGAGTCTGCATCTGATATTCGAATTCCTATTTATGATGTTTACAGTGCTGTATTTTCGAATAATATAGTTGATACTACATTGTTTTCTGCAAAGAAAGCATCACAGACTGAGAAGTCTGTATATAATAAGTTCCTGTCGCAAAAAAAGGCTGTAGCAAAAAGAATTAATACATTTATTGATATAAAATACACATCACCTAGAAATAATTTAAGTGATGAAAATGCAGCATACCTTGATTATATTTATAAGATGCTTAAAGATAATAATATAGTTCTTACAAGCAACATTGATACTTCGTCAGAAGAATATAAGAACTATTTAGAAGGTAAAAGCAGTTTAAGTGAGTATCTTGAATATTTAATTGTTAATAACTGTATTGATTTTGGAGTTTTAGATATTGGAGATAATCTATATACAACATCTGAACTTTTTGATGTGCTTAAAAATTATATAATAAAAAAAATTGACAATAATACAGGATTCGACAAGATTATTTATAAATATATGATATATAATTATAAGATATCAGGCACAGAGATTTGTTTGCTGCTTATAGATCAGAATATTGTTAAGGCAGAGGGCGATACTTTAGGTAGATTGATAAGCGGAAGTTTAACTCCGTATTCATTTATAAAGTCTAAGATTATTTCTCTTGAATTGACACCTGCAATGCTTGCACTCGATCCATGTTCGGGTTCAATTGTAATAACTGATGTAAAAACAGGCGATATCTTGGCTTATGTATCATATCCGACATATGATAACAATAAGTTGGCAAATAAGATTGATTCATCTTATTATTCAAAACTGCTTGATGATTCATCTTATCCGCTTATGAACAGGCCTTCCATGCAAAAAACAGCGCCGGGATCAACATTTAAGATGGTAACATCTACGGCTGCACTTGAAGAATATGGGATTCTTTCATATCCCCTTGAAAAAATCAAGGACAGGCATTTGTTTGAGAAAGTTGTTCCGTCTCCGAAGTGTTGGAGCAGTTCATCACACGGTAAAATAGATGTTATGGATGCATTAAGAGATTCGTGTAACTATTATTATTATGAAATTGGTTATAGATTAGGAACAACAGGTGGGAAAATCCTTAATCACGATAAGGGTCTTAAGACACTTAAGAAGTATGCTTCAATGTACGGCCTCAATGATTTGTCAGGTGTTGAACTGTCAGAATCTAATCCACAGATATCAGATTATGACTGTGTGCGTTCAGCAATCGGACAAGGAACAAACAGTTATACACCGGTTCAGCTCTCGAGATATATAACAACAATTGCTAACTCAGGTATATGTTATGATTTAACACTTATTGATAAGGTTATTTCTGCTTCTAACGGAAGTGAAAAGGATAATAATGCAAAAGTTCATAACAATGTAGATATAAAATCAGATACTTGGAATTATATTCATGCAGGTATGAGAAAAGTTATAAAAAATGGGACGATTAAAGGTCTTTATGATGATCTTAATATTGATGTTGCAGGCAAAACAGGTACTGCCCAGGAGAGTGATTATAAACCTAATCACGCATTATTTGTTTCATATGCACCTTATTCCTCGCCCGAAATTTCTGTAACAACTGTAATTCCGAATGGTTATACTTCCGGTAATGCGGCTGAGCTTGCGAGAGATGTATATACTTATTATTACGATAAAGATAGTCGTAAAAAGCTTTTAAATAAAAAGGTACAGGTACCTGAGAATCAAAGTAATGCATTTTCAGACTAATTATGAGGTTAATATATGAAAAATATTGTTAAAATAAAAGGCACAAAATCAGGTGTTATTGTAATGCTTGATAAAGAATCAACATATGAAGAATTAACAGAAGCTGTTACTGAAAAGTTTCGGTCTGCCGCTTCATTTCTTGGAAATGCCAGAGTAACTGTAAAATTTGAGGGTAAGACTTTGTCAGACCTTGAAAAATTCAAACTGATTGATATAATATCAGAAAATACTGATTTAGATATTATATGTATTACAGATGATGATACTGAAACAGAAGAACGTCTGAATAAGACACTTGAAAAACAGCTTCAGAATTTAAGCAGTAACGCAGGACAGTTTTACAAAGGAAATCTTCGTCCGGGACAGGTTATAGATTTTGAAACAAGTGTAATAGTTCTTGGCGATGTGTTAGAAGGTGCACAGATAGTTTCTAAAGGTAATATCGTTGTCCTTGGCGAATTATCCGGAAGTGCCTTTGCAGGTGCAGGAGGAAACAGTAATACTTTTATAGCTGCACTTAAAATGAACGAAAGTAAACTACGAATATGTGATTCAACATTAGTTACAGATAAGAAGAAAAAATTTAAAAGAAACAAAGGAGCCCAGATTGCCATTTGCAAAAAAGGCGTAATATACAAAGAGTCATTATCAAATGACCTGATAGCCAATATTTTAATTGATTAATGGAGGATATCAATGGGCGAAGTAATAGTTGTCACATCTGGAAAAGGCGGTGTAGGAAAAACAACTACAACCGCTAATCTTGGTGTAAGTTTGTCAAGAAACGGTTATTCTGTTGTTATGATTGATACAGATATCGGTCTTAGAAATCTTGACGTAGTTATGGGTCTTGAAAACAGAATTGTATATAATCTTGTTGATGTTGTAACAGGA
>SVEM01000035.1 GCA_015057375.1 Lachnospiraceae bacterium
CTCTTTGAAGTAATCACGTCTCTCAGAATGTCCGATAATAACGTATTTTACTCCGGCATCAACTAACATCTCAGCTGAGATTTCGCCTGTATATGCACCCTTATCTTCGAAGTACATATTCTCTGCACCAACTTCTACATTAGTTCCCTTAACTGCCTCAACAACAGGGATAATATCTATAGCAGGTACACAGTATACAACATCTACTGTATCACTCTTAACAAGGTCTTTAAGCTCTTCACAAAGAGCAACTGCCTGGCTAGGAGTCATGTTCATTTTCCAGTTTCCTGCGACAATTGTCTTACGCATAATATATTCCTCACCTTCAAAATATCAATAATTATTTGTTATTTGCTGCTGCAACACCCGGAAGCTCTTTACCCTCAAGGAATTCAAGAGATGCTCCACCACCTGTTGAAATATGGCTCATCTTATCGCCAAATCCAAGCTGGTTAACTGCTGCTGCTGAATCTCCACCACCAATGATTGTAGTAGCATCTGCATCAGCAAGTGCTTTAGCAACTGTAAGAGTTCCCTTAGCAAGTGTAGGGTTCTCGAATACACCCATAGGTCCGTTCCATACAACTGTCTTAGCTGTAAGAACTGCATCAGCAAAAAGTGCTGCTGTCTTTGTTCCGATATCAAGACCCTGCATATCAGCCGGAATCTCATTACTTGGAACAACAGAAACCTCGATTTCTGCATCTATAGGAGTTGGGAAATCTTTAGCGATTGTTGTATCGATAGGAAGAAGAAGCTTCTTACCAAGCTTTTCAGCCTTCTCCATCATCTCTTTACAGTAATCAATCTTCTCATCATCAACGAGTGACATACCAATCTCATATCCCTTAGCTTTAAGGAATGTATAAGCCATACCACCACCGATGATAAGTGTATCACACTTCTCAAGAAGGTTATTGATAACGTTAAGCTTGTCTGCTACTTTTGCTCCACCAAGGATAGCAACGAATGGTCTAACAGGATTCTCAACTGCATTTCCGAGGAAATCAATTTCCTTCTGCATAAGATATCCAACAACTGCTGTGTCAACAAGTTCGCTAACACCTACGTTTGAACAATGTGCTCTGTGAGCTGTTCCGAATGCATCATTAACAAATACTTCGCAAAGTGATGCAAGATCTTTAGAGAATGCTTCACCATTCTTTGTCTCTTCTACACGATAACGTGTATTCTCAAGAAGAACAACGTCTCCGTCATTCATAGCCTCAACAGCAGCTTTTGCGTTAGGTCCTACAACTTCAGGATCTGCAGCAAATACAACCTCTTTGTCAAGAAGCTCTGAAAGTCTCTTAGCAACAGGAGCAAGTGTAAGCTCTGGCTTAGGCTCTCCCTTAGGCTTACCAAGATGTGAGCAAAGGATAACCTTTCCACCATCGTTAATAAGTTTCTTAATTGTAGGAAGTGCAGCAACAAGACGGTTCTCGTCTGTTATCTGTCCATCCTTAAGTGGTACGTTAAAATCGCAACGTACAAGGACTTTTTTTCCTTTTACATTAATGTCATCAACAGTTTTCTTGTTTAACATTATGAATTACTCCTTTCAATGATATACATACTAGAAAGGGTTCGGTCCTTTCAGACCGAACCCTTAAGGATCTTATTAGTTCATATACAAATATGATAATCTGACCAAATTAGTTTAACTCAGCAAAATACTTGATTGTTCTAACCATCTGGCTTGTGTATGAATTCTCGTTATCATACCATGATACTACCTGAACAAGGTTATCTTCTCCTACCATTGTCTGTGTAGCATCGAAGAGTGAACCAAATTTCATACCAACGATATCTGATGAAACGATCTCTTCTTCATTATATCCATAAGACTCATTAGCTGCTGCTTTCATAGCTGCATTGATCTCATCTTTAGTTACTGACTTCTCTACTGTAGCAACAAGAATTGTTGTTGATCCTGTAGGAGTAGGAACTCTCTGTGCTGATCCGATAAGCTTTCCGTTAAGCTCTGGGATAACAAGTCCGATAGCTTTAGCTGCTCCTGTTGAGTTAGGAACGATATTAACAGCACCTGCACGAGCTCTTCTTAAGTCACCCTTTCTCTGAGGACCATCAAGAATCATCTGGTCTCCTGTGTAAGCGTGAATTGTTGACATGATACCTGACTTGATTCCAGCAAGGTCATGAAGAGCCTTAGCCATAGGAGCAAGACAGTTTGTTGTACATGATGCAGCTGAGATAATCTTGTCATCTGCTGTTAATGTCTCATGGTTAACATTATAAACGATTGTCTTAAGATCATTTCCTGCTGGAGCTGAGATAACAACTTTCTTAGCACCTGCATTAAGATGAGCTTCTGCTTTAGCTTTTGATGTATAGAATCCTGAACACTCTAATACAACATCAACATCAAGTTCTCCCCATGGGCAGTTGTTAGCATCTGGCTCTTTGTAAATCTTAAGTGTCTTACCTTTAACTGTGATTGTACCAGCTTCATCATCAGCTGTTACCTGATCTTCTTCACCAACACCAACGTATCTTCCCTGTGATGAATCATACTTTAACAAATGAGCAAGCATTGAAGGGCTTGTTAAGTCGTTGATAGCAACAACATCATATCCTTCTGCTCCAAACATCTGTCTGAATGCAAGACGTCCGATACGTCCGAAACCATTAATTGCAACTTTTACTGACATTTTCTAATTCCTCCTAAATAAGTGTTTTACATGGATAGTTTGTGCTTCTATAATTTAACACAAACTGTATTCCCATTCTACAAAAAATATCCATAAATTTCAAGGGCAAAATGCAGCTTGTCAAAAAATTAATAATAATTTTAGAAACCAAGCAAATCATCATATAATTTTTCATATTCTTTGGCAGATGTTGTCCATGAATAATCAACTGCCATAGCCCTGTCTATTATCTTATTCCATTCTCTCTTCTTATTATAATACACATTTTTTGCATAATTTATTGTTCCAAGCATTTCATGTGCATTATAATTTGCGAATGAAAATCCTGTTCCCTTACTTTCATATTCGTTATAAGGTTCAACAGTATCTTTAAGACCACCTGTCTCTCTTACAATAGGCACTGTTCCGTATCTTAAACTCATAAGCTGGCTTAAACCACATGGTTCAAACAGCGATGGCATAAGAAATGCATCACAGGCTGCATATATACGATGCGACCTTGTATTATTATAATAGATGCTGGACGAAACTCTTCCCTTGTACTTCCATTCATAGTGTCTGAACAAATTCTCATATTTCTCGTCACCGGTACCAAGAATAACAAACTGTACATCTTCACTACATATCTGCTCTATAACACATTCAACAAGGTCAAGACCTTTCTGATCAGTAAGACGCGATACAATACCAATCATAAATACCTTGTCATTCTGCTCAAGACCAAGTTCCTTCTGCAATGCTCTCTTATTCTTAATCTTTTCTTTTCTGAAATTAGAAGCATCATAATTGTGGTAAATAAGCGGATCCGTTGCAGGATTATATTCATCATAATCTATACCGTTCACAATACCACGAAGTACGTTAGATCTCGCATTCATAAGCCCATCCAACTTTTCTCCGAAAAATGGGGTCTTAATCTCTTCTGCATATGTCCTACTTACCGTTGTAACACTGTCGGCATAAACGATTCCGCCTTTAAGATAATTGGCATCACCGTATGCTTCAAGTTTATCAGGCGCAAAATAATAAGAACTGAGACCTGTTATATCCTTTACACTCTTAGGATCCCATACACCTTGGAACTTAAGATTATGGATTGTCATTATGGATTTTATACCCTGATAGAACTGTCCTTCGCTAAATGTATCTTTAAGATATACAGGAACAAGTCCGGTCTGCCAGTCATGACAATGGATAATATCAGGTCTGAAATCAACAAGCGGAAGTGCTGAAAGAGATGCTTTACAGAAAAATGCAAACTTCTCAATATCTTCATGAATCCATCCATATGGTTTAGAACCCGCGAAGTAAAACTCATTATCAATAAAATAAAATGTCACTCCATCATACTGCATAGTAAGAACACCAACATACTGTCTACGCCATGCAAGCTCAAGATAAAAATGTGTCACGTAAGTCATCTGACTCTTATATTCATCAGATATAGCCATATACTTAGGCATCATAACTCTGACATCATACTTTTCCTTGTCAAACATCTTAGGAAGTGCTCCCACAACATCGGCAAGCCCTCCTGTCTTAATAAAAGGTACTGCTTCTGATGCTAAAAACAGTATTTTCTTCATAATTCCCAAAACCTCCATATAAAGTTTTATATTCTGCAGGTTACATAGAATACCACATGGAATAATTATACAATAAATATGAGGAATTGGGAAGAATTATTATTTTACTGTTTTTAAGCCCTGAGCTTATACTCCAATCTGATTTTATCGGCTATTAAAGCAACAAACTCAGAATTTGTAGGTTTACCTTTTCCATTATTTATTGTATATCCGAATAACTCGTCAATCGTATCAACCTTTCCTCTGCTCCAGGCAACTTCTATAGCATGTCTGATTGCACGTTCTACCCTGCTCGGAGTTGTCTTATGTTGTTTTGCAATCGAAGGATACAAAAGCTTAGTTATGGAATTTAGCATTTCGCCATCATTTACGGACATCATAATTGCATCTCTAAGATACTGATATCCTTTAATATGTGCAGGAACGCCTATTTCATGTATTATATTTGTCACATCGGATTCAAGGTCATGTTCTCTTCTGTTATTTATTCTTTCATAAACACCGGTTCCGTTTACTGCAAATTTGCCTTTAAGATTAGAACGAAGTTTTCTAATTCTTGAAATCACAACATCATTATCAAATGGTTTTAATATATAATATGCAACACCAAGTTCAAATGCATTCTCAGTAACGACATCCTGTCCAATTCCTGAAATGACAATAAATTCAGGTACTTTTTCAAGCTGTTCTTTATCTCTTATTCTTTCAATAACACCAAGCCCGTCAAGCTTCGGCATAATAATATCTAACAATACAACATCCGGTTTAAATTTTTTGATTTTATCAACTGCATCCACCCCGTCCTGTGCTGTAGCACACACTTCCATATCGTCTTCTTTAGAAATAAGTTTATCCAATGTATCTATCATTTTAGTATTATCATCTGCAATAAGAATTCTCATTTTTGTCATTGTATTCTGCCTCCTAACATAAAAAATGGAAATATTTGGTATTTTGTAATTCTTTTACACTATAACCAAATATTTCCATTTTTTCAAGATAATTTTTTCGCAAACAACGACAAAATATGATTATTTAGTTCCTGTAGAACCAAATCCACCACTGCCTCTTACTGTATCAGACAACTCTTCTGTCTCTATATATTCACCGCAAATATATGGCATAATAACAAGCTGTGCTATTCTTTCTTTAGGTTCCACTGTTATTGGCTTATCCGAATGATTATGAAGTGCTACCATAAGCTCACCTCTGTAATCACAGTCAATAACACCAACTTTATTTGCAGGTGCCAGTCCTTTTTTACATGCAAGACCACTTCGTGCATATACAAGACCTACCGTACCCATAGGAAGCTCAATTGCAATACCTGTATGTATAAACTCAGTCTGTCCCGGTTCTATTACAACAGCTTCATCCATACACGCATACAAATCAGCTCCTGCCGCATACTCACTTCCGTATGTAGGCATAACGGCCTTTTCATCTAATTTCTTAAAATATATCTTAGTCATCTTAAGTACTCCTTATATAATTAATTATTCAGGCGGTGTCCAAAGTATAGTCTCACCACTCTCTAATGATTCCGGAACAAGAATGGTTTTCTGGTTTGCTGAACCTTTGAAAAACAATTTCAGATTTTTCTCATCTTCGTGAAATTCTCCATCCACGAGAATATCAATATATGAAAGCATTTCCCTGGTTTCATCCCATTTAACGCACATGTCATTTAATATATCATCTTCAAATGTATATCCGCTGAAACACCATATATTCTTATGATGAACATCGTATGTTTCTCTTGGATACACCTCTCTGAATCTTCGAAGAAGAGGTAATATACCAATCTGGTTTGCATGTTCAAAAGGCTCGCCGCCAAGAAGTGTAAGTCCCGAATAATAATCCGGCTCAAGCTCCTTCATGATGTATTCTATGGATTCCTTGGTAAAAGGTTTACCATAATTAAAATCCCACGCTTCAGCATTATGACATCCCTTGCATCTGTGTGTACATCCGCTTACAAAAAGCGATACTCTTATTCCTGTACCATTTGCAATATCATAGCTTTTAATATCCGCATAATTCATATGTCTTATTTAATACCAATTAAATATGAAGTACTCTGGCATTAATCTCCTTTGTCTTTCCTACATTCCAGAAATTCTCTCCAAGATATCCGCATGTTCTTCTTGTAACATTCATCTTAGAATGGTTTTTATTGCCGCACTGTGGGCACTCCCACTCAAGATTGTCATTTATCTTAATCTCACCGTCAAAACCACATACATGGCAATAATCTGACTTTGTATTAAACTCAGCATACTGAATATTGTCATAAATAAACTTAACAATATCACTAAGTGCTTTAAGGTTATGTCTCATATTCGGAATCTCGATATATGATATAGCACCACCTGAGGATATGTTCTGGAACTGACTCTCAAATGTAAACTTGGAGAATGCATCTATCTTTTCTCTTACATCTACATGATATGAGTTTGTATAATATCCCTTATCTGTTACATCTGCAATATCACCAAACTGCTCTTTGTCCAATCTTGCAAATCTGTAACAAAGTGATTCCGCAGGGGTTCCATATAATGCAAAACCTATACCTGTCTCATCTTTCCATGTGTCAGTTGCAGTTCTGAGACGCTTCATAAGCTTAAGTGCAAATTCTGTTCCAATAGGATCAGTATGTGATACACCTGTCATAATCTTTGTAACTTCATACAATCCGATATATCCGAGTGATATTGATGAATAACCGCCATGAAGAAGTTTATCAATCTTCTCACCCTTATCAAGTCTTGCAATAGCACCATACTGCCAATGTATAGGACTTACATCTGACAATGTTCCCTCAAGTGCACGATGTCTGCACATAAGAGCTTCAAAACAGATTGAAAGTCTTTCCTCAAGTATCTGCCAGAACTTCTCCATATCTCCTTCTGCAAGAAGACCAATCTGAGGAAGGTTAAGGCTTACTACACCCTGATTAAATCTACCCTCAAACTTGTATTCTCCATCCTTATCTTTCCATGGGCTGAGGAAGCTTCTGCATCCCATACATGAGAATACATTACCTTCGTAATTCTCACGCATTTTCTTTGCTGAAATATAATCAGGATAAAGACGTTTTGCAGAACACTTTACAGCAAGCTCTGTAATATAATCATATCTTCCACCCTTTAAGCAGTTGTTTTCATCAAGTACATATATAAGTTTAGGGAATGCAGGTGTTACATATACACCTTTCTCATTTTTAATTCCTTCTAGTCTCTGTCTGAGAATCTCTTCGATAATCATTGCATTTTCTTCAACATATTCATCTTCATCATCAAGATAAAGGAATATGGTAACAAACGGAGACTGTCCATTTGTTGTCATAAGTGTATTAATCTGATACTGAATAGTCTGAACACCGGAACGAAGCTCGTCATATAATCTGTCCTTAACAAGCTGCTCAATAACATCATTATCAAGCTTTCCATCGTATTCCTCTGTATAACGTTTACGATATTTTTCTCTGCTCACTCTGAGATATTTTCCAAGATGTCTTATATCAACAGACTGGCCACCATACTGACTGCTTGCAACCGCACTGATAATCTGTGTAACTACAGTACACGCAACCTGGAAGCTCTTAGGCTGTTCTATGAGCTTTCCGTTCATAACAGTACCATTTTCAAGCATGTCCTTTATATTGATAAGACAGCAATTAAATATTGTCTGCACAAAATAGTCCATATCATGGAAATGAATAGCTCCTTTTTCATGAGCCTCAACAATATTCTCAGGAAGAAGAATTCTCTTTGTAAGGTCCTTTGACACTTCTCCTGCAATAAGGTCTCTCTGTGTAGATGCAATATAAGCATTCTTATTGGAATTCTCTTCCATTACGTCCTTATTACTGTTCTTAATAAGACTCATAATAGAATCATCTGTTGTGTTTGCTTTTCTTACAAGCTCTCTGGTATATCTGTAAATAATATATGTCTTAGCCAGAATATACTTGCCTTCGGCCATAATCTTCTGCTCGATTATATCCTGAATATTCTCCACATGCATTGTGTCTCTGTGAAGATTCTCAATACTTACAACTATACTTTCAATCTTTTCTTCGGTAAGTTTCTCGTATCTGTCTACCTCTGCATTCGCCTTTTTGATAGCAGTAAGAATCTTATTACGATCATATTCAACAATTCGTCCGTCTCTCTTAATTACCTTCATATCTCCTGCTCCTACCCTTTCAAAATAATACTATATAGTGTTCCATTGCCACGTATCAGTAAGTATAGCACAGTAGAATGGTTTTGTCCATACATATAGATGATATACAAAAGGCAAAACACAATATATTGTGTTTTGCCAAAAAGTCAGTGTTTTCTATGTCCCACAAATGTAGTCTGAACAAAAAATGGAGTCATAAGCATATAATTTTATAATTATTTTATATTTTATCTTCTTCTGCAATAGGTAGTGCAGGTCCTGCAAAACGAATTATTTCTTCAATCTCTTCTACAGGGATATGTGTATACTCAGATAACTCATTTACATTAGGAACCCTGCATAATTCTTCCGCAAGTGTATTAGCAGCTTCATATACAAGATTGGCTTTAGCAAGAGCATAATTTAGATCACCTTCACTTTTGTACTGTTCATCAATCATTCCTACCAGGCTTTTTCTTATATTATCTCTTACAAGCTCATCACAGGCTTTTCTTATATTATTACACTTATTAATATCAAGTATTCCGTGGCTCAGGTTATTTGCAGTAACAACAAGCGAAAGATTTCCCTCTGATATTAGCTCATCAACTGCTACGCCCTTTGAAGAATAATGACTCGCCATATTAATAACCATATCAAGATACTGGCTTATAAAAGTCTCTTTATCATTTGCTTCTTCCCTACCTTCTACCAAACGGATAATAACCTGTTCAAAAGAGCTGTCATCTGATTTTGAAATACTCTTTACTGTTTTTCTATACTCTCCCGTATGCCTTGAAACTTCCGGCTGAAATTCTTTATTTTCACTCATATAGCCCTATCCCCTTTTACAAATGTGTATACAAAACGTCCATGAACTAATCTAATCCATGGACGTTCCATTATCTGAATCAAAATATAATATTAGTTGTTGATAAGCTTGTCTTCGCCGTTCCAGCTGTAAAGCTTACGGATATCCTCTCCAACCTTTTCTGATGAATGCTCAGCAGCGAGCTTTCTCATAGCATTGAAATGAGCTTTTCCGCCTGCTGATGACATGTCAAGAAGGAAATCCTTTGCAAAAGTTCCGTCCTGGATATCTTTAAGAATCTGCTTCATAGCCTTCTTAGTCTCATCAGTAATAATCTTTGGTCCTGTAATATAATCGCCATACTCAGCAGTATTGGAAATAGAATATCTCATTCCTGCAAAACCACTCTGATATATAAGGTCTACGATAAGCTTCATCTCATGTATACACTCAAAGTATGCATTTCTTGGATCATAACCAGCCTCTGTAAGTGTCTCAAAACCAGCCTGCATAAGTGCACATACACCACCGCAAAGAACTGCCTGCTCACCAAAAAGGTCTGTCTCTGTCTCTGTTCTGAATGTTGTTTCAAGAACACCTGCTCTGGCTCCACCAATTGCAAGTGCATAAGCAAGAGCTTTATCAAGAGCCTGTCCTGAAGCATCCTGATGTACTGCAACAAGACAAGGAACACCCTTTCCTGCCTGATACTCACTTCTAACTGTATGTCCAGGTCCCTTAGGTGCTATCATAGTTACGTCAACATATGATGGCGGAACGATCTGACCAAAATGAATATTGAAACCATGAGCAAACATAAGCATGTTTCCTTCCTCAAGGTTAGGCTCAATATCTTTCTTATACATAGAAGCCTGAAGCTCATCATTAATAAGAATCATGATGATATCTGCTTTCTTAGCAGCCTCAGCAGCTGTATAAACTTCAAATCCCTGTGCCTCAGCCTTAGCCCATGACTTTGAACCCTCATAAAGACCGATAATAACATTGCATCCTGACTCCTTAGCATTGAGTGCATGAGCATGTCCCTGACTTCCGTATCCGATAACTGCAATAGTCTTTCCATCTAACATAGAAAGGTTGCAATCCTCCTGATAATAAATCTTTGCCATAATTAATTCCTCCTGAATTATTCAATAAATAAAATATATGTAGTCGGTTAATTGAGAAATCCTCTTGTAAGACCGGTAATTCCGGTTCTGACAAGTTCGTCAATCTCAAATCCGTCTAACAGCTTAATAAATGCATCTATCTTGTTTGTATCTCCTGTAAGCTCTATCATCATAAAGTCTTCTGACACATCCACAACCTTAGCTCTGAATATATTGGCAATTGTATAAAGGCTTGTACGCTCAGTAGAATCTGTACGAACCTTAATAAGAATAAGCTCTCTGCAAACTGAAGAATCAGGCATAAGTTCAACAATCTCTTTTACATCACAAAGCTTAGTTACCTGCTTCTTAATCTGTTCAAGAATGCTTTCATTACCTGATACCGCTACTGTCATTCTTGAAATAGATGGATCTTCTGTCTCACCAACAGTAAGGCTATCAATATTGTAACCTCTTCTACTGAAAAGACCTGATACCCTGCTTAATACTCCGGCCGTATTGTCAACAAGTATAGATAATATCATTCTTTTATTATTATTCTCTGACATAAAGCAATACCACCTTCTTGTATAATATTAAATTCCATTTTAACAATACGATTCCTATTTGTCAATCTTAACAGAGTAGAATCACTACAAAGAAACATATCTAAACAAAAAACAGATATCTCATATCCAAGATATCTGTCTTATAGCTGGGCTACAAGGATTCGAACCTTGAAATCATGGAGTCAGAGTCCACTGCCTTACCGTTTGGCTATAGCCCAATGTTTTTCAACGAGTGCTATTATAACAAACATACTCTGTTAATGCAAGCCCTTTTTTGAAATTTTTTTCAATTATTTTTTTTATTATCTTGACATTCATAATTAACTACAATCATAATAGTTATATTAAATTTAGGAGATACAATATTATGGCTATAAATATTAACAACAAAAAAACTAAGCTTTCTGACGAAGCTTCCATATATACTTCACACAAAACTGTTTCAGAAAAAGAAACCTGGGAAAAAATGTCTCGTGCCGAAAAAAAGACTCAGTTCAAAGAATATTATCTTACTCCTCTTCTTATAGGAATTATGGTTATATGTATAGCAGGATACCTCATTTATGATGCAGTAAGCAGCTATAGAGATATTGTTCTTTTAACTGCAGTTATTAATGATCATTTTGATGAAGAAAAGCTTGAAGAATTTAATGCCGATTTGTTAGAACATCTTAATGGCGATGCCAAAAAAGAAAAAGTAAGTATTGAAGATGATTATATGCTCTCAGGCTCAGGCGGAGCAGAGTCACTTAAAGGCTCTGAACAGATTACATCATATATATATGCAAAACAACTTGATACAATGATTGCTGATGAAGAATTCTTTAATCATTACGCATCACTTGGGTGCTTCCATGATTTGCGCACTATACTCACAGATGAACAGCTTTCAAAATACTCAGATTATCTGTATTATCCTGAACTCGAAGAAAATAATGACCCAAACGCACCTTCAGGACTTCAGACAATACGCCCATCTGAAACATATCCATGCGGCATAATACTATCTGGCAGCCCTGTATATTCGTCTCTTGAAGGAGCCCAGACCGAACCGATAATGGGAATAGTTGTTACATCAGACAGATTGGATAATGCTATAGCATTTCTTGAATATCTGTTCCCTGATGTTAATTAATCGTTTATTCTAACTCAAATCGGATCATCTTCGATCACTTCAGCATTATTAACATTAATTCTTACAATATATGGTTCAGAATCAATATATTCATCCGTTATATTATTATACATAACCGGAATACTTGCCATACCCTCCGCAACATTCGTAAGGTCTATATATGCACCTACGCTATCTTTGGTAAATCCTTCTATCTGCTTGGCAGTTCCTTTAACTCTAAGTTTTACGACCTCGTTAGGGTTAAAATACTCTACACTCATTCCTTCAGCAAGATTGCGAATTTCGATATCACTTACTGCAATATCAATTGTACGATATTCAACAACATCAAGCTTAACGCGAACAGCAACATTCTTTTCTGAACTTACAAGACTAATTTTATCAGGAAGATACTTCTGTATATCAAAATCAAATTCACTGTCAACTACAATTCCTGTTATATCTACAGGAATCGTTACTGATTCTATTTGCGAAAGAGCTTTGTTAGAGCCACCAATCAGTATTGTTTCAGGTGCATACTCAAACTCTCCGTTATATACATATCCCTCGCCCGGTTCTCCGATAACATCAAGCTTGACCGGTATTGTCTTTGTATTATTAATGAATATTTTTACACTTACTATATCAATTAATTCATTATCCTTGTTATAATAAGTAAAAAATGAACTGTCAATTTCATTACCATTTTCATCAAGTGCTATAGGGACAGTTTCTTCAACAAAATTTTTATGTGCGCCGCTGACACTTACATTAACCTTTACTGACGCAATCTTACTTATTTTAGATGCACCACCTGTTATTGTAACAATATTCGGTCTAACTTCGTAATTATCAACATAATATCCGTCAGCAACCTCACCTGTTGTCTCAACAGCAACCTGAACATTCTTTGTTGCTACATCCTCAAGTTTAACCTTAAGCATTCTGTTTCCGGTATCAATCTCAACGTTCTGTATGACATCACATTTTACAACAATATCTGCTGCATACACCGGTGATAACTTTGACAAATCAGCATAGGCAGTAAAATCGGTTATTTTCAAACTATTAACAATGCTTGATTTCCCTTTTACTGTGAAATTTACGGTGTCTCCTTCAATAACCTCATATACCTGGTTAATAGAAGTAATTGCAGATTGATTAATTATTTGCACTTCAAGATCATTAAAACTTCTTGTTGTTATCGGATCTGCCATATTCAGAATAACAAGCCAAACCATAACTGCTATTCCGAGGGATAAAACCTTATACCATATATTATCCATAATATATTTATTCATAAATGACATCAGGCTATTTCGTATTTGCTTCATCATTCTCCGTTTTACCCCCTTTTCTCCGCCAAATATTCTTTTTACTCTTGGCATTATCTGTTCCGGCAAAACTAATAAGTAATTTTTTTAGTTCATCAGGACTAACATTTCTTTTAAGTTCTCCGAATCTCGCAACAGATATTATTCCACTTTCTTCAGACACAACTATAGTAAGACTGTCCGATATCTCACTAATACCTACAGCGGCCCTGTGTCTTGTTCCAAGTTCCTTACTAAGCTCCATATTATCTGATAGCGGCAAATAACATGTAGCTGCAAGAATTTTATTGTCTCTTATAATTGTTGCTCCGTCATGAAGCGGAGTATTATGTTCAAATATATTGGTAATAAGCTGCATTGATATATCTGCATTAAGATAAATACCATTTTTCTCATGTTCTTTTAACTGAATCTCATTTTCAATTACAATAAGGGCACCTGTCTTTTCCCTGCTCATTTTTGCACAAGCATTTACAATTTCTCCCATAACTCTTTCAGAAATTCTGTCATCTTCACTCTCCGAAGAAAAAATAGATACAAACACATTACGTCTGCCAAGCTGTTCCAGTGCACTTCTTAACTCTGGCTGAAATACAATAATAACTGCTATAATACCAACACTGATAGCATTACGGAAAATCCACAGAATAACATCCATTCTCAAAAACATGGCAACTACAAAAAACACAAGAAGAAACACGACACCCTTTACAAGCATCCATGCTCTTGTGTTTTTAACCCACATAACTATATGATAGATTGCAAATGCAATGATTAGGACCTCAAGTATATCAATCAATGTTACTTGAGGTAATGACAATCTGATAAGATACTTGTCAAAAAAGTCTTTTATAGTACCCATATATAGGCTCCTTTAATATTATTCAGAGAAGTCATCTTCTGATATGCTTTTAGCTAAAATCTCTGATATGTCTGTTGTATTACCGGTAGGTTTCTGTGCATGTATTGTTTTTACCTGTTTTTCAGGTTCAGCAATAGTAAGCTTAGGTACAGCCTTAACGTAATAATAGTATTCATCATCTTCAAATTGAATATTCTTGGTTCCCGCATAGTCAAGAGACATCCTGAAAAACTGTGCAATACAAGCAATAAGCGCACTTATCAGAGAACCTACAACTATACCGATAACATTTCTCTCAGCAGTTACGGATGCTATAAGAAATGTAACTATAGTAATCAGTGTTCCTATTAATATTGCAATATAAGAAGCATGTTTCAACTTCTGTTTTCTGATTATGTATGTTATAAGCACAACACAGGAAAAAATGATCATTGAAACAACCATATATTTATCATCTTTCAGATCGTCAACAATTGTATTAAAGAAATTCACTGTATTGGCTATACTTGTACCATCTGATACTTCTGAAGCAGCAATAATTGATGAAAAGAAATAATACAACAGAATTCCAATAACATTTGCTATTGCTGCAACAGGCCCGAAAAATAATCCGCATAAAAGTGGCACTACATAAGGAATATTTATAGTATATAAAATCGGAACTGCAAGAATAATATATGCCTGTCCGGTATTATATCTGATAAACAAAAGATAAATAAGCAGAAACAATACTGCCATTACAGCTGCAAGTAAAATTGAAAGACTATACGCATTAACAAGTAACACCAAAACAGTAAGCAGCAAAAATACCACATTCGGTGTTAAAGCAGATATAACTGACAAACCGACTATAATTATCATATTATCAGTAATATTACTGAAACCAAGTTTATTATTAATAGTATAGAAAACAAATAATGAAATAATGAATTTCAAAAACATATTAATAAATATGCCAAATCTTTCATATATACTCTTTATATGTTCCTTTATCTCCAAAAGCTTAAGAATCATCTTCTATTTAACCTCCGAATCATTCTCTGTATCATCTTTCTGATAATATGTGTTAAGATATTTTAAATATCTGAAATACTTCTTTACCCGTTTTTTTGATGCTTCATATTTTTTCGAAAATACATATATAGAAATAAATGAATAGAAAATAATACATAATACATATATTCCCAATATCATAGTCCCAATAGAATAATATGGAATGGCAGCTATATTGCTTATTATGTATTCATAATTATACAAAACAATAAGTGCAAGAATAAGTATATATGCAATTGTCACACAAACTATTGAGAATAACAGATTAAGTCTTATATAATCATTCTTATATAACTTTATGGTTCTAAGATCTTTTTTTCCATCACCGTTTTCATAATCCGCCATGCAGAACATTATCTTAATCTTCTTTTTGCTAAGCATTATGTCCTCCTAAAATTGTTCTATATATAGTGTAACACTTGAACCATTAATAATCAATAATTTATATATTACTTGCCAAATGTTCAACAAGTATCTTTATACCAAGAATAAGTAATACAATACCACCGAATATTTCTGCTTTTTTCTTGTATTTTAATCCAACTATACCTCCAATATAAACTCCAACTGAAGATATGACAAATGTTATTGTTCCAATAATCAATGATGCTGCAACTGTGTTTATATGTGTCCCAAAAGATGTAAAAATACTAACCGGAACACAAACAAATGTAATTCCTACCGCAAGTGCATCTATACTTGTTGCTATCGCCATCATAAGCATTACCTTGAATCCGAGAGAACTGTCAACACTTTCGCAGAATTCACAACCGGACTCTTCTGAAAAAACTTCTCTTATCATATTAATTCCGATGGCTGCAAGTAATGCAAATGCAATCCAATGGTCATATTTTACTATATAAGTTGAAAAACTGATTCCTGCAAGATATCCTATGAGAGGCATTATTCCCTGAAAGAATCCAAACCACACACCACACACTGATGCATTCTTAAAACTTATCTGCTTCATTGCAAGTCCTTTACAGACCGAAACCGCAAAGGCATCCATGGCAAGACCCACTGCCAACACAATCAATTCAATTATTCCCATAATTTTCTCCTTATAACATTTAGTATAACATATGACAAAGATTGTTGCTATATTATTTATCAATCATTTGACACAGCAAAAAACTAATGATAATATTTTACTGGATTAGATTCTGAAAGGAGTATATCATGTTACAAATAAACGAAAATTATCTTAATCTAAAGCAAAATTATCTGTTTTCAGAGGTTGCACAAAGAACCAATAAATATATTAATGAGCATCCGGATAAACCTATTATCCGTCTTGGAATTGGTGATGTTACAAAACCTCTTACAAAGAAAACCATCGAGGCTCTTCATGATGCAGCAGATCACATGAGCAAGACTGAAACATTTAAAGGATATGGCCCTGAACAGGGATATGATTTTTTGCGTAATGCTGTAGTTGATTACTATAAGAAAAACAACGTTGATATTGAAATGAAAGAAGTTTTTATATCAGACGGAGCCAAAAGCGACACCGGAAATATTACAGATTTATTCGGACCGGATAATATTGTACTTATTCCTGATCCTGTTTATCCTGTTTATATGGATACTAACATAATGAACGGACGCAATATCCGTTTTATGGATGCAAATAAAGAAAATGGTTTCACACCTATGCCATACGATGGGCTTGAGGCAGATATTATCTACATCTGCTCTCCTAACAATCCTACCGGTGCGGCATATACACGTGAGCAGCTAAAAGTATGGGTTGACTTTGCACTTGAACATAATAGTCTCATACTTTTTGATGCAGCATATGAATGTTTCATCGAGGACGATACACCTCACAGTATCTTTGAGATTGAGGGTGCAAAAAAATGTGCCATCGAATTCTGCTCACTTTCAAAGACAGCAGGTTTTACCGGTACAAGATGCGGATATACAATAGTTCCACTTGAACTTGTATTTAAAACCTCAAACGGTTCAGAAATGTCTCTTAATTCTATGTGGACAAGAAGACAGACAACCAAGTTTAACGGAGTTCCATATGTAATTCAGTATGCGGCCGCTGCAACTCTCAGCGAGGAAGGCATAAAAGAGTGCAAAGAAAACATTGCTTATTATAAAGAAAATGCAAGAATCATAGCTTCTGTATTTGAGAAAAAAGGCATAACTTATTTTGGAGGAAAGAACTCTCCATATATATGGTTTGAATGTCCAAATGGTATGGAATCATGGGATTTCTTTGACTATATGTTAAATGAAATACAGGTTGTAGGTACACCTGGTGCCGGCTTTGGTGCCAATGGCAACAACTTCTTCAGACTTACAGCTTTCGGAAGCAGAGAAAATACTATAGAGGCTGTAAACAGAATCGACAAATTATTATCATAACTACTTTTTAATCATTACATTTTATATTACAGAAAAGCCGTAAGTCATCTGACCTACGGCTTTTTCAATATAGAAATCTTCTTTTGAAATATTATTTAAAATATTCAACTCCGGCTTCGAATATCTTCTGATCCTGTTCACCATAAATATTAATGGCAACTCCGTTTCCGATACGTTCTGAATGAGCCATCTTACCGAGAACTCTTCCGCACGGGCTTGTAATTCCTTCGATTGCATAATATGAACCATTTGGATTATATGCTTCATCCATTGTAGACTTTCCATCCAGATCAACATACTGCGTTGCGACCTGTCCATTTTCAAAGAGTTTCTTAATCCACTCTTCATTTGCAACAAATCTTCCCTCGCCATGTGAAGCTGGAATTACATATACATCACCAGGTTTAGTTTTTGCAAGCCATGGCGACTTATTTGAAACAACCTTAGTATAAACAGACTTCGAAATATGTCTTCCGATACTATTTGTTGTAAGTGTAGGCGAATCCTCTTTTTGTTCACATATATTTCCGTATGGTACGAGTCCAAGTTTAATGAGAGCCTGGAAACCATTACAAATACCAAGTATAAGTCCGTCTCTGTTATTAAGAAGATCATGAACAGCATCTGCTATTCTCTCATTTCTAAACACTGAGGCAATAAACTTAGCTGATCCGTCAGGTTCATCTCCTGCACTGAATCCTCCTGATATCATAAGTATCTGCGAAGAACGTATAGCTTTTTCAAATTCTATAGCTGACTGCTTAATATCACTTTCAGTCATGTTACAGAATACCTTGCTGTTAATCTTTGCTCCTGCTTTTTTAAACGCAAGGGAAGTATCATATTCACAGTTTGTACCAGGGAATATAGGTACGAACACTTCAGGAACAGCAATTTTATTTTTAGCAACATATATATCTTTAGCTGTAAATGTATCGTCACACATTCCTACATTTTCAGGTTCTGATACTGTAGGGAATACTTTTTCAAGAGTGTTCTGCCATGCACTTAATGCATCCTCAATACTTATTACACAATCTCCGTAAATAAACTGTGAATTATCTGTAACCTCACCCACAAGCATGTAAGGAACATCGAGTTTCTTTATGTCTTCTTCGCTTATCTCGCATACAAGACCACCATACATCGGTGCAAAGAATACTGATGCATCAAATGAATCATCTACTTTAACACCAAGTTTATTACCAAATGCCATCTTACTTACAGCCTCACATATACCACCAAAGCCGATTGCATATGTTGAAGCAAATAACTTGTTACTGTTGTACTCTGTTAATTTATCATACAGACTGCAAATATAATCAAAGTCAGGAAGATCGTACGCATCCTTCTTTATATCTATAGCAATTATCTTATTGCCGGCCTTTTTGAATTCAGGTGTAACAACATCAGATAATTTTGCAACGCCTACAGCAAATGAACATAATGTCGGAGGTACATTTATCTCGTTAAAGCTTCCTGACATACTGTCCTTTCCTCCGATTGAAGGAAGTCCGAGTTTCATCTGTGCATTATACGCACCAAGAAGTGCCGCCATAGGCTCTCCCCAGTTCTTAGGATTGTTTTCAAGTCTTCTGAAATACTCCTGGAATGTAAATCTTATCTTTCTGTAATCTCCTCCGCTTGCAACAATCTTTGCAACTGATGAAAGTATAGCATATGAAGAGCCATGATATGGACTCCATGATGAAAGATAAGGATCAAGACCATAACTCATCATTGTTACGGTATCACATGAACCGTAATCTACAGGAAGTTTTGCAATCATAGTCTGTGTCTGGGTAAGCTGATATTTACCACCATATGGCATAACAACTGTTGCTGCTCCGATAGAGCTGTCAAACATCTCAACAAGACCCTTCTGTGAACATACATTAAGATCACTAAGAGTGTTAATCCAACTTTCTTTTACATCTTTAATGTCTTTCTTTGCAAAATAATTATCTTTCTCATCAGGCATTGTAACTACTACGTCTGTTTCCTGATGCGCGCCGTTTGTATCAAGGAATGCTCTGGAAAGATTAACTATTGTTTTTCCTCTCCAGTTCATTACAAGTCTAGGCTCTTCAGTAACAGTTGCAACGCATACTGCCTCAAGGTTCTCTGATGCAGCATAAGCAAGCATCTTATCAGCATCTTCCGGTGCAACTACAACTGCCATACGCTCCTGTGATTCTGAAATTGCAAGCTCAGTTCCGTCAAGACCTGCATAT
>SVEM01000079.1 GCA_015057375.1 Lachnospiraceae bacterium
ATCAAATGATGTGTCTGTGGTTGTGTTAAAGAAAGCTGGTCTTCCGAATATGAATCCTTTTGCATTATCAAACCAACCGGCTTCCTTAAGTTGCCACAAACCTCTTTCTAAATCTTCGCTTCCAAGGCTAAAGGTTTCGAGATACCATATGCTCCCATCTTCTCTGTATCTGCTTATATAATCTGACACTTTATCAAATCTCGTTCCACACAAATTTAGAAGCACATCAAGACATCCACCTATGAAACGACCCTGTAAATCTACACTCTCACTTCCACTTACTATGTTCCATCTTACAGGTTTATCTTCACTATAAGACTCGTCTCCTGTTTCATAATCAATGAATCCGTCCTGATACATGTCAAATGAATTCTGTACCACATCATTTCCCATAAGCACGGACAAATTGTTTTCAAGTGCATTATGCCACTTAGACATGGCAAAATCGTTAAAATTAGACGAATATACAGATACAATATCGCATAAAGTTGTTATCAGAAAAGTAAGCCCTGTATTATCAGAAAAACCCTGGTACCATTTCGGATTATTTTTTATCACATCAAAATCAACATACGGAAGCATCTCCATAAGGAAATCTCCTCCTTTAGCTGATATAACCGCCTTAACATGGTCATTCTGCCATACTTCCATAAGCTCTTTTGCACGCACTTCTTTATCAGCACTTCGTCCCATAAAACTTGTCCGAACATCAGGTGTTTCAATGACATTTAAATTATGCTTTTTCATATTCAAAGATGCATTTTCGAGTCTAATATAGTCAATAGGCTTTTTGTTACCATCTGATGGTGCAGTCACTGCTATTGTATTATTTTCTTTCAAAAATTCAGGTATTATCATGTTTTTTCCTTTATGTTTTCTATGAATCAGTAATTTCCAAGTATCGTAAGGCCCTCAGATTCTGCCATGACACCACCGAGGGCATTCTTCACATTCTGCATGGCAAGATTACCTGCAATATCAACAAAGAATCTGTATTCCCAGGTTCTGTCGGGTATAGGTCTGGATTCAATCTTTTCAAGGTTTATACCATTACGGCTGAAATGAGATAAGATTCTGAACAACGCACCGCTTTCGTGTTTTACCTCAAATGATATACTTATCTTTGATGCATTTTTTATATAATTCTTTTTTGAAGATAATATAATAAATCTTGTGCTATTCACATCTGTTGTATTAATTCCACGGGCAAGTACATTAAGTCCATACACTTCTGCAGCCTTAACAGAAGCTATTGCCGCACAGCTTGCATCATCAGATTTGGATACAATCTCCGCTCCCTTAGCAGTACTTGTCACCTCAACAGGAGTCATCATCGGATGCGCTGCAAGGAAATCCTCACACTGTCTTATCCCCTGTATGTGAGAATATACATTGCGTATATCATCAACATTATCTCCCTTGCTAAGCAGTGCATGCTCTATCTTTATTATCTGCTCTCCGACAATGAAAATATCATAATCCTGCATATGATCATATATATCCGTTATTCCGCCGGTAGAGGAGTTTTCTATCGGCACAACACCATAATCAGCTTCTTTATTATGAACAGCTTCCATAACTCCAGTGAACTTTGACTTTGAAAATGATATATAACCGCCATGTCCAAAGAAACGTTCCATAGCCTGCTGAGAATACGCCCCTTCATTTCCAAAATAAACAATCTTAGTATCTGCACTAATCTTAAGATCCTCTATACTTACAAAATCATAATGATAATCGTGCTTTGCACACTCGCCCTGTCTGCACAGTTCATCATATATATCACTTACAGTCTTTTTAAGAACCGGATGTATAAGCTTAGGTTCTATTGAAGAAAGCGGTTTAAGCACAAACTCTCTTACCGCAGCTTCCGGATGAGGAATCACAAGTTTGTCCGTATCCATAACACAGTCATCATACATAATAATGTCAATATCCAAAGTTCTCGGACCCCAGTGAATGTCACGTATACGTCCCTCAGCATTTTCAATGTCATGAATAACATCAAGAAGCTTCATAGGCGAATATATTGTTTTTATATATATGGCAGCATTAAGAAAATCATCCTGATCAAGATACCCTACAGGTGCCGTGGCTATATAGTCTGATATCTTACACACTTTTATTCCGTTGTAATCTTCAAGCTGCTTTACTGCATTATCAAGATGAACTTTCTTATCGCCCATGTTAGAACCAAGACTAAGATATACATCATGCCATTTTCTTTCAATATTTACCGAAACATTTTCCACAGGAATATGAACCGGTGCCCATGGTTTCTTTACAGTAACTTCTACAGCCTCTACTTTTTTATATTCAAATAAAATAAACTCTGCAATTCCTTCTGCCAGAGTCTCTATAAGCTTAAATGTATTATTTTTTGCATAATCGCAGATTTTTTCACAAACATCTGCATAATTAACAGATATGTCAATATCATCAGACGTTCCTGCCATACTGGTATCAAGGCTCATTTGAACAGTTATGAGAAACTTCTGTCCCACAACATTTTCTTCCTTCATAACTCCGTGATAAGCAAATACTGTTAAATCTTTTATGCATATCTTATCCATAGTCGCTCTCTCCTGTTATCATTTATATGTTAAGATACTTTTCGCCATTGTTATAGCCTGTCT
>SVEM01000003.1 GCA_015057375.1 Lachnospiraceae bacterium
AACACCGGCTCCACAGGTAACACCGGCTCCACAGCCTACAGCACCTGCTATAGATACTAACAAAACTTATGCAGTTTCAGGTATTGATTACAAAGTAGATACAGCAGATAATGCAACAGTAGTATCAGTATCTAAGAGTGCAACTAAAGTAGTTATTCCTGCAACAGTAGTTATTGAAGGAAAGACTTTTAAAGTAACAGATGTAGCAGCGGGAGCATATAAGAACTGCAAGAAGCTCAAGTCAGTAGTTATCGGAAAGAATGTTAAGAAGATAGCTCCAAAAGCATTCATGGGATGTAAGTCACTTAAGAAGATAACAATTAAGTCAAAAGTACTTAAGAAGGTTGGAAAGAAAGCTTTCAAGGGCATCAATAAAAAAGCAGTTATTAAAGTCCCTGCAAAGAAAAAAGCAGCATATACTAAGCTGCTTAAAGGCAAGGGCCAAGGTAAGAAAGTAAAAATTAAAAAATAAAAATGGGGGGGTTTAAAAACATGAGAAAAAGTTTTAAAAAGCTTAGTGCCGTATTAATGGCATTAGCCGTAACAGTAACCATGATTCCTGTTTCTGATGCAGGAGCAGTTGAATCAGGCGATTACACTTTTATTGAGGATTATACACTTGGATGGAACAACGGAATTGTTGCATATAAAGATGGCAGACAGACATCTCTTAGTGCGGCAGGAGTTCCTATTTATAACAATGTAAATGATAATCCTTTCGGTGTTGAAGTTGATCAGGCTTGGGATGAGCCAAATCTTAAACTTACAATGCCTGTTAAGTTTACTACTTCTGACGGAGTAGCACATCCGGTAGAGAGTATGCTTTCTAACTGGAACTTTATAGCAGACCCTACTGCTATTGATAACTCAGATGTAGACGGAAAGTTGTATGTATATGGTACAACAGAGGGAATAGATTATAATGGTGCCGGCGGTACTATGTCAGGTAACGGTTATAACAACCATTCTCTTACAATCATGTCTACAACAGATATGGTTAACTGGACAGATGAAGGAAGATTAGATTCACAGAATCTTACTAACGAGCCTTCAACATCAGGTAATAAAGTTAAAGTTAAATGGGGATCCAGAGCATGGGCACCATCAGGACTTAAGCATGACGGTGACGGTGATGGAGAAGATGAATTCTATATCTTCTATACAGACGGTGGTGGATCTGTATGTTACCTCATGGGTGATTCACCTGTAGGTCCATGGCATGATGTTAATAACGGATCAAATATGTTTACAAGCAGATCTCCTGGATGCCAGGGAGTTGTTTGGTGCTTTGACCCTGCAGTGCTTCGTGATGATAAAGGTGACGCATATGTTTACTTCGGTGGTGGTACTGTAGATGGTAACCAGAAGAATGGTAAGACAGGTCGTGTATGTAAACTTAAGTTTATTGAAGGAACAGGTCAGGCTGTTCCAGACGGACTTCCACAGGAACTTGAAACATACTACTTCTTTGAGGATAGTGAAATTAATCAGTTTAACGGAAAATACTACTATTCATATTGTACAAACTGGGGAATGCCAGGAAATGATAAATGGGTAGGCGGCGGTGTTATCGCAGCTTATGTATCATCAGATCCTATGAACATTGCATTCCAGCCGGATGGACCTAATGGAGATCAGTATGAAGATAGTGATGGATCATATCATCACTTCATCGGAGAAATTCTTGATAACCCTAGTGTAATTTACGGACAGACATATAACAATCATCATCATATGCAGTCATTCAAGGGCAACAATTATATCTTCTATCACTCAACAGTACTTAATAACACAATTCATCGTGCAAGCAACCAGTACCGTAACCTTCATGTAGATGAGATTGAAGTTAACGAAGAGACAGATGAGATTTCAATCACACCTACATATGAGGGAGCAGATCAGATAGAAAGTTTTGATCCATACAAGAATTTTGACGGTTCAGAGAAGTATATCAATGCAACTACAACATCATACAGTGCAGGCGTTATGTCTACAAGAGATGATGATATGGTTTATGACAGCAAGAATGGATCGCCAATGGTTCTTGACAGAATTGATACAGGTGACTGGACAAAACTTCAGGGTGTTGATTTTGGCGGACAGGTTACATCAGTAGAGGCTACATATACATCACCTACAGATGATGCAGCTATCGAAGTATTTATTGATGATCCTACTAAGTCAGAGAACAAAGTTGCAACACTTGATATTAAAGCTACTAGCGGATATGAGACAGTTAAGGCTGAGATTACAGGTAATGTTGGCGGCGTTCATGACGTATACTTTGTATTCAGAGGTTCTGATTATAAAGTTGCTGACTGGAAGTTTGAAGGTAAAGAAGAGGCTGTTGTAACACCAACTCCACAGCCTACAGCACCAGTTGCAACACCGGCTCCACAGCCTACAGCACCTGCTATAGATACTAACAAAACTTATGCAGTTTCGGGTATTGATTACAAAGTAGATACAGCAGATAATGCAACAGTAGTATCAGTATCTAAGAGTGCAACTAAAGTAGTTATTCCTGCAACAGTAGTTATTGAAGGAAAGACTTTTAAAGTAACAGATGTAGAATCAGGAGCATACAAGAACTGCAAGAAGCTTAAGTCAGTAGTTATCGGAAAGAATGTTAAGAAGATAGCTCCAAAAGCATTCATGGGATGTAAGTCACTTAAGAAGATAACAATTAAATCAAAAGTACTTAAGAAGGTTGGAAAGAAAGCTTTCAAGGGCATCAACAAGAAAGCAGTTATCAAGGTTCCTAAGAATAAGAAGAAAGTATATACTAAGTTGCTTAAAGGCAAGGGACAGAGTAAGAAAGTTAAAATTAAATAATTATTTTAACTCGTAAAGAATAGATAATTATCACTTCGGACATAATACATGACAAACAATATGTATATGTCCGGAGTGATTTTTTTATGTCAGAAAAAAGAGTGGGAAAACAAAGTATTGTATTTAATGATCCCCCTATTATAGTGAGTTATGCATCGGTCGCAGGTAAAAAAGAGTCTGAGGGACCGCAGGGGAAATATTATGATATTGCAAGTGATACAGATCTGTTTCAAGGGAAAAATTGGGAAGAAGCAGAGAGTAGGATGCAGCTTATGGCGGCAAATACTGCATTGGAAAAATCGTCGTTTAAAAGTGAAGATATAGATTATATCGTTGCCGGTGATTTGCTGGGACAGCTCATGGCAACATCATTTGGTATAAAACAGCTTGAGATACCTTTGTTCGGAGTATACGGAGCATGCTCAACCATGGGTGAATCACTTGCTTTATCTGCTATGCTCATAGATGGTAATTATGCTGACAGGGTAGTGTGTCTTACATCAAGCCATTTTGCGACGGCGGAAAAACAGTTTCGTTTTCCTCTCGGGTATGGAAATCAGAGACCTTTGTCGGCGACAACCACAGTAACAGGAAGCGGAGCTTTGGTAGTTACATCGCCGAGATGTAATAAAGTTGATTTAAACAAAACGCAGTTACGAATTACAGGGATTACAACAGGAAAAATTGTAGATTACGGTATAAAAGATCCGAACAATATGGGGGCGGCTATGGCACCGGCGGCATATGATCTCATAAGCTGCCATGCAAAAGATTTTAATACAGATTTTTCTGATTATGACTGTGTAGTGACTGGTGATCTCGGTATGGTTGGAACTAATATTTTATATGATATGTTGAAAACTGAAAATATAAGTATTGAAAATATTCATATGGATTGTGGCATGCATGTGTACGATAGGAAAAAACAGGATGCTCATTCGGGAGGAAGCGGATGTGGATGCGCAGCGATTACATTATGCGGACCTATATTAAAGAAAATGATGGATAAGACATGGAAGAAAATTTTGTTTATACCTACAGGTGCGCTTATGTCCACGGTTAGTTTTCATGAAGGCAATACTATTCCGGGAATTGCGCATGGAGTTGTGATCGAAGCATAAACGATATTAGGAGGTTTAGATATGGACTATTTGGTATCCTTTTTGGTTGGTGGCTGTATATGTGCATTAGTTCAGATTGTTATGGATAAAACTAAGTTGCAACCGGGTAATGTTATGGTCGGACTTGTGTGTCTGGGTGCAATCCTTGGTTTTGCAGGAATATATGAACCATTTAAGGAATGGGCTAAGGCCGGAGCTACAGTGCCGCTTATAGGATTTGGTAACACATTGTATCAGGGAATTGCGGCAGATATTTCCGGGAAAGGATTTATCGGATTATTTACCGGAGGATTAACTGCAGCAGCGGCGGGAATATCAGGTGCTCTTATACTTGGATATTTGGTTTCTCTTTTATATAATCCGAAGATGAAATAATTATTCTTTTATCATATATATTATGGTATAATTATTCTAATTATGACTATCGAAAGGATATAATTATACCATGAGTTTCAGAAAGTATTCAGGAGTAATCTTAAGTGTCCTTATGGTTCCTGCTTTAACAGGTTGTTCTCTGCTTCCGGAAGAGGAAGTATTTCGCACAACAACCATTGTCAAAGAGTATGAAGGTAATGAATTCAGCATGACTACCGTAAAACGTGGTGATGTAAAGGACTATCGTAATATTCCGTGTGAGTATAGAAAATCTAATATAGAAGACGTAGTTTTGGCTCCGTGGATGGGAATAACCGATATATGTGTTGAAGTAGGGGATAAGGTTGAACCCGGAGATATCCTTGTGCTTTTGGCATCAGAGGATACGGAGTCTAATATTGATGAGCTTAATTATCAGATAGATGTAAAGCAGACAAAGATAAAACAGGCGCGTAATATGTGTGCTCTTGAGATTAAGAGACAGAAGCTTATTCTTGATGACAAAACTACAATAAAAGCAATTAAAGAAAAGTACGAAGCGGAGATATCCAATATAGAAGGTGAGCTTTCTGTTCTTAATGCGCAACTTTCGTCCGAGCTTGATATGCAGGAAATATATCAGATTAAGGCGACAATATCAGGTACGGTTACACATGTTGACAAATCTGTAATGGGATTTAAGGAAAATAACAGTCATGGTCCGGGAGGTTACAGAGAGTGGGTAAGAACAGAAAAGACGGTTGTATCTATATCTGATGGTTCCATGCCTTATTTTGCGGCACCGATTGACTCCTCAGAATACATAGAGACTTTGTCTGAGGGAGATGAAATAACGGTAACAGTGACGGGTTCTGAATATAAGACAAAGGTACATTTTCCGAAAAAAGACAGGACAGAGGTGCATTTCCTGCTTGATTACGTTCCGGAAGATCTTGATAACGGCAACCTTGCAAATGCAGAATATATAATTGAAAAACATGAAGACGTACTTTATCTGCCGGATGTTGCAGTTAATAAAATGGGAGATAAGTATGTTGTTTATTACGAAGATGAGAACGGCCTTAAGAGTGCACAGGAAATAACCGTAGGCCTTATGGCAGAGAATAAAGTTGAGATTGCAGGCGGACTTGAGTTCGGAGATGCGGTTATCGTACGATAGGGAGGAAAAGTAAGATATGAGAAAATACATTAGATATACAGCCTGCATATTAATAGTTGGTGTACTTGCCGGTTGCGGAAGCAAAAATCCGGTTGGAAGTATTCCGGTGTTAAATGAACCGGTAGGAGCTGCAAGTGATGTTGTAGCTGTTAAGAAACAGGATATATGTAATATAAGATTATTTGACGGACAGGTCGTTCCTTATACGGAGGAAGTGGGCTTTAATACAAGCGGCATAATTGAGGAAATATGCGTTGAGCTCGGAGATGAAGTTAAAAAGGGTGATGTGCTTGCGAAGCTTACAGGTGCAACAGATAATGCAAGATACACTTCTGTTATAAGCGAGATTGAACAGTCCGAAAAAAGTTGTATGGAGAGCAATCTTACAGCAGAATATGACATAAAGATTCTTGAGCTTGAGGCTAAACAGCTTCAGGAAAAAATGGCGGATGAAAAAGGTCAGGAGAAGAAAAAAACAGCAAATGATCTTGCAGTAAAAAAGGTGGATATTGAAATTGCAAAGCAGAGACTTGCTGATGCAAAGGAGCTTCAAAGAATTGAAATCAGTGAGCTTAGAAGGCAAAAAGCTCAGATTGAAAGTGAGATAAAAGAATATTCGCTTCGCGCAGGTTTTGACGGTGTCATAACATGTGTGGGAGCAAAGGTCGGAGACCAGATTACTAAGGAATCATTTGTGGTTGCTATATCTGACATGGATAAAAAACAGATAAAGGCAGATTTTATCAGTAAAAGTGATGTAGAGAAGGCAGACAGATATTATGCCAGATATAATGATAAAGATTATGCAATAAAGCAGCTTGAATATGATGCCGAGGAAGTAAAGGAACTGCTTGATAATAAGAAAAAAGCATATGTGTATTATGATTTGTCAGAGCAGACAGATGATTTTAAGATTGGTGATTACATAGATGTTTATGTGGAGACCGGTTTTAGTGCTGATGCTCTTGTAATACCGGCAAATGCATTATATAAGGAGTCGTCATCATATTATGTATATGCTAAGAAGTCTGATACTAAGGTAAAGACAGAAGTTGCGGTTGGAACGATTACACCGTCATTTGTTGAGATTGAAGACGGTCTTGAGGAAGGAGATGAAGTATATGTTAAAGAGTAATTTGAAACGTATAAGTATTCTCCTTGTTATGACACTTGTGATTGGTTCGGTTGCCGGGTGTGATAAGAAAGCGCCTGAGGAGATAACTGAACCGGAATCTTTACTTTATACTGAAATCCTTGATACTCTGTCGGGAAATCCTGAGGATAAATATGATCTTGCTGAGGTGCGAAGCGGAGACTATGAGCATAAGATATTTGCGATAGGACAGGTGGAATACAGAGATTTATACTATCAGACACTCGATATTGAGGAAGCAAGAGTTGTCGAATGGAATGTTTCTGAGGGTGACGAAGTTAAAAAAGGCGATGTAATCCTTACTTATACTGCCGTGTTTGATGAAGTTACATATGCACAGAAAGTGGCAGATGTTACAAGACAGGAAAAGGATTATACAGCCGGATATGACATGAGACGTGCGGAAATAATCATGGCAGAGCATAGTCTTAAGGAAATAACGGATAAAAACGAGAAAGAGATAAAAAAACTTGAGATAAAGAAGCTCAAACTTGCACTTAATGCATATATGAAGCAAAAATCAGGTATAACCGAGCTTAAAAATGAGATTGCTCAGTATAAAAACGGTATAAATACTACAGAGGTAATTGCAAATCATGACGGCTTTGTTATGGAGTGTGGTGATTTTAAAGCTGACGACATAATACGAAAAGGAAATATTGTTGCAACGATATCGCCGATGAAGGATTATATCATAAGAATTGATGACCTTACGGAAGGAAACCTGAGATTTAACGATGATGTAAAGGTCAGATTTGAGAGTGATAAAGGTAACACCGAACTTGACGGAAAGGTTATTATGTCTTCCAACATCCTTTCTTATGGTAATGCACAAAATTATGCGTATGTAAAGCTTGTGGATGTTCCTTCTGATTTCGTGCCAAAGGGAACCATTAAAATATTCTTCAGCAGCAAAGCATTAAAGAACGTACTTCTTGTGGATGCCGAAGCAGTTAATTTTGAAACGATGGGTGAGGGAACTACAGTGGAAGAAGTTCCTTATGTGTATATATTTGAAAACGGAAATGCATATAAGAGATATATTGAAGTTTTCGGAAATAACAGGGAAGAATACCTTGTACTGCAGGGACTTACGGCAGGTCAGAAGGTCGTAAAACAGATAAAGACAACAGATAAAAACGGAAAGGTGGCACAGTGATATGCTGAGTTTTTTAACACAGAAGCTTCTTCATAAAAAGTGGATGGTTGTAAGTCTTCTTATCGGTAATATATTACTTGTAGCCATTGCCGTTAGTAATCCGATGTATAAAAATGCATCATTACAGAGAACACTTACAAAGTCATTTGGAGATTACATAGAAAAAGAGGGCGTATATCCGGGTGTTATAACACTTGAGTCCTCTATGAACAGGGATCAGTCAAATGAAGCTGATTACCTTATAATGAGTGACCTGTCACAGACAATAGCAGATGATATCGGAGTTGAAAGCACTGACAGTGTTCATCTCATTGAAATGCTTAAATCTAACGCAACATCACTTATGGAACGTGAGGATAATACACGCGGACACACCATGAGAATTGCTGCAATGACAGGAATTGATTCCCATATAAAGTTGCTTGCGGGCCGTATGTATGAGAGCACTCCGAAAGATGGTGTTATTGAGGCGATAGTAAGTCAGAAAGCATTTACATCGGCAAACCTTATACTTGATGAAAAAATGGAATTCCGCGAGCAGCTTGATGCTTCAGGAAAACCTATAGTAGTAAAGATTGTCGGTGTGTTTACAAATAGTGAGAGTGAAGACGCTTACTGGGTAAAGAGTCCTTCAGAATATTCAACCGAATGTTTTATTTCGCCGGAATTATTTGAAAAGAATTTTATCAATACACAGAAACAGGTATATAATGTCGAGTCATTTTGGCATATCTTTTTCGATTATACAAAGCTTGAACCGGCTGATATCAAAAGTATTGTAAGAAATACAGAGTATTATAATAGTGTATTCAACACTAAAGTTGCGAGAGTTTACGAGCCTGTATATCTTGAGATATTAAAGGAGTTTTTGCTGTCACAGAATAAGATTGTGACAACACTTTTAATACTTCAGGTTCCTGTGCTTGTGCTTCTTATTGCGTTCATATTCATGATATCAAGACAGATGCTTGACCTTGAGCAGAATGAAATGGCACTTCTTAAAAGCCGAGGTTCAAGCAAAATGCAGATTATTTCGATATATGCTTTGCAGTCCGTTATTATAACCGGAATAAGCATGGTAATCGGACTTATTTTGGGTGCATTTTTATGTAAGGTGCTTGGTTCGGCAAACGGATTCCTTGAATTTGTACATAGAAGCTCACTTAAGATACGCATGGACTGGCAGGTTATTTTATACATGCTCGGTGCAGCACTCGTATCGATTGCGGTCATGGTTCTTCCGGTATTTAAAGATGCAGGAGTTACTATAGTTAATTACAAGCAACAAAAAAATAAGGAAAAGAAGCCGCTTTGGAGAAAGGTGTATCTGGATGTTATATTGTTTGCTATTTCAATATACGGTCTGTATTCGTTTAACGACAGAAAAGATGCGCTCATGACGAGCATGCTTTCGGGAGAAACAGTTGATCCTATGCTTTTCCTTTGTGCATCACTTTTCATTATAAGTGCCGGTCTGGTTGCGCTGAGATTACAGCCGCTGCTTGTTAAACTTGTTTATTTCATTACAAAGAGATTTTTGCGCCCTGCAATGTTTGCATCATTTCTTCAGATATTGAGAAGTAAAGGAAAACAGAGCTTTATGATGATTTTCCTTATGCTTACGGTTGCACTTGGTATATATAATACTACCGTTGCGAGAACGATATTGTCTAATGCAGAAAAGAGCATAACCTACGAGAATGGTGCAGATGTGGTATTTAAGGAAGTGTGGAAAGATAACTCGGCATTTCTTAGTTCAACAGCGAATTATGAAGCAGATGAGAATCTGGAGCTTACATATACAGAGCCTGATTATACAAGATTTGAGAGCCTGCCGGAGACTGTTTCGGTAGCGAGAGTTTTCCGTTCGGAGGTTAATGCGGCAACGGAAGCGATGGGAAGTGATTCGCTTAAGGTATCGCTTATGGCAATTGATACAAAGGAATTTGGTGAAACAATTAATTTTGAAGACGGACTTTTGCCTGAGCATATAAATACATATCTTAATGTGCTTGGAGCTAACAAGGATTCAGTACTTTTGTCAATGAATTTCCATGATTTGTACGGATATAAAGTCGGCGATAAAATAACCTATTCTAATGAAGAAGGTGCAAGACTTGAGGCGGTTGTATACGGATTTGTGGATTATTGGCCGGGGTACAACAAAGAGTCCTACAGCATTGGCGAAGACGGAACACTTGTAAAAAATGATGAACATCTTATAATTGCAAATATTGCAAAGATACAGGAAGAGTGGGGAATTACTCCGTATCAGCTCTGGATAAAGACCAACGGTTCATCACAGTACCTGTATGATTATATTGAAGAAAATGATATACAGTTTACGGAATTTTATGACTCTGCGCAGGAAAAAGTTGAAATGAGAAACAACACACTTTTCCAGGGAACAAACGGTATACTTACAATGAGTTTTATCGTAGTGCTCGTGTTGTGCTGTGTGGGATTTCTTATATACTGGATTTTATCCATCAAAAATAGAGAGCTTTTATTCGGAGTATTCCGCGCGATGGGTATGAAGAAGCGTGAGATTTTGCTTATGCTTGTAAATGAGCAGATATTCAGCTCCGGACTTTCAATACTTCTTGGAACGATTATAGGTCTCTCGGCATCAAAGCTTTTTGTTCCGCTTGTACAGATATTCTATTCGACGACGGAGCAGGCGATACCGCTTACGGTTGTAAGTAACAATATGGATATGGTAAGACTTTTTGGTGTTATAGCATTTGTCATTCTTGTATGTATGGTAATTCTCGGAGTTATCATTTCACGTATTAAGATTTCGCAGGCACTTAAATTAGGGGAGGATTGATGAATATGGAAAATATGGAATACGTTATTGAAACACATGATATCATTCAGAGCTTCCCGGTGTCAGACGGCGAATTTATAGCATTAAAAGGTATAAATATAAGCATACCGAAAGGTAAACTGACAATTCTTAAGGGACGTTCAGGTTCAGGAAAGACAACACTTATGAACCTTCTCGGGGCGCTTGATATGCCAAAATCAGGAACTATTACATTTGATGGAAATGATATAACGGCAATGACAGAAAGTGAGCGTGAGAAGCTCAGAAAAAATGAAATAGGCTTTGTATTTCAGTCGGTTGCGCTTATTCCAATTATGACGGCATATGAAAATGTTGAATTTGCTCTCAGACTTGCAGGTTATAAGGGAAACAGAAAAGAGCGTGCCATGCAGTGTCTGAACCTCGTAGGACTTGGTAAAAGGGCAGGACATATGCCTCAGGAGCTTTCGGGTGGAGAGCAGCAGCGAGTTGCCATAGCAAGAGCTATAGCGCATAAGCCGGGTGTAATATTTGCCGATGAGCCTACTGCAGAGCTTGATTCCGGAAGCAGTGTACAGGTTGTAAAGGTGTTTAGGGATCTGGTTGAAAAAGAAGGTATTACGGTTGTCATGACGACACATGATACAGGGCTTATGGGTGTTGCTGATATGATATATGAACTGGAGGACGGTGAGATAGTTGAGTCAGATGAAGAATGAAAATAACACTCCAATGATAGAGTGCGATAATCTCGTTAAGATATATAAAACAAAAGATATTGAGGTGCTTGCTTTGCAGGGCCTTGATATAACAGTTGATCGTGGTGAGCTTATGGCGATCATTGGAAACAGCGGAAGCGGTAAATCTACATTTCTTAATATGATAGGCGGACTCGACAGACCGAGTGCCGGTAAATTATATGTTGACGGAAAAAATCTGTTTCGTATGACCGAGGCTGAACTTGTAGACTACAAGAAAAATACAGTAGGTTTTGTGTGGCAGAATAATGCAAGAAACCTTCTTCCATATCTTACTGCCATGGAAAATGTAATGACGCCTATGTTATTTTCCAAGGAAGAAAATAAAAAAGAAAGAGCAAAGATGCTTCTTGACATGGTTGGATTGTCGCACAGAAGCGGAAATAAACTTAACCAGCTTTCGGGTGGAGAGCAGCAGAGAGTTGCGATTGCCATAGCACTTGCAAATAATCCTAAGCTTCTTCTTGCCGATGAGCCTACGGGTTCAGTAGACCGTAATACATCGGATTATATTCTTGATATGTTTAGAAGACTTAATGAGGAACTTGGAATTACAATAGTTATCGTTACGCATGATAAAGGTCTTGCAAGGAAGGTTAACCGTGTAGTTTCTATAAGAGACGGAAAAACAAGTACAGAGCGAATCATGAAAACCGATTACCTTGAGAGGTTAAATGATACATCATTTAACTGGAATACGGAAGATGAGACGCAGGAAGAATACGCTGTTTTAGATCGTGCGGGAAGACTGCAGATACCGCCTGAGCTTCTTAGCAGTCTGGGCGTGTCCGGAAATAAAGTTAAGCTTAACATGCAGGACGGAAAAATAATAATCGAAAAACCATAAAGGAGCAGATACAATTATGAAATGGACCAGTTATACACTTCATACCATAAATGAAGCAACAGATATAATAAGCTATACATTATCGGAACTCGGAGTAGAAGGAATAGAGATAGAAGACAATGTTCCGCTTACAGAGGACGAGAAAAAGCAGATGTTTGTTGATATACTGCCGGATCCTATAGCTACTGATAACAAAGCAATTATAAGGTTCTACAAGGATAGTACAGAAGATGCGGAAGCATTTGTTGTATCTGTAAAAGAAGCGCTTTCAGAGCTTGCTGAATTCATGGATATCGGAGAAGGAACCATCGAAGTATCAGAAACTGCAGACAAGGATTGGATTAATAACTGGAAGGAGTTCTTCCATACTTTTCGTGTGACAGACCGTATGGTTATAAAGCCGACCTGGGAGGATATGTCTTCATACGATGGTTATAAAGAAGACGATATAGTAATAAGCATTGATCCGGGAACAGCATTTGGTACAGGTTCACATGACACAACCAAGTTGTGTATCGGCGCACTTGAAAAAAATGTGAAGCCGGGTATGGATATATTTGACGTAGGCTGCGGAAGCGGAATTTTATCGATAGCAGCGGTTAAATACGGAGCAGGTCATGCACTCGGAATAGATATAGATAAATACGCCATTCCAAGTACGATAGAAAATCGTGATATAAACGGAATCGATGCGGACAAATTTGAGATTATGTGCGGTAATCTCCTTGATGAGACGGATGAAGAAGCTGCAAAGATTGAGAAGGGAATTTACGATATAGCTGTGGCAAATATACTTGCAGATGTTATCATTCCGTTGTCTTCTATTATAGGAGCATATATAAAGCCTGACGGATTATTTATTTCATCAGGAATTATTAATACGGCAGCAGACAGGGTTAAAACGGCAATAGAAGCAGCAGGTTTTGAGATACTTGAAGCAACCACATCAGGTGAGTGGTACTGCTTTACCGCAAGAAAGGTATGAGATATATAAGAAAAAATGATATTTTGCTTGCAATAATTCTTTTGTTTGCAGGACTTGGAATGTTTTTGATATTTTCGCTGTCAAATAAACCGGGCGGGTATGTAAACATAAGTGTAGACGGTTATACATGCAAAACATTGCCTGTAAATAAGGATGCAGTTATACGCATACCGGAAACCGGAGAGGATTATAATGTTATTGAAATAAAAGACGGCAAGGTGTATGTATCATATGCAGATTGCCCTGATAAGATTTGTGTAAAACATAAACCGATATCAGAAGTCGGCCAGACAATCATATGCCTGCCTCATAAGCTTGCAGTATCAGTATCGGGACATAATGCCGGAAAGGAAATGACAGATGGCACAACGTATTAGCAGATATGCCGTATATATTGCACTGGCATTTATATTCAGTTATATCGAGAGCATGATTTCATTGCCTGTATACATTCCGGGTGTTAAGCTCGGACTGTGTAATATTGTAATTTTGTATGTTTTATACGACAGTAGTAGAGCCAGGGATGTATGGGCAGTTTCTATGATAAGGATAGTTCTTGTGGGATTTACATTCGGCAATGTTATGATGATGCTGTACAGTATATGTGGTGCAGTACTAAGCACTATTGCTATGCTTGCGGCAAAGAAAACAAATAAGTTCGGAATAACAGGTGTGAGCATAATCGGAGGTGTCGCTCACAATATAGGACAGATTGCTGTGGCAGCCATAACTCTTGAGACTGCACAGCTCTTATATTATCTGCCTGTATTAGTTGTGGCAGGAGTTATTTGCGGATTGATTATCGGGTTTATCTCGGGCATATGCATAGAAAGGGTTAAACCTTATTTTAAAAATGTAATGAGTGTACTTGTCTGTGTAATAGCAGGTGCGATGCTTTCAGGATGTGCATATAATATAGGGGCTACTAGGGTAGAACAAAAGTCGGATTCATTTTTTGCAATGGATACATATATGACTGTTACGCTGTATTATGACGGTACCGTAAATGATGAGAAGGTGGAAGATGTTCTGAGCAATCTTCATGAACTGGCAGAAGATTATGATAATTTATTTTCTGTGACAAATCCTGAAAGTGATATATCAAGGCTTAACAATGCGAAAGGTTCGGTTGTAAATGTTTCTTCTGAAACTTATGAGATTATAAGTAAGAGTATCGATATATCAAAAGAAACGGACGGCTTGTTTGATATTACACTTTATCCCATTGTTAAGGTGTGGGGATTTACGGTTGGTGAAAATGATCTTAATTCCGGTAGCAGAGTTCCTGATATGCAGGTTGCGAAAAAGATTTTAGATGAAAATGTAGGCTATGAGCATATAAGTCTTTTACCGGATAATAACATAAAACTTGATCCGGGTACGATGATTGACCTTGGGGCAGTAGCAAAAGGATATTTGTCTCAGAAGATGACGGACTATCTCAGAAATACTGATATAAAAGGTGCTGTGCTTTCGCTGGGAGGCAATGTGCAGACCTACGGAATGAAGAATAATTCCGGTGACAAATATGACATAGGAATTACAAATCCCTTTGAAAATGATGAGCTTACAGGTGTAGTAAGGATAAATGAAAAAGCAGTTATAACATCCGGAGCTTATCAAAGATATTTTGAAGAAAACGGAAAGAAGTATCATCACATAATGGATGCACGTACAGGTGCGCCTGCAGAAAGCGACCTTGCATCTGTGACTGTAATAGCATCTGACGGAGCATATGCAGATGCTCTTGCTACAGCGCTTTATGTGATGGGAAAAGACAAAGCCATTGAATATGTCAAGGCCCATGCGGATGTGGGTGTTATACTTATAGATAATGAAAACAATACATGGACATCAGAGGATATAGAATATGAAAGAAAGATGGGTACTGCACGATAAGCAGGTGGACTTTTTGGGAATTGCAAGAGAACTTGGTACGGAAGCACTTCTTGTCAAGCTCATGGTCAACAGAGGAATATGTGATATAGACGGAATGAGACAATTTCTGTACGGGGATATGTCTGATTTGTCGGATGCATATCTTATGAAGGACCTTAAGAAAGCCTGTGACATATTATGCGATATTGCAAATGCTCAGGATACGATTGCGATTGTGTCAGACTATGACTGTGACGGTGTGTTTTCAGGAATGATACTGTATACGGGACTTAAGAAAATCGGAGCGAAGCCGGTTATATTTACACCTGACAGAATAAAAGACGGATACGGGATAAACAGACGAATAATAGATGAGATACATAACAAGGGCATCAGAAATATAATAACCTGCGATAACGGAATTGCGGCAAAAGACGAGATAGCATATGCAAAAAGTCTTGGAATGACAGTAATTATTACAGATCACCACGAGATACCTTATGATGAGTCGTCGGGTGTGAGGGAATATATAATTCCGGCAGCAGATGCGGTATGTAATCCTAAGCAGGAAGACTGTGGTTATCCATACAAGCATTTGTGTGGTGCAGGTGTTTGTCTTAGAATAATAACAACTTTATACGACATTTGTAGAATTGATAAAAATGAGGAAAAGATTCTTGTTGCTTATGCGGCAATTGCAACTGTTGCAGATATCATGGAGCTTACCGGAGAGAACAGAATAATAGTTAAGGAAGGTCTTAAAATATTGTCTGAAACAGATAATCCGGGACTTCACGCGATAAGAGAGGTAAATGACCTTCTTGCTAAAAAAATAAATGCATATCACATCGGATTTATAATAGGGCCGTGTTTCAATGCGGCAGGAAGAATTGAAAGCGTTGAAACTGCATTTGAACTTCTTATGACGGATGATAGGGAAAAGGCCTCTGCGCTTGCTGCCAAGTTAAAAGAAATTAATGATATAAGAAAATCCATGACGGAAGAAGGAGCAGAACGTGCAATAGAAATTGCCTCGGGAGAAGAATATAAGGATAAAAAGATTCTTGTTATTTATCTTCCTGATTGCCACGAAAGTCTGATTGGAATAATAGCAGGCCGTGTGAAAGAAAGATTTTACAAGCCATGCATAGTGTTTACTGATGCAGAAAATGATACATATAAGGGTTCGGCAAGATCGATTCCGGGTTATGACATGTTTTATGAATTAAGCCGCGTAAAAGAGTTGTTTATAAAAATGGGAGGACATGCGGCAGCAGCCGGAATGACAATTAGCAAGGGTGCGTTTAATGCACTTTCGGAAAAGCTGAATGCTAACACAACCCTTACAGATACCGATCTTACTCCTGTAGTAGATATTGATGCAGACGTACTTGTAAGACATATGACGGTTGATGTTGTTGACAAACTTGCAGAGCTTGAGCCATACGGAAACGCTAACGCAAAACCGTTATTTGTCGGCAGACATTTTAATATAAGAAGAGCAGTGATACTCGGAAAGAACAAAAATGTGCTGAAACTTACTGTATCTGACAGGGAAGGAAGAGTATGTGATGCCGTGCTGTTTAATGACATAGATGTATTCCTTCAGCATCTGACAGACCGTTTCGGAGAAGAGGAAGTTCAGAAAATGATGCATGGTGCCAGAAATGCTACAGATATGGCGCTTGTGTTTAATGCAGATGTGAATGAGTACAACGGACTGCGGACGGTGCAGTTTGTTGTAAGGCATTATTTGTAGCGAATAGTATCAATATAAAGAAACTTAAGGCTGGATCCACATTTTTTGCAAAAAGCGAAGAATGTGGATCTGTTTTATTGTCTTTTTGTGCAGAAGTTGTGTCGAAATGCAAACAAAATTACAGGTTAAAATGCTAAAATGTGATATGGTTATGCCGAAAAGTTGAAAAAATGTATTGACTGTGTATGAGGGTTAGTGGTAATATTTTCTTTGTTGTTTAGTTTTCAAAAATGCATATTTTGGAAACAATGGGACTTGGAATTAGCGAGGGGAATAGATTATGGAAAAAGATTATTTAACAGCAAAAAAAGATTTTAGCAGAATTGGTTCTGCACTGTTAGTGATTGCTGTTTTGAGTATTGTTATGCAATTTTTGCTTGCGTTTTTAAGTGCTGTAATATTAAAAGACGATATTTTGTCAGTAGAAAATAGTTGGTTTATATGGGTGGCAACATTTGTGCCTATTTATGCTGCATTTCCTATTGGCATACTTGTTATGAAGAATGTGTCGAAAGAGGATTTCGTTTGTACAAAATTAGGATTAAAGAACTTTTTTGTTCTTATGCTGATTTGTTTTCCGATTATGTATGGTGGCAATATAATCGGTACAGTGTTGTCCGGTTTGTTATCCGGTGGTAATGCCGAAAACGGATTGAATACTTTCGCATTTGATAATAACCCGCTTAAAATATTAGTGATGGTTGTGCTAGCACCGATATTAGAGGAATTTTTATTTAGAAAACAGATAATTGACCGATGTGCTCGTTATGGTGAAAAGATGGCAATTCTATTTTCTGCTTTGATGTTTGGTCTTTTTCATATGAACTTGTTTCAGTTCTTTTATGCATTTGGATTGGGACTTGTGTTTGCTTATACATACACACGAACCCGCAAATTGCGCTATTCAGTAGTTATGCACATGGTTATAAATTTCATGGGGTCAGTAATAGCTCCGGCACTTGTGTCTTCATTGGATATGGAGGCAATAGAGCAGATGTCAACCGGTGTAATAGATGAGGCAACAATGCTTTCAATGTTACCACAACTTATTTGTTTTATGCTTTATACTTTTGCATTGCTTGGTCTGAGCATCGCAGGGCTTGTTTTGCTAATTAAAAAAGTAAGACAGCTCGTGTTCTTGCCGAAAGAAGAGGAAATAGAGAAAGGTAAGCGGTTTAAAACCGTATATTGTAATGTAGGTGTGCTCTCTTTTTGCCTGTTGTGCATTGCAATGTGCGTTTTAAGTATATTTATTTAGGAGGGGAAAATATGGAAGGAAACAATATTTTTGAGGAAACAAAGGAACCGGCAGTAGAAAATTGCAGCAAAAAACCAATGGATACGGCTGCGTTGGTACTGGGAATTGTGGCAATTGTTGCTGCAATAATAAGTCCTCTTGTTTCGTATGTATGCGGAATTATTGGCCTTGTGTTAGCAATCAAACATCGTAAGGTGAAGAACACAAAGGTTGCATTAATTTTGTGTATAATCGGAATTGTCTGTGGCGTTGTTTCTCATGTGTATGCTACGATTATGTTGCTTCAGGTAGCAGATAGTATGTTGTCATAATGGTCTATTGAACTTTTGATTCAAGATCACCGCAGAGAAAAAACAACTGATAAAGCATATTTTCGGTATATAAGGTTGTTGTTTGATTGAACGACAATCTTATATCCGATATAGGCTATGTGACCAAATCAGAAGGTTGTGTCCAGTAAATTGTAAGGAACAAAAGTATTTCAAAGATATGCCAGACTTCTAATTCACCCCCTCAAAAAAATTGTCTATGCAATTATTGTGTCTTTAATAATTACCTTATTGGGTATACGACGACAGAACATGTTTTTCTATGAATAAATATTTAGAAAACGAAAAAGGTTATAGGAATTTATGTACATATATTTTCAAAAGAAATCGCATCTTGCTGGGAATATATTTGTTATTTACATTGATAATTACATGTATTCTTTATAAGGTGAAATTTTATGCTTTGATGTGGATTATTTTAATTGGTGCAATTGACCACAACATTTATACTTCTTTCTATAATTTTATTGGTTGTATCATTAGTAGAATTTCAAGAAAGATTTTACGCTATAAAGGGAATATTTATAACAATAACTGCAATATGTGAAATTGCATGGATGGGATATGTAGGATTTGTTTTGATAAGAAAAAGAGGGGAATCATGACTAAAAAAATAGTCTTTCTATTTGAAGTTATAATATGGATCTATTACATAATAAATCACCTTATTTTAGGTATGGACAATAGTACGATATTATTAATTCTTATATTCGTTTTTTCAGCCTTAAAACTTATTTCATATTCAAACTATAAAGTTGAGAAAAAAAGTAAAGAATCATGTTTGCCGGCAATATATGGTGCTATAGGTATATACATATGGATGCTTCAATATATAGATTCATCAAATGTATACTTGGGAGTTTCGATTGCGATAATCGGAATTATTGTTTCAATTATAAATTATAAAATTGTTTCCACTGAAACGAGAGATGATATAAAAAATTTTGATAATAATCGTGTTGAGAAAAATATATCTATGACTATTTGATGAATAAAACATTTTTAAAGAATTCGTTATCAGAAAATGGTGCAAAAGAGTATAAAATTATCTTATATAATACGTTATTGTTTTGTATGATTTTTATTGCCTTCTTTTTGAAAATAGGAATTGATATATATAACATAGATAATGACAGCTATATTTTCCCTCTGCCATTTTGGATTGTAGTATTTATATTTATATGTATAACACTAATCTGTGAATACAAACGAGACATGTTAATAGGAAATAAATATGTGACATTTTTAAAAAATTCACTGAGTGTAATTATAAGTGTAATATTAATGTTTTACAATAAAGCTATCGAGACATCGATAAATTTATGGGTTATTATACTAATGTTTTTCGTGATAATTCCATTTATTACAGATTTATGGATTGTGACAAGAAAATATATGCCATACATAAGTGATATTTAACAATAAGGTTGAGGTATAAGAAATATATTGTGAAATTAAAAATAATTGATTTAATAAAGGGGGATTCTTCATATGAAAAAAGTATTAATACAATTAGGAAAGGCGATTTGTTATTTTATGCTATTTTTTGGTGTTCAGCTTTTGGTTTGCATTGCCATGATGTTTGTCTATGGAATGAAAATAGGGATGGAAACCGCTATCACTGGTACAATGCCAAGCACTGTGGAAATGGTAGAAGGAATGACAGATTTTCTGATGAATAATATGTTATGGCCGGCATGGATATCCGGTGTTTTAACATTATTTGCTTTGTGGTTGTTCTTTATAATTAGGAAAAAGAATGTTTTTCAAGAGGTTTCTCTTTGTAAATTTGATAAAAACAAGGTGATTCCGCTCATATTTTTAGGTGTAGCCACATCATTTTTTATTTCCTGCGCATTAAGTTTACTTCCTTTGCCGGAAAGTATGCTGGGATCTTATGTAGAGTCTTCACAGGGACTTACGTCGGGAAGTTTGTTTATAAGGGTTTTGGCTACAATTATCGTGGCTCCTGTTGTAGAGGAAGTTGTTTTTCGAGGACTTATTCTTTCAAGATTAAAAAAAGCCATGAATATATGGGTGGCAATAGTTATAAGCAGTTTGGCATTTGGTCTTATGCATGGGCAACTCTTGTGGATAGCATATGCTTTTGTGACGGGAATGTTGTTTGCTGTTGTGGCGGAACGTTTGAAGTCCATAGGGGCATCTATTATTATTCATATGTCATTTAATTTGGTTGGTATATTTGGAGACAATATAGATTTGGTTAGTTGGCAGCATATAGTTGTAGCAATTGTTTCATTGGGAGTTATGGTAGGCTCTATGTATTACATAATGAAAAAGGCGCGACCTACGGCGGTATGACACAATTTGTTTTGTAAAAATTTAAAACATACCATATATCCCCACCACCCCATCCCGCGCATATAATAAAAAAAAGTATGTACGGAGCAAATATGGACCTTATTACAAGCAAAGAATTACACGACCGTATGAGCCGTGGCGAGCAGTTTTATATAATAGATGTGAGAGAACGGGAGGAGTATGAAAAATACCATTTGCAGGACGCGTACAATATAGATGAGCAGAGATTTACGGATGCATTTGACGAAAATGATACTGCTTTTATAGATGAAATAAAAACTGTGTGTAGCAAGGGAAAAACACTTGTACTTTACTGCGAACGCGGAAATACGAGTATGCTTATTGCAAAAAAACTTATGAGTTATAATATAGACGCATACAGTTTGTACGGCGGGGTAAATGAATACAAAAAATATTTGGCGTATTACAAGAATTAACCGATAAATTAGTGACAAAACTGCAGTTTTAGAATATAATGAGAGACGAATTTATTTTTCGAAAAAATGGTTAATAATGTAAAAGGCGGAATATATTTAAATGCAGGAATACGAATGGATTGCTCCGTGTCATTTTGGTACGGAAGCGGTATGTAAAAAGGAAGTACTTGATCTTGGATATAGGATAAGCGAAGTAAGTGATGGTAAGGTGTCATTTTACGGTGATCTTTCCGCACTTGCAAGGGCAAATGTTTTCATGAGGACGACGGAGAGGATTCTTCTTAAGGTGGCAAGCTTTAAGGCGGTAACCTTTGATGAGCTTTTTGAGAACACAAAGAGCATACCGTGGGAAGAATTTATTCCAAAGAATGCAAGATTTTGGGTGGCAAAAGCGAATTCAGTTAAGAGTAAGCTTTTCAGTCCGTCGGATATTCAGTCCATTATTAAAAAGGCTATTGTTGAAAGGCTTAAGCTTAAGTATCATATGTCATGGTTTCCGGAGGACGGCGAGGATTATCCGCTCCGAGTGACTATTATGAAGGACATGGTTACTATCGGTATTGATACAACCGGAACTTCCCTTCACAAGAGAGGTTACAGAAAATGGACTGTGAAGGCTCCGATAACAGAGACACTTGCGGCATCACTTATAGGATTAACTCCGTGGCGAGCAGACAGACATCTTATTGATCCGTTTTGCGGAAGCGGAACTATTCCGATTGAGGCGGCCATGATCGGTGCAAATATTGCTCCGGGTATGAACAGGGAGTTTATTTCGGACAGATGGACTGCATTTGACGTAAAGAAGATTTTTTATAGTGCATATGATGAGGCGCGAAGCCTTGTAAAAGATGATGTTTCGATGTCTATTCAGGCATTTGATATATCCGATGAGTGTATTAAGATGGCAAAGGCAAATGCAGAGCTTGCAGGCGTTGACAAGTATATTCATTTTCAGAGGCGTCCGGTAAGCGCACTCAGCAGTCCGAGAAAATATGGATTTATAATCACGAACCCTCCTTACGGTGAGCGTATTGAGGACAAAAAGGATATGCCTGCTTTGTACAGGGAAATCGGAAAAGCATTTGACGGACTTGATTCATGGTCGTACTATATAATTACAGCGTATGACCAGGCGGAGCAGTACATAGGACGCAAGGCCGATAAAAATCGTAAAATATACAATGGTATGATGAAGACATATTATCTTCAGTACATGGGTCCGAAGCCGCCAAGAAGAACTGACAGAGAAGAAAGGGATAAATGATGAGAATTATATTTGCTACCGGGAACGAAGGCAAGATGGATGAGATAAGAGCCATTATGAAAGATTTTCTTATAAAGCATGACATCGAGCTTCTTTCGTTAAAGGACGCAGGAATAGATGTTGATATAGTTGAGGATGGAAGTACATTTGAAGAAAATGCAATAATCAAGGCAGAAGCAATTGCAAAGCTCACAGGTGACATTGTTCTTGCAGATGATTCGGGACTTGAGGTAGACTATCTTGATAAGGCACCGGGAATATATTCGGCACGTTTCCTTGGAGAAGATACGCCATACAGCATTAAGAATCAGCACATTATAGATCAGCTTGATGGTGTAGAAGAGGAAAAGAGAAGTGCGAGGTTTGTGTGTGTTATCGCATGTGCAATGCCGGATGGTGAGGTTGTTGCCGAGAGAGGAACAATTGAGGGAAGAATTGCACACAAGATAGCGGGAGTGCATGGCTTTGGATATGATCCGATATTCTACGTTCCTGAGTATGAATGCACAACAGCTGAACTTACACCTGATAAGAAAAATGAAGTGAGTCACAGAGGACGTGCTTTAGTAAAAATGATGGATAGATTGGATAGAGAGGGCAGATTATGTTAAAGCATTATATTATTATATTTTTTATGTCAATGGTACCGCTTATTGAGCTTAGAGGTGCAATCCCTTATTCGGTTTTTTTTGATTTGCCGTTTGCAACATCATATATCGTTTGTATTATTGGAAATATGATTCCGGTTCCGTTTATTTTCTTTTTTGCAAGAAGAACGCTGGAATGGGGTGCAGACAAACCGGTTATAGGAAAGTTCTTTAGATTTTGTCTTGAAAAAGGACATAAGGGCGGAAAGAAGCTTGAAGCAAAAGCCGGAAAAGGACTTTTTCTCGCATTGTTGTTATTTGTAGGAATTCCGCTTCCGGGAACAGGTGCATGGACAGGTACACTTGCGGCAAGCATACTTGATATGGATTTTAAGACAAGTGTAATTGCAGTTATGCTGGGCGTGCTTTTGGCGGGTGTTATCATGGCGCTTGCAGCATCGGGACTTCTCGGAGGACTTGGAGCTGTACTTAGCTAAATGATTTTGCTCTGTTATATTTATTGAAAGGAGTTTGTACGTGGAGGAAAAGAAAAGCCGGTTATATTTAAAGATACTTGCAAATCATCTTGTTTTTATAGCAATTGCCTTGCTTTGTATTTTCGTGATTCCGAAAGTGCTTGTATTCTTCTGGCCTTTTATAGTGGGCTGGATAATTGCACTTATTGCTAATCCTCTTGTGCGCCTTCTTGAGAAAAAAGTAAAGATTGTAAGAAAGCATGGAACGGCCATAGTAATCGTTCTTGTTTTGGCAGCAGTTATATCTCTGATGTATCTGATATTGTACATGCTTATTAAACAGGGAATAGAATTTGTTGGGGATTTTCCTAAGTTGTATGAGCAGGCGGCTGCGTCTGTTCAGGAATTTATTAATTCGTTGAGTGGTAAATTGCCGTTTTGGTCTGAAAAATCCAATGGTATTACTGAGACAATCGGAAGTAGTATAGATAAGTTTATTGACGGTATTATTAAACGTTTCAGTGAAAGCAGCGAAATGATAAACAGCGCAAGCAATATCGTTAAGAGTGTTGTCGATGGTCTTATCTTAACGGTTATTACAATACTCGTAAGTTATTTTCTTACTTCAGAGCATGATAATATTGTTAAACGTGCAAAAAATATGATTCCGCTCAGCATAAAGAACGGTTATAAGTTTGTAATGGGCCAGGTAATGTCTGCATTAATCGGATATTTCAAAGCTCAGTTCAAGATAATGTGCTGTGCATTTGTAATTCTTTCAATCGGTCTTTTGCTTCTTGGCGTTGATTATGCTATTTTATTTGCGCTTATTATAGCTGTCGTAGATTTCCTGCCTGTATTGGGAGCGGGAGCTATCATCTGGCCATGGTGCGCATATGAGCTTATTGTAGGAAATTATCTGAACGCGGTTGTGCTTTTGATATTGTATGTGTTGTGTCAGGCTTTGAGACAGTTCTTACAGCCTAAAATGGTTGCAGACAGTGTAGGTCTTACTCCACTTGAAACTATATTCTATATGTTTGTGGGATACAGAATATGGGGGATTATCGGTATGATAATCGGAATTCCTATCGGAATGATTATTTCGAGCTTATATAAGTCCGGAGTATTTAACGGATTAATTGAAGGAGCAAAGATAATGGCCGGCGATTTCAATGAATGGAGAAAATTTGAAAAAAAGGGTTGACAAACAGGGGACAAGTTATATATAATAATCAAGCAGTTTGAAATTGCATGGGATCTTAGCTCAGCTGGGAGAGCATCTGCCTTACAAGCAGAGGGTCACAGGTTCGAGCCCTGTAGGTCCCATTTATAACGTCTTTTGAGATTATCTTAAAGGACGTTCATATGGCGAGGTAGCTCAGTTGGCTAGAGCACGCGGTTCATACCCGCGGTGTCGGGGGTTCAAATCCCTTCCTCGCTATTTAGAAAGTGTCGAGATGCTCGGCACTTTTTTTATGTGTTTTAAGGCTTAGGTGCAAATAATAGACAAATAAAAGGTGTTAAAGGTGCAAAAAACTTTTTGACTATTCGCTTTCACACCAGCCTTTACATGAAAGTATCTATACAGAAAAAACTTCTATTTTGAACTCCATTTTTTGAAGATTTTTCATGGGATTTTGCTTGAAAAGTATCTATAGCGAAGAAATTACAAAAATGACCCCCATTTTCAATAAAAAATGGGGGTCGAATTTCAACATTTTTTCATATAGATACTCGCTGTCCGTCGCAGCCCGTCGTCTACCGCCGCAGCCCACACACCACGTTCCACCTTAATTAACACGAAATCTGGACGTCATCTGGACCATACTACATCATTTCCTTTATCTTATCAAGAAGCTTCATTGCCGCTTCTTCTTTGCTCATCATATCAAGCTCTGTTTCAGAATCCTTTGTGATAAGTGTAAGCACATTTGTATCAGTTCCAAAACCTGCACCTTCGGTACGAAGGTTGTTTGCGGCTATGATGTCTGCATTTTTTGATGCAAGTTTCTTGCGTGAGTTCTCAAGCATATTTTCTGTTTCCATTGAGAAACCGCATATTATCTGGCCCGGCTTTTTCTTTTCGCCGAGTGCTTTTAATATATCTTTTGTTCTTACAAGAGAAAGAGAAGAATCATTAAATGAATTCTCTTTTTTAATCTTTTCGGTAGCAGTATAAGCCGGTGTGTAGTCTGCAACTGCCGCTGACTTAATAATTACATCCTGCGCATCTGAACGCTCCGTAACAGCAACATACATATCATCTGCAGAATTTATATTTACAACGTCGCAGAACATCGGCGGTGTAAGTGAAACAGGTCCTGTCACAAGTGTCACATTTGCCCCGCGAAGCATTGCCATTCTTGCGATTGCATAACCCATCTTGCCTGTAGAGTGGTTGGTTATGAATCTGACAGGATCGATGGCTTCCCTTGTTGGTCCGGCTGTTACAAGTACATTCTTGCCGGCAAGGTCGTGTTTGCATGCAACCTCTTTAAGAATGTATTCAACCAAAACATCCTCTGACGGAAGTTTTCCTGCTCCGATATCACGACACGCAAGCATACCGCTTGCAGGCTCAATAATAGTCATGCCGTAGGATTTAAGCTTTGCTATATTGTCCTGCACAATAGGATTTTCAAGCATTGCGGTATTCATTGCCGGAGATACGATGATCGGGCAACGTGCCGCAAGAAGAGTAGTTGAAAGCATATCGTCAGCTATACCGCATGCCATTTTACCTATGATGTTTGCTGAGGCAGGAGCCACAAGAAATACATCGGCTTTTTTTGCAATAGACACATGACCGACTTCAAACTGGAAGTTGCGGTCAAATGTATCGATTAAACATTTGTGGCCGGTAAGTGTCTCAAATGTTATTGGATTAATGAAGTTTGTAGCATTTTTTGTCATTATGACATGTACGTCGGCGTGAAGCTTCATAAGCATGCTTGCAACATTTGCCATTTTGTAAGCTGCGATACTTCCTGTTACGCCAAGTACAATTGTTTTGTCTTTAAGCATAAATGACCTCCGTATTAGGACAGCTGACCGTGCTTCTCGTAGTTTGCACAGCGTACAATTTTGTTATCATCATCTACAAATACAACTGATGGCTTGTGATCTTTAGCTTCCTCAGGGGTGAGAGTACAGTAGCTCATTATGATTACATGGTCGCCAACAAGAACCTGGCGGGCAGCCGCACCATTTAAGCAGATCATACCTGAATTTGGCTCGCCGGCAATTGTATATGTTTCAAAACGGTTTCCGTTTTCGATATCCACAACCTGAACGTACTCGTACTCAAGAATTCCGCATGCCTCCATAAGAACCGGGTCAACGGTTATACTTCCAACATAATCAAGCTCAGCCTGTTTTACTACAGCTCTGTGTATTTTTCCTTTTAACATCGTTATATTCATAAGTTAGTCCTCCAATACGATGAAGTTATCTATAAGTCTTGTTTTTCCAACAAATACAGCCATTGCGCAAAGTACGTCGCCGCTTACTGTATCTATATTTTTCATGGTGTTCATGTCGACCATCTCAACATAGTCAATTCTTGCAAGAGGTTCTGCATTTATAATATCTTTCATTGCTGTAAGAATTGTGCATGCATCTTTCTCACCTGCAGCAACCATTTCTTTTCCGCAGTTAACGGCCTTTGATAAAACGAGTGCCGCCTGTCTTTCCTCAGCATTAAGGTAAGTGTTTCGTGAACTCTTTGCAAGACCGTCGCTTTCACGTACGATAGGGCAGCCTTTGATTGTTATATCAAAATTAAGGTCTTTTACCATGCGCTTGATAATTGCAAGCTGCTGTGCATCCTTTTCTCCGAAATAAGCATTGTCAGCAGGAATTATGTTAAAGAGCTTGCTTACTACAGTACATACTCCCTGAAAATGAATTGGTCTGCTCTTTCCGCAAAGTGCATCGGTAAGGCCTGTCATGTTAACAAATGAAGAGAAGTTTTCAGGATACATTTCAGATGCTTCCGGGTGGAAGATGATGTCAGCGCCTGCCTCCTCACACATCTTTGCATCCATTTCAAGATCGCGGGGATAAGCTTCAAAGTCTTCATTTGGTCCAAACTGTGTAGGATTGACAAATATACTTACAACAACATGGTCATTTTCTTCAACTGCACGTTTGATAAGACTTATATGTCCTTCGTGTAAAAATCCCATTGTAGGAACAAGTCCGACTGTTTTACCCTCTTTTTTCCAAGCCTTAACAGCGCTTCTTACTTCATTTACTGTTGATAATATTTTCATTACAAAATCCTCCCCGGTACTTTTAGTACAATCTCTCTAAAACGTCATCATCTATTGTATAAGTGCGTGATTCATCAGGAAATGCGCCGCTTCCTACTTCATTTTTATAGTCAGCAAATGCTTGTTTCATGATGTTGCCTACATTTGCAAACTGTTTAACAAATTTTGGAACGAAGTCTGAGAACATGCCGAGCATATCCTGATATACAAGAACCTGTCCGTCACAGCCGTTTCCTGCACCAATTCCGATTGTAGGAATAGAAAGTTTTTCTGTGATAAGTGCGGCAAGTTTTGCAGGAACACATTCAAGTACTACTGCAAATGCTCCGGCTTCCTGTACAAGAAGAGCATCTTCTATAAGTTTTTTTGCAGCTTCTTCACTCTTTCCCTGAATCTTGTGTCCGCCGAGTGTGTTGATTGACTGAGGAGTAAGTCCGAGATGAGCGCATACCGGTATGCCACATTCTGTTATTGCTTTTATACGGTCACACATTTCGCGTCCGCCCTCAAGTTTAACTGCGCCGCCGCGTCCTTCCTTCATAAGTCTTCCGGCATTTACGACTGCATCGTATACGGAAGTCTGATATGACATAAATGGCATATCGATTATAACGAGTGCATTTTTCGCACCTCTTGCAACTGCTGCACCGTGATGAATCATATCTTCTACGGTAACTGATAAAGTGTCTTCATAGCCGAGCATAACATTGCCGAGTGAATCTCCGACAAGGATGCTGTTTATCCCTGCTGAGTCAATGAGCTTTGCCATTGAATAATCATACGCGGTAAGCATTGTAAGCTTTTCGCCGTTTTCCTTTGCCTGCTTAAAAGTTAATACTGTGTTCTTCATGATAAATCCTCCTTGTCACTAAGACTCAATATGTCATTTAATGCCGTATAATCCCTGTCAGGATTTTTTTGTCCGGCTATATTAATAAGTTCCTTTGATAAAAGTCTGTATATCATCTCGTCATCGCCGTCTAAAACATTAAGATGCTTTTTAATAGTAGAAACGTCTCCGCGTTCGCAAGGTCCGGTAAGTGCATCTTTTGCACCACGGTTTGCTATAGCACTGCTGTTTCCGTAAAACAAAGATGATAAAGCTGCCTGTGCATCATTTTCCTCAAAACCGCAACCACGCAAAATTCCGCAAGCCTTTTCATAAAGACCGCATACAAGATTACTTGCAAATACCGCTGCCGCATGGTAACGCACTTTATCCTGAGAAGAAATGGCGGTTATACTGTTTCCGAGAGAGCTTATGAAATCCATCAAATCCTTTAGATGTTTCTCATGCCCTTCAATAGTAAAATAGACCTTATCAAATTCTTTATAACTGTTTTCCTTACTGCTTATTGCATATAGTGGATGGAGTGAATAACCGAAAGCCCCGCAGGCATCCTGGTTTTGAAATACTGATGAAGATAGCGCACCGCTTGTATGACATATGATTTTGCCCGAAATGTCATGACATGACAACTCGCTCCAGACATTCCCAATCTCTGAGTCTGAAACGGTTATAAATATAGTATTGCATTCGTTAACTAGACTTCTGATATTGCTGTAGTGTACAGTGTCGGTAAATGAAGCGGCCCACATGGCTGACTCTTCTGTACGGCTGTAGTAGCCTTTAACCGTTGCACCCTTTGTAACAAAATACTTTCCGAGTGAACAGCCTGCCCTGCCGGCTCCGATAAATCCAATCTGTAAAGTGTTCTCATAAGTCACGTTACCACCTTCCTTTCTATGGAAGGCAAAATATATTCATAAAAGGTACGGCTTCGTCAGAATACCATCCACGCTTAATATAGCACCATATCTTTAATCTGTAAAGAAAAAAACATTTGACATTTTACGGTGCAGTCTTTAGTATCACAAGTAACGGAATAATTTATGGCGGGGTTATCTAATGAAGATAAAGTCTGTATTATATATTTGTACACTTTTTATATTCATAATGTTTGCCGGCTGTGTGGGGCAGGAGCGCGATATGTCCGGTGACGGAAGCCTTCGCATAGTCACAACGATATATGCACCTTATGATTTTGTGAAGCAGATCGCAGGAGATAAGGTGTCTGTCCGTATGCTTCTTTCTCCGGGCGAAGAGAGCCATTCATTTGATCCGTCTCCGAAAGACCTTATTGATATTAATGAATGCGATCTTTTTATATATAATGGCGGTGAAAATGATGAGTGGGTTAACGATATACTTGAGTCAATGGATGATGTTAATACGCTTAAAATGATGGATTGTATAGATACATTATATAAAGAAGAACATGAGCATGGCGAACACGGACATGAGGGACATACGCATGAACATTCTGATGAAGAATATGATGAACATGTGTGGACATCTCCGATAAATGCCACAGCTATTGTAAAAAGCATAACAGAAGAACTGTGTGTGCTTGATGAAAACAATGCAGCAGTATATACTGAAAATGGACAGGCTTATACAGAAAGACTTTATGAGCTTGATGAGATGATAAATGAGGTTGTGTCTGAAGCATCAGGCAGGACGATAACATTTGGCGACAGATTTGCACTGAGATATTTTACAGAGCAGTACGGCCTGTCATATCATGCGGCTTTTCCGGGATGCGCGGCAGATAATGAAGTTAATCCGCGTACGATTGCTTCGCTTATTGATACCGTAAAAAAAGAAAATATCGGTGTTATTTTGAAGGCAGAGCTTGGCAATGGGCTCGTTGCAGAGTCGATTGCAAGAGAAACGGGGGCAAAGGTGGAAACATTTTATTCCTGTCATAACGTTTCAAAAGAAGAGTATGACAGGGGATTTGGATATATAGATATGATGGAGCACAATGCAGCAGTATTAAGGGAGGCACTTAACTGATGGCAATACTTGAATGTGTAGAAGCATCATTTGGTTATGATGCAAATATAGTTCTTTCAGATGTGGATTTTTCGCTTTGTGGCGGAGAGTATTTGTGCATTCTCGGAGAAAACGGAGCCGGTAAGAGTACACTTATCAAAGGGATACTCGGACTTATTGCGCCTGCAAAAGGAAAGGTGCTTTTCGGGGAAGGACTTAAGTCGCACGAAATAGGATATATGCCTCAGCAGATGATGATAAACAGCAATTTCCCGGCAAGTGTACTTGAAGTTGTGCTTTCAGGAAGAATTAACAGTATGGGTGCAAGACCTTTCTATAACAGTGCTGATAAAAAAGATGCTCTTGAAAAACTTGAGCTTATGGGAATGAAGGGCTATGAAAAAAGAAGTTACAGGGATTTGTCCGGCGGACAGAAGCAGAGAGTGCTTCTTGCAAGAGCAATGTGTGCCGCAAAGAAACTTATTCTTCTTGATGAGCCGGTAAGCGGACTTGATCCTGCCGCAACTGCGGAGCTTTATGATATAATTAAAAAGATTAACAGCGAATATAAGATGACTGTAATTATGGTATCGCATGACACAAAAGCTGCAGTTTCCTATGCAAGTCATATACTTCATTTGTCACATACCCAGCTTTTTTACGGAACAAAGGATGAATACGTGTCAAGCAGAGTCGGACTTGAGTATTTGAAGGGAGCAGATATCGGATGTTGATAAATACAATTGAAACTATATTTGCATATCCGTTTCTTACGAGGGCACTTGTTGCAGGTGTTCTTATTTCCTTGTGCGCAGCTTTGCTTGGAGTAAGCCTTGTGTTAAAGAGATACTCTATGATTGGTGACGGTTTGTCGCATGTAGGTTTCGGAGCACTTGCAGTTGCTTCAGTGCTTAATCTTGCGCCGCTTGGAGTTGCAATACCTGTGTGTATCATATGTGCGATATTCCTTCTCAGAATAAAAAACAGTAGTTTTATAAACGGAGATAATGCCATAGCAATAGTATCAAGTGGTGCTCTTGCTATAGGTATACTTGTTATATCCATGTCATCAGGTATGAACACGGATGTATATAATTACATGTTCGGAAGTATTCTTGCGTTAAGCCGCGAGGATGCGATGCTTTGCGTTATAATGTCGATAGTAATTATTTCATTATATATATTGTTTTATAACCGTATATTTTCAGTTACATTTGATGATGTATTTGCAAGTGCCACCGGTACCAAAACAGGTATATACAGCATAGTGCTTGCAGTACTTACCGCAGTAACGGTAGTTATAGGAATGAGAATGATGGGAGCACTTCTTATATCCAGTCTCATCATTTTCCCTGCAACCATATCCATGAAAATATCCGGAACATATAAAAAAGTTATCTGTATATCAGCAGTACTTTCAGTTCTGTGCTTTGTCATAGGAATGATAGTGTCATTTAATGCCGATGCACCTGTCGGAGCAAGCATCGTCGTTATCAACATCATTGTATTTATAATTACATCTGTAGTTACAGCCGTAACAAGAAGAATCAGGTAGTTTAAATTTAGTATTAACTTTTCTTGTCTTATGTGTTATAGTCTTTATATAACAAATAAATGCTATGGAGTTATATTATGGAAGCATATTCTGTTTTTTCTGAAATATATGATGAGTTTATGGATAATATTCCTTATGAAAAATGGGGAAATTACATAACAGATATACTTAAGTCACGCGGTATATCCGAAGGTCTTGTGTGTGATCTCGGGTGTGGAACGGGTATTATGACAAGGTATATGGCAGATAAAGGCTATGATATGATCGGTGTGGATATATCAGAGGAGATGCTTTTGTGTGCAAGGGAACAGGAGGAGAGCGCAGGAAGAATCCTTTATCTGAATCAGGACATGTGTGAGCTTGAGTTGTACGGAACAGTCGGCGCGGTTATTTCCGTGTGTGACAGCATGAATTATATCCTGGATGCAGATGATTTTTGTACTGTGCTTAGAAAGGTGAATAACTATCTTGAAAAGGATGGTTTATTTATATTTGACATGAAAACACCTTATTTCTATGCTAATGTTCTTGCGGACTCCGTTCAGGTTGATAACAGGGAAGATGCGACCCTTATCTGGGAAAATGATTATGATGCAGAGACCGGAATCAATGCGTATGAGCTTACGATGTTTCTTGCAGATTGTGATACGCCTGATATGTATGAGAAGTATACGGAGTATCATGAGCAGAGGGCATATGGCATAGATGAGATAAAGGCACTTGTTAAAGCTTCGGGAATGGAGCTTGTTGGTGTATACGATGAGTGTACATACGACGAACCGGATGAGAATTCGGAACGTGTATTTTTTGTTGTAAAAGAAACATATCAGGAAGGAAAGTATTACGAATGAAAGATTATATAGTAAGAGCAACAGCGGCAGATAACCGCATTCGTGTATTTGCTGCAACTACAAGACATTTATGTGAACAGGCAAGACAGTATCATAACACAAGCCCTGTGGCGACTGCGGCACTCGGACGATTGCTTACGGCAGGAAGCATGATGGGCATCATGATGAAAGGTGCAGAGGACAAGCTTACTCTTCAGATAAGAGGTGCCGGAGCTATCGGAGGAATAACTGTAACTTCTGACAGCAGAGGTTATGTGAAGGGCTATGTAAATGAGCCTATGGTTCTTCTTCCTGCAAATGATAAAGGAAAGCTCGATGTAAGCGGTGCGATAGGACCGGGTACGTTAAGTATTATTAGGGATATAGGACTTAAAGAGCCTTATACGGGACAGATTGAGCTTATATCCGGAGAGATAGCAGAGGATTTGACATATTATTATGCAGTGTCTGAGCAGACACCTTCATCAGTTGCGCTTGGTGTGCTTATGGACATGGATAATACTGTAAAGGCTGCGGGAGGATTTATTATTCAGCTTCTTCCGGACACGCCTGATGAAGTGATAACCAAACTTGAGAATAAGCTTTCGGATATAAAACCTGTAACGACCATGCTTAATGAGGGTATGCTTCCGGAAGATATAATAGAGTACATTTTCTCAGATATGGGATTAAATATATTTGATAAAAATGAATGTAAGTATTATTGCAACTGTACGAAAGAAAGAGTAGAGAAAGCACTTATAAGTATAGGAAGAGAGGAGCTTTCTTCGATAATAGAAGACGGACAGCCTATAGAGATGCACTGTCAGTTCTGTAATTCAACCTATACATTTGATTTGGATGAACTCAAAAGGATATACGATGAAGCCTAGAACGGAGGGCAATATGAGAAAATATACATTTATATGTATAATTGGATTTTTGTTGTGTATGTGTAGTATATTTGCAAAAAATGATACTGCATCTGCAGCGGTTAACATTGGAATTGTTACGACAGATGAGCTAAATATAAGGACAGGCCCGGCAACTGCATTTCCTAATGTGATGCATGAAAAGAACGGAATAAAGCTTAACAAAGGTGCCATTGTGGACATACTGGACAAGTATCAGGGAGACTGGTACAAGGTAAGCTTTACATACTTCGGAAAAGAGTATACCGGCTATGCTGCATCCATGTACATCTCAAAGGAAAAAAACGGAGCATACCTTGTTAATTATGTCGGAAACGAAGCCGTTATGCTTTCCAAACAGAAAGTACTTGCAGGCTTCAAGAAGAAGTCCGGATATCTCATATCGGGAGAGAAGACTGTAAAGGTAAAAAAGGGAAAAGGCGTAACGATCGACAGTGTAAAAGTCGTGTCCGGTAAATACATTTATGGGATTAGATTTGTATATAAAGGACAGACGTTAAGAGGATATTTGGATTCTTTGAATGTCTCGTTAAAAGCAGGAAGTACTGCAGCAAAAGTTTATAAAAAGACTGCGCTCAGTAAGAAACCCGGAAATAAAAAGTATGTAAAGATTAAAAAGAAGACTGTAAAACTAAAGAAAAACAGTGACATCACAATAAAAAGGGAAAAGACTGTAAAAGGAGTAAAGTGGTATAACATAAAGGCAATATCAGGGGAGAAAAATGTAAAAGGATGGATAAGTGCAGATAAAGCTGTATTTATTTCAAATCCTCAGAAATATGAGAACGAACAGCCTAAGCCTGACGATAATGATAAGGTTGTCCTTTCCGATGAGGAATTTGAAACTGAGATGAATAATCAAGGATTCCCTGAGAGCTATAAGCCGTATCTCAGAACACTACATAAGAAGTATCCATATTGGCAGTTTAAGACATATAATACCGGACTTGACTGGAATATTGCTGTTACGGAAGAGTCAAAGACGGGAATAAGCCTTATTCCGAATAGTTATAAGCATGCATGGAAGTCGCATGAGGCAGGTGCATATGACTGGGAAAAGGATGCTTATGTTGTATTTGACGGGAAAACGTGGGTGGCAGCCTCAAAGGAAGCGGTTGCTTATTATATGGATCCGCGGAATTTCCTTACTGAAAAATACATATTTATGTTTGAAGCACTTAATTATGAACCGGGTTATCAGAATGCTGCCGGAGTGGATTTGATTCTCGCAAATACAATGTTTAATAATGCAGAATATACATATACTGACGAAGCAGGCAATCAGATAACTACTACATACAGAGATACATTTATTAAGGCGGCGGAGCTTACCGGAGCAAGTCCGTATCATCTTGCATCACGTGTAAAGCAGGAGGTCGTTACGGGACCGCAGTCGGTAAGTAATTCTGTTACGGGAACAGTAAAAGATTTTGAAGGAATATATAATTTCTATAATATCGGAGCTTCTGACGGAGCTGACGGAAATGCCATTATCAGAGGTCTTAGTTTTGCAAAGTCGGGAACGACTTATATGAGACCGTGGAACAATCAGTACCGTTCAATACTCGGGGGAGCGCAGTATATCGCAGGAAACTATATATCAAAAGGACAAAATACCGTATACCTTGAGAAGTTTAATGTAACACCGAATAATACATACAAGCATCAGTACATGAGTAATGTTGCGGCTGCATATTCGGAAGCGGCTAAGATGTATGAAGCATGTAAATCATGGATGCATACAGAATCAATTGTATTTATTATTCCAACATTTAAGAATATGCCTGAAACGACAAGCATTGCACCTTCACACAACCTCAATCCGAATAACTATCTTAAGACGATAACGCTTACAGGTGCAACTACAGGAATGCCTTATACAGTAAAGCCGTTATTTGCGGTAAATGCTGACAGTACATATACGATAACCGTAGACCCTTCGGAAACAGGAGTTATGTTAGAAGCAACTCCGGTAAATGCAAGCGCAACGGTAGAAGGAACAGGACTTATTAATCTTACCGAAACTGAGACGAGTGCCGTAATAACCGTAACCGCACAAAATGGTAAGACAAAGCAATATACTATAAAAATAAACAAGGGTTAAGAGAGGTATTCTTATGAGGATTGCAAAAAGGTGTATCGGATTATTTGCGTTTATTTCACTGCTATGCTGTGGAATGCTTGTTACAACACCTGTTTCCGCGGCTAAAAACGCAATGATACAGTTTAATGCTGAAAAAGCAGAAGTGAAAGCCGGAAAACCATTTACAGTTACTATGAAGGTAACTGCTTCGGATTTTATAACAAATGTAGAGACATATATAGCTTATGATGCGGATATTATGACATTTGTGGACGGCGGAGAATATGTAAGCGGAAGTTCAGGACTCTTGCGAGTGTCTGCAAAATTCAGCGGTAATGAAGCATCTGTCTCTATTCCGCTTGTGTTTAGCGGTATAGCTCCGGGTGTCGGAACAGTAAGTATATCAGACAAGGCACAGGTAAAAGGTGCTGGTGGAAAAATGGATGTAACAAGCAGCAGAGTATCTGTTGTTGTTAATGGAACTGCCGAGGTTGCGGTGCCGGGTACTAAAAGTGATGACAATTCGCTTGTATCCTTGGGTGTAAGTGCAGGAGAACTGGATCCGCCATTTGAAAGTGATGTTAAGAAATATTCTGTTGCGGTAGACAGCGATGTTGAGACTTTATATTTTACGTATTCTGCAGCAAGCAAAAAAGCAATTGTTTCATTTGAAGGAAATGAATCGCTGATATATGGCAAAAATACTGTAAAGGTCAAAGTTACAGCCGAAAGCGGAAAAGTACGTGAATACATTATTAAGGTCAAAAGAAAATCTAAAGATGAAAGCGATACAAAACAGGAAGATTTTGACGGAAAAAGCGGTGTAGGATTTTCAGTATATAAAAAGAATAATTCTGTATATATAGAGAATGATTACAAATTCTGTGTTGTAGATGTAGATGAGAGTACGGAAATCCCTGTAGGATTTAAGAAAACTTCAGTCCTTTTATATGGCGTAAATGTTACGGCGTATACAATGGCAAATGATCTTGAGAATGACATTCTTATAATGTACTGCATGAATGAAAACGGCGATAAGGACTTCTATCAGTTTGACAGGCAGGAAAAGAGTATTCAGAGATATACGGGTGATCTTATTAACAGGGTAAATTCAGGAAATTTAGGATCCGGTGACGGGGACATAAATGCACAGATATACAGTAAAAACCTCAGACAGATGGCAATAATTGTAGCAGTACTTGCCGCGTTATGTGTATTTTTGGTTATAGCACTGATAAATGTTACTTTGAGAAAGATAAAAAAAGGTTCTGATGGTATGTACGATGATATTGATTTTTAACGGAGGATTGTTATGTACATTTCTATTGATTTTAATAGTGATGAGGCTATATATCTGCAGCTTTGCAACCAGATAATTATGCAGATTGCAACAAGAGAAATACATGAGGGCGAAAACCTTCCTTCGGTAAGGGAGCTTGCAGACCGTATAGGCATAAATATGCATACGGTAAATAAGGCATACTCTATATTAAGGCAGGAGGGATATCTTACCCTTGACAGAAGAAAAGGCGCAGTAATATGCCTTAATCCGGATAAGATGAAGGCGATGAATGAACTTAAGAGAACTCTTCGTGTGCTTATGGCTCAGGCAGTTTGTAAAGATATAAGCAGGGAAGAAGTTCATGAGATTATAGATGATATCTACGAGGAGTGGACAAAGTAATGATACCGGAATATACAGATAGTGCCATGATGGCGCTTAATATAGCAAAAGATACGGCAAAAAGGTTTAACGGAGGATATATCGGAACAGAGCATGTCCTTATGGGACTTATCATGTGTGGCGGCACAACCCACGAGATTTTTGTGAATAACGGTGTAGATAAAGAAAAAATATACGAGCTTACTCAAATGTTTGCAAATACCGGTATAACTCAGACAAAGAAGGAAGAGTATTCTCCGAGAGCAAAGGCTGTTCTTGATGCGGCAGCATCAGAGGCTGTAAGACTCGGACAGAAGCAGATAGGAACAGAGCATATTCTGCTTGTCATTTTAAAAGATGCAGATAGTACGGCATGTAAAATTATCAAGAATATCGGATTAAGTATACAGAAATTGTATGTTGATTGTATTAAGTCGCTTGGTAAAGATGCAGCATTTGCACGTAATGACTATATTTCCGAAAAAAATAGGTTGAAGGATAACAAAAAATCTGCCACATCTTTTTTGGACAGATACGGAAGAAATCTCAACGAATATGCAAAAGAGGGCAAGATTGATCCTGTTATCGGACGTGACAGGGAGCTTTTGAGCGTTATACAGATATTAAGCAGAAGAAGCAAAAACAATCCGTGTTTGATTGGCGAGGCCGGTGTTGGAAAGACAGCGGTTGCAGAGGCACTGGCACAGAAAATAGTAGAGGGAAGCGTGCCGGAACATTTGAAAAAATATAAGCTATATACTCTTGATTTATCAGGTATGGTAGCCGGCTCAAAGTATCGCGGGGAGTTTGAGGAGAGAATTAAAAAGGTAATAAATGAGGCTGTTTCCTGTGGAGATATTTTGTTATTTATAGATGAGATACACTCAATAATCGGAGCAGGAAGTGCAGAAGGTACAATGGATGCTTCCAATATTCTTAAACCGTATCTTGCAAGAGGTGAGATACAGGTAATAGGAGCAACCACAACTGCCGAATACCGTAAGCATATCGAAAAAGATGCAGCACTTGAAAGACGTTTTCAGTCAATTATGATTGAGGAGCCGAATGAAGCCGAGTGCGTAAATATATTAAAAGGTCTGAGATCCCGTTATGAGGATCATCACAAAATAAGTATAAGTGATGAGGCAATTGATGCAGCAGTAAAGCTTACAATGAGATATGTTAATGACAGATTTCTTCCTGATAAGGCGATTGATGCAATGGATGAGGCTGCATCAAAGCTAAAGATAAATCTGATTGGAGACTTGTCAAAAATAACAGAATATGAGATGAAAATCTCAGAGCTTCAGCGTAAGATGGAGAAAGCTCTTTCGGAGCAGAAATATGATGCGGCTTCTCGTATAAGAAAAGATATCGATAAAGTAAGAAATGATATTGATTCTTATAAGAAGAAGCAGGAAAAGAAGGCAAGTAATGCAGAAAAAAATGTACTTTCGTATGAAGAAGTTGCAACAGTTGTGTCAGACTGGACAGGAATTCCTGTAAGCAGCCTGGGAGAAGATGAAATAAAGAGACTCAGAAAGCTTGAATCTATACTTCATAAGAGAGTTATAGGTCAGAATGAAGCTGTAAATGCCGTGTCAGCTGCGGTAAGAAGAGGAAGAACAGGACTTAAGAATCCGAACAGACCTGTTGGTTCATTTTTATTCTTAGGACCTACGGGAGTAGGAAAAACAGAGTTGTCTAAGGCGCTTGCCGAAGCTGTATTTGGCAGTGAAAATGATATAATAAGAGTTGATATGTCTGAGTACATGGAGAAACACAGTGTATCTAAAATGGTGGGCTCACCTCCGGGATATGTCGGTTATGAGGAAGGCGGTCAGCTCAGTGAGAAGATAAGGAGAAAGCCGTATTCGGTTCTTTTATTTGATGAGATAGAGAAAGCTCACCCTGATGTGTTCAACATACTTCTTCAGATACTTGAGGATGGTCATATTACGGATTCACAGGGAAGAAAAGTAAGTTTTAAGGATACAATCATTATAATGACTTCAAATGCGGGCGCAAACCGTATAGCATCACCTAAGCTGCTTGGCTTTGCGACAGAAGCGGATGAAGAAGCTGATTATAAGAAGATGAAACAGGGAGTTCTTGAAGAAGTAAAGAAAATCTTCAAGCCTGAATTTATAAACAGAATTGATGAAATGATAGTATTCCATTCACTTACTGCCGACAATATAAAAGATATAGCGAAACTTATGATTAATGAATTATGTGTGCGTGCAAAGAAGCAGCTGGATATAGATATAAAAGTCCGCAAAAATGTATATACGCACATAGCAGAAAGCGGCTTTGACAAAGACTACGGTGCAAGACCGTTAAGACGTGCGATTCAGAACGAGATTGAGGATGTACTTTCAACAAAACTTTTGGACGGAAGTGTGAAAAAACATTCTTCAATTCGTATATCATACAGTGGCGGTAAGATGCATTTTGATGAATGTGAATAATGTGTGTAATTTTATGTTTTTTGGTAGTATTTTTGTACCATATATATTATAATTATTTTACGAAGTACGATAAGAGGAGGATTAAGGAATGGCAGTCATTGAGGAATTAATAAGAAAAGAAGCAGACGGCTCATTGAGCTTTGGTAATTATCTGCTTGATGCTAAAACTAAAGTGTCTGATTTTGAATGTCAGGGGGACATTTACAAAGTTAAGACTTTTAAAGAGATAACAAAACTTGAGAAGAATGGTTTATTCGTATATGAATCTGTTATGGGAACTGCGGTAAATGGTTTTTCGGTTACTGAGGACACTGTTTCATTAACAGTGGAAGGTACGGAAGATGCACAGATAACACTCGGTCTTGAGCCTGAGACATTGTATGCAGTTACAATTGACGATGACGATGTCGGAATGATTAAGACGAATCTGGGAGGTAAGCTTGTATTCAGCATTTCTCTTGAACCGGGACAGATGAGAAAAGTTATCGTTGTTAAATCAGAATAGATTTTTAAGTGAGTTATAATTTTTACCGGCTGTCACATGTATTGGCAGCCGGATTGTGTTATTTAAGGTATCGGGGGTTTGTATGGCAAAAGAAAAGCTTGTATTTTTCTGTAAAGAATGTGGACATGAGACAGCCAAGTGGACGGGACAGTGCCCGGGGTGTCATGCCTGGAATACTATGGTTGAGGGACTTAAGCCATCTAAGCAGGCAAGTCGTTATGTGACAGGAGATAATCTAAAACAGAACAGTCCGGAAAAGATAACGGAAGTTACAATAGAAGCAGAGGACAGATATACTACCGGAATAAGTGAGCTTGACAGAGTTCTTGGCGGTGGAATAGTAAAGGGATCACTTACACTTGTCGGCGGAGATCCCGGAATCGGAAAATCAACCTTACTTCTTCAGATGTGCCGTAATCTTTCGGCTATGGGAGAAAGACTTTTGTATGTATCAGGAGAAGAGTCACTTAAGCAGATTAAGATGCGTGCAGACAGAATAGGTGATTTTACGGACAACCTGTTGCTTCTTTGTGAGACAAGTCTTGACCGTATTCTGGATTTTGTTGTAAACGGAGCAAATAAGCCTGAGGTTGTTGTTATCGACTCCATACAGACTGTATATAAAGAAAATGTAGATGCGGCACCGGGAAGCGTTAGCCAGGTGCGAGAGTGTACATCTGCTATACTTCACGTTGCAAAGCAGTACGGAATATCAGTATTTATTGTCGGACATGTTACAAAAGAAGGTGTTGTTGCAGGTCCGAGAATGTTAGAGCATATGGTAGATACGGTTCTGTATTTTGAAGGCGACAATGTTGCATCTTACAGAATGCTTCGTGCCGTGAAGAACCGTTTTGGCTCGACAAATGAGATTGGCGTATTTGAGATGAGAAACACAGGACTTAGTGAAGTGCTTAATCCGTCTGAATACATGTTGTCAGGCAGACCTGAACATGAACCGGGAGATGCGGTAACCTGTGCGCTTGAAGGAACACGACCGATTATGGTTGAAATTCAGGTGCTTGTGTGTCAGACAACTTTTAATTACCCGAGACGTACAGCGGTAGGCATTGATTTTAACAGAATCACACTTCTTATGGCCGTTATAGAAAAACGTATGGGTATACATATGGGCGATTATGATGCTTATGTAAATATTGCAGGGGGCATGAAAGTAAATGAACCTGCACTTGATCTTGCGCTTGTTGCGGCTGTAATATCAAGCTACAGAAACCGCGCCATACCTGACGGTATGCTGATAATGGGAGAAGTCGGACTTGTAGGCGAGGTAAGAGGAGTAAGTATGGCGGTAAAAAGAGTAAATGAGGCTGTAAAGATGGGATATAAGACGTGTATTATTCCTAAATCAAATATGGAAGCCATAGAAGATATAATTAAAGAATCACAGATAAAATGTTATGGTATAAGTAATATAAGAGAGCTTGCAGAGCTTATTTAACTGTTACGTTGGGAGGATTGTATAATGATAGAGGAGATGTTTTCAAAACCGATAAGGGTGGCAGCAGGTATCGTATTTTTGGTCGCTTCGGCAATCGTAGATATCGTAGGAGGATATGCATACGATTATAATATTACGGTTTCCATTTTGGCAGTTATCGGAGTGTTAAGTATATTAGGTGCTGTTTTTTCAGTTAAATATATTCCGTATATGGTCATGAACATAGCAGGTTATATATTAGGATTGTTAGTGATATCAAAGAAGGATTCGCTTGGAGATGTATTTGTAACATTATTCCTTGTAATTATTTTCCTTGCAATGTGGGTTGTTGGTATGCTTGTATCAAAAAAAGAAACCCCCGTCGGTAAAATCCTCGGGAGTCTCCTTGTAACAATCATATCAATTATACTTATACTGGTTGTAACATTTCTTGTAATCTTTATATCATTAGCTATGCTTTGGTAATGTCAGGATATGTCAAGCTTGCTGAAAAATACCGGCATTGCCTTGATAAACTCATCATATATAAGATTTGCAATTTCGCGCATCTGAGGATGCGCTTTTTTGCTTAAACGGAGTTTAAAGAAATGTCTCCATTCTCTAAGGTTCATCGTCATGATAAGTTCCGTTTTTAATGAATTAGGAAGTACGGCGCGAGCTTCCTGTGGCGCAGCCCCAAGCTTGAGAAGCTCAAAATAATATTCTTCGGAGGCTTTCATGGCTTTATTCCAAACTTCGTATTTCTTTGCATCAGTTTCGTTATTAAGGTCATAGCCGAATCCTGATGCTATATCTATTACGGTAATGCTGTTGTTAAATTTATCTCCGGAGTAATTACAATATCTGGTGCTTTCCTGGCTGTAGCTTGCAAGTCTGTGGCGTACAATCTCATGTGTAACACCGCGGTCACATATTACCTTTACCGTAACACTTTCATGTTCAATAACAGATTCATGTCCGTTTGCAAGTATATTTTTTACAAACTGCTCTGCTGAGGTTTCGGTAATATTTCTTTCGCTCTTATAACACACACGACCGATACGCTCAATCTTTTTAAGCATAACGCTGTAGTCTTCCATATCAATAATAGTAACAGATGGTGCAGTTATATTCATAGAAATGCTCCTTTCATGTAAATCTTATATAAATCTTAGTACTTTTTTACAACATAATCAAGGTTGACTTATACTAACGAATTGGTATACAATATTTAATTATGACAAAAGGAGGAAGTACGGCAATGAAGATTACTTTAAAAGACGGATCATGTAAAGAATATGACAGCCCGTTGTCTGTATATGAGATTGCAAAGGATATCAGTGAAGGCCTTGCAAGAGCCGCATGTGCAGGAGAACTTAATGGAAAGGTTGTTGATTTGCGAACTATCGTTGATACTGATTCTGAGCTTAGCATTCTGACATTTCAGGATGAGCAGGGAAAGGCAGCTTACAGACATACCACATCACATGTGCTTGCTGAAGCAGTAAAGCGTCTGTATCCTGAGGCAAAACTCGCTATAGGACCATCGATAGATACCGGATTTTATTATGATTTTGATTGTCCTTCATTTGATAGAGAAGCCCTTGATAAGATTGAAGCAGAGATGAAGAAGATTATCAAGGAAGGAGCAGCACTTGAGTGTTTCACTCTTCCTAGAGATGAAGCAATTAAATATATGACAGACAGGGATGAGCCTTATAAGGTTGAACTTATTGAGGACCTTCCTGAGGATGCCATTATATCATTCTATAGTCAGGGAGATTTCGTTGATTTATGTGCGGGACCTCATCTTATGAGTACAAAGCAGATAAAGGCATTTAAGCTTATTTCATCTTCAGGAGCTTACTGGAGAGGATCAGAGAAGAACAAGATGCTCACAAGAGTATACGGAACTGCATTTGACAAGAAGTCAGACCTTGCAGATTATCTTGATTATCTTGAGGATATCAAGAAGCGTGACCATAACAAACTCGGTCGTGAGATGGAGATATTTACAACTGTAGATGTTATCGGACAGGGACTTCCGCTCATTATGCCTAATGGTGTTACAATCCTTAAGGAGCTTCAGAGATGGATTGAGGATATTGAGGATAATGAGTGGGGCTATGTAAGAACTAAGACTCCTCTTATGGCTAAGAGCGATCTTTATAAGATATCAGGACACTGGGATCATTATCAGGACGGTATGTTTGTACTTGGTGATGAGGAAGTTGACAAGGAAGTATTTGCACTTCGTCCGATGACATGTCCATTCCAGTATTATGTATATAAGAACAGTCAGAAGTCATACAGAGATCTTCCAATCAGATATGGTGAAACTTCTACATTGTTCAGAAATGAAGAATCAGGTGAGATGCACGGACTTACAAGAGTAAGACAGTTTACCATTTCAGAGGGACATCTTATTGTAAGACCTGACCAGATGGTAGAAGAGTTCAAGAATTGTCTTGCACTTGCTAAGCATGTACTTACAACACTTGGTGTTGGCGGAGACGTAACTTACCATCTTTCAAAGTGGGATCCGGATAATAAGGAAAAATATATTGGAGAGCCTGAAGTTTGGGAAGAGACAGAACAGCATATTCGTGACGTTCTTACAGAGCTTGAGATTCCATTTGTTGAGGATGTCGGAGAAGCTGCATTCTACGGCCCTAAGGTAGATATCAATGCTAAGAATGTATACGGTAAAGAAGATACCATGATTACTATTCAGTGGGATGCACTTCTTGCTGAACAGTTTGATATGTATTATGTAGATCAGAACGGTGAAAAGGTCAGACCTTATATTATCCACAGAACAAGTCTTGGCTGTTACGAAAGAACTCTTGCATGGCTTATTGAAAAATATGCAGGTAAGTTCCCAACATGGCTTTGTCCTGAGCAGGTTCGCATACTTCCTATTTCTGAGAAGTTCCATGAGTATGCAGATAAGGTCAATAAAGAGCTTAAAGCAAACGGAATCAGAAGCAGTGTCGACGAAAGAAGCGAGAAAATCGGATATAAGATTCGTGATGCAAGACTTCATAGAGTTCCTTACTTACTTGTTGTTGGACAAAAGGAAGAGCAGGAAGGCACAGTATCAGTAAGAAGCAGATATCTTGGTGATGAAGGAGCTAAGACAATAGATGAGTTTATAGCTGCAATCACAAAAGAGATAAGAACAAAAGAAATAAGAAAGATTGAAGTTGAGGAACAGTAATACAAAGGAGGTTAATTATGGATAACCAGAATAATAATGAAGATTTTTTATATGGTGGCAATGAACAGCCTGTAAATGAGTATGAAGAGACTGTAGTTGAAAATGAGAATATCATTGACGTAGAACCTGAACCACAGGCATCAGAGCCTGAACCACAGCAACTCCCGCCATACGGTCAGGAAGCATTTAATCAGAATCAGTATGGTCAGTTTAATAACTACAATCAGAACCCATACCAACAGAATGCATATAATCCATATGAACAGCAGAATACAAAGAAGACACTCGGTATTATATCTCTTGTTACAGGTATTCTTAGCGTTACATGTTGCTGTATGTCAGAAATGGGTATAGTATTTGGTATTGCCGCGCTGATAACAGGTATTATATCTAATAAAAAGAAAGAGAATGCAAAGGGATTAGCCATAGCCGGAATTATTATGGGTTCAATAGCAATATTCCTTGGAATTATCGGTGTAATTATTGGTGCTTATTTGGTATCAACCGGAGTTTATGATAATCTGCTTGATGAATTTTCGCAGTCTTTTATAAATGGTTACAATAGTTTTCCGTCAGACCTTGATTACTAGGATAAAAACAGTAAAACATTTTTGATTATCCACTGCAGGATAATTAGAGCGCATCCGATGTATACGTATACAGGATGTATGCTCATAACATGATAACAGTATTTTTCAGGAGATGATTTGCATGAGTTTCGTGTAAAGAATCTCCTGATTCTATATATGCTCTGAGAAATGAAAAATATTATACCGGGCACAGTAACATACAAAACAATCGGATGATAATAAAGACTTTTGACAAGATTGCCTGAAATTAAATGCATAACTGAGCGCGTGCCTCCGCAACCCGGACAGTAAAATCCCGTAACGGCATGAAAATGGCATGGCGGTATTAAGTCTGACAGTTTAATGCCATAGCGGTGTGAGATATAAGCATATACAAACAGACCGATAAAGGATATAATTGCAACCATATAAGCAAGTGTGTCAAGTTCTTTGCTGTAGGGATTGTACTTCATTTTATAATGTTCCTTTTGCTAAGTGATATATGTTATAAAAGTTATAAAAAACTATTGACATATCTATGCGATGATGCTATCATAGTCTTTGCTGCGGATGATGCAGACGTAAAAATAAAGCGAAGTGAGTCCACTTCCACCTTAGCACAGACATGTGACTTGGGTTTATAATAAGACATTATTTCATAAAAGTAAATGCGCTTTTGTGATGTTTTATGTGAGTGGACAGAGATTGCTTTGTCTGCTTTTTTTATTTATTTTATGGAGGTGCTAAACAATTAGCGATTTTTTAATTAATGAACAGATAAGGGATAAGGAAGTAAGACTTATCGCAGATAATGGAGAGCAGTTGGGAGTTATGCCTATTAAAGAGGCTATGCGTATGGCAAAAGAGGCGGATCTTGATCTTGTAAAGATTGCACCGAATGCTAAACCACCTGTATGTAAGATTGTTGATTATGGCAAGTTCCGCTACGATCAGATGCGTAGAGAAAAGGAAGCTAAAAAGAAGCAGAAGGTGACAGAAGTCAAAGAGATAAGACTTTCACCGAACATCGATGATAATGATTTGAATACAAAGGCTAATCAGGCTAGAAAGTTCATAGCAAAAGGTGACAAAGTTAAAGTTTCACTTCGTTTTCGCGGACGTGAGATGGCACATACCAATGTTGGTAAGCAGATACTTGATGCTTTTTATGAGAAACTCGCCGAGGTGGCTGTTGTAGATAAACCGGCCAAGCTTGAAGGAAGAAGCATGGTAATGTTTTTAACCGAGAAGAAATAAGGAGGAATATAATTATGCCGAAAATGAAGACAAGAAGCGCGGCAGCTAAGCGTTTTAAGAAGACAGGTTCAGGCAAGCTTATGCGTATGAAGGCTAACAAGAGCCATATTCTTAACAAGAAATCAAGAAAGAGAAAGAGAAATCTTAGAAAACAGACAGAAATCGATGCATCAAACGAGAAGCAGATGAAGAGATGTATGCCTTATTTGTAATATGATTTTAGGAGGAAAAGAGAATGGCTAGAATTAAAGGCGGTATGAATGCCAAGAAAAAGCATAAGAGAGTCTTAAAGCTTGCTAAAGGTTATCGTGGAGCAAGATCTAAGCAGTATAGAATAGCTAAGCAGTCCGTTATGAGGGCTCTTAACACAGCATATGAAGGAAGAAAGCAGAGAAAGAGACAGTTCAGAAGATTATGGATTGCCCGTATCAATGCAGCTGCAAGAATTAATGGATTATCATACAGCAAGTTCATGTATGGTCTTAAGCTTGCAGGAGCTGATGTTAACAGAAAGATGCTTTCAGAGATGGCTATCAGTGATCCTGAAGGATTTGCAGCACTTGTTGAAGCTGCAAAGTCAAAGCTTGCTTAATTGGACAGATAGTTTATCATAAGGAAATTTAATATGAAGAATAAAAAGCTAAACCAGAGATTGTCAAATCGTCGGTTTAGCTTTTTGCATGCGAAAAATTAAATTCACCCCTACTCGATTGGTATTTGTTCTTGAGCAGGTTCAAATAGTATATTTGCCATATATAACAAAGATTCTTTGCTGGCATTTTTATCTATTGTGAGACTGTACAAAAGTCCCGGAACAATGTCAAACCAGACTATTTTTCCTTGTCCGTCTGCATCAATTGTAATTCGTGCAGGACACCATAGTACTTCTGAATTGTATTCCTTTCCATTTAAATGAAAGTCAGAAATATCTGCAAAATATTCATCAATCTCTATAGTGGATGATATTCGATAGGTGTGTTTTATATCATTCCATACAAACGTTGTTTCGCCTATGGTTAAATTTTTGTAATATACCGCATTATAAGTAATATCTTTGGCTCCATCAGGTGCTATTGCCATGCTGTATCCCAGTTTCTGAACTAAAGTCTCTGCTGTTGTAAGAAGAGAAATAGAATCTTCGCCGGATAAACACCATTGTGTTTCTGCTTCTGTATCATACCAGCTTATCCAAAAAGAATCTTCTTCTAACTGCTGATAGTGAAAAGACAAATCTTGTGTCTGCCAATCCATCGTATTGACGATATCTCCATCAGAATCAGCAAGATTAATAGGTTCTGCAGTATTTACCATACGACATAGATAATCATTTTCATTTACACTAAATGACGCTTCAAGCATAGGCATATTCGAATCATTTTCTGTAACATGGTGTGATACATGCTTTGCATTATCAGGAAGTTCCATAAGAAAGTCGTATTCGGAGACTACTATAGTTAGTGTTCTGTTAATGTTTAGTGTTTTCCATACTCCCAGGCCAACTATAAGGCATATACAAGCTGCAATTGCAATAGGGAAAAGACTACGAGGGTATTTCCTTTTTATAGGAGTATATGCTTCTTCTAAAAGATCATCATCAATTAAGTGCATGGTTTCTAAAAAATGTTTTGCGTTCAAAGTTGCATTCCCTCCTTTTGAAGTATTTCTCGAAGCTGGTTTCGCATTCGAAATAATGTAATTCTCACTTTCTCTTCGGAACATCTAAAATATATAGCTATTGCTTTGTTTGATTCGCCATAAAAATATCTCCGTACAAACATAATGCGATTTTCTTTTGGCTGTTTTCTAAGGAAATCATTGATTAACTCGTGGAGAAATTTATTGTTGTAAATCGTGTCGGGGTGCGGTAGAAATGGTTCCAATTCCTCAAAGGATAATGTCAAGGAATTGGAACGCATTTGGGCGTGATTATATTCATATTTATCTAACGCAATGTTACGAGCAATTTTTGCTAAATAGCCCTGCAATGAGCGAGGACGTTCAGGGGGAATGGTGTTCCAAATTCGAATATATGTATCTGAAACACACTCCTCTACATCCCTGTTATCTGGCAAAATGCGACGGATAATAGAAGAACATAATTTGTCGTATTTAATTTTTATGTGCTCTATTCCCATTTCGGATCTGGACCAGAGTAAATCAATGATTGTTTTATCATCCATGAATAATTCCTCTTATGTGCTGTTGGCTATAAAATAATATTTCATAATTATTGTATCACAAAGAAAAGACAACGCACATGGAAATTATTTAAAATATATATAAGGGAAATATTCAATTGAAGTGTACAGGTTTTTGTTTGATTCTATAATATCTTTTGCAGTTTTTTTGTCTATTTTCATATCGTTGGAGGTGTCCCAATCCACATCATATGCCATAAACCAAGGTTTTTTTGCGTTTGCTTCTGAATCAAAAATAATAGCTTGCATAACTTCAAATTTGCCTTCAATCAACATCATGTAATGAACGGCAGTATTTGATGCGCTTTTTTCAACTTCGTTTGCAACAGACCACATGTTGTCATCCTCTGCAAATTGTAAATAATATCGATCTGTTGAATTGCTTTGTGCCAACATAACCGGTTTTTTATCAACTAAAGTCCAAATTTCAAAGACAACAGGATTTTTCTTAGCACCTTGAATTGCACCAATAATTAATTCCATAGAGCCGTCGTTATCAAAATCTACAAAACCAAATCCTACATTATCTAAAGGATTTCCTTCATAATAGGAAGTAGGAAGACTGCTTAAGTTATTTTCAAAATATTTGCTTTCGTCCCACTGTTCTGAAAGAGCAGCACTATATCTGGCTATCTGGTCATGATATACCTTATCGATATAATAAGAATTTGCGTCACCCTCATACTCAAAATCCTCATCAGAATCAGAAGAATCTTCGGCAGGAGCTTCTGTTGGTGCTTCAGTAGGAATCTCTGTTGGTGCAGTTGTAGGGTCGCTAACGATTTCTGTAGCTGCCGCTGTAGGATTTGCGGTGTCAGCTTCTTTTTGTTGTGGTTTGCCACAGGCAATAAAAGTTGTGAAAATCAGTAATACCATTGTCCACATTAAAGTTTTTTTCATCATATTTATTCTCCTTTATATTTAAAATTTTTTACTTACTTAAGAAAACAAGGTTTCGATCAGAAATAAAACTTGAAAATCCGTATAAGATTAGAACGGTGTCAATTTCATTTTCATTTACATAATCTAAAACATTCAGTTTGTTGTACCTAAGATCCAGTAAATGAATCTCAGAAAAACGTTCCGTTAAAAACGGGGCAAGTGTGTCTGCATAAGAATCACGAATTGCTAGTAGTTTGTCACCGGACACATTGGTTTCAATGACGCATAAAGGTTGATTTCCGCCAAGGAAATAAGAATACTGGTCTTTTTTTGATAAATAAATATCATGATACAATTTGCCTTGTTCCGGTTTTGTGTCAAACCATGATGTTATATGCAAATTTTCGTCAGGAATCCATGTTTCTATGGTGTCAGGATTTATCCACCATGCACCGGATGAAGACCAGGTTGTGCCATAAAAATTTTTGGATACAGTTGTAGGAGTATAGTCTTTATGGGAAAGAGTTTTTTTCCCTAATGCCTGAAGAATTGCGTTGCAGCCATAATATGCACCGAGAGTTGTCCAGTGGTGGTCTGTTCTGTAGAAAATGTCTTCGTTTGATTTTCCCGCCAAAGTGTCGGCAATGTCGATGGTGCTGGCATCGCATTCTTCGTAGCACTGTTGTATCCATTGATGTTCGTTTGTGGTTGGAGCATTATCCGGCAATTTATATGACCACACATGAGTAGATGTGGGAATCAAACCAAAATAAACCGGAACAGAACAGTTTTGTGAAAATGTATTGATATATCCCATATTTTTTTGGATACGATCTATTTCAGGCTCATCTATTCGATTAAGCAATGTGTTGTCTTGTGAAAAATATACACCGCCGTTTTCTTTTTTCCCGCAAAGAAGTTCTGCAGTTGCATGTAATTTTACCCAAGTATCGCGAAAAGAAATATGATCATTTGCAAAGGTTTCAAAATCTTCCATATAACTTCCGTTCATTGCCTTATCAAAGCTAAATATAGGCATTTGTTCCAGATAACGGTTTTCAACAGAGGAAAAATCGCGCTTTGGAAGAAATATTAATCCCAACATCATAATTCCAATAAATCCGCAGAAGATGAGGGTGATACATATGTTATATTTTTTATGCATTTTATGCCCTCCTTAAAAACGGAAATATAGAAACGGATTATAGGTATCTGCTACGAGATACGCTGTACAAAGCAGTAATCCAATAATAAGTAATATAGGTTTTAAGACAGTAGCCTTTTTTATAAATCTTTTTCCAATAGGTGTGGATGCGGCAAATCCTATACATAAAAGCGGGAGATATTGCCCAAGGTAGTATAGAGTATTTGTATCTACAAATGAGGCACCGCCGACAAAAAACATTTTTTTCAGAAAACCAATCAATTGAGCTGTGTCTTCAAGTGCAAATATTGTCCAGCTAATAAGTATTAAAAAGATTGTGTAGCAATGTTGAAAAAAAGTAGGTATTTTGTATAGTATTTTTGAAAGAAATAGTTTTTCAATCAATAAAATTGTGAAAAAGTATAGCCCCCAAAAAAGATAATTCCAGCTGGCTCCATGCCAAAGGCCTGTGCAGGACCAGACAATGAAAAGATTGCGGATCCATTTATATTTGCAACAACGATTGCCGCCTAATGGAATGTACAAATACTCACGAAACCATGTGGAAAGACTAATGTGCCAACGCCTCCAAAATTCTGTAATGCTTTTAGAAATGTAGGGATAATTAAAGTTTGGCAAGAACTCAAATCCTAACATTTTGCCAAGTCCTATAGCCATATCGGAATAACCCGAAAAATCAAAATAAATCTGTAAACTAAAAGCAATTACACCAATCCAAACTCCAACTACGGTTAGCTCTGTAAGAGGGGTTTCTTTGATGGTTTCCCAAAGGAGTCCTATATTATTTGCAAGTAATACTTTCTTTGCAAGACCGATAGAAAAAATATTTATGCCCGAAACAAACTTGTCTAATGAATAGATTCGTTCATCAATTTGATTTCCTATGTTTTTGTATTTGATAATTGGTCCTGCTATAAGCTGTGGGAACAACGTAACAAATGTTCCGAAATTTATAATTTTTCTTTGTGCTCTGGCATCGCCGCGATATACATCGATGGTATAACTCATAGTTTGAAATGTGAAAAATGATATGCCAATAGGTAGATGTATATTTAAAATAGGCATGAAATTAAAACCGATATTTTCTAAATTTGCAGCAATGAAATCCCAATATTTGAAGAAAAACAAAATGCCAAGATTAAGAATAATAGAGGATGCCACAACAGCTTTCGCAGCTTTGTGTTTTTCTTTTTGCAGGAAGTGTTCTACCAGCAAACCATGTGTGAAATCCACTAGGGTAGAAAATATCATTATAGCAAAATAGACCTGTTCTCCCCAAAAATAAAACAATAGTGAAGCAAGGAGTATGACTATATTGCGTCCTTTACGGGGTACAATGTAGTAGATTCCCAAGGTTAGTGGTAAGAATACAAATAAAAATAGTGTGCTTGAAAATATCATAGTTTTCTCCGCGTGTTGAAGAAGTGGTTTTAATTTACAAATACATTTGCAGGAATTTCATATCCTTCAGGTAAAGCAATCAAACATACATAATTACCGTAAGATTGTACCTGGGCATTTGATTTCCAAAGCGCTGCAGTTTCTGCATAACAGCTATCGTCGCTGCCGAGAGCAATACGACTTTCGAAAATACTGACAGCTTTTTCTACATCAGCTTCGTTTGCAACTTCTACAAGCATTATTTCGCAGGCAAATCCTGTGATAGGATGAATGTAAAGTAATTGTTGCTTTAATTCAATGTCAGATATACCCTCGTAAAATTCGTTGATTACATCCGGGTTGCTTTCAGAGAACATAACTATGTCCTCGCCTGCGTCAATTGTTGTCAGAATGTTTTGATAAACAGTTTCCATATCAAGTTCCTGTATAACAGGCGCTTCGGTTGCCGATGTGGTTTCAGGAGTTATTTCAGGAGTGATTTCTGAGTTGTTACAGGCAGAAAGATTAAATAAAAAGATAAGTGTTAGTAAAAATGAAAAGAATTTTTTCATAGATGCATCTCCTTTCTGTTATCGTTATACTTATATGACGGAATTGGAGAGCTATTCGTTACATGAAATGAAAAAATTTTTGTAGAAGATTTTATAGATATAAGTCGCCTTGAGTATATCCGTTTTTCCACATTTTTTTGTGGAGGGTATTAAGGACAACTTTTTTGTTTGTTGACCATCTGGGAGATATAAGAATGTCTTTTGGACCGTCGCCCGTAACACGGTGCAGTGAAATCTGTGGCGGAATTATGCGCAGACAACTAATAACAATGTCAATATATTCATCCATTGTCATGGTTTCAAATAATCCGCTATTATAATCATCAGCCAAATCTGTGTGTTCAAGAACATGGAGAAGCTGCAGCTTTATTCCGAAAGGATTCTTACTGCAAACATAAGATACCGTATCAAGCATCATCTCAGGAGTTTCATTTGGAAGTCCGAGTATGATGTGTGTAATATACGGAATGTTGCAGTCATTGAGTTTGGCTACTGCCTCGTCATATACTGACAGAGCATAGTGTCTTCTTATATATTTGGCAGTATGTTCGTGAATTGTTTGAAGACCGAGTTCAATCCATATGAACTTGCCGGATTCGCTGTATTCATTTTGTAATGTAGTGAGCAGTTCCATAACGGAATCTGAAAGGCAGTCAGGTCTTGTTCCGATAGAAATGCCGATAACATTGTCAGGAGCAAGTGCCTGGCGGTATATGCTTTCAAGATAATCTATATCTCCGTATGTGTTGGTAAATGCCTGAAAATACACGATATAATTATTGTCAGAGTTATCACGGACAGTTTGAAGGGCAGAAGATATGTTGCATGCAAAGTCGCCGCTTCCGCCTGCGCTGCAGAATATACAGCCGCGTGAATCTAAAGTACCGTCACGGTTAGGGCAGGTAAGCCCTGCGTTAACGGAAACTTTGAAACACTTCTTTCCATATGTGCTTTTTAAATAATCATTTAACGTGTAATAAGGTTTATCCATAATTAATTCGGTACAGAAACATTCAGTTTCTGTGTAAGAGTTGTTGTGCCGGCAGTTGTTGTTACTTTTGCCTTATAAGTTACTTTGTATATGGTATGAGTTTCAGTACGTTCTAACTTTTCGCGAGATGTTTTTACTGAATACTTTACTTTCTTTCCGGTCTCTTTGGAACGCACGGTTATGAAGCTACAAAGAGCTTTTTCTTTTGTTATGTCATTTATCTGTGGTGCAGGATTAAGTACTTCGATGTAAACCTCTTCATACTTTATTTTCTCAGACAGTGAAGTTGCATTTCCGGCAAGGTCTGTAAGTGTGTATGTGACTTTTAAGACACCGCCCTGTTTTTTGATGCTTACTTTGACGTCATTTTTGCCGATAGAAGCTTTGTCATCCTCTGCGGTTTTTATTCTTTTTCTTGCATAGCTTTCGGTAAATGAAACCGATACCGGCAAGGTTGTTTCAAGGTTTGAACGAAGCTCAAGCACAGGCGCTTCATTATCTTCGTAAACTCTTACGTTAAGCACCGTGGTGTGGTTATAATCGTCTTTTGCAGTAAGGACAGCTTTACCGTCAGAATATGAAACCTTAAGGTATTTGTTCTTGTCAAGCTTATCTCCGTTATCAGTTACTGTGACCTTGTCAGCCAAAGACTGTGCAGTAACATTATCTATATTTTTAACGTAATATTTTTCAGGCAGACCTGTTATGACAGGTTTTTGTGTATCAGCTACTGTGATTGTAGCAGTCTCTTTGAACTTCTTTCCGCTTGAATCGGTAAATGAATATGTCAGGCTGTAAGTGCCTGTTTTATCGGGATCGACTTTTCCTTTAACCTTTATTTCAGATGAAGGAAGTGCGTAAAGTTTTTTGTCAAATGCAACTATATTTTCATATATGTTAAATGAACTTCCGCGTTCAACCGTGCGGTCTGCAACACCGATAAGTCCGCTTTTCTTTCTCTTGAGAGGGTTTCGCTTGTCAGGGTCTGTAGGGTCCCATCTGAAGCCGGATACAAGGCTGACAGGTGCAGGCTTTCCGAGTGGTCCCGGATCAGGGCTGTTGTATATGACAACCGTGGTTCCGGATGGGCAGTTTTCCATAATCCACTTGGCATCACGAACGCACAAACGGACACAACCTGCGGATGCAGTACGTCCAAGCTGATTGTAGTAACTTGTTATAAGTGTATCTTTCTTGTATGTGTCGTAAGGTACAGAGTGGAAAAGTATGTCTCCTGTAATTCGGGTTGCATACTGGGCCCACACCTTATGAATCATGGCTTTCCAGTGATACTTTGTAGATGTTTTAAATGTACCGAGAGGTGTCGCGCTTCCGGCAGAGCATACAAATGAGTATACAGGCTTTTTGTACTCGCCTTTTTTGTTGCGCTTGTAAACAGTTATGCAGTTCATCTGTTTATTTACATGAATCTCATACGGCATAACCTTAGGTGTGTCCTCAGGCTCGGTATAAATCATGTTTCCACCGCTTATACTCACGTAATCCCATGTGTCAGGATCCATAGTCGGAGTAGGAGTTTTGGTCGGCTTGGCAGGCTTTGCTGTTTCGCTTACTGTGCCATCCGATGAAGGGACATCTGCTTCGGATTGAGTATCCGCATCCTCTTTATTCTCGCTTGGCGGATAAGAAACCGAAACGGTATTATCATTATTGGAAACAGGGGCAGAAGAGCAGCCCTGCAACAATATCACAAAAAATAAGACAGTAATATGTAATAAATATCTTTTCATAGCTCTTAACAAATTTCTCCTTTGTATAACTATATTCCTATAATAAAATATTATACTTGTCTTATGTAGTCAATTGTAATTTTTGTAAAAATGAACATTATGTCGAATTATGCATATATTGTAAGTGTTAACACATATAAAAAGGTTTGAAATATGGTCGGAGCAATATATGCATTTATCGGAACGTTATTTACATTTCTTATAACTACGCTTGGTGCGGCAAATGTTTTTTTTGTCAAACAGCACAGAAATGAAGATATTCAAAAGGTATTTCTCGGGTTTGCGGCGGGAGTAATGACAGCCGCGTCGATATGGTCACTTCTTATCCCTGCAACGAATGAAGCCGAGAAAAACGGACAGATAAGCTTTATTGTGGTGCCGGCAGGGTTTATCATAGGTGTAGTTATTTTGCTCCTTCTTGACAGATTTGTAAAGAAGAGGGAGTTTGAAAAGCTGAGTATAAAAAAGAATACTTTTATGATGATTGTAGCGATAACTATTCATAACATACCGGAGGGCATGGCTATCGGTCTTGCATTTTCGCTTGCCGCTCAGAATAACATGGATAGCGGACTTTTTATGGGAGCTGTGTGTCTTGCCATAGGAATCGGAATACAGAATTATCCTGAAGGGGCAGCTGTTGCACTACCTTTGAAGGGAGAAGGGTTGAGTAGGAAAAAGGCGTTTTTGCTCGGCAGCATGTCGGCTGTGGTTGAGCCGGTGTTCGGCGTACTTGCCGCGCTGTTTGCCGGACTTATCGTGCCTGCGTTCCCGCTTCTTCTGTCACTGGCAGCAGGAACCATGATATATGTCGTTGTTGAGGAACTTATACCGCAGGCGCACATGAGTGAGAAAGACACTATCGGCACGCTCGGGTTCATAGTGGGATTTTTACTTATGATGATACTTGATGTGGCGGTGGGGTAGGTGGGCATTCTCAGAGAAATGTGAGTGATTATGCCCACGCGGAAGCATTTTGCGGGCAAAAATTGGTGGAAATGGGCATAGTGGCTTGGTGCAAAGTTAATTATGCCCACATATTTTTGAAAACATGGGCATTTTCTGTGGATGCAGATATATTTGTGCCCATACGTATCGTTTAAAGTTATACGTTGCGAGTGAAAATAGGCATAAACTAACATATCATCAACAATTATACCCATTTAAAGAAAATAGTGTTCAATAATTTTGTTGATAGTATCAACATCAATCGGATTTTCTTTGGTTTCATAAGTTGTAATTAGGTGGATTGCGGGCAAGATACCATGCGAAGAGTAAAGTTGTAATTTTGAAAAAGCATTTTTAGAATAATTTGGATCGTCCATTAATCCAAAATGTTCCCAGTAGTAAATGTTACCCGTTTTGGGATGCCGAATAGTAAAATCAGGGAATAGTGTAAGTTCCCCCAAATACAAGGCACATTCATAGCGGAAGGGAATTTTGTTTGTATATAAAAGCATATCAATGATTGCCTCAGATTTGGAACGAAGCAAATGACCGGAAATACTTTTATGTACTAAATGCTCTGGATGTTTGGGATTATGCTCATAAGATGCGTGCATCCAGTCAGACAAATCTTGAGATAATGGCGTAAAATATGAAGATAATAAAGATTGAAATTCAGGATGATTCAATAATTCATTTGCATTGGATTTGTTAGAATGATTTTTTGAAAAAAACTCGATTGCGTGTTGTTCTTGATTTAGATCTGTTAAAAGTGAATTTAGATATTTTCTGAGTGCAAGTTGACTTGCAAGAGTTTTTTGTTTTTTGGGAATGTAAGAATACGTATGCTCGTTTCTTTGATACCATTTGTAATACTTGCCATTTTTAGTACAGATGATATTTCCAGGTGGCAAACTTTGTAGTTGTTGCTCGATTTTCTTGATTTGTAATTTGTTTTTATTATATTGATTTTGAATTTGAGTGTAAATAGATATTAGCCTCCTCTTTAGTTATTGTGTTTAAGCCAGCACCCAATTTTAAATATGAGTATACTAAACGTATACTTATTTTGCAAGGATGATTTTTGTTGACAAGATATTCTAGTGAGAAGATAATGTTGGTATAGGAGGTTATAGTGTGAAATATCCTGAAATAAGTATTAGAAACACAGAGGTAGATTTGATTATTGACAGTCAAGGAAATGAAATATCAAGAGTTCTTGATTACTGGAAGTGGGCTCATTCATGTTTAATAGATAATGCTGAGCGTGGGACATTTGCTGAGTATTTAGTGGCATGTGCAATTGGCGGTATAGGATCAGGCAGGGTGAATTGGGATAAATATGATTTGATTTCGGAAGAAGGTATAACTGTGGAGGTTAAGACATCCGCATATATTCAGACATGGGGACAAGAAAAATTATCTTCGATTCGTTTTGGAATTCGTAAAACCCGCGGCTATAATTCGTATAATAATTCATATGATTCTGATAAAAAAAGACAAGCTCAAGTTTATGTTTTCTGTGTTCATGCTGAAAAACAACAGGAAAAAGTGAATGTGCTTGATACCACACAATGGAAGTTTTACGTTTTGTCCTCAAAAATATTGAATGAAGATAAACATTATTCAGATGCTGAATCTATAGGATTGGGACCATTAATAAAATTGGGTGCTGTGGAGTGTCAATATGAAGAATTATATAAAATAATTAAAGAACAAGCGGAATAATGGAAGAATAGAGTAATGGTGAACTGTTGGAAGAATCCAATAATAAGAAAGTTGAGGTAAACATATGAAAAAAGCTTTCTTGATTTTTATGGCATTGATTTTTGCTACAGGATGTGGCTTGTTTTTACACACACTAGTCATATCAGAAGACCTTGCTTCAATTGTACCATGCTTACTTTCCTTTATATGCATGCTTTTAGTGGTTGTTCTTTTATGCAAGAAAAAAAGAGTGTATCACATATATGAAGACTATATTGTAATAGAGCAGAAAGGAAAGTCAGAGCAGCATATTAGAAAAAATGACGTAACATCCTTGAAATTTACATATGACTTATATTATGATCGTTCCGGACACCTTTTAGATCTGGGCAAGAGCCTTCGTCGTACAGATTTTAGCCGTAATGAATTGGTGAGAGTAAGTTTTAATATTCATAAAAAACGTTATCGTATTGAGGTAGATGAAAGTAATTATAGCGACATAGTTCTTTTTTTTGAGGGAATAGAAAGAAAGGAATCTACGAATTGGGTGTATTATTTGTTGGACTCCATTCGTTGGCATTAAGAGAAAGCCGGCTACACAACATGATAAGGTGTTTGAAAAGGCATCCTGATACGAGGACAAAAACAGGAAAAAGATAAATCTTACAAAAGATATTACTTATGAAAATGTTATAGATGTACTGAAAAAATTGTTATGTAATAGAAAATTTGAATTTTCTGTTAAAAGTGGATAGGAAAAAGATGATCTATTTCAAATTGTAACGATATAAGTGTATCAGGTATACTTTAACTAAGCTTAGCTTAGCTAAAAATACAGATTGGAGAGCATACAATGGAAAAGTATTATACACTTAATGAAGTAGCAATGATGACAGGATTAACAACAAGAACGCTTAGAAATCACTTAAAAATGAATGTGTTAAAAGGTGAGAAGTTTGATGGCGTTTGGAAATTTACAGAAGAGGAATTTGCAGAGTTTATTCAGAATCCTTATGTAAAGCCAAGTTTGCAAGCAAAAAATAAGGCTATTGTTTTTGATTTTTTAGCACAGAATGAAAAGCGAATAAATGAAATATGTACAATTATTGATGTGTTTGTAGATTCTCATGAGGCAGAAGAAATATCAACTTTCTTTTGTGAGGAAATAAATAAGAGAAATGAAGGTAATATAAATTTTTCTTTTGAAAAGAATGGTTCCTATATAAGAGTTATTTTAAGAGGATATGAAGATGCTGTTATGGAAATTTTGAATGCTTATTATAACTAGGCACTTGAAACTTTCAGTTAGTAGGTGTATCGCCATGCCGACAGGTTCGTAAGCTATCGCTTACTCACTGTCGCGGCGTTCGCCGTATGCATCTTCGCGCGAATGCGCCTGCCTGTGTGCGAGCACTCGGCAGTCACCTTCGGCTCATCTGCGCATGGCTCATTGCTACGCGCAAACTTTCAGTCTTGTGGCGAGATTAAAAACAGATGAATTGGAATTTGTAGGTTGCGATATGGCAGAGGTATTAAATGCATCACAGAGCAGAAATTACAGAAGCAAAGCAGATGAAAGTGCAGTAGCAGATGTTTTGGAAGTGTATTCTGCCGGAACAGAAACAAAACCTGAAATCAATCAAGATGCAGTCAGAATTATGAAAGAAATGTATAGTATTGATATGAAGCAAACCCAGTATTCAAAATAATAATCAAGAAAATTGAAGAAAAAGTTTTAGAGTTAAGAGGCAAATACGAATAGGAGTTTTTAATAAATGACAAAAGCAGAATATTTAAAGCAAATTGATGAAGTGATTGAAAAAGGAAAATATAAAGATAACTGGGAATCTCTTTCCGGGCACCCTATTCCGGCGTGGTTTACCGCAGGAAAGTTGGGGATATTTATACATTTTGGCGTGTATAGTGTGCCGGGATTTGGCAATGAATGGTATTCGAGAAGCATGTATGATCCTGCTTGCGGCGAATATGAACATCACATTAAAACATACGGACCACACAAAGACTTTGGTTATAAGGATTTCATTCCTATGTTTAAGGCAGAAAAATTTGATGCCGGAGAGTGGGCAGATTTGTTTAAGGCAGCCGGAGTGAAATATGTAATGCCTGTCGCAGAACACCATGACGGATTTGCTATGTATGACACAGAATTTAACCGTTGGAATGCAAACAAGATGGGACCGTGCAAAGATATCGTAGGAGAACTTAAGGAAGCCTGCGAGGAAAGAAAAATGACATTCTGTGCATCTACTCACAGGGCGGAGCATTATTTCTTCATGAATATGGGAAGAACAATTGACAGCGATGTAAATGACCCGGCTTATGAGGATTTTTATGGTCCTGCGGTGTATTGTCCGGAATTTCATTCTCATGATTTACATAAATTTACTGCCGATGTATACGAGAAAGGTGCGAGCAAAGAGTGGTTAGAGGACTGGCTTGTACGCACTTGTGAACTGGCTGACAAATATCAACCGCAAATTGTATACTTTGACTGGTGGATACATAATCATTCCTTTAAGCCTTATTTGAAGAAGTTTGCGGCATATTACTATAATCGCGGACTCGAATGGGGCAAAGAAGTGACCATAAACTATAAGCACGAGGCTTTTGCACCTACTACTGCAGTTTTTGATGTGGAAAGAGGCGCTCTTGGCGGAATTTCACCAACACCATGGCAGACGGACACGGCCATTGCTAAGAATTCTTGGGGTTATACCGACGGAAATGAATTCAAGAGCAGCAGACAGATTATCGGAGACTTGGTGGATATCGTCAGCAAAAATGGAAACCTGCTTCTAAACATCGGTCCTAAGCCTGACGGAACTATTACGCCTGAGGAGACGAAGGTGTTGCAGGATTTGGGTGCTTGGTTATCCATAAATGGCGAGGGCATCTATGAAACCACCTTCTGGAAGTGGTTTAAGGAAGGAGAAGTTAATATTAAGGAAGGATATTTCACGGACAATGACGAAAAGGCCTTTACCGAAAAAGACTTCCGCTTCACCTACAAGAAGGGTTGTCTGTATGCTTTCCAAATGAATCCTAACGGAGAACCTGCAAAAATCTGTACGCTGGCAAAAAGAAGCGGTCATGATTTTTTGATTCGCAATGTTACTTTGCTGGGAAGCAACAAATCTACGGAATATGAAAGAACCGAGGATGCACTTGTAATTCAAGTTAATGACGATGTAAATAAAGATCTGCCAATTTGCTTTAAGATTGAGCTGGGATAAGACAGGATAAGCATTGTCAGTAAAGAGAATGACTTGTCTAAATTCAAGTACATTCGCATTTGAAGTTTTGATTGCATTTAATAATATTTTTGATTATAATATTCAACGTTAATATAGAATGTAAACTGCCACCGGGTAGTAAATGTGAAAAGCATTTGTTTGTACATCGTTAGGTCTTTGAAGATGTGCATATGAATGCTTTTTTTGGAGGTTGTATGATAAAATTAAAAGATTATTTTTCAAAAGGTGAAATTATTTTGTGGAGTTCGTCTGTAATGGCCATTATAATTTCGTTCTGTCTTTTTGACAAGACAAATTATATGACTTTATGTGCGTCACTGATAGGAGTAACATCACTGATATTTAATGCAAAGGGCAATCCGTTTGGACAGCTGCTCATGGTTGTATTCAGTTTGTTGTATGGAATTATTTCATATACTTTTTCGTACTATGGAGAGATGATTACATATCTTGGAATGACAATGCCGATGGCGGTTTTTGCGTTAATATCATGGCTTAAGAATCCGTATAATGGAAACAGAGCTGAAGTTAAAGTTAATAGTATAGGAAAAAGAGAAAATATATGTATGTGGATTGGGACATTTGTTATTACATTCATATTCTATTTTGTTTTAAAATATTTTAACACGGCTAATATAATCCCGAGCACTTTATCAGTAACAACAAGTTTTCTTGCAGTATATCTTACTTTTAGAAGAAACCCATATTTTGCTTTAGCATATGCTTCTAATGATATTGTGCTGATTATATTATGGGTGTTGGCAAGCCTATATGATATTAGGTATATTTCGGTTGTAGTATGCTTTGTAGCTTTTTTTGTTAATGATATATATGGATTTGTAAGTTGGAAGAAAATGAAAAACAGACAGCAGGGAAATAACTAAACACATACAAACTTATAAGCAATGTAATGTAGAAAAAATCGTATTTTAAAACAATATTGACAAGACAATATTGAAGCAAGATAATATTATTATAAAATTAAACGGGGTAGCAAATGATGATATACATTTTAATTTTACTGGCGGTTCTTGCCGTTGATCTTACAATAAAGAATCACATAGAACACAAATACCCGGGTAACCGCAAGAAGGACGTTGCCTGGGGCTGTATAACCATAAGGAACAGTAAAAATACCGGGGGATTTCTTAATTTCATGGATAAGAAGTCTTTTCTTGTAAAGGTGTTTTCCGGTGTTTTGATTATTGGTTGTATTATTTATCTTATTTATTTGATTGTGAAAAATGAAGGTGCAATAAAGAAACTTGCACTTGCACTTATATTGGGAGGCGCACTGTCTAATGAGTATGACAGAATCAAAAAAGGCAGTGTCACTGATTATTTCAGTATCAACCTGCCTTTTATGCGTAATATTGTATTTAATCTTGGCGACATGTCAATCTTCGCCGGAATTATACTTCTTATTTGTGATGATTAAGTGCAGCACCTACAAATCCTTTGAATAATGGATGCGGTCTGTTAGGTCTTGATTTGAATTCAGGATGTGCCTGTGTAGCAACGAACCATGGATGTGAAGGTATCTCAAGCATCTCAACGATTCTTCCGTCAGGAGAAAGTCCTGAAAGTTTAAGACCTGATTTTACAAGTTCGTCTCTATAATAGTTATTTACTTCGTAGCGGTGACGATGACGCTCATGTATTGTATCGGTTCCGTACAATTCGTAAGCTTTGCTTTCAGGATCAAGCACACATGGATAAGAACCGAGACGAAGTGTACCGCCGAGATCTTCAACACCGTCCTGCTCAGGCATGAGATGAATTACAGGATGTGTAGTTGAAGGATCAAGCTCTGCACTGTGGGCATCTGAGAATCCGAGTACGTGTCTTGCATACTCAACAAGAGCAAGCTGCATACCGAGGCAAAGACCAAGGTATGGAATATTGTTCTCACGGGCATACTGTATAGCATTTATCTTTCCGTCTACTCCACGATTACCAAAACCACCAGGAACAAGAATTCCGCTTACATCTGCAAAAAGCTCGGATGCATTCTCAGGTGTTACATCTTCTGAATTAATCCATTTAATATTAACGGATGTGTTATGTGCAAATCCACCGTGCTTTAATGATTCAACAACACTTATATAAGCATCATGAAGGGCAGTATATTTTCCAACAAGTGCAATAGTTACTTCATTGTTAAGATTCTTGATGGTGTCAACCATGTTCTGCCATTCTTTAAGATCAGGAGTAGGATTGTTAAGCTTGAGGCATTTGCATGCAATATCTGCAAGATGCTCTTCCTCAAGTGCGAGAGGAGCTTCGTAAAGAGTCTCCACATCTATATTCTGAATTACATTCTCAGCAGGAACGTTACAGAATAAAGCAATCTTATCTTTAATGCCCGGCTCGAGTTCTTTCTCGGTACGGCATACAAGGATGTCAGGCTGGATACCTATACCCTGAAGTTCTTTAACACTTGCCTGGGTAGGTTTTGTCTTCATCTCGCCTGATGCTGAAAGATAAGGTATGAGTGTAACGTGAATAATAATGGCATTATCGCGTCCCACATCGTACTGGAACTGTCTTATTGACTCAAGGAAAGGCTGACTTTCGATATCGCCGACAGTACCACCAACTTCGATAATCGCAATCTTAGTATCATCACAGCCGTCATTTCTGTAAAAACGGCTCTTAATCTCGTTAGTAATATGAGGAATTACCTGAACAGTACCTCCGCCGTAGTCTCCGCGACGCTCTTTTGAAAGAACTGACCAGTAAATCTTTCCTGTTGTGACATTACTCTGCTTTGAGAGACTTTCATCGATAAATCTCTCATAGTGTCCAAGGTCAAGGTCTGTCTCCGCACCGTCGTCTGTTACGAAAACCTCTCCGTGCTGGATTGGATTCATAGTACCCGGGTCAATATTAATATAAGGGTCAAACTTCTGCATTGTAACACTGTAGCCTCTCATTTTGAGAAGTCTTCCAAGTGATGCAGCAGTAATACCTTTTCCGAGACCGGAAACAACTCCGCCTGTTACAAATATGTACTTTACTGCCATGATAATCCTCCTGATTCTGTATAAAAAAACATTGTAATGTTGTAAATAACCAATCACTTCGACATTATATCAAAATAAGATAGCTTTTTCAAGTTGATTTACAAGTTAGGAATGATTATAATGTAAAAAAACAATAATAATTTAGAAAGTACTGTGATAAAACATAGTTTGAACACAAATAAATAGTATTGTAATATAATCTGTATGTTAACAATTATAAGGAATTGAGGTACAAAATGGATTTAAATAACAGTAATTATAACAATGGTAATCACAACAACGGCAACCACAACAATGGTCCGGGCAATCAGAATAATAAAAACGGCAATAAGAAAAACAATTCCAAATTTATATTGGTATGTGTTGTTGCTTCTTTTTTTGTATTCTTTTTAATATCATTTCTTAACAGCCAGATTGAAGCGAGCACGAAAAAAGAGGTTTCATATTCGGATTTCCTTCAGATGCTTGATGACGGAGTAGTTGAATCAGTAAAGATATCGTCAGGCACTATCTATATAACTCCTAAAAAATCACAAGGTGTTCAGTATTTCCCTAAGACATATTATACGGGTGAGATGAACGATATTGCGCTTGTTGAGAGACTTAACAGGGCGGGTGTAAAGTACACACATGAGATAAAGGATACAAGTTCGGGATTGTTTGAGTTCTTTATGGTATATATATTCCCACTTCTTGGAATTTGGCTTATTTTCTACTTTATTTACAGAAGGATGGGAAAAAACGGCGGTGGCATCATGGGTGTCGGAAAAAGTACAGCCAAGATGTATGTGCAGAAGGAAACGGGCGTTACATTTATGGATGTTGCCGGACAAGATGAAGCTAAAGAGTCCATGCATGAGCTGGTAGACTTTCTTCACAATCCGGGCAAATACACCCAGATTGGTGCGAAACTTCCTAAGGGAGCACTTCTTGTAGGACCTCCGGGAACGGGCAAGACACTTCTTGCAAAGGCAGTCGCAGGAGAGGCAAAAGTTCCGTTTTTCTCACTTTCGGGTTCTGATTTTGTGGAGATGTTTGTAGGTGTCGGTGCATCAAGAGTACGAGACCTTTTCAAACAGGCACAGCAGATGGCCCCGTGTATTATTTTTATAGACGAGATTGATGCGATAGGAAAGAGCAGAGATTCAAGATACGGCGGAGGAAATGATGAGCGTGAGCAGACGCTTAACCAGCTTCTTTCCGAGATGGATGGTTTTGATTCATCTAAAGGTATTATTATTCTCGGTGCAACAAACAGACCTGAGGTTCTTGATCCTGCGCTTTTAAGACCGGGAAGATTTGATAGACGTATTATCGTTGAAAAGCCTGACTTAAAGGGAAGAGTAGATGTGCTTAAGGTTCATTCCAAAGGCGTAAATATGGACGAAACGGTTGATCTTAACGAGATTGCACTCGCAACATCAGGTGCCGTTGGTTCAGACCTTGCAAATATGATAAATGAAGCTGCTATTATGGCTGCAAGAGCAGGCCGCAGATATGTGGGACAGAAGGATCTCTTTGAAGCTGTTGAGATAGTTATTGCCGGAAAAGAAAAGAAAGACAGAATTCTCGGCGAGGAAGAAAAGAGTATTGTTGCATATCATGAGATTGGTCATGCACTTATAACTGCACTTGAAAAAGATGCAGAGCCGGTACAGAAGATAACTATTGTCCCAAGAACAATGGGATCACTCGGATATGTTATGCAGGTTCCTGAAGAAGAAAAATACCTTATGAAGAAAAGCGAGCTTGAGTCAAGGCTTGTTACACTTCTTGCAGGACGTGCGGCAGAGGAACTTGTATTTGACTCTGTTACTACGGGAGCATCAAATGATATAGAGCAGGCTACCAATATTGCCAGAGCAATGGTTACACAGTACGGAATGTCTGAAAAGTTTGGTCTTATGGGACTTGAATCTATTGAAAATAGATATCTTGACGGAAGAGCAGTTATGAATTGCGGTGATGCAACAGCAGCACAGATAGATGAAGAAGTTAAGATTCTTCTTGCGAACTGTTATAAGCGTGCTAAGAGTCTTTTGTCAGAGAATAGGGCTAGCCTTGATAAGCTTGCAGATTATCTGAAACAGAAAGAAACCATTACCGGAAAAGAGTTTATGGATATATTAAATGAATCAAAGGAAACAGCAGAAAATGTATAAACTTCTTGCACTTGATATAGACGGAACACTTACAAATGATGATAAGGTTATTCCGGCAGAAACGGTTGATGCAATTATAAAGCTTCAAAAAAGAGGCTGCAAGATAGTTCTTGCATCAGGCAGATCTGAATATGGACTTATGCATCTTGCAAAGGAGCTTAAGCTTTCCGAATATGGCGGATATCTTATGTCATTTAACGGTGGGAGAATAACAGAATGTAGCAGAAGTAAGATAATTTATGATGTGCCACTTTCATTGGAAGAGGCTAAAAATATATATCTTACAGCTGTAGAATATGGTGTCGGAATTCTTGGATATGAGAAGAATTGTCTTGTGAGCGGCAACGGTATAGACAAGTACCAGGAGGATGATGCCTGGGCATGTCGCATGCAGCTTAAGGCTGTTGACAACTTCCCGGATTATTTTTCGGTGCCGTTTAACAAATGTCTTCTCACAGGAGATCCTGAGCGCATGAAAGACGTGGTTATTCCGGTAAGGGAAAAATATGGTGACAGACTTAGTATCACCATGTCTGAGCCATTCTTTATCGATATTATGCCAAATGGCGTAGATAAAGGTACTGCAATGAAAAACCTGTCAGAGCTTACGGGCATAGAAAGAGAAGAGATAGTGTGTGTCGGTGACGGCAGAAATGATTTGTCAATGATAGAATATGCAGGACTTGGTGTTGCCATGGGTAACGCACATCCTGATGTTATAGAAAAAGCAGATTATGTAACAGATTCTAACAATGATAACGGAGTGCTTAAGGTTATTAATAAGTTTTTCTGATAAGACTTATGAAGCAGGGTGATTATATGTTTGATATAGGAGAGGAACTTAAGAAACTGCCGGATAGTCCGGGAGTATATTTGATGCATGATAAGTTTGATACGATAATATATGTCGGCAAGGCAGTAAGTCTTAAAAACAGAGTGCGTCAGTATTTTCAGCAGTCCAGAAAAGTATCGCCTAAGATTGAACGAATGATAAGCCAGATTGTCAGATTTGAATACATAGTTACTGATTCTGAGGTCGAGGCGCTTGTTTTAGAGTGCAATCTTATAAAAGAACATTCTCCAAAATATAATACTATGCTTAAGGATGATAAAAGTTATCCTTATATCAAAGCAACTATACAGGAGCCATACCCAAGGCTCCTTTTTGTGCATGACAGAAAACGTGACGCGGCAAGATATTTCGGGCCGTATACAAGCGTCGGAGCGATGAAGGAAACACTTGATTTTCTTATTAAAACGTATTCGCTCAGAACCTGTAATAAAAAGCTGTGTCCGGGTAAAATTGAAGGTCGTGCGTGCCTTTATCATCATATAGACAGATGCAGTGCGCCGTGTCAGGGGCTTATTTCGGAAGAAGAGTATAATAAAAATTTCGAAAAGGCATTGCAGATACTTTCAGGAAACTATATGCCTGTTATAAGAGAGCTTACGGAGCTTATGAAGGAAGCTTCCGACAATATGGAATACGAGCGTGCGGCCATTTTCAGAGACCGCATACAGAGTATAAGACGTGTGGCTGAAAAACAGAAAGCATCCGGGAATGAAACAGATGACAGAGATATAATTGCCATGGCATCGGAAAATGATGAGGCAGTAGTTCAGGTGTTCTTCATCCGTAACGGAAAAATGATCGGAAGAGAGCATCATTATTTAAGCGGAGTAACGGATGAATCCGAAGCAGATATAATCAGTTCGTTTATAAAGCAGTATTATGCCGACACACCGTATATACCAAGAGAGATTCTTATACCGTGTGAGCTTGAGGATGCAGAAGTTATATCGGCATGGCTTTCAGAAAAAAGAGAACATAAGGTATATCTTCTTGTGCCGAAGATCGGAGAAAAGGACAGGCTTGTAAAGCTTGCAAAAAACAATGCCGAGCTTGTGCTAAAAAAGGATTCTGAGAGGCTTAAAAAAGAAGAACGACAGACAACCGGAGCCATGAAGGAACTTGCAAAACTCCTTAATTTAGATGGTCTTACAAGAGTAGAATCATTTGATATATCTAATACGGGCGGATTTGAAAGTGTCGGTTCCATGGTTGTTTTTGAACACGGCAAACCAAAGAAACATGACTACAGAAAATTCAAAATAAGAACCGTTAAAGGACCTGACGATTATGCGTCAATGAGAGAGGTTCTTACAAGACGCATTGAGCATGGTCTTAAAGATATAAATAATAACGAAGAAGGATTTGCAAAGCTTCCGGACATCATACTTATGGACGGAGGACGCGGACAGGTTAATATTGCACTTGAAGTTCTTGATTCATTTGGACTTATGATACCTGTTTGTGGTATGGTAAAAGATGATAAGCACAGAACCAGAGGGTTGTATTTCAATAATATAGAAATACCGATAGACACAGGCTCTGAATGTTTTAAGCTGATAACAAGAATACAGGACGAAACTCACAGATTTGCAATAGAGTATCATCGTTCGCTCAGAAGTAAGGAGCAGGTACATTCGATACTTGATGATATAAAGGGAATCGGACCTGCAAGAAGAAAAGCACTTGTGAGATATTTTAAATCAATAGAGGCTATAAGAGATGCTTCTGTTGATGAACTTTGCAATGTACCTAATTTCAATAAAAATGTAGCTGAAAGTGTATATGATTTCTTTCACGGAGGACAGGATAATGCGTGATTTTCTGCCGGTTTCAAAAGCAGATATGAAAAAACGGGGATGGACACAGTGTGATTTTGTGTATGTGTGCGGTGATGCATATGTGGACCACCCTTCATTTGGTATGTCCATTATCACAAGAACACTTGAGGCATTCGGGTATAAAGTAGGAATTATAGCCCAGCCTGACTGGAAGGACGATAAGAGCATAACTGTTCTTGGAGAGCCGCGTCTTGCATTTCTTGTGTCTTCCGGAAATATGGATTCGATGGTTAATCATTATACAGTCGCAAAGAAAAAGAGAAGTACTGATGCATACACTCCTGGCGGAGTTATGGGTAAGCGTCCTGATTATGCAGTAAGTGTATACGGAAATCTTATAAGAAGAACCTATAAAAATACTCCGATTCTTATAGGAGGTATTGAAGCAAGCCTTAGAAGAATGGGGCATTATGATTACTGGTCAGACAAGATAAAAAGATCTGTGCTTCTCGACTCAGGTGCAGACATTCTTATGTACGGAATGGGAGAGCATTCCATAGTTGAGCTTGCAGAGGCACTTGATAGCGGTCTTAATGTTTCGGACATTACATATGTAAGAGGTACCGTTTACAGAACAAAGACAGACAAAATTCCGGAGGATGCAGTAAAGCTTCCGTCATTTGAACAGATAAGTGCTGATAAAAAAACATATGCAAAGAGCTTTTATAAACAGTATCAGAATACCGATCCTTATACGGCAGATATCCTTGTAGAGGAATATCCTAATAAAGTGTGTGTTGTACAGAATCCTCCGGCATATCCGCTTACTACAGGTGAACTTGATGACGTGTATTCCTATGGTTATATGAATACTTACCATCCGATGTATAAAAAACAGGGCGGAGTTAAAGCGATAGATGAAATAAAGTTTAGTATTGCAAGTAACAGAGGATGTTTTGGCGGTTGTAATTTCTGTGCGCTTACATTTCATCAGGGAAGAATCGTGCAGGCGAGAAGTCACGAATCAATAATAAATGAAGCGGTAAATATGACTAAAGATCCTGAATTTAAGGGTTATATACATGACGTGGGCGGACCTACGGCAGATTTCAGATTCCCTGCATGCAGCAAGCAGACAAAATATGGTGTATGTAAAGACAAGCAGTGCCTGTTTCCTGAAAAATGTAAAAATGTCCGCGTAGATCACAAGGATTACACAAGCCTTCTAAAAAAATTAAGAGAGCTTCCGGGAGTTAAAAAAGTATTTGTGCGTTCCGGAATAAGATACGATTATGTTGCTTATGACAAAAATGATATATTTCTTGATGAACTGTGCCGTCACCATATAAGCGGACAGCTTCGTGTTGCACCTGAACATGTATCATCAGACGTACTTAAATGTATGGGCAAGCCGTCAAATGACGTGTACCAGATGTTTGTTAAGAAGTTTGAAAGAATAAATAAAAGAAGCGGCAAGAACCAGTACGTTATACCGTATTTCATGTCATCACATCCGGGCTCAAAGCTTTCGGATGCCATCATGCTTGCGGAATATATAAGAGATTTAGGATATATGCCTGAGCAGGTGCAGGATTTCTATCCGACACCGTCTACCATATCAACATGTATGTATTATACGGGACTAGATCCGAAAACACTCGCGCCTGTATATGTACCAAAGAATCCACATGAAAAGGCTATGCAGAGAGCCTTAATACAGTACAGAGTTCCTTCAAATTATGACCTCGTAAAAGAAGCTCTGTTAAAATGCAACAGAGCTGATCTTATCGGTTATGGAAAAAATTGTCTTATTGCGCCACGGCCGAAGAAGGAGCAGAGTTCGCAGCCGGATCGGAAACCGAAGGGGCAGAAGAGTCAGAAGATGTCGCGGAATTCGCGTTCGACGAAGAGGAGGCGTTAGGTTTCTTCTTCGGTACTTTAGGACCCTTATGGCAGTTACAGTATACTGTAGGTGTATTGCCTTTTGCAAAATATTCGATCTTTTCTGAACCATGTGAACTGCACACGCCGCTTACTGCGAGTTTGCCACAGGAACGGCATATTCTTACCTGAGTTATTGAATCAGGAACTTCAAACTGTTTAGGTTTGCGTTTCTTTGACGTATGGACTTTTTCCATTATGGTTTTCCATAAAGTCTTATGATAGGTTGTATTAACCTGGTCTTTATTAAGATCCCAGCCACCCCAAATACCGGCAGTATAGTAAGGAGTAAATCCTTCAAACCAAAGGTCGATATCATTACTTGTCGTACCGGTTTTTCCTGCCACGGCAATTTCTGAAGAGTTGAACTTAGCGGCAGTACCTGTACCTATTTTTAGAACATCTTCCATTGCGCTTGTAAGCATATAAGCAGTAGAATCTTTGAATACCTGTCGTTTTACCGGAGTTTTATCAATAAGGACATTTCCGTCGTGATCAATAATCTTTGTATAAAGCATTGGCTCGATAAATACACCGCCGTTAGCAATAGCTGCATATGCTGCAGTAAGCTCGAGGTTTGTAACACCATCAGTAAGTCCGCCGAGAGCCATCGGAAGGTTAATGTCGGTGTAAACACGATTGTCGATAGTTCTGCTTTCTACAAGACTTGAAATGCCAAGGTTGTTCAAATAATCAAATGCAACTTTAGGAGTTACTTTATCAAGAACCTTTACGGTAACAACATTCATTGAATTATAAATGGCAGTACGTAATGTAGTTGTTCCTTTATATGCATTTCCATTCCAGTTGTGCACCTGTACTTTAGTTCCCGGATAATAATACTTTTCATCAACTTCTGTAGAGGCAAGATTCATGCCGGCAGTATCAAATGCAGGAAGATATGCTGATAATACTTTAAAGGTTGAACCCGGCTGTCTTAGAGAAGAAGATGCACGGTTAAGTGTTCTTGCACCTGTCTTTTTGCCACGGCCTCCCACAAGTGCCAGTACTTGTCCGGTTTTCTGATCCATAAGAACAAATGATACCTGTGGCTGTATAACGTAATTAATATTTTCTCCTAAAATAGTATCGTCTTTACCTACAACAGATTTCCTATATTTCTTAATATAAGGTTTTGCAGTTTTTTTGTCGGTAAAATATATGTCAAATGAAGGATTACTCTTTTTGAAGTAAGCCTTAAGAGTCTGCTCGTTATAGTTTTTCTCGGTTCCGTCAGCATATTGTACGGAAAGCTGATAGGACAACTGATACTCTGAATTAGTAGGATAGTAGCTTGGATCATTTATAATATCATCACATATTTTCTGTATTTTGCTGTCCTGTGTGGAATAAATATCGAGACCACCACGGTATATTGCATTATATGCCTGGGTTTCAGTGTAACCGAGATATTCTTTAAGATCGGCAAGAACCTGATCAAGTAATGCATCGTTAAAGTATGATGAAATTCTTTCTTCTGACTTTGAAGAGTAAGATTCATTATACTCAGCAATTCTGTCATATACGTTGTCAGCAAGGGCTTCGTTGTATTCGGCTTCATTTATAAAGCCCTGCTCTTTCATATAATCAAGGACGATTTCTCTCTTTTCTCGGTTGTTATCCGGATATGATATAGGATTATAAGTAGAAGGATTCTGAGTAATACCCGCAATAACAGCGGCCTCAGATAAAGTAAGCTGACTTACATCCTTGCCAAAGTATCTGTTGGCAGCAGCCTGTACACCCAAAGTGTTCTGTCCGAGGTTGATAGTATTAAGATAGTATTCAAGAATTGTATCTTTATCCATACGGTCTTCAAGCTGTACGGCAAGGTACTGTTCCTGAATCTTACGTTTTATTTTGGCAATATCAGATGTTTCTGCACCGCCTTCAAAAACAGTATTTTTAAGAAGCTGCTGAGTAATTGTACTTGCACCCTGGCTTAAGTCACCACTGGTAAAAGCGATTTTTGCAGCTCGCATGATACCTATAGGGTCTATTCCGTTATGTTCCCTGAAACGGGAATCTTCAATTGCAATAAATGCATTCTGTACATGCTTTGGAATCTGATTGAGTGTAACATATATACGATTGGCATCCTGACCGATAAGAGTCTGTGTCTGCTTTCCGTCTGAGTCGTAGATTGCAGTAGAATAACCCTCAGGAGCAACACTGATAGTATCAATATCCGGGGATGTATCAATAATTCCCTTGACAACACCGAATGCTGTTGCTCCGCCTACAAGGGAAATACTTAAAAATGCAATAAGAATAAGCCTGAATGAGAATATACTCAGTTTGGAAGAAAACTTACGGGATTTTGACGTAAGCTGATTAAGTATTGAAATTGTCGTTTTCTTTCTATAATCCATATGAGTCTCCCCAAATATAATTTCGCTAACATATAGTATATCAAATAATTGAAGATATGGCAAATAGGTGTTATTATAATAGTAGAAAAAGGATTGGGAGGTTGTTATGACGCCTTTATCATATAAAACAGTCTTTTGTGAAGGCTGCGGTGAGATCGTGGAAAAGAAGTCCAGATTCATAGCGCATGTATATCCGGTTACAGCTGTAGAAGAAGCCGAGGAGATTATCAACCGTCTTAAAAAAGAATATTGGGATGCAAGACATAACTGCTATGCCTATATTATAGGAAAAGACGGCATGAATAAAAAATGCAGTGATGACGGAGAACCGCAGGGAACAGCAGGAAAGCCTATGTTAGAAGTTCTTACCGGCGAAGGCCTTGTAAATGTTTTGGTTGTTGTAACAAGATATTTCGGCGGAGTTCTTCTTGGAACAGGCGGTCTTATCCGTGCATATCAGGGTGCAGTAAAAGAAGGACTTAAGGAGTCAGAAGTAATTGAAAAAAAATATGCCGAAAAAGTAACGGTATCGGTTGACTATACATTTATGGGTAAGATTCAGTATATCGCGGCATCGCTCGATGTCATTACAAATGATATTATATATGACGATAAGGTTAATTTTTCATTTGTTGTGCTGCCGGATAAAATGAAACCGCTTAATGACAAGATAATGGAAGCTACGTCAGCAACGGCAACTACTGTTGTAGAAAAAGAAGTTTGGATAGGCATTTCTGAGAGTGGAAATATACATATATTTGAAGACGAAGTTTGACAGGCAGGTATAAGATATGAATTTATTTGATTACATGGGAGAAAGCAGAAAAGAGAAAGAATCACCGCTTGCGTCCAGAATGCGACCGCAGATTCTTGAGGATGTCGTGGGACAGCAGCACATTATCGGGAAAGACAAGCTTTTGTATCGTGCGATAAAGGCTGACAAGCTTAGCTCGGTTATTTTTTACGGACCTCCGGGAACAGGAAAGACTACGCTTGCAAAGGTTATTGCTAATACGACAAAGGCAGGTTTCATGCAGATAAATGCGACCTCAGCCGGCAAAAAGGATATGGAAGAAGTCGTAAAGCAGGCAAAAGAAAGTCTGGCGATGTATGGCAAGAAAACCATATTATTTATTGACGAGATACACAGATTCAATAAGAGCCAGCAGGATTTTCTTCTTCCTGTTGTTGAGGATGGCACAATCATACTTATCGGAGCAACTACCGAAAATCCATTTTTTGAAGTTAACAGTGCGCTTATTTCAAGATCGCAGATTTTTGAGCTTAAGCCTCTTATGCCTGATGATGTTAAGATCCTTATAAAAAGAGCACTCACAGACAAAGACAAAGGAATGGGAATCTATAATGCCGACATTGATGACGATGCGCTGACATTTTTGTCAGAGGCGTCAAACGGAGATGCAAGAAATGCACTTAACGCGATTGAACTCGGTGTACTTACAACAGAGCCGTCAGAAGACGGAGTTATACATATAACAAGCGAGATTGCATCGGAGTGTATACAGAAGAAAATTTTGAGATATGACAAGCAGGGCGACAACCATTACGATACAATATCTGCATTTATAAAAAGCATGCGTGGTTCTGACCCGGATGCGACAGTTTATTATCTTGCAAGAATGTTAAATGCTGGCGAAGACATCATGTTCATCGCAAGACGCATAATGATTTGTGCAGCAGAAGATGTGTCAAATGCAGATCCTAATGCCATAGTGGTTGCAACAAATGCGGCTACCGCAGTTAAAATGCTCGGCATGCCGGAAGCAAGAATTATCCTTGCACAGGCTGCAACATATGTTGCGTGTGCGCCAAAGAGTAATTCGGCAATATGTGCGATTGACGACGCAATGTCTGTGGCAATGACAGATGTGAATGCGACCGTTCCGGCACATCTTATGGATGCACATTACAGCGGTGCGGCAAAACTCGGCCACGGAATTGATTATAAATATGCACATGCATACAAGAACCATTACGTTAAACAGCAGTATCTTCCTGATGTTCACGTCGGAAAGACGTTTTACAATCCGTCCGAAAACGGATATGAAAGGATACAGAAGGCGTACCTTGAGAAGGTAAGGAAAGAAGCTGAGGAATGATTGAGTGTTAGGGAAAGGGAATGTGTAATGACACAAAGCAATATGAATTTAGAATATGTCAACATGCTTTGTAAGGACTTGGGAATAATACAAAAATTTGATGTAAATGAGAACATATTTGGAAACATAGAATTAGAAATTATTACCCCTAAAGGAAATGAAATAAATATTCTTTCTGACCGCGGTGAGTTTTCATATTATTTGAAAAAGAATAGTCCTTTCAGACCATTAACTTCAATTAATAAGATGGTGGGAGAAGAGAAGGTTTCAAGTTTTAGGTCGTTAGAAGAGGTTGTTGACTATCTGAAAAGTAATATTGAGACAATAGAAAATAAATGTTCTTAACTATGAATTGTTTGATATGACAGCGAGTATCCATATGTGTAAATCTTGCATTTTGTACCCCATTTTCGTGAAAAAAGGGAGTACAATTTTGTGAAAAGATTTCTATGGATACTTTCGGCAAGATTTTTTTCTTAAAAAGGACTAAATATGGGGTACAAACTTGAAAAAAATCTGCTATAGATACTGGAGCACTTTTGGCAAATGAAAATAGCAGAAAGGTAAAATGGCTAAAATGAAAAATCTTGTATTTTGCCCCCCCTCATTTATAATGGATAAAAAGATAGGAGGTATCTAAAATGAAAAAATTTTTTATTATTTCAATTGTTTTAGTGATAGTTATTTGGGTTTTAGGAGTTTTGTATATTTTGTTTGAAAACAATAACAGCACCTATGCTCGTCTTTATTCATACGCAAATAAACATTCAGAAATGAAAATATCAGATATTACAAACTTTGAATGGGACAGTGCGTATATTGATCATCAACATTATGGTAACGGAGAATATATTAAACAAAAATACAACTTAGAATGCAATTTAAAAACTCTTGAAACAGATTATTCTTTTAGGATATTATTTTTTAAAAACGACAAAATGATAAAAGAAGAAAAGTTTAATTACGAGCAGTTATATTTTGAGGGGGATTTTGATAAGTTTGATAACAATACTATATTTTCTGTAAGTTTCGAGAAGGATATAGAAAAAGAAAATCCTACTTTGGTTTTGGCACTTAAGTAAGAGTGTAAAGTATCTCTATAAAAAAATCTTGATTTCAGATCCACTATTTTCATGAAATTTGCGAAAGTAGTGGATCTATTTTATGAATTTTTTTGTATAGATACCAAAATTGTAAAATGCTGTCAGAAACAACCAAAACTTTACATAAAATTAAGCAAGAAGTGGATCTAAAAGCAAAAAAATCTGCTATAGATACTTCCGACGACTCACTACAAAAACTCAAAAGTAAACCACCATCACTTAATCCTGCAGCAAACAAAAAACCGAAGATGATTAATTATCATCTTCGGCTTTTTCTTCAGTATCATCAAAAAACTCAACTGTTTCACTAATTTCTTCCTCAGCCTCAGGAAATTCTATCTTTGAATCCTCAGCTTTTTGCTTAAGCACCTTGTATATAAGAAGATATCCGTATATAAACACAGGCACGATAATGGTTGCCGCTACACATCCTTTGAAAAGCTCAGGTGCTTGAGGTGATGTGGTTATCGCAGCTATAAGTGTTATGATGTATAACAGTACAAGGATTACAATTCCGGTAGTTGCAATTATTCTTTTCATAAGTAACTCCTTTCAGTAAGTTTGTTTTTAATGTGCTGCAAAAAATTCTTTCGCGATGTCAGGTTTGTTCATAGCATACAGATGGATGCCGCGCACGCCGTGCTTAAGAAGGTCAAGCTTCTGCTTAATTGCAAATTCAATTCCGGCTTTTCGCAGGTCTGCAGGGTTGTCACGGTATTTGTCAATTAATAAAACAAGGTCTGCAGGTATAGAAGCGTTGGACATATCTACCATGGTTACAACCTGACGAAGTGTTGTTATCGGCATGATGCCTGCAAGTATAGGTGTATCAATTCCGGCTTTGTCGCACAAATCTAAAAATCTGTAGAACTTCTGGTTGTCGAAAAACAGCTGGGAATTAAGCATCTGCACACCGGCATCTATTTTCTTTTTGAGATTTTCAATGTCATCATATATGGTTGCTGAATCAGGATGTTTTTCAGGATAGCATGCACCTGCAACAAAAAAATCATCTTTAATCGCAGCAACGAGATCTGATGCATATTTGAAATGTCTGTTATTAAAATTATCATCGCTCATGTCACGAGGCTTGTCTCCGCGAAGAGCAAGAATGTTGGTAAGACCGTATTCTTTCATTTTAGAAGTATAATCTAAGAGATGCTCAGGCGTGAGAGCAGGACATGTAAGATGAGAAAGTGCCTCAATACCGCAATTATTATGTATATAAGAAGATATGGCAAGCGTTTCTTTGCTGTTACTGCCGCCTGCACCGTATGTAACACTGATAAAATCAGGATTAACAGTTTTCATCTCATCAATTGCATGGTATACAAGATCTATGTCGTCTGTTTTCTTCGGTGGAAAAACCTCAAGTGAAAAAATAGTTTTTCCTGTATTTAATATATCTGAAATCATATATCAAAAACTCCTTTGTCGGATTTGTGATGTATTATAACATAATATTTCCTCTAATAACAGAAAAAGATAACTGTTCACGGAAATAAAATCGTGATATAATATTGTAATAATTGTGTTGAAAGGAATTAACATATGGAAATGACAGATAAATGGTATGTAAAGTTATGGAACCGTATAAAGAATTTTGATGCTTATCTTATCGTTGTTCCGTTATGTATTATAGGATTTTTGTGGATATTCGGGGCTTACACGGGAATGTGGCCAAAGAATGGCAATCCATACAATTCATTTGCGCTTCAGGCAGAGTCCTGGCTTCAGGGAAGACTTGACCTTGGACAGAACTATGAGTGGCTTGAGCTAGCGATATTTGATAGTAAGTATTTTGTCAGTTTTCCGCCGTTTCCTTCATATATCCTGCTGCCGTTTGCAGTATTTTTCGGTGTAAATACGCCTGATAATCTTATAAGTGTAGTTTTTACGGTTATTGGAGCAATTTATGCTTACAAGTTATGCGACAGCATATTGGCAGGAAAGAAGAAGAGTCTTTCATTTTTAATGACAGTGCTTGTATATCTTGGATGTAACACGATGTATTTTATATCCAACGGATGGGTTTGGTTTATGGCACAGAATATGTCATTTACACTTACAGTTATGGCAGTTTATTATGCATATAAGGCTTGTCCGGGATGGTCATTTTTCTTCTGGGCATGTGCGGTAGGCTGCAGACCATTTCAGATTTTGTACCTTCTGGTACTTATTATTCTTATGATAAATGCATGGAAGAAAAAGGATAGTTCATTTAGCATTGCCGGAAAGATTAAGACAGACTGGTATAAAGGCATTCCGTGCTTTATTGTGGCACTTTCATATTTCATATTAAATTATGCAAGATTCGGAAGTATATTCGAGTTTGGTCACAACTATCTGCCGGAGTTTACGAGAGAAGAGCATGGACAGTTCAGTTTTACATATCTTTTTGGCAATCTGGCTAATATGTTCAGAATGCCAAAGTATATACCTGACACCGGAAGAATGGAATTCTTTACGGCAGACGGAATAGCATTCTGGCTTGTAAGCCCACTATTTTTACTGTTCTTCATTTTAATTATATATAAGCTTATTAAGTCAAGAGATAAAGCGTTTATGACAGGTGTTGTTATATTTGGAATTGTTGCATTACACATTGTTTTACTTTGTATGCACAGAACTCTCGGCGGATGGCATTTCGGTAACAGATACACATGCGACGCACTTCCTGTAGTGCTTGCAGGTACGATGCTTTGCATGCCGAAGGGCAAAAAGATTATGCCGCTTATATATCTGTTGTTTATATTTGGATTAATGCTTAATCTTGTCGGAACTATAATTACTTATAATCACTGGTAAAAGGAGAATGTGAATATGTTTATTGGAACTATGTCAGGTAATATCATCGGAACACTTTATCTGTTGGCTTATCAGGCTATAGGTATACTTATTGCTTACAGCATTTTAAAGAGCGAAAAGCATGTATTTAAAGTTCTTATGGGTTCGGTTGTCGGAAGTGTGGGACTTCATTGGTGTCCGATCATATTCTCATTTATGCTGCAGTTTACTAAGGCATCGCACATATGCGGATTAGTTTTGTTCGCTATTATAGGTGTGTGTCTTTACGTGAAAAAAGGTATTAAGGATAATAACGGTGTTAAGGATTCCATAAAGAATTATCCTGTGCTTATATGTGCGATTCCGTTATTCATATTCTTCTGTATGATGCTGTGGAACCATACACTTATTACAAATGATGCCGGCGGTTATGCCACAGGCCAGTGCGGTTACGGAGATATGAACATGCATCTTGGTTTCATAACAAGTATGGCTAATCAGCAGTCATTTCCACCACATTATTCAATATTCCCGGACGCAAGACTTTCGTATCCGTTCCTTTCTGATTCAATATCCGCAAGCGTATATTTGTGGGGTGCGTCACTTAGATATGCATATATGCTTCCTATGTGGCTTGCGATTTTACAGGTTATGTGCGGCATGTATTTGTTTGCTGAGGAATGGCTTGGGGATAAATGGAAAGCATTTCTTGCATATGTATTATTCTTCTTTAACGGTGGATTCGGAATAGTTTATTTCTTTAACGGATATAAGACATTTGATGATTTGATGCATGGATTTTACAATACACCGACTAACCTTGTGGATGTAAATGTAAGATGGACAAACGTTATAGTAGACATGCTTCTTCCGCAGAGAGCGACTCTTTTCGGATGGGCAGTACTGTTTCCTGTGTTGATTCTTCTCAGACGGGCATGGGTTGACAGAAGAAAAGATTATTTTATCCTTGTTGCAATACTCGGCGGTGCGCTTCCTATGATTCATACACATTCATTCCTAGCACTCGGACTTATAAGCTTTGGATGGCTTATCGGTGATGTTGCAAAGAGAAGCGGTGTATTTGAGTGGGATGACAACAGAACTGCAAAGCTCAGAGCTATTCTTGCAGTATTATGTATAGTGCCGATTATTTTCCTTTCGTTAATATCAAATACGCAGAGAACTACACCGGAAGGTATAAATCCTGACAACTATCTGAAAATGGGTATAGCAGGCGTAGTTGTACTTCTTATTTTCTGTGGTTTCATGTTTGTTAAATTAAATAAAGAAGACAAAATGCAGATTGTTAAATCATGGGGTACGCTTCTTGTTATTGTACTTTTGATAGCATTCCCACAGTTGTTCTACTGGACATTTAAGCAGGTTTCAGAAGGAGAAATGCTTAGAGGAAGCTTCAACTGGTCCAATACCGGCGACATAGCAGAACCGTATATCATGTATTATCTGAAAAATATCGGTCTTGTTGCGATACTTTTCATTCCTGCATGGATTCTTTCGAAGAAAAAAGATATTGCCCATGTATTTCCGGCACTTATTATATGGTTTTTATGTGAATTCGTAGTATTCCAGCCGAACCTTTATGATAATAACAAGCTTCTTCTCGCAGCTTATATGCTTATATGCTGTTTTGTGGCAGGAAGTATATGCGACGGACTGAGAGCGTTATTTGGAGTAAAGAAAGGAATAATAAAAACAGCTGCCAAATATGTGACAGCTGCCATTCTTATAGTAGTGGTTACAATATCCGGATTCCTTACAATGGTTCGTGAATATTACAGCGGAACACCTGCTTCATGGTATGAGCTGTATAGTAAGGATCTCCTTGATGCGTGTGCATTTATAGAAGAGAATACCGGTGTAAATGATACGATTCTTACTGCAAACAATCATAACAATGCAGTAGCTTCTCTTACAGGTAGGGATATTGTATGCGGATCATCTACATTCTTATATTTCCATGGATTCGATACCTACGAAAGAGAGATGGAAGTAAAGAGTATATATGAAAATATTACTGATCCAAACTCTGAGCTTCTGATTAAAAAATATGGTGTAGATTTTATTCTTGTAAGCGGTAACGAATATTCATTTGCACAAAATATAAATGAACAGGCAATTTATGAAACATATCCATGTGTATACAGTACTGAAACTGTAAGGATATATCAGGTCAGATAATTAAAACTTTTCGTATCCTACCAAGAAACCGCCCTTTTCGGCATAAAAACTGCAGAGACCACGACACTCATTGATATCAATCTGTACAGAAGGAAAACGATCCTGTATCTGTTTTTTGAGTGCTATGGCACCGGTTTCGTTCTGGCAGTGGGAGATGCTTACTTTTCCCTTTTCAATACCGGATTCTGCAAGAAAATCTGTGATTTTCTTTATGGCACGTGCTTCACCGCGACATTTTTCAAGAGGCTCAAGAGTTCCTTCGTCGCTTGCCTTGCCAACAATACATATACCTACAATACCAACAATCTTTGCCAATGCCGGTGAAACTCTGCCGTTATTGGCAAAGTTTTTTAATGACTTCAACATGAAAATAAGACCTGTATTCTGCTGATAATCTTTAATTTTGTCGCATATTTCTTCAAATGAAAATCCGCTAAGAATATACTCCCTCAGTTTTTCAATGATTAATCTTAGTTCAGGACCGGCAGAAAGGGAATCTATAATATAAACTTTTCTGTCCGGATATTCATCTTCATATATCTGCTTTGCGCTAAATGCTGAATTATAACTGCCTGAAAGTCCGCTTGTGATAGTAACGCAGAATATTTCTTTAGCATCATCGAAAGCCTCAAGCCAGTCGTTAGTGTTAGGACAGGAAGATTTGGTTTTGCCTTTATAGTGCTCAAGGTACTCAACCATTTCTGCAACGTCAAGTTGTTCGTCATCTACAAATTGTCTGTCATCAGATATTATCTTTAATGGAGCATTGGCAAAATCGATGTCGTCTAAAGTTAATACGTCAGATGATGAGTCTGTAATGATTTTCATGTTATTCATGGGGCTCCTCCAATTATTTTTTATTTGTGAGACGGTTTGTAATAGCATTAAGTCTGTCGGATATCATTGTCAGATTTTTATATAATTCTTCGCGTTCGTTTTCTGTAAGACCATCGCTTACTTCATCGAGTACTTTATTGATCTTATCAGTGATTTTTGCACCTGCTTCTTTTCCTTTTTCGGTGAGAAGAATAGGACTGCGATATCTTTTAATATTCTTTTCGCCGCAAGTAATGAAACCGTTTTTTTCAAGATAATCTATAGAACGGGATATAGTTGCTTTATCCTCTTCGCATTTCTCGCATAATTCCGTAGAAGTAAGCTTTTCTGATATATACAGGTAGTATAAACAGGAAATGTGAGAGCTTCTCAAATTATACTCAGACATTTCCTCGTTCTTAATTTTTCTTATGTTACGGTTTATCTTTGCGATAAGTACAGTAAATGTTTCGAATCTTCCCTGCATAACTATACGCCTCTGAGACTAATACTAGTTTGTTGAAATATCAACAAGTTGTGCTAAATATAGCATAGACATATAGATATGTCAATAAAAATGTGACTATACAAGAACAGTTAAATTCCTGCATAGTCACATGTGTTTTGGACAATAAACCGTGGTTACATTTTAATAAACGGATTTATATAATCAGCACTGTAATGAAGCTGTTCTTCAATACGGATAAGTTGGTTATATTTTGCGGTTCTGTCTGTACGGCATGGGGCACCGGTTTTAATCTGGCCGGCATCAAGTGCAACGGCAAGATCTGCTATTGTTGTATCCTCGGTTTCGCCTGAACGGTGTGAGAGTATACATCTGTAACCGTTTTCCTTTGCCATCTGTACAGCTTCGATGGCCTCGGTTAAAGTTCCTATCTGATTAACCTTTACGAGAATGGCATTACCGCAGCCGCTTGAAATTCCTTTTTTAAGTCTTGAAGAATTTGTTACAAACAGGTCGTCTCCGACAAGCTGTACTTTATCTCCGAGTCTTCTTGTGAGTTCCTTCCAGCCTTTCCAGTCTTCTTCGTCAAGACCATCTTCGATGGACTTAAGAGGATAACGTTCGCATAACTGTTCATAAAGTTCAATCATTTCTTCTGAAGAACGCATAACACCGTTTTCGCCCTCGCTTGGGAAGAAGTACTTTCCGGCATCAAACTGATACAGCTCGCTGGATGCAGCATCCATTGCGAAACAGATGTCTTTGCCCGGCTCATAACCGGCTTTTTTAACGGCTTTCACAAGATAATCAAACACTTCAAATGCATCTTTAAGATCAGGTGCAAATCCACCTTCGTCACCTACTGCTGTTACCTTTTTTTCGCTTTCAAGAATCTTCTTAAGGGCGTGATATACCTCGGTACCCATTCTGAGACCTTCAGCAAAAGTATCTGCGCCGACAGGCATTATCATAAATTCCTGGAAGTCTACCTTGTTACGTGCGTGTACGCCACCATTTAAAATGTTCATCATAGGTACAGGCATTTTGTGTGATTTTGCACCGCCAAGATACGTATAAAGAGGTACACCGAGTGCATTTGCTGCAGCTTTTGCACATGCCATTGATACTGCAAGAATAGCATTTGCACCGAGACGGGATTTGTTTTCTGTGCCGTCAAGCTTGCACATCATTTTATCAATAAGTGCCTGCTCGAGAACATTTTTTTCTAATATACATTTTTTGATTTCTGTGTTTACATTTTTTACTGCCTGCAAAACACCTTTTCCGTAGTAACGGTTGTCGCATTCACAATGTCCGTCACAGTCACATTTTGCATCGCCGTCACGAAGCTCAACAGCCTCATACATTCCTGTGGAAGCACCGCTTGGAACGCTTGCTCTGCCCTTGAATTTGTAATCAACTGTTACCTCGGCCTCTACAGTAGGATTTCCACGCGAATCAAGAATTTCCCTTGCGTGAACATCAGTTATCTTATAATAATCCATAACAAATCTCTCCTATATAATATGTTTTTTCTTAGTATGTGTATAAGATTTACATTTATTCAAAATATTCTTTTTAATTTGGTAAATATTATACTATGCCTAGGTGTAATCAGTCAAAAAGTTTAGAGTAAATTTTTTCAAAAAATGTGAATAAAAGAAAAATACCGGTTAATACTAGTAATAAGCCGGCAAGAACTGCACAAGCATTCTTACGGAATACGTTATATAGTAACCCCCTCTTACTTATATGACGTAACAAAGGACAAAGTTTTAATACTTAATCCTCCCCTTAGAAAAAGCCTTGCATATACTCAGATATGCAGGGCTTTTTTGTTTGTGGGTAAATATTATTGAAATCTAATAAAGGATAATGATAAAATTATATATATAGCAACCTGGCGATGAAACTGTTAAGTGGCATAGGAGGTAATTTATGGATAAATTGGTACGATATACAGGTGGAAGAATACTTGTGCTAGATATACCAGCAGTGGTTTTTATGACGATAGCATTAGTTATATATTTAGTACTGTGTTATATCAGAATAAATAAAAATAAGGAGTTACTAAAAGAAGAAAAAAGGGCCTATTTTACAATGATTATTACGGTAATCATCTTTGCAATGTCTATTAGTGGAACTATTGGTTATTATTGGTGTATGTATACGATGCTTTAACATAACACAAAGAGACAATTCATATTTGAATTACACTAGGTTGCAAATCTTTCCAATATATCTATTGGCATGGCTTTGTCGCCATTTTTATAATGAGAATAAGAGTGATGGCTGTATACAAAAAACTCCTGATTTGATAAAATAATTACTATATAAAACATGCGGAGAAAGTTATGACATCAAAATTATTTATTCAGGCTATAGCTAAATTTTTGCTGGGCATTGTACTGGTCGGCTTGCTTGTGTTTTGGCCGGCAGGGACATTGTCATTTTTTAACGGTTGGCTGCTTATGGGAGTTTTATTTGTACCAATGTTTTTAGCAGGACTTGTTATGATGCTCAAAAATCCTGAACTGTTAAAAAAGAGACTGGATGCAAAGGAAGAGCAGAAAGAACAGAGTCTTGTTGTTAAACTGAGCGGGCTGATGTTTTTGGTTGGCTTCATCGTTGCAGGGCTTGGAGTCCGTTTCGGATGGTATGTGTTGCCAAAGACAGTTACGATTATTTTTGCGGTTATATTTCTCTTGGCGTATGTCCTGTATGCAGAAGTTCTCAGGGAAAATACATATCTCAGCCGTACCATAGAGGTACAGGAAAATCAGAAGGTTATTGACACAGGGCTTTACGGTGTTGTCAGACATCCGATGTACAGTGTAACACTTCTTTTGTTTTTGTCAATGCCGCTTGTGCTTGGTTCGGTTTATTCATTTATCGTTTTTCTGGCATATCCGTTTATAATCGCAAAAAGGATTAGGGGAGAAGAAGAATTTCTTGAAAAAGAGCTTGACGGATACAGTGAGTACAAACAAAAAGTGAAATATCGACTGATACCGTTTATATGGTAAAATGTTTGAATGAATGAAGTGGAATAAGAAGGTCTGATTTCTTGTAAAACTACAATGCATAGGATATACTTATTAAAAAGAATTATATAGAAAAGAAGGATTTGTATATGACTGAAAATCAAGAAAATATTTTATCTCAAATAATGGATACGAAAAGTGTTCATGAAAAGCTTAAACTGCTCGAGGATAACAGGGATTTGCTCGATGCCAGAATGCTTGGTAATCTTGCGGTAATATTTGATATTCTTCCTGATACAGAAAATCCGGAAGAATTATACGAGCATATTGTGCAATATTTACAAACAAGAGCAAGATTTGAGCCTGAGCGTCTTAGATAAGATTAACAAAATATACGGCGGAAGTTTGTAGGAAACATGCATTTACAAATGCCGATAAATATTGATACACTTGGTATATACAAAATATTTGAATAAACCGGTTGACAAACATATGTTTTTGTAATAATATACATATCAGAACATGAGTTCGAATGAGGAGGTAATTTTTTTATGGCAGACAGCAATAAGCTTAAAGCACTTGAATCTGCGTTGTTACAGATTGAGAAGCAGTATGGTAAGGGAACAGTTATGAAACTTGGTGACAAAGGAGCAGTTCTTAATGTAGAAGCTATTCCTACAGGGTCATTAAGTCTTGATATAGCTCTTGGTGTAGGCGGTGTGCCAAGAGGAAGAGTTATTGAGATATACGGACCGGAGTCAAGTGGTAAGACTACGGTTGCACTTCATATAGTTGCAGAGATTCAGAAGAGAGGCGGAATTGCAGGATTTATTGATGCAGAGCATGCTCTTGATCCGGCTTATGCAGGTAATATTGGAGTAGATATTGATAATTTATACATATCACAGCCGGATAATGGTGAACAGGCACTTGAGATTACTGAGACTATGGTAAGATCCGGTGCGATAGATGTTATAGTTGTGGACTCCGTTGCAGCACTTGTTCCAAGAGCGGAGATTGACGGAGAGATGGGAGATTCGCACGTTGGATTACAGGCAAGACTTATGTCACAGGCACTTCGTAAGCTTACACCGGTTGTAAGCAAGTCAGGATGTGTGGTTATATTTATCAACCAGCTTCGTGAGAAGGTCGGGGTTATGTTTGGTAATCCTGAGACGACTACAGGAGGTAGAGCTCTCAAGTTTTATTCTTCAGTAAGAATGGATGTAAGAAGAATAGAGACACTTAAGCAGAATGGTGAGTTTATAGGAAACCGTACAAGGATAAAGGTCGTTAAGAATAAGGTTGCGCCACCGTTTGGTGAAGCTGAATTTGATATCATGTTTGGTAAGGGTATATCCAGAGAAGGCGATATTCTTGACCTTGCAGTAAAGAAGAATATCATAGACAAGAGTGGTGCATGGTTCGCTTATAAGGGAGAGAAGATAGGACAAGGTAGAGAGAATGCGAAACTCTTCCTGGCATCCCATGTTGATATTTTGGAAGAAGTAGAGCAGAGCGTAAGAAAACTTCTTATAAATGCTGATGCAACGGGTGGTCAGGAAAGCGGACCTGCAGACGATTTTGATATGTAATGCATATGGATAGAATTGATTATAAACAAGCGCTTAGTAAAGCGCTTGTGTTCATTAATTATAAAGACAGAACATGCCATGAGGTCAGAGAGAAACTTAGCAAGGAAGAGTATCCGAGAGATACTATAGATGAAGTTGTTGAGTTCCTATGTAATGACGGCTTTCTTAATGACAGAAGATATGCGGAATATTATGTTGTATGTTATGAAAATCGCAGAAGCAAATATCGCATAAAGACAGAATTACGCTCTAAAGGCATATCAGATGATATTATATCAGAGGTTCTTATTAACAGTGATGAATCTCAGGCATATGAGAAAGCATTATCTAAACAACTTAGCAAATATGGATTGAATAATATAGAAGAAGCTGATTATCAAACAAAAAGCAAGATATATGCTTCGTTATACCGACAAGGCTACACTGTAACGGGATATTAACTATGCTTGACATAATAAGTAAAAAAGTATAAAATTAAAATGTTGTAATTATGTACAATGAAAATTAAATAAAGGAGGTGCTCCTGTGCCAGAGATAAAATTCATAGTTATAGCCTGTGGCGTTGTACTTGTATTATTTGTCATTGTAGCTCTTGTTGCATGGAAATTGGCAATATCTTCTTATTCAAAGATGAGTGAAGCTAAGATAGGAAGTGCTGAGGACAGAGCAAGAGAAATTATAGATGATGCATTAAAAACGGCAGAAACTAAGAAAAGAGAAGCACTGCTTGAAGCTAAAGAGGAAGCTCTTAAGAAAAAGAACGAACTTGAAAAAGAGACCAAAGAGCAGAAGGCAGAACTTCAGAAGTATGAAAAGAGAGTATTAGCTAAGGAAGAAACTGTTGATAAAAAGCTTGAAGCTCTTGAAAAAAGAGAATCAAAATTAACAGCAAAGGAGATGGAGTTAGATAAGCTCAAGAAGGATACTGAAGAGATAAGAGAAAGTCATCTTAGAGAGCTTGAAAAAATCTCCGGAATGACATCTGATCAGGCAAGAGAAGTTTTACTTAAGAGCGTTGAAGAAGATGTTAAACATGAAACAGCAGTAATGATTAAAGAGATGGATCGTAAAGTCAAAGAGGAATCGACTAAGAGAGCCAAAGAATATATTGTTAATGCTATTCAGAAATGTGCAGCAGACCATGTTGCAGAGACAACAATATCAGTTGTCCAGTTACCTAGTGATGAGATGAAAGGTCGTATAATCGGAAGAGAAGGACGTAATATACGTGCTCTTGAGACTATGACAGGGATTGAACTTATTATAGACGATACTCCGGAAGCAGTTGTATTGTCAGGATTTGATCCAATCAGACGTGAAGTTGCGAGAATCGCACTTGAGAAGCTGATTGTAGACGGACGTATTCATCCGGCACGAATTGAAGAAATGGTTGAAAAAGCCAAAAAAGAAGTGGATAGCCTCATTAAAGAAGAGGGAGAAGCTGCTACACTTGAAGTTGGAGTACATGGTATTCATCCGGAACTTGTCAAACTTCTTGGTAGATTAAGATTTAGAACCAGTTTTGGTCAGAATGCTCTTAAGCATTCGATTGAAGTTTCACACTTGTCAGGATTACTTGCCGGAGAGATAGGCGTAGATGTCCGTATGGCAAAACGTGCGGGACTTTTACATGATATCGGTAAAGCAGTTGACCATGACATGGAAGGATCACATATTCAGCTTGGTGTGGATCTTTGTAAAAAGTATAAAGAATCAGCACTTGTTATTAATGCAGTTGAGGCTCATCATGGTGATGTAGAACCTGAAAGTCTTATTGCATGTATTGTTCAGGCGGCAGATGCTATTTCAGCAGCCAGACCGGGAGCAAGAAGAGAAACTCTTGAAACATATACAACAAGATTAAAGCAACTTGAAGATATATCTAACGGCTTTAAGGGTGTTGAAAGATCATTTGCTATTCAGGCAGGTCGTGAGATCAGAGTTATGGTAGTTCCTGAAAAAGTAAGTGATGATGATATGGTATTACTTGCAAGAGATATGGCTAAGCAGATTGAAAGCGAATTGCAGTATCCGGGACAGATTAAGGTTAATATCATTAGAGAATCAAGAGTAACTGATTACGCAAAATAATTACATCGAAATATTTGGAACCATATAAAAGCCAAAGAGCTTCTATATGGTTCCTTTTATGTTTGTATATAATCTGTTATATTATACGGCCTGTTTGACAAATGATATTATTTATATCTGTTTGCAATACCTGTTATAACTGCCTGGTTATCGTCATTTACGATTTTACAATCTGTTCTTGAATAAAAACTGTCTTCGTAATGAACATCCCATATAACAGGTACAAAACCATAATCAACTATCATATTAAGCATTATTTCAAGGCAGTCCGGTGAGTATTTGTGGATAGCATCACTTGCCATGTTATCTTCCGGATAGGCGGCTGTACATTCTCCAATAAATACAGGAATTCCTTTTTCGGTAAAAGCTTTTTTGAGCAGTTCGCACTGATTTTTACTATAATTCAGCCAATAATCATTGCCAATTTGTTTTCCCCAGTAACAAGCATTATCAACATAATGTACGGAAACCATCAATTTATTGTCTACAGTATCATTTGGCATAACAAACAATTTGTCAGTTGTTTTGTCTATGTTTGTATTATAACCGGATACTATAAGAATTCTTTCTGCATTGTTTCCGCCAGTCTGTCTTACAGCATCTACAAATGTTTGATTCATTTCGTTAGTATAATCAAAGAGTTGATTATTAGAAAAGTTATCGTTTTCTCGTTTTGATCCAAGGTTTTCGTTAAAACCTTCAAAAACAAGATAATCGGAGTAATCTTTGTACGCTTCTGCAATTTGGGTCCAGAGTTTTTCTGTAATTGCAACTGCCTCTTCGCGACTCTTGTTTTTTATAATAAATTCATCATAATGGTGAATGTTTACTATGACATACAATTCGTTAGAACGGCAGTAATCTATAACTTCGCGAACACGTTCAATGTATGCAGGACTAATTTCGTACTTGCCGTCGGCTTCCATCATATTTCCCCAATAAACAGGAATTCGTACATTTTTAAAGCCGGCATTTTTAATTCCGTCTATCATTTCCTTTGTTGTTACAGGGGCACCCCAACAGGTTTCATAGTCTTGCGGAGTATTACCACCGATTGTTAATGCACCTGTAAATGAATTCTCTTTATCTTCCCAGAATGATTCAAAGGTGTTTCCTAAATTAAGACCTATGCCCATTTCTACTGCACAGTCCATAGCCGTGAAATCTTCACGCATTACTCCGGTTTCCGGACCAAGAGAAGGCTCAGGAGTTGCGGTATTATCTACACCTTGAGAAGGTTCCGGAGAAGCAGTAGTGTCACTGTTATTTTCGCCGGAATTGTTACTTGGGGTCGGGATTGGAGTAACAGTTGGCAAAATGTTTGGGTTTTGATTGGTATTATTGTTTTGGCTGTCAGTTCCCTTTTTTACTTTGACAGTACATTTTATACGAGTTTTTCCTGCGAAGGCGATTATAGTTGCTTTTCCGGTTTTAATGGCCTTTACCTTGCCTTTTTTTGAAACGGTTGCAACCCTTTTCTTATTACTTTTCCATCTGACTTTTCCCTTGTAATTCTTTACCTTAAGTTTATAGGTTGAGCCTACTTTTAACTCTAATTTTTTCCTGTTAAGAGTTGGTTTGCGTTTTGATTCTGCAAAAGAGTAGTTAATGCTTATTGACGTTATAATCATGGCAATAACAAGAATGAAATGAGTTGATTTTAATAATATTTTTTGCATCCTGTTCATTTTAAAATATTACCTCCCATTATTAAACAATTATATAACAAACGAGTATCTCTATTTTGTATTTATATTATAAATCTTGATAATCTAATATACAAGTCGATAATTTGGCCGGTCAAATAAAGTAATTAGCATAATAAATTTTGCATAGTATGTATTATGATTGCTTCAAAAAAGATATTTATAATAATTATAGCTGAATTTTTTGCCGCATTATTAGTTGTTATTTCAAGTGGATATGTAAACCTTTCAATGCTTTACAAATATAACGATACCACAGTTGTAGAATTAACAAAATATAGGAAACTTTTCATATCTGAACAGGAAATGAATATACTTCATTTTTATACGACAAATGATGAGGGTTTTAAGCAGTTGGTAGAAATTAATCCGGATATATTAAAGAAGGTTGTATATAACAATATTTACACGGCGCTTGCGCAACCGGACGAATCTATAGGTAATAAAGCTCCGCTTATGTTTAGAAAGGTGCTTCCTCAGAGTGTGTATAATTCCTGTTATGAATCCTATTACAGTGTATTAAATGATATTAGAACATTTCCGGTAGAGAAGGATAATGCCGGAAATGAAACGGTATATTTTGATGATAGCTTCGGTTCAGAAAGAACCTATGGTGGGGATAGGAGTCATGAAGGTTGCGACATAATGGCAGGAAATAACAAAACGGATTATTTTACTGTTGTAAGTATGACCGACGGAGTTGTGGAAAAAATGGGCTGGCTTGAGCTTGGTGGGTACAGAATAGGAATAAGAAGTCCAAGCGGAGGATACTATTATTATGCACATTTAAGCAGTTATGCCGAAGGCCTTAAAGAAGGTGATACGGTAAAGGCAGGTGACAAACTTGGTATGATGGGTGACACCGGATATGGAGAAGAGGGAACAACAGGAAAGTTTGATGTTCATTTGCATTTGGGGATATATTACGGAGAAAATGAGATTAGTTTTAATCCGTACTATGTATTAAAACTGCTCAACGGCATGATTGACAAGTAGAGTTCAAATGATTATTATGTATATGGTTATCATTACAAAATATTCGGGAAAGAGGAACAGTTTATGAAAAAGACATTTGTTACTAAAGAACAGGTAGAGGAGATTGTAAAGACATATCCTACACCTTTTCATATATATGATGAAAAAGGTATCAGAGAAAATGCGAGAAAGCTTAAGGAAGCATTTTCATGGAATAAAGGATTTAGAGAGTATTTTGCAGTTAAGGCAACTCCTAATCCGTTTATTTTAAAGATTCTTAAGGAAGAAGGATGTGGTGTAGACTGTTCTTCGATGATAGAGCTTATGCTTTCAGAGTCACTCGGTTTTACCGGTGATGATATCATGTTTTCTTCAAACGTGACACCTGCAGAAGAGTATAAGAAGGCATATGACCTTGGTGCATATATTAATCTTGATGATTATACACATGTGGAGTTTCTTGAGGAGTCAGCAGGCATTCCTGAGACCATCTGCTGCAGATACAATCCGGGCGGAGTGTTTTCTCTCGGAACACACATAATGGATAATCCGGGAGATGCAAAGTACGGAATGACAAAAGAGCAGATGATAGATGCTTACAAGAAGCTTAAGGAAAAAGGCGCAAAGCATTTCGGAATACATGCATTTCTTGCAAGCAATACAGTAAATAATGACTATTACCCTACTCTTGCAAAGATTCTTTTTGAACTTGCTGTAGAACTTAAAGAAAAAGCAGGAGTTCACATCGCATTTATTAACCTTTCAGGCGGAGTTGGTATTCCTTATATGCCTGACAAAGAGCCAAACGACATCATGGTTATAGGTGACGGAGTAAGAAAGGCTTATGAAGAGGTACTTGTTCCTAACGGTATGGATGATGTTGCTATATTTACGGAACTTGGACGCTTTATGCTTGCACCTTACGGAGCGCTCATTACAAAGGTTATACATGAAAAGCATATTTATAAAGAGTATATCGGTGTAGATGCTTGTGCTGCAAACCTTATGCGTCCGGCTATGTATGGTGCATACCATCATATAACTGCACTCGGTAAGGAAAATGAACCCTGCGATTACAAGTATGATGTAACAGGTTCTCTCTGTGAAAATAATGATAAGTTTGCTATTGACAGATATCTTCCAAAGCTTTGCAAAGGCGATTATCTGTATATCCATGATGCAGGAGCTCATGGATATGCCATGGGATATAACTATAACGGAAAGCTTCGTTCTGCAGAACTTCTTCTTTGTGAGGATGGTAGTGTAGAACTTATAAGAAGAGCTGAAAAAGCAGAAGACTACTTCGCAACATTTGATTACTGTGATGTATTGAAGGATATGAAATATTAATTGATAAATGGTGAAAAGGCTGACCGAGATGGTCGGCCTTTTTTGATATGAAGAAATGTTATCTGCCCATGAAGCACTTTGAACATGTTATGGATAGAAAATTTTCCGGTTGGCAAGATTTCTTTCTGCCCATATACAGATAAATGTGTTTTATGGTAAGAAAAACACATTATGATTGCCTGATTATTCTTCCCACGATTATTCATAATCTTGCTTGTGGGTAGATACCCACGTGTTACTAGCATTAAACTTCTTGCCATATCCGCCATTTTACGCAATATGGGAAGAAATACATGATTTTGCAAACCATGTCTGATGCCTGCCCTGACACCGCCGCACCTGTATTTGCATAAAATGTATATATTACAGTATATGTCGGAGTTAATAGTATGCAGAGAGTTGCCAGACTTGTTGAGCTTTCATATGCGCACCAAAGAGGTTTTTATGGTAATGATATTGTAATTGCGGTAGTTGACTCGGGAGTAGCTTCGCATTGTGATATAAGTTCTGACCGTATGATTGCGGCAGTGGATATGGTAAACAATCGAAAAGGATTTTATGACGATAACGGACACGGAACGCATGTATCAGGTATATTAGGAGCAAACGGAGCATCTTTTGTCGGCATGGCGCCGGCTTGCAGATATGTTAGTGTAAAGGTTCTTGACAGTAAAGGCGATGGTAAATTATCAAATGTTATTAACGGCCTTATTTGGCTATGTGAAAATCATAGCAAATATAATATAAGAATAATAAATATATCTGTAGGTACGCCGGTGGGTAAATCGTTTGATGAAACCTCCGAACTGGTAAGGCTTGTTGAAAGATTATGGGAAGAAGGCTGCATAGTAGTTGCAGCTGCGGGAAATAATGGGCCTGAAACGGGAAGTGTAGGAGCACCGGGGATAAGCAGAAAGATAATAACCGTCGGTGCGTGTGATGATAATTATAGAGGAACGGGATACAGAAACTATTCGGGACGCGGTCCGACAAAGTCTTGTATAAGGAAACCGGATATTGTGGCACCGGGTAGCAGAATATATTCTTGCAGCAATATGCCCGGTAGAAGACGGTATACCGTAAAAAGCGGAACTTCAATGGCAACTCCGGTGGTATCCGGGGCTATTGCGCTTCTTTTGTCAAAGTATCCGGATATGACAGGTAAAGATGTTAAAATCAGACTAAAGGAAACAGCGATTGACCTCGGACTGCCACATCATGTGCAGGGTTGGGGAATGATTAATGTAAGAAGGCTTTTATACTATTAATAAATCAACCTTTCTATTGCATTTTCCTGCAAAAAAAACTATACTAATAAGAAGTTTATTTATATGATACTAAAATCCGTCAATACAGACTGGAGGATAAAAACGTGGAAAAGTCAAGTATGAATAATCCTTTTAGCGCTGCAGATATTATACATAATATGCGTAGTGTAAGAGACAAAAAACTTGAACTTGATAGCGGAGAACTTAAGATGCATGTTCCGGACAGCTTTGAAGAGCCGGACGTATTATTTGACATGCTTATAAAACAGCTTAAGAGATATCATCCTTCAGATAACCTCGATATTATCTATAAAGCATACGATATTGCTAATAAAGCCCATAAGGATCAGAAAAGAAAATCAGGTGAGATGTATATTATTCATCCGTTGTGTGTAGCTATTATACTTGCACAGCTCGAGATGGATAAAGAGACTATTGTTTCAGGAATTCTGCATGATGTTGTTGAGGATACGGAATATTCTCTTGAGGATATAGAGAATATGTTTGGTGCGGAGATAGCTCTTCTTGTTGACGGAGTTACCAAGCTGACACAGATTAATTATTCGGCTGATAAGATTGAAAGACAGGCAGAAAATCTCAGAAAGATGTTTCTTGCCATGGCAAAGGATATCAGGGTAATTATTATTAAGCTTGCGGACAGACTTCATAATATGCGTACTCTTCAGTTTATGAAACCTGAAAAGCAGAGGGAAAAGGCAAGAGAAACGATAGATATTTATTCGCCGATAGCTCTCAGACTCGGTATTTCTAAGGTCAAGGTTGAGCTCGATGACATTTCGCTCAGATATCTTGAACCTGAAGCATATAAAGAGATTACGGAAAAGCTTAATTCCATGATGGCTGAGCGTGAAGGATATCTTGAACAGATAATGGCGGAAGTCGGGGAACATATTGCCGATGCGAGAATTGAAGCAAAGATAGACGGAAGAGTTAAGCATTTGTACTCAATATACAGAAAAATGACTACTCAGAACAAGACGCTGGATCAGATATATGATCTCATTGCAGTAAGAATCATTGTTGAGAATGATAAGCAGTGTTATGAGTCACTGGGTGTTATACATGAGATGTATAAACCTATACCGGGCAGGTTTAAGGATTATATTGCCATGCCTAAACCTAACATGTACCAGTCGCTTCATACGACACTTATTGGTCCGCAGGGACAGCCGTTTGAGATACAGATAAGAACATACGAGATGCATCGTATAGCTGAATACGGTATTGCAGCTCATTGGAAATATAAAGAAGGTGTAAATGGCAAAACTTCTGACAGTGAAGAAGAAAAGCTTACATGGCTCAGACAGATTCTGGAATGGCAGCATGACATGTCTGACAACAAGGAATTTATGAGTCTTTTGAAGGATGACTTGGAACTCTTTTCCGACAGTGTGTATTGCTTTACTCCAAATGGAGATGTTAAGAACCTTCCGAACGGATCAACACCTATTGATTTTGCTTACAGTATACACAGTGCGGTCGGCAATAAGATGGTAGGAGCAAGGGTTAACGGCAATCTTGTTACTATAGATTATAGGATAAAGAATGGTGACAGAATAGAGATACTTACCTCGCAGAATTCAAGGGGACCGAGCAGAGACTGGCTTTCAATAGTTAAGAGTACCCAGGCGCGTAATAAGATTAATCAGTGGTTCCGTGCTGAATTTAAGGAAGAAAATATAGCAAAAGGGCGCGAACTCATAATTGCATATGCAAAGACTAAGAATTTGCCTATATTTGATTATCTTAAACCTGAATTCCAAGAAGTATGTTTGAGAAAATATGGTTTTAGGGACTGGAATTCACTTTTGGCTTCTATCGGTCATGGTGGTTTGAAAGAAGGCCAGATTGTAAACAGACTTGCTGAGGAATATAAGAAGAAAAAACGTGCTGAGGCAACCAATGAAGAGATTATAAAAGAAATCGAGGAAAAGGGCGCTAAAGTAAAGGCTATAAAAGATGATGCTTCAGGCAAAAAAGGCGGAATCATCGTTGAGGGAATTGATGACGTTGCTGTTCGTTTTTCAAAATGCTGCAGTCCGGTTCCGGGTGATGAGATAGTCGGATTTGTTACAAGAGGACGAGGTGTATCAATTCATCGTACAGATTGTATTAATGTAATTAATATGCCTGAAGATGACAGAAAGAGGCTTATTGAAGCTGAGTGGCGAAGAAATAGTGCCGGAAGCAAGGAACTGTATAAGACAGAGATTATCATATATTGTAATAACAGAAGGGGAATACTTTTTGATATTACAAAGATATTTACTGAAAGAGAAGTAGAGCTTAATTCCGTAAATGCACGAACCTCCAAGAAAGGAACGACGACGATCAATATCGGATTTGAGATTGAGAGTACGGAGAATCTTGCAGCATTGGTTTCAAGAATAAGGGCAGTAGAAGGAGTTCTTGACATTGAGCGAACCTCAAGCTGATTGTTGAATGAAAAGGATAAGGGGTATTTATTATGTTTTTAAGATATTATATGGTTGGAGATATCCAGACTAATTGTTATATTGCGGCAGCCGATGGTTCTAAAGATTGTATTGTTGTAGATCCGGGTGATTATGGTGCTTATATTATAGAGCAGGCAAAAAGCAATGGTTATGAAATAAGTGCCATTCTTTTAACCCACGGACATTTTGATCATATTCAGGGTGTTAATGAGATAAAGGAAAAGACTGGCTGTAAGATTTACATATTGGATAAAGAAAAAGAATTGTTAGAGACGCCAAGACTTAACTGTTCAATAATGCATAAAGGACCATATTCCGCAAAAGCAGATGTATATGTAAAAGACGGAGATATAATAAATGAGGCCGGACTTGCATTTAATGTTATAGCAACTCCGGGACACACAATCGGTAGTGCGTGTTTTTATGTGCCAAATGAAAAGGTACTTTTTGCAGGAGATACACTGTTTCAGATGTCAGTCGGAAGATGTGATTTGCCTACGGGAAGCGAAAGAACCCTCAGGGAATCAATAAAGAATAATCTTTATATACTTCCTGATGATGTGATGGTATATCCGGGACATGGTCCTGAGACAAGTATCGGATTCGAGAAAAAACACAATTATTTTGTATAGGATAAAACATGATTAAGATTGTTTGTAATAATACTGATTTTGAATATGATATAAAAGCCATGGTTATGGCTTTTTATCCGTATGAGAATCCTGAGTACCACATAGTTACTGAGGATAGTTTTGATGCAGGTGAAGATACTGTCATCAGAATAAACATGCAGCCGGAAAGCATAAATATCAGTGTGTATAATGATAAGAAATGCGAGAGTGATTCGCAGACTGTTGAAAACAGTACGAAAAAAAAATACAGAGATGATCTTAAGAGACTTTTGTATGATGTCCTTGTCAGATTTATAAATGTAAAGCTCAGGTGGGGTACACTTACGGGAGTAAGACCTACTAAACTTCCGATGAAACAGTTGCTTGCAGGAAGTGATTATGAGACAACAGTAGAATATATGAAAAATGAGTATTTCTGCACAGATGAAAAAGCAAGATTAAGCACAACAATTGCAGAAAAAGAAATAGAAATACTTGATAGAGAAGGCTTCGGAGACGGATATAGTATATACATCGGAATACCGTTTTGCCCTACGGTATGTACGTATTGTTCGTTTTCATCAATAGGTCTCAATATGATAAAAAATCCGGATGAACTTATGGATAATTACATAGATGCACTTGAAAAAGAATGCAGATATGTGAGTACCGTATATCCTGACAGAAAATTGACAAGTATATATGTAGGAGGAGGTACGCCAACCGCACTCTCAGTATCTCATATGCAGAGACTTGTGGATATAATAAATGAATGTTTCCCTGTCAGCGAGGCATCGGAATTTTGTGTTGAGGCAGGAAGACCAGACAGTATAAATGAGGAGATGCTTATGGTTCTTAAGAACGGAGGAGTTAACAGAATATCAGTTAATCCGCAGACCATGAAGCAGGAAACTCTTAATTCCATAGGGCGTGCACATACGGTGGAACAGACTAAAGAAGCATTTCTTCTGGCACGAAAATGTGGATTTGACAACATTAATATGGATCTCATTGCAGGGCTTTACGGAGAAACAACAGAAGATTTTGCGTACACGTTGTCAGAACTTGATACGCTTGCACCGGACAGCTTTACCGTACATTCTCTGGTTGTAAAGCGTGCTTCACAGTACAGGCAGCAGAAGGAAGCATTTACCGAAGAATATGACAATGAAAATGTCACGGAAGCCATGCTTGATATGGCATTTGAATATGCGAAAAAGCACGATTTTATGCCGTACTACATGTATAGACAAAAGAACAAAGCCGGTCTTGGTGACGGACATGTGCTTGAAAATGTCGGTTATTCAAAAGCCGGTAAAGAATCGGTTTATAACATAATGATAATGGAAGAGAAACAGACTATCGTGGCATTGGGAGCAGGTGCATCCACCAAAGCGGTATATCCGGACGGAAGGATTGAACGTTGCGAAAATGTCAAAGATGTCAATAATTACATAGCCAGAATTGAC
>SVEM01000036.1 GCA_015057375.1 Lachnospiraceae bacterium
AATCAGAAGATTGAACAGCTTAAGGTTAAGCAGGAAGAGTTAAATGTACTCAGGAAAAAGCTGCATGAGGAAAGAGAGCAGATTGCAAACAGACGCAATGAACTTGAAAAAGAGCAGATAAGAATAGCTAATCAGAGTGAAAAACTCAATGCACAGTTTGATTCCCTTACATTATATATGTGGAATGAATATGAACTTACGTACAGAAGTGTCAAAGACATTGATACATCAACAGATATGTCTTACAGTGCACTTAAGAGCGAAGTTAGCGAACTTAAACGTAAGATAAAAGCACTCGGAGATGTTAATGTAAATTCGATTGAAGAGTACATAAGTGTTTCTGAACGATATAATACGATGAAGGAACAACATGATGATATTATTGAATCAGAAAAGAGACTTCTTGCATTTATCGAAGAACTGGAAGTTAAAATGAGTGACAGGTTCACAACCGAATTTGAAAAGATAAATGAACAGTATAATATTGTGTTCAGAGAACTTTTCGGTGGCGGACGCGGAATGCTTGAACTCATTGACAAAGATGATATACTTGATTCAGGTATCAGAATTATAGCTGAACCGCCAGGAAAATCACTCAAGAGTGTGTCAATGCTTTCCGGTGGTGAAAAGGCACTTTCTGCAATAGCAATATTATTTGCAATTCAGAATTTAAAACCATCGCCATTCTGTCTTTTAGATGAGATAGAAGCTGCTCTCGATGATTCAAATGTAAAAAGGTTTGCGAGTTATCTTAAGAAATTAAAGAAAGACTCACAGTATATAGTTATAACTCATCGACAGGGGACAATGGCAGCTGCAGATACCTTATATGGTATTACTATGCAGGAAAAAGGAATATCCACTCTTGTTTCCGTTGATCTTGTTGAACAACAATTATAAGAAAGAGGTTTATAATATGGGAGAAAAAAAAGGTTTTTTCGGAAGATTAAAAAGCGGTCTTACAAAAACCAGAGAGAATCTTATAAAAGGAATAGATTCAATTTTTAGTAGTTTTTCTGAAATAGATGATGACTTTTATGAGGAATTAGAAGAAGTTCTTATTATGGCCGACCTCGGCATAAATGTTACAACAGAAATTATTTCAGAACTTAAAAATAAGGTTAAAGCCAACCATATAAAAGAAACGAAAGAATGCAAGCAGCTTCTTATTGATACTATTAAGCAGCAGATGACTGTAGAAGAGACTGCATATGATTATGAGAATAAGAAATCAGTTGTTCTCGTTATCGGTGTTAATGGAGTTGGGAAAACCACATCTGTAGGAAAACTTGCAAGTCAGCTCAAGGAACAGGGTAAGAAGGTTATGATTGTTGCAGCTGATACTTTTAGGGCTGCTGCCATAGAACAGGTAACTGAATGGGCAAACAATGCAAATGTAGATATCATTGCCGGTAAAGAAGGATCTGATCCTGCGGCAGTTGTGTACGATGCAGTAAATGCCGCTAAGGCAAGAAATACAGATGTGCTTATCTGTGATACTGCAGGAAGACTACATAATAAAAAGAACCTTATGGAGGAATTAAAGAAAATAGGCAGAATTATAAATAACGAATTTCCTGACGCATATCTTGAAACACTTATTGTACTTGATGGTACAACAGGTCAGAATGCGCTTATGCAGGCAAGACAATTTAGTGAGGTAACACCAATATCAGGTATAATACTTACCAAGCTTGACGGAACTGCTAAAGGTGGAATTGCTATCGCAATTCAGTCAGAACTTGATATTCCTGTTAAGTATATTGGTGTCGGTGAGCATATTGATGATTTGCAGAAGTTTGATCCTGAATCATTTGTTAATGCATTATTTGAAGTTCAAAGATAAATATAAATAAGAGGTACATATTATTATGAATAATAATTTCTATCATCCTGAATTACTTCAGACACCTGAGGGAGTAAGAGATATATATGGCAAGGAATGTGCCATGAAAAATATTATTAAAGACAATATAAGCCGTGTTATAAGAAGCTATGGCTTTGATAATATTGAAACACCGTCATTTGAATATTTTGATATATTTAATAAAGAACGTGGAAGTGCACTTCCTAATGAAATGTTTAAGTTCTTTGACAGAGATAATAACACACTTGTACTGAGACCGGACATAACTCCATCTGTTGCCAGATGTGTTGCAAAATATTATGAAAATGAAACTATGCCGGTAAGATTATGTTATTGTGGTAATTCATATGTTAACAACTACAGCCATCAGGGAAAACTTAAAGAGACTACACAGCTTGGAGCAGAGCTTATTAATGATGAGACATCAGATGCTGATGCTGAAATGATAGTTATGACAATAGAGTCACTCCTTTCATGTGGTCTTACAGAGTTTCAGATTGATGTTGGTCATGTAGGAATATTTAACGGACTTGTAAAAGAAGCAGGACTAAATCCTGTTCAGATAAAAGAACTTAGAGATTTGCTTATAAGTAAAAATGTTTTTGCGGCAAGTCAGTATTTGTCAGAACTTTCGATTAGCGAAAATCTTATGAAATTATTCGTTGAACTTCCTCAAAGCTTTGGCAGCAAGGAATATCTTGCGCTTGCAAGAGCATTTCTTCCAAATGAAGAAGCAACTAAGGCACTTGACAGACTTGACAATATTTATTCGGTTATTGAAACATATGGATATTCACAATATGTAAATATCGATCCGGGTCTTTTGAGTTCTTACACATATTATACAGGTGTGATTTTTAGAGCATATACATTTGGCACCGGTGAACCTGTTGCTACAGGAGGAAGATACGACAGCCTGCTTTCTCAGTTTGGACATGATGGTGCAGCTATCGGATTTGTAATTTGTATCGATCAGCTCATGTTAGCAATTAAACGACAGAATATAGATATTTCAAAGCCAGATCCAAGAATTCTTGTATTATATGGTTCTGCTGACAGAATGGTTGCATTAAAGCTTGTTACCAAGCTTCGCAGCGATGGCATGAGAATATGTATAATCAGAAAAAGCAGCAGTAAGGGTATTAATGATTATAAAGAGTATTGTATGCGTAACAACATTGGATTGATAATAGATGTTGAAGATTCAGAACGTACCAATATAATCAATATAGCAGATAACACACAGGCTGAAGTGCTTATCGAAGAAATATGCGGCAAGGAGGAAGAAGAATAATGAGATATATTACCTTTGCACTTGCAAAAGGGCGTTTGGCAAAGAAAACAATGAGTCTCCTTGAACAAATGGGTATTTTTTGTGAGGAAATGAAAGATGAAAAAACAAGAAAGCTTATATTTGTAAATGAAGAATTGAAGCTTAAGTTCTTTCTTGCAAAAGCATCTGATGTTCCTACATATGTTGAGTACGGTGCAGCTGATATTGGTGTTGTTGGAAAAGACACTATCCTTGAAGAAGGCAGAAAGATGTATGAGGTGCTTGATCTCGGATTTGGCAAATGCAGAATGTGTGTGTGCGGTCCGGCTGATGCGGCAGAGCTTCTCAGACATAAAGAGCTTATAAGAGTAGGAAGTAAATATCCGGCGATTGCTAAGGATTATTTTTATCATAAAAAGCACCAGACAGTAGAGATAATTAAACTTAACGGTTCTGTTGAACTTGCACCGATTGTCGGATTGTCAGAGGTTATTGTGGATATAGTGGAAACAGGTTCTACTCTTAAGGAAAATGGACTTCAGGTTCTTGAAGAAATTTGTGAATGTTCTGCAAGAATGGTTGTAAATGAAGTTAGTATGAAAATGGAGCAGGAAAGAATAACCGCTATAATCAACGGATTGAAAAATGTTATTTAAAACAAATAGGAAGTGAATGATAGATATGAATATTTATACACTTGATGAGTCATCAAAAAAATTCATAACAGAAAAGTTAACTGAGCGCAGTAAATCAGAAGACAATGAATTTACTACGATTGTTAATGATATCCTTGAGAATGTAAAAAATAATGGCGAAAAAGCTATATTTGAATACACCGAAAAATTTGATAAGGTAAAAATTACAGAAGATAATTTTATTGTAAGTGAAGAAGAGATTAACGAAGCTTATACAATGATAGATGATAAATTGTTATCTGTAATCAGGGCTTCTATTGAAAATATTAAAAGTTTTCATGAGAAGCAGCTTCGTAACAGCTGGATTGATACAAAAGAAGGCATTATTCTCGGACAGAGAATACTTCCGCTTGAAACAGTAGGATTATATGTTCCGGGTGGAAAAGCAGCGTATCCATCATCTGTACTTATGAATGTTGTACCTGCTAAAGTTGCCGGAGTTAAAAATATTCAGGTTGCAACACCTGTTTCAAGAGATGGCAAAATTCCTCCTGCAACACTTGTTGCAGCACATGAAGCCGGTGCGGATGTTATATTTAAGATGGGTGGAGCTCAGGCTATAGGAGCATTTGCATACGGAACAAAGCATGTTAAAAAGGTTGATAAGATATGTGGTCCGGGCAATATTTTTGTTGCACTTGCTAAAAAAGCAGTATATGGAAATGTAAGTATCGATTCTATTGCAGGTCCGAGCGAGATTCTTGTATTTGCTGATGATACAGCCAATCCGTATCATATAGCGGCAGATATGCTTTCGCAGGCAGAGCATGATGAGATGGCATGTTCTATGCTTATAACAACTTCAATGGATATCGCAGAAAAAACATACGAAGCTGTGCTTAAACTTACTGAAGAACTTCCAAGAAAAGATATTATAAGCAAATCAATAGAAGATTACTGCTTCATTATGTACGCAGAAAATATAAATGATGCTTATGACATGGCAAATGAAATTGCTTCAGAACATCTTGAGATAATGACAAAGAATCCGTTTGAGACGATGACTTATATAAAAAATGCAGGGGCTATATTCCTTGGTGATTACAGCAGTGAACCTTTGGGTGATTATTATGCAGGACCTAATCACGTACTTCCTACAAATGGAACTGCAAAGTTCTTTTCACCGTTAAGTGTTGATGATTTTATCAAGAAATCAAGTATAATATCTTACTCAAAGGATGCTCTTGAAAAAGTATATAAAGACATTGTTTATTTTGCAGAGGCAGAAGGATTAAGTGCACATGCAAAATCAATTGCAGTAAGATTTGAGAATGAGTGATTTCTTGCTTTTTCAATATGAGTGATATATACTGATATTTACTATAATGTATAAAAGATATTGTGTGAGGGTTAGACATATGGATAGAATTGCAAGTGTTACAAGAAAAACTAAAGAAACAGATATTATATGTACAATCAATATCGATGGTACCGGCAAAAGTGATATTTCTACGGGGATTGGTTTCTTTGATCATATGTTATGTGGATTTGCAAAGCATGGTTTGTTTGACATTACAATAAAGACTGTCGGTGATCTTAATGTTGACGGTCATCATACAGTTGAAGATACCGGTATTGTACTTGGGCAGGCATTTAAGGAAGCAATTAATGATAAAGCGGGCATTAGAAGATTCGGTGATTGTATACTTCCTATGGATGAATCACTTGTCCTTTCAGCTGTTGATCTTTCAGGAAGACACTTCTTATCCTTTGACCTTGAACTTGATTCGCCTATGATTGGTGATTTCGATTCGCAACTTGTTCATGAATTCTTTTATGCATTTTCAGATGCTGCAAGGATGAATCTTCATATAAAGAAGATAAATGGCGTTAATTCACATCATATTGTTGAAGCGGCATTTAAATCCGTAGCAAAGTCGCTTGATATGGCAACATCATTTGATGAACGTATTAAAGGAGTACAATCTACAAAAGGAGTATTATAAGGGAGGGATTATATATGTCATATAAAAGTCTTGTTCCATTTATTAATACAGAGAGTGAATCCACTCCACACATTATACAAAGAGCAATTAAGTATGCAGATATGGGTGCCGATGGTTTGTTTGTGTTCAGATATTCCTCTAACCCTGTTGAGCGTGATGACTTCCTCAGTATTTTGAAGCAACTTGTAAATGCAGTGAGCATTCCGGTTATTGCGGGTATATTTTTTGAAAATATAGAAGACGCAAAAAGAGCTTTTAACACAGGAGTTTCTAAGATTGCCATACAGAATAAAAGACTTAACGATTATGATGCGTTTGATGAAGCGGTTAAGTTGTTTGGAAAAGAAAATGTTTATCTTGAAATGGATGAGAAAGAGTTTGTTGCTTCAGATTACAATTCATATGCCTACATTTTAAAGCATTTATCACTTAGCGATGAATTCCTCGAAAAATGTGCGGCTCATGATTGCGACATCATGCTTCGTGACAGCCTAAGAAAAAATGATATGAACACGCTTCTTAATATTAGCAATACATCAGCACTTTCAACAAATGCCTGGGTTGATATGGACCTTATTTTCATAAAGAAAGAACTTGCAAAATCCGGGCATGATATGAATATATTTACAACAAATCTTTCTTTTAAAGATTTTAAGACTGATGCAAATGGTCTTATACCGGTTATTGCTCAGGATTATACAAATAATGAGGTTCTCATGCTTGCATATATGAATGAGGAGTCTTATAATCATACAATAGAAACAGGACGTATGACATATTACAGCCGCAGCAGACAAGAACTTTGGTGCAAGGGTGATACTTCAGGACATTATCAGTATGTACAGCAGTTATATATTGATTGTGATAATGACACAATACTTGCAAAAGTAAGTCAGATTGGTGCGGCATGCCATACCGGAAACAGAACCTGTTTTTACAGAGAATTAATACAGTAATTATTTTGGAGGAAATATAAAATGATTTCAATGAATTTAGGAGCAGCATTTTTATCATATGGTATAAAAATGATTATGTATGTAGCAGTAGCTGCAGCAGGAATAGCTATCGGAATGAAATTAAGAAAGAATAAAGACAGTAAAACAAGCAAATGACAGAAAAAGAATTAAAAGCACTTGAGAAAAAAAGGATAGAGCACGAAAGACTTTCCGGAATGATGGAATTCGAGAGAAAGTTTTCTGAGTTTGACTATATATGCGGTGTTGACGAAGCCGGCAGGGGACCGCTTGCAGGTCCTGTTGTTGCAGGTGCCGTAATCTTGCCAAAAGACTGCTATATAGAATATCTGAATGATTCCAAGAAAATTAGTGAAAAACGAAGAGAAGCTTTATTTGTTGAAATAAAAGAAAAAGCTATAGCATATGGTATAGGTGTCGTTTCTGTTGATGTTATTGACGAGATAAATATTCTTAATGCTACATATGAAGCGATGAAACTTGCTATTGAAAATCTTTCGGTTAAACCACAAATGCTTTTATGTGATGCAGTTCATATTCCTGATGTATCTATACCTCAGGTTGGGATAATAAAAGGTGATGCAAAAAGTGTATCTATTGCAGCAGCCAGCATACTTGCTAAGGTAACAAGAGATCATATGATGTATGATTATGATAAATTATATCCTGAATACGGATTTGCAAAACATAAAGGATATGGTACTAAGGTGCATATGGATGCATTAAGAGAACATGGAATGTGCCCTATCCATAGAAAGACATTTGTGCATTTATAATTATATAGGAGTATATGAATAAGAATAATATAGGTCATATAAAAGAAGAGCAGGCTGCATTGTATCTGAAAAATAAAGGCTACAGTATTATTGCAATGAATTATAGCTGCAAAGTCGGTGAAATTGATATAATTGCAAAAGACAAAGATGTATATGTATTTGTTGAGGTTAAATACAGAACATCGAACAAATACGGTGATCCTGCGGAATATGTGAATATAAAAAAGCAGAAAAAAATATGCCAGGCAGCCCTGACATATTTTTCTTATAATTACCTTAAAGAAGATTGTCCATGTAGATTTGATGTAATAGCAATATACCCGGATGATACTGTAAAGCATATAGAAAATGCATTTATGTTCATATTATAGCTAGAAAATATAATTATGATTTCCCAAGTAGTTTTCTTATTTGTTCTGAATGATCAGTCAGATTATTGAATGGACAGTCAAGGTTAAATGCCATAATAAGTTCAGCCAATTGTTTTCCCATATCTACGGTTCTGTAATAGGCCTTTTGACGAAGTTCATCAGTCACATATGTGAGGTTGGTTGTATATATTCTGTTAAATACGCCATCTTCATATGCTTTGTCAAAAGCATCAAGTCCATTTGTGAAAAGTCCATATGTAGCAGCTATAATAACCTTACCTGCTCCACGATTTTTAAGTTCTTTTGCTGTCTTAATTATAGTATTTCCGCTGTCTATAATATCATCAACTATAATTACATCTTTTCCATTTATATCGCTGCCTAGGAATTCTATTCCAACGATAGGATTCTCACCATTAAGTTTCTTTGAATAATCCTTTCTAATGTAGAACATTCCCATGTCAACACCGATAATTGATGAATAGAAAACAACTTTACCCATTCCACCGACATCCGGACTTGCGATTATAAGCTTCTCTTTATCAAAAACAAGTCCTTCATTTCCGTTTATGATTGATTCGAGGAACTGATAAGAGGTAGGGAAATTATCGATACCCTGTATAGGTATTGAGTTTTGAATACGTGGTTCATGTGCATCAAAGGTTATAAGGTTACTGATTCCCATACCGATAAGATCCTGAAGAGCAATGGCACAATCAAGAGATTCGAGATTCTTTCTGTTATTAAATCTGCCCTGATACAAATAAGGCATAATTACATTTATCCTGTTTGTGCTTCCATGACATGCACTTATAATTCTTTTTAAATCCTGGAAATGTTCATCAGGAGATTTTGTAAATGATTTGCCATTATTATCGTATTCCGTTGAATGATTGGCCACATCACAAATAATGAAAAGATCGGTTCCGCGTACAGATTCCTCAATTACGGCCTGACGTTCACCCGTATAGAGCATGTCCATATGATAATTAGCCAAATATGAATCAAGTATATAATCGGAAAGAGAAGAAAGGACTTCGTTATTTCCATGTGCTTCCTTTCTGGTTTTGGATATGATTTCATCAATTTCTTTACCTAGTGCTGAGCAATTCGTCATTGAAATTATCCTTAAAGGAGCTACCGGTAGATACTCGTTATTATAGTTATCCGACATGGTTATTACCTCCGTATTTTTGTACACACAATTATAACATAATTATAGTATCATTTTAAAGGGATTTATGCTATACTATTAAAAGTTTGTTACAAAAATAAACGTGATTGTTTAGGAGGACTTATGAAAAAGATAGTTTCAGTTGTTTTAATTATGATGTTTGTTGTTTTGGCAGGATGTTCACAGAAAGAAACTTCCTCTACTGGTAATGCGGAACTTGATAAAGTTATTTCAGAAAAAGAAGATTATAAAGCTTCTGATTATGTTACATTATGTGATTATTCTTCAATTCCTGTAGACACCAGTGTTACTTCTGATGAAATTCAGCAGGAGATTGATGCATTTGTTTCAAGTAATTCTATGGAAAAAATTATGGAAGGTAAAGCTAAAGACGGAGATACTGTTAATATCGATTATGAAGGTTCTATCGATGGTGTTAAATTTGATGGAGGAACAGCACAGGGAGCTGATCTTGTGCTTGGTTCAGGATCATTTATTCCTGGTTTTGAAGAGGGACTTGTTGGTGTAGAGGTTGGAGAAACAGTTGATGTTAATACAAAGTTCCCTGATGAGTATCCAAACAGTCCTGATCTTGCAGGAAAAGAGGCAGTATTTAAGGTTACTATAAATTATATTGTTGGCGAAGCAGATCCTAATGCAAAATTTGATGATGCACTTGTAAAAAAAGCAACCAACGGTGAATATAAAACTGCAGATGAATATAAAGAGATGATAGAAAAAAATCTTAAAGAAACAAAGAAGAATAGTATGGGACAGGAAGCACTGTATTATGTAATTAACAACTCAACAGTTTCTGATTATCCTGAATTTCTTTATGATGCAATGTTACTTAGAATGGATGCAAGTTACAAGTATATGTCACAGCAGTATGGATATGATGATTTCAGTAAGTTTATATCAGAAGTATGGATGATTACTGATGAAGAGTATGATACACAACTTAAGGAAATGGCTGTAGATTATACTAAAGAAATGCTTTTATATGAGGCAATTGCAGAAAAAGAAGGATTTGAAGTTACAGAAGAAGAATATAACACTGAGATTACTAATTATCTTGAATCTAATCAGATGGAAACAGTAGAAGAATTAAAAGAGTATTTTGTAACTAATTATGCTTCTGAACTTGAAACAATTGTTAATGAGTCAATTATTATAAATAAAGTGACAGAGTTATTAAGCAGCCGTGCTGTTGAAAAATAATTTATAAAACCGGAAGTGTATATAATGAAAAAACACGTTCATAAGATAGTTGGTGTGGAAGAAAACAGTATAGCAGAAGAACTTGGTATAGAAGCCGGTGATGTACTGTTAAAAGTAAACGATAAATATATTTATGATGTATTGGATTTCAGATATGAGCAGAACGATGAATATGTCGTTCTGCTTATAAGAAAGTCCGATGGTGAAGAATGGGAGCTTGAGATTGAAAAAGATTACAGCGAAGATCTTGGCATAATATTTGAGCAACCGCTTATGGATTGTTATAATTCATGCCGTAATAAATGTATTTTTTGTTTTATAGATCAGATGCCTAAGGGTATGAGAGACACACTTTATTTCAAAGATGATGATGCAAGACTTTCATTTTTACAGGGCAATTATATTACACTTACTAACATGAAAGATGATGATTTTGAAAGAATTATCGGATACAGACTTTCGCCAATTAATATTTCCATTCAAACTATGAATCCGGAACTTAGGTGCAAAATGTTAAACAATCGTTTTGCAGGAGAAGCTCTTAAACGACTAGACAGATTAAATGAAGTCGGAATTCAAATGAATAGTCAGATTGTTCTCTGTAAAGGAATAAATGATGGTGATGAATTAGAACGTTCCATACATGACCTTACACAATATATACCTAATATGAGTAGTCTGTCGGTTGTACCTTCCGGACTTACTGACTATAGAGATGGACTTTATGAACTTACTCCATTTGAAAAAGAAGATGCGATTAAAGTGCTTGAAATAATTCATAAATGGCAAAAAATATGTATGGATAATTTTGGAACACGTTTTGTCTATGCCTCCGATGAGTGGTATATCCTCGCCGGAATTCCTATACCTGATGGTGACTATTATGAAGGTTATGAACAGCTTGAAAATGGTGTTGGAATGATTCGCTCTTTTGCTGATGATTTTGAAGTGGCTGTTTCTGAACTTGTCGATAAGCATAACTTTAACGATTTGATTGATACTAAAAAGAAGTTTACATTTGTTACAGGGGTATTGTTTTCTAGTTATCTTGATGATTGTCTGAAAAAACTGAATGAGGTTTATCCTTGTTTTGAATACGAAATTGTAACTATATTGAACGATTTTTTTGGTCATAAGATAACAGTTGCCGGTTTAATTACCGGACAGGATATAATTAATCAGTTAAAAGATAGAGAACTTGGAGATTTTATAATAATACCTGATACTATGTTGAAAGCTGATGAAGATATTTTGCTAGATGATGTTACAGTACGTGACATAGAGAGTGCTTTACAAAAAAAGGTACATATTGTAAAATCTAGTGGAGATGTATTAGTTGATTTTATAATAAATAATACAGTTTAATACTGTATATGAATGAGGAATAATATGAGTAAACCTATTGTTGCAATTGTGGGAAGACCTAATGTTGGAAAATCTACATTGTTTAATGCATTATGTGGAGAAAAGATAGCAATTGTTGAAGACACACCGGGTGTCACAAGAGACAGAATTTATGCAGAAATTACCTGGCTAAATAATAAGTTCGCACTTATTGATACAGGTGGAATTGAACCAAAGTCGGATGATGTCATGCTTACACATATGAGAGCACAAGCAGAGATTGCTATTGATATGGCAGATGTCATTATATTTATGACAGATGTAAGAACCGGTCTAACAGATTCTGATTATAGTGTATGTGATATGCTCAGAAAAGCTAACAAGCCGGTTGTTCTTGTTGTAAATAAAGTTGATAATTTTGAAAAGTTTGAGACCGATGTATATGAATTTTACAATCTTGGAATAGGTGAGCCTATTCCTATTTCTGCAGCTTCAAAACTCGGTCTTGGTGACATGCTTGATGTTGTTATGGAGAACATTTTTGCTGCTGATATTGAAGACATAGAAGATGAAAGACCGAAAATAGCTGTTATCGGAAAGCCTAACGTTGGAAAGTCTTCACTTATCAATAAGATTCTCGGTGAAGAACGCGTTATAGTATCTGATATTGCAGGAACAACAAGAGACGCGATAGATACCGACGTTGTTTGGAACGGACAGGAATATGTATTTATTGATACTGCAGGACTGCGACGTAAGAATAAGATTAATGAAGATCTTGAAAAATATAGTATAGTAAGAACAGTAGCTGCAATAGAACGTGCAGATATTGTTATTCTTATGATTGATGCTAATGATGGTGTTACAGAGCAGGATGCAAAGATTGCCGGTATAGCGCACGAGAGAGGCAAAGGTATGATCATAGCTGTTAATAAATGGGATATGATTGAGAAAGACACTCATACAGCTAATGAATTTACCGAAGAGATACAAAGAGTACTTTCCTTTGTTCCATATGCTGAGATTGTTTATCTCTCTGTAAAAACCGGACAGAGAATAAACAGACTGTTCATGCTTATTAACAGCGTTATTCAGAATCATCAGCTTAGAGTTGCAACAGGTGTACTTAATGAGATTCTTGCCGAGGCAGTTGCAATGAAACAGCCACCTTCAGATAAAGGAAAACGTTTGAGATTATATTATATAACACAGGTTAGTGTTAAACCGCCTACATTTGTTATATTTATAAATGATAAGAAGCTTACTCATTTCTCATATGAGAGATATATTGAAAACAGAATTCGTGATACTTTCGGATTTAGGGGAACTCCTATTAAAATATTCTTTAGGGAAAGAAAGGGAAAAGAGTAATGGGACCAAATTTCATTGCGGAGATTATTATTTGGGTAATAGTCGGATATTTTCTTGGTAGTGTTTCATTTGGATATATTATAGGAAAAGATGCCGGTGTGGATATTCGCGAAAGCGGAAGTGGTAATACCGGAACTACCAATGCACTTCGTACGCTTGGTAAAAAGGCAGCTGCACTTACGTTTCTCGGAGACTTATTTAAGGCAATTATTCCTGTGTTAGTAGCAAGATATTTGTCTGTAAATTATTTTGCAGATGATTATGATATGTCATATATTGTAGGACTTATAACAGGTCTTAGTGTTGCTATCGGTCATAACTTCCCTGTATGGATGAAGTTTAAGGGTGGAAAAGGTATAGCCGTAACCGCAGGTGTAACAGTTGCAGTTGCTTACATGAACTGGTATTATCTTGTTATAGCATTATCACTTTTCGTTATAATTGTACTTATTACAAAGTATGTTTCTGTAGGTTCGTTATGCGTACCTGCATGGGCACTGCCTGTATATGCAATTATATTTGAAAGAGATAATATATATTTTGCTGAATTGTTGATTATTAGTTTTCTATTTACAATACTTGCATTTATCATGCACAGAGAAAATATTAAAAGACTTATTTCCGGTACTGAGAATAAGTTGTTTGCAAAAAAACAATAGCGGAGGCGTTATATTATGAGAATTAGTTTTTTAGGGGCAGGAAGCTGGGGAACGGCACTCGCAGTTAATGTCGCAAAAGCAGGTCATGAAGTTATTTTATGGTCAGCGGTTGCTTCTGAGATTGAGCTTCTCAGAACTGAAAGAGAGCATACTGAGAGATTAAAAGGCGTTAAGCTTCCGGATAATATATATATTGAAGATGATATTGAAAAAGCATGTACAGACATGGATCTTATTGTTTTTTCAGTAGCTTCTCCGTTTGTAAGAAGTGTTGCTAATCAGGCTGCACCTTTTATTAAGGCAGGACAGAAGATAGTAAATGTGGCAAAAGGAATTGAGGAATCCACATTATTTACATTATCTGAAGTGTTAAATGATGTTCTTCCTGAATGTGATATTGCAATTCTTTCAGGACCTAGTCATGCTGAGGAAGTTGTAAAAGGTGTTCCAACAGCTGTTGTTGTCGGAGCTAAATCATATGAAACAGCTACATTTGTACAGGAAATATTTATGAATGACAGATTCAGAGTCTACATCAGCTCTGATATTGTTGGAATAGAGCTTGGCGGATCTGTTAAAAATGTTATTGCACTTGCTGCTGGTATGATTGACGGACTCGGACTTGGTGATAATACAAAAGCTGCACTTATGACAAGAGGTCTTGTTGAAATCTGTAGACTTGGTGTTGCAATGGGCGGAAGACCTGAGACATTTTCAGGACTTTCCGGTATAGGAGATCTCATTGTTACATGTACAAGTAAACATAGCCGTAATAACACAGCAGGTTGTTACATCGGTAAAGGCTATACAACAGATGAAGCCATGAAAGAAGTAAAACAGGTTGTTGAAGGAGTGTATTGTGCAAAAGCAGTTTCATTACTTGCTAAGAAGTACAATGTGGACATGCCTATATGCGAACAGATTAGCGAAGTTTTATTTAATAACAAAGCGGCAGTAGAGGCTCTTAATGATCTTTTTGTAAGAGAAGGTAAGTTAGAATATTCAGACATAGATTGGTAAAAAAGTTGTTGACAAATAAGATATTGTTATGATATTTTATATAAATGAGTGTATAACTATGCTCATTTTGCCGCACACCGAGGTATAAGTTCTGTTTTTTCAGACACCGAAGGATGGCGAGTAATGATTAGGGAGGTGCTTGTATGTACGCAATTATTGCAACAGGTGGTAAGCAGTACAAGGTATCTGAAGGCGATGTTATCAGAGTTGAGAAACTTGACGTAGCAGCCGGAGAATCATTTACATTTGACCAGGTTCTTATCGTAAACGATGGTGAGATGAAAATTGGTAATCCTACAGTAGAAGGTGCTTCAGTTACTGCATCTGTATTAGCTGAAGGCAAAGCTAAGAAAGTTATAGTTTACCGCTATAAGAGAAAGTCAGGATACCATAAGAAGAATGGTCACAGACAGTCTTATACAGAAGTTAAGATTGAAAAGATTAACGCTTAATGTTTTTGAAATGAAGTGAATCGATATGATTAGTGTAAAATACGAATATGATTCGCAAGGAAAGATTATCGGATATGAGTTAAAAGGTCATGCCGGTTATGATGAAAGAGGCTATGACATAATATGTGCAGCGGTTTCTATATTAGCTATTAATACATGTAACTCTATTGAGAGCTTAACAGATGATAAGTTTACTGTAGATACGGATGAATCCGGATATTTAAAGCTAATTGTTGAAGAGCCGTGTCACGATTCTATACTTTTACTTAATTCTTTTTGTTTAGGTATTGAAGGAATTATAGCTCAGTACGGTGAAGAATTTGTAAAGATTGTTTGATTATTTTCAAGGAGGTGCAATTACCATGATGAATATTAATCTTCAGTTATTCGCTCACAAAAAGGGAGTTGGATCAACTAAGAACGGAAGAGATTCAGAATCTAAAAGACTTGGTGCTAAGAGAGCTGACGGACAGTTCGTATTAGCAGGTAATATTTTATACAGACAGCGTGGAACCAAGATTCATCCTGGTCTTAACGTTGGTATTGGTGGAGATGATACTTTATATTCTAAAGTTGATGGAATTCTTCGTTTTGAAAGAAAAGGAAGAGATAAGAAGCAGGCTTCTGTATATCCTTTAGAAGAAGCTAAATAATTTAAGTATCATTTATAATGTACACAGTTTAGTCAGGGGTTGTTATGTATTAACAACCCTTTTCTAATATGACGATAGTAGACATGCTCATGGAGGTTATATATGTTTGCTGATTATGCAAAGATAACTATAAAATCAGGACGAGGCGGAGACGGATGTGTAAGTTTTCGACGTGAATTATATGTTCCGGCCGGTGGCCCAGATGGTGGAGACGGCGGAAAAGGCGGAGACCTTATATTTGAGGTTGATGAGAGTCTTAATACGCTTAATGATTACAAGCATAGAAGAAAATTCAGTGCCGGAAATGGTGAGCCTGGAAGTAAGAGAAGATGTCACGGTGCTGACGGGGAAGATTGTATACTTGCTGTTCCTAAAGGAACGGTTATTCGTGATGCAGCTTCCGGAAAAGTTATTGCCGATATGTCAGGCGATAACAATAGACAGGTTATACTTAGAGGCGGAAGAGGCGGTAAAGGTAATCAGCATTATGCCACACCGACCATGCAGGCGCCAAAGTATGCACAGCCGGGAAAAGATGCTAAAGAACTTGAGGTGATTCTTGAGCTTAAAACAATTGCCGATGTAGGACTTATAGGTTTCCCTAATGTAGGTAAATCAACATTTTTATCGAGGGTAACTAACGCAAAACCTAAGATTGCAAATTATCATTTTACAACCCTTAATCCTAATCTGGGTGTTGTAGAGCTTGATGGAACAGACGGATTTGTTATAGCTGATATTCCGGGGCTCATTGAAGGTGCATCAGAAGGTGTCGGACTCGGACATCAGTTTTTGAAGCATATTGAAAGAACAAGACTTTTGCTTCACATTGTTGATGCTGCAAGTACAGAGGGAAGAGACCCTATTAATGATATAAGAATAATAAATAAGGAACTTTCCGATTATAATATAGATTTAACAAATAAACCGCAGATTATTGCGGCTAATAAAACAGACGTATTTTACGGCACAGAGGAAGAAACTGTAATCAGTCTTCTTAAAGAGGAATTTGAACCGGATGGAATAAAGGTATTTCCTATTTCAGCAGTAAGCGGAAAGGGTGTTAAGGAGTTGCTTTATTATATAAAACAGCAGCTTGATGTTATTGGCAAAGATCCTATTGTGTTTGATGCAGAATTTATTCCTGAAGACGAGATTGTTCAGTCTGATGAGCCATTTACCGTTACTTATGATGAAGAGGAAGAAAAGTATGTAATAGAGGGACCTAGAATCGAAAAAATGCTCGGATATACTAATCTTGAATCTGAAAAAGGATTTGAATTCTTCCAGAGATTCCTTAAGGAAAATGGTATTCTTGACATGCTCTGTGAGCTTGGAATTGAGGATGGCGATACCGTAAAAATTTATAATCTTGAGTTTGATTATTATAAATAAAAGGAGCTTATATGCGTATAGGAATTATGGGCGGATCATTTGATCCTATTCACAACGGACATATAGCTGTTGCAGATGCAGTATATAAAGAACTAAAGCTGAATAAAGTACTGTTTATGCCATCAGGCAATCCGCCGCATAAGAAGCTTATGACAGACGGTCAGACAAGACTTGATATGATAAAGCTTGCTTTAAAAGATTATGATTATTTTGAGGCGTCTGATTATGAATTGTGTCGTGAGGGAACTATATACACAGCAGATACGCTTGTAAGTTTGCACCAAAAATATCCGGAAAATGAATATACATTTATAATTGGTGCCGATTCATTATTTTATCTGAAAAATTGGTACAGGCCTGATATTATTTTACAAAATGCTGATATAGCTGTATGTGCCAGAGATAATTCGTCGTTAGAGATGATAGAAGATTCAATTTCAGATATTAAAAAGAGATATAATGATGCGACAGTTCATATAGTTGACTTTGAATGTGTTGATATTTCATCTAATGAAATCCGACAGGGCATCTATACAAATGAAGAACTTTGTAAGTATATACCGAAAGACGTATATTTTTACATTGTACGGAAAGGTTTGTATAAAAATGAAGTATAAATTATGTGATTTGCAGGAAGAAGTAAAAAAAGGACTAAAGGCAAAGCGATATAATCATTCTCTGGGTGTTATGTATACTGCACAGGCGCTGGCGATGCGATATGATATATCAATTGAAGATGCCGGAATTGCAGGTATTCTTCATGATCTTGCTAAAGAGATGAAGGATGATGAATTGATAAAATATTGCAGGAAAAATGGCATAAAAATATCAGAAGATGAAAAAAGAATGCCGTACCTGCTTCACGGAAGAGTGGGAGCACATCTTGCCAAAGAAAAATATGATATAAATGATGATATTCATGATGCAATAGTTTATCACACTACAGGCAAGCCGGAAATGACAATGCTTGGTAAGATTATTTATATTGCGGATTTTATTGAACCAGGCAGAAAAATGCTAAAGATTATGCCGGAAATAAGACATTTGGCTTTTATAGACCTTGATAAAACATGTGCACTTATTTTAAAATACACTATAGAATACATTACAGGTAAAGATGAAAAAGGACTTGATGCAAATTCGCAACTAGCTTTTGAATTCTATAAGAAATATTTGGAGGATTAAAATGGATATTAAAGAAACAGCTAAGATAATATGTGATGCTCTTGAAGCAAAGAAAGGTGAAAATGTAATTGCACTTGATATAAGCAAGGTTACAGTAATTGCAGACTATTTTATTATTGCAAATGGAACAAATCCATCACAAATCAATGCTCTCGTTGATAATGTTGAAGAAGAGCTTGGAAAAGTCGGTGTTCATCCAAAATGTATTGAAGGTGTGCAGAATGCTTCTTGGATTCTTATGGATTACGGTGATATAATTGTTCATATTTTTTCAAAAGAAGACAGAGAGTTTTATAATATCGAGAAGATATGGGCTGACTGTGAAAAGGTTGAGTTTTAATTTTTTGAAGACTGTATTTAATATAACAAAGAGGAATAGACTTCATTTCTATTCCTTTTTTAGTTAGGATTATGCCTTGTATTTATATATTATTCATTTTAAAATATGTTTTTAATTGT
>SVEM01000037.1 GCA_015057375.1 Lachnospiraceae bacterium
CGCTTTGCGTCTGTCGTGCTTCGCACTTATGATTTTGTCGGTATCGCGCCAGAAAAAGTAAATGTCTGCTACGCAGCCGCTTCCTTTTTCCTTGAGCGCGTTAAATTCTTATTTATCTTAATATCCAATTTTGTTTATCCGGCAAAGTAATCATTCCACCTGATATTTTTTCAATCAAATTACCTGATGGATATTCTCTAACATACACTTCTTCCCTGTACTCAGGATCCTCATACCATCTATATCTTATCTCCGCATTCCATCATCATTAAATGTCTTTTTCAATGCTCTTTCCGTTGGGAAAATAGATGCTATCAAAACAACAAGCTGAATTACACAAAGAATCGTACCAACTATTCCAATTGTATCTTCATTACTATGATAAAAAGGAATATAAATCAAGACCGATGGAATAAGCATTATCAGACCTGTCTTCCACCAAATCCGCCCGCAATGCTCATGCGCAAATACCCATGTATCCATATTTTTCATGGAGCGTTTCGTTCTGTATCCATATACCCAATTTATCTGTTTAGGATGGTGCTTCCACATCATTCTTCCGGCAACAATTTGAACCATAGGAATCATTAACCCAAATATAAGCATAAACCACCAAAACCACATATTCATGCCTCCCATCTGTTAAATTGAATCCGTTCTCCACAACATATAATCACATTAACTTCATTGCTTCCGTAAACACTTTATCTATACTGTCATGTATTACAATATCTGCTCTTTCATCTGCCCTTGTTACAGTTTTATTGATAAGTACAAGATGTTTCCCTCTAAAATAATCTATAAGTCCCGCCGCAGGATAAACCGCAAGGGATGTTCCGCCGATAATAAGTGTATCTGCGTTATTAATAGCTTTTATGGCCGAGGTAACAGTGTAGTCATCAAGTCCTTCTTCATAAAGCACCACATCGGGTTTTACAACCCCGCCGCATTCACTGCACTTAGGAACACTCTCACTTTCAAGTATATAATCTGCATCAAAAAATGTATGACAGGACATACAATAATTTCTCAAAACTGAGCCATGAAGTTCGTATACCGTCTTTGAACCTGCCGCCTGATGAAGCCCGTCTATATTTTGTGTAACAACCGCTTTCAATTTACCCATCTGCTCAAGCTCAGCAAGTGCAGTATGGCATGCATTAGGTTTTGCATCAGGATATACAAGATTCTTTTTGTAAAAATCATAAAACTCCTCCGGATATCTTACAAAAAATGTGTGTGAAACAGCTTCCTCCGGCGAGAAGTTCTTATTTAACTTTTTACTGTAAAGTCCGTCGGAACTTCTGAAATCAGGTATTCCGCTTGCCGTCGAAACTCCTGCTCCTCCGAAAAATACTATATTATTACTTTCTCTTAAAACATCTGCAAACTGTGTTATCTTATCCATAATCTCACCATTCTTTATTAATTATCAAATAATCAACGAGTATCATATTACAAATATCTAATCCGGTTTCAGTAAGAAATAGTCTGTCGCCATCTAAAACCATCATACCTTCATTTATCCATTTATCTGTAACACCGTGAAAAACTTCTTCTATATCTTCATGGAATGTATCTCTAAAATCACTTATGCTTACACCTTTTATGGTTCTTAGTCCAAGCATCATATACTCTGACATCTGATCGTATATATCAAGAGACTCTTCCATATACATATCTTGATTTTGAATATATTCCCGTATGTCTCTTGTATGGTTGTAACGCTTATTATCAATGAGTGATGCCGCTGACACTCCAAACCCTATATAGTCTCCTCTTGTCCAGTACACATTGTTATGTATACACTCATATCCCTGACGGGAATAATTAGATATCTCGTATCTCTCATATCCATATTTTTCGAGAATCTGTCTTGTGTATCCATATATCTGCCTGTCGTTTTCCTCCCAGGCATCAAGTTCATCATATGAAAGCTGCTCAGGATTATACAAATCGTAAAATGGAGTTCCTTCTTCTATTATGAGACTATAAATAGATATGTGTTCCGGCTCATACGCCATCACCTTAGAAATAGTTTCTGCAAATGATTTCTTTGTTTGTCCCGGAATTCCCGATATAATATCAGTGTTAATATTATCAAATCCGCATTTTCTTGCCAGACGCATACTTTCTTCCCATTCCTCAAATGTATGAATCCTGCCAAGAAGCTTTAATTCGTCATCATTTGCCGATTGAAGTCCGAAGCTTAATCTGTTAACTCCGGCTTTTTTATAACTTGAAAGTTTCTCATATGTAACGGTTCCCGGATTACACTCTACCGTAATCTCTTCAGGCACATACGAACCCCTTCTCACATGTTCAAACGAATAAGAAAGAGCAAATAAAATCTCCTCTATCAGATTTTCATCAAGAATAGACGGTGTTCCGCCACCTATAAACACTGTTTTTACATTGTAGTCATTTGCCATATAAGCCTGTGATTTTATCTCATTTAACAACGCATCCACATATTCTTTCTGTAGTTTTTTATCACCTGTTATTGAACAAAAATCACAGTAATTACATTTCTTTTTACAAAATGGTATATGAATATATACCGACAAATCTTTTTTCATATTTTACCCGGATAATATTTAAACTTAATTGTCGTCATCAAGCTTGAGAACGCTCATAAATGCCTTCTGTGGAATCTCGACATTACCTATCTGACGCATACGCTTCTTACCTTCCTTCTGCTTTTCAAGAAGCTTCTTCTTTCTGGTAATATCTCCACCGTAACATTTTGCAAGCACGTCCTTACGAACTGCCTTTACGGTTTCTCTTGCTATAACCTTGCTTCCTATAGCTGCCTGAATAGGAATTTCAAAGAGATGTCTCGGAATCTCTTTCTTCAATTTCTCGCACATCTTGCGGCCTCTCTCATATGCAGAATCCGCATGTACGATAAATGAAAGTGCGTCCACTTCTTCCCTGTTGATAAGTATGTCAAGCTTAACAAGCTCTGCTCTCTGATATCCCTTAAGCTCATAATCAAATGATGCATATCCACGCGATCTGGACTTTAATGAATCAAAGAAGTCATAAATAATCTCATTAAGCGGAAGTATATATCTTAACAACGCTCTTGTTTCTTCCATATATTCCATTCCAACATATACGCCACGTCTTTCCTGGCAAAGTGTCATGATAGCACCAACGTATTCGGTTGTAACCATAATCTCAGCATCCACAACAGGCTCTTCCATATATGCAATCTCAGATGGATTAGGAAGATTGGAAGGATTGGTAACATCAAGCTCTGTTCCGTCTGTCTTATAAACCTTATATATAACTCCCGGTGCTGTTGTAACAAGATCAAGATTATATTCTCTCTCAAGTCGCTCTTGAATTATCTCAAGATGCAACAAGCCAAGGAAACCGCATCTAAAACCAAATCCAAGCGCAACAGATGTCTCTGCCTCATACTGAAGTGACGCATCGTTAAGCTGAAGTTTTTCAAGTGCATCACGAAGATCCGGATACTTTGCACCGTCTGCAGGATAAAGTCCGCAGTAAACCATCGGAAGTACCTTCTTATATCCCGGAAGCGCTTCCTTACATGGATTCTTAGCATCTGTAATTGTATCACCTACACGTGTTCCGGATACATCCTTAAGACTTGCAGTTATATATCCAACCATACCTGCTGACAATTCATCACAAGGGATAAACTGTCCTGCACCAAATGTACCAACCTCCACAACCTCGGCTTTAGCTCCGGTTGCCATCATATGCATCTGTGTTCCTTTACTTACTTTTCCGTCAAATATTCGGCAGAATACGATAACTCCTTTATACGAATCATATAGGGAGTCAAATATAAGTGCCTTAAGCGGACTGTCAGCATCCCCCTCTGGTGCCGGAATATTAGTTACTATCTGCTCCAACACTTCTTCAATATTAATTCCGTTTTTTGCTGATATACGCGGAGCATCCATAGCCGGAATTCCAATTATATCTTCTATCTCATTTATTACCCTGTCAGGATCCGCACTCGGAAGATCTATCTTATTAACAACAGGCATAATCTCAAGGTCATGATCTATAGCAAGGTAACAGTTCGCCAGTGTCTGTGCCTCTATTCCCTGAGCAGCATCTACAACAAGAATCGCACCTTCACATGCAGCAAGGCTTCTAGAAACTTCGTAATTAAAATCTACGTGTCCCGGAGTATCAATAAGGTTAAATATATACTCTTCTCCGTCATTTGCCGTATATACTATTCTTACAGTCTGAGCTTTAATTGTTATTCCTCGTTCTCTTTCGAGATCCATATTATCAAGCACCTGTGCCTGCATCTCACGCTCTGTAAGAAGACCTGTTTTTTCAATAATTCTGTCTGCAAGAGTTGATTTGCCATGATCTATATGTGCAATAATGCAAAAATTCCTAATGTGACTCTGTCTGCTATCCGCCATTAGAAAATTCCTCCTTAAGCATATTTGGCATAATTATACTATTTTTTAGAAGATTAAACAATATATATGCACAAAAAAATCCTGCAAAGCTTATGCTCTGCAGGATTTTAAAACATCAAATTATATATGATATATAATTATTTCTTTAACATTTCAATAACTCTGTTAAATGCATCTTTAGCTTCAAACTTCTCTGTAAACAAACCTGAATGTGTACCATATACACCATAGTCATAATGCTCTGTATTTGTTAAGAGATCAGGACGGTCTGTAAGAGCCCAGATACTTACGTTAGTAAGTTTTCCAGGATGAGCCTCGTTAAACTCCTTGTATGCTTTGAACATATCAACACACTTCTGTGCATGTGCTTCGATATCTTTATCTGTTACTTCATTTCCGTTTGATGAATACTGTGGGCTAAGACGGATACATACTTCGTTAACACCGAGGTTAACACCAGTGTTTACAAATTTGTCCATAGCAGATCTGAATTCACTTGCACTTGGCCAATATGTAAGAACATAACCTTCCATACCCATTGCTGTTAAGAGCTTCTCGTCTTTATTAAGCCAGTTAATAAGGGCGATGATTCTATCTGTCTTTGGTGACTGGAAGCAGTTAAAGTCATTGTAGAATAAGTCAATGTCAGCACCACATGAATTAGCTGCCTTCTTAGCATACTGGAACGCATACTTAACATATTCTCCACCAAGAATCTTGTAGAAGTTTCCTGTTGTGTAGAGATATAATCCTGTAGCAGGGTCCTTAGTTGCTGTATCTGCTGCATCTACTGCCTCATTTACGATATCCCAAGCTGTAACTGTTCCAGGGAACTTCTCTTCAAAGTGAGGAATAACCTGGCTAGCATAGCTTTCCATACGTGCAAGAAGTGTAGCTTTGTCTACAAGTGCTGCATCAAGAACTGCAGGATCAGATGAATCAGGTTTCTGATATCCTTTGTAGAAGAAAGCTTCTGCCATACTTGCTTCCCAGAATAAAACATGACCACGAACTTTAAGTCCGTTATCAATTGCCCACTGAACCATCTCATCAGCACGATCGAACTGACATTTAACAACTTTCTCACCTTCTTCAGCTACAGCTGCCTGTGAAGCTGGAACATCGATAAGAGAATAACCCTTCATCTCGTTCTCGAAAGAAACGATCTCAAACTGCTGTGCAGCAAGAGCTGTGAAATGTCCATCCATGATTTTATCATAATTAATAACTGTACCTACTGTGAAATCAGCAGCATCCTTAAGTACTTCATCTGGAAGTGGATAAGGTGTCTGTGTAGGTCTAGGTGTCTTAGTAGGAGTTACATCTGCTGAAGGCTGTGGCTGTCCTGAAGGAGCTACTGTAGGAGCACCAGGAACTGTTGTAGGAGCTACTGATGCAGGAATAACAGTTACCTTACATGTTGCCTTAACCTTCTTGTTGCCTTTTGCTGTTGCTGTAATTGTAGCTTTTCCTTCTGCTACTGCTGTTACAACACCCTTTTTGTTTACTTTAGCAACTGCTTTTTTACTTGACTTCCATGTTACTTTCTTGCTTGCTTTCTTAGGAGTAGTCTTTTTTACTTTAAGAGTAAACTTAGTACCTACTTCAAGAGTCTTCTTCTTTACACTAAGCTTTATCTTCTTTGCCTTAGGAGCTGCATCAGCTACTGAAGGAGCTGCTACTGCTGTTAAAGCGAGCGCTACAGATAAAACAAGTGCACATGATTTCTTTAACATCTTTTTCATCTCTGTACGCATAATATATGTAATTATGCATTCTCCTTTCATAATTGTTCTATCATATTATCATCATAGCAAGAAAAAAACAACCTCTATTTTATTTGTTAATGATAATGTTATAATATAATAAATAATTACTTATTTTTTTAACACTTCATTTAGTATATGTGCAAGTGGTTTTACAGCATTTTTTGCTTCTTCGTATGTATTATTCTGGTTCCCGAGTTCTATAAGAAGACATCTTTTTGATAAATGCATGTTATAACGATATCCCTTAAGATATATAGGTCTGGCAAATCCGGGATATAATTCCATTGATTTTAATTTCATCTGAAGACTAAATGCTAAATTATCTGTCAGATTATCATTCTTCAAATACTTTCTTGCGCCATCACTACTTCTGCTTGTTCCGTTAAAAAACATTATCTGGGCTGTTTTTTGCCCGTTTATATTAACAGCTGTATGCTTTCCGGCGGCCACACCATCTCTGTGCAAATCTATAACAACCTGTATCCCCGGATTATCAGAGAGTATTTTCGATATTGCCGGAAGCGCATTTGCATATGCAAGACTTCTGTCTATTCCATCGGCAGCCCTATCATATTGTGTTTTATCATGCATAACATTATAACCATATGTATTAGTAAGTTCAGCAGCCAGCAGACTGCCGATTCCCGTAATGCCGTCTTCCGACATATTTTCAGGATTTCCTTCAAATTTTTCAGAGGCGGCATGTGTATGATAAATGAGTATCTGGGGACCATTACCTTTTTCTATCCGATAATCACGTGCAAGCATATCCGCAACATCAAACATATTTTTTTTAACAGATGTTGTTGAATCCACCACATAAAAATTTTTCAAAAGATAATTTACATCTTTATTTGTCTTTAATTCATTAACAAGCTTTTTCTCAGTTTCATCCACAGGCAAAGCCAAAACTTCTTTTACTTCATTTTCGGAATTTCCTGTTTCAAGATAACCCTCCGCACCCATAAACTCAACTTCTCCTGTTACAGATTCATTTTCTAATTCTGCTCTCTTAGTCAAAGCAGCTGCAGACATAACCGTTCCTGTCCTGTTATTTCTATATTTTTCCGCCGCCTCTGATATTACATAACCGTACGGATTAAACAAGTTATAATAATACGAACATATACTTCCTTTACTGTCTTCATTCATGTCAAGATTTTCACTCATGTACAAAAGCGGACTGTTGTTACAGGCAAATTTATATGTCAATTCGGATATATGCTTTATTTTAAATGAGTATCCCGAAAAAGCTGCAGACATAATAATAACTGCAAAAACGCCTGCCGCTATACGAATTATTTTTTTTACATCTATACTATGCATACCGCCTCCACATCAAAACTTTTTCATACAACCGTTAATTGTACGCGCAATCAGACTACACATGCATTTTACGGTTTCATCAATATTCTTTGGAGTAACGTACATATTATTAATTTCGGGTTCACCCATATTTGATATAAATTTATTTATATCTTCTTCAGAAAAATTCTGTTTTTCCATAAATGCTTCTATTCTGTCAAAAACAATAACCTCTGCTTCAACAACTGTAGGTATACCAATAGCAATCACCTTGATACCCATATTATCTTCATTAATACCCATTCTGTGATTTCCGACTCCTGATCCGGGGTTAATACCTGTGTCAGTTACCTGTATTGTTGTAGCTACTCTGCTTATACTTCTTGCTGCAAGTGCATCAATTACTATAAGTATATCGGGGTTAATGGTTTTTACTATGCTCTCAATGGTTACCGCAGCTTCCATACCGGTCTGGGCCATAACCCCGGGTGCCATTGCATACATTTCTCCTATTCCAATTTTTGAAAGAAATTCCATGCCATATTCCTTTGCAAGATGACCCGTTATATTTAGTTCATCTACTACAAGCGGACCAAGAGAATCTGCCGTAACATGACGGTTTCCGAGACCACACACTATAACACGCTGTTCTGACAGTTTTCCACCAAGTTCTTCAATATAATAAATAAGTTTATTTATAATATTTTCAAGACAATCTTCTGAAAGTCTGCCAACATCTCCTGTCTCAAGCGTAATATAACTTCCGCATGGTTTTCCCATCTTTTTTGCACCATTTTTATTAGTAATCCGAACAGTAGAAATATCCATTTTATAATTATTTGTTTTATCAATCACTATTGTCTCTTTATCAAGTAAAACACCCTGTATCTCAACATCATCCTCAGGAAAACTTTCCCTTGTTTCAAGTGCAAGGTCTGTCCTTCTTTCCAGCATATAATCACCTCTTGCATATTATATGTAGGATTCTTTTTACTTATGTAAAAATAAATAAAACAGTTTTTCAAAAAATGCTTGACACGTTGCCTTATGTTGTAATAGAATACATGAGTGTGCATAAGTAGGATATCGTGTCTCCCTACATGCCGCTTATGAATTCAGTACATAGGAGGTGTGATCATGGCTAACATTAAATCAGCAAAAAAGAGAATATTAGTTACTAGAACTAAAGCTGAAAGAAATAAGGCGATTCGTTCAAAGGTTAAGACAGCTATCAAAAAGGTTGACGCTGCTATCGAGGCTAAAGATGCTGAGGCGGCTGCAATTGCATTAAAGAATGCAATCTCAGTAATCGATAAAGCTCAGAGCAAAGGCGTATTCCACAAGAATACTGCTGCAAGAAAGATATCAAGACTTGCAATTGCTGTTAACAAATTAGCTTAATTATTTACGATATATAAAGAGAGCTGTTACATTATATGTGACAGCTTTTTTACTTTTATGTATAATTAGTATATATCTTTTCAATAAAGGAGTCGGTTTAATATGAAAAAACAGGATTATCTTTCATGGGACGAATATTTTATGGGTATTGCTCTTCTGTCGGCTGAGCGAAGCAAGGATCCTTCCACCTCAGTCGGCTCAGTCATTGTAAGTCAGGACAATAAAATATTATCTGTTGGATACAATGGTATGCCTTTAGGCTGCAGTGATGATGAATTTCCATGGGAACGCGAAGGTGAGCCTTTATCAACAAAGTATCTGTATGTTTGTCATGCTGAACTTAATGCACTCCTTAATTATCGTGGTATAGGTCTGGCAGGCTCAAAAATATACACAACTTTATTTCCATGTAATGAATGTACTAAGGCAATTATACAGTCAGGAATATCCGAAGTCATTTATCTCAGCGACAAATATTCTGATACATATTCAACTATTGCTTCAAAAAATATGTTGACTGCTGCCGGAGTAAAATTTACCGCTTATAAGTCCGGCGGAAAAAATATAAGTTTTGATTTATAGAAGGTAAATCTAAATGAGCAATAAAAAACACGGAATCATTTATATAATACTCGCCGGTTTATTCTTTTCACTTATGACTTTTTTTGTGAGAATATCCGGCGATTTGCCGACTATGCAGAAAGCTTTTTTCAGAAATGCAGTTGCCGGCATTGTCGCTGTAGCTGTTCTTCTGCGAAGCGAAGAAAAACTGCATATAAAAAAGGAAAGCTTCCATGACCTTTTTATGAGATGCGTCTGCGGAACAACAGGTCTCATTTGCAATTTTTATGCAATAGATAAACTTGCAATATCGGATGCAAATATCCTTAATAAACTTTCGCCTTTCTTTGCTATACTTATGTCTTATTTTATTTTAAAAGAAAAAGCAAATAAAGTTGAATGGATAAGTGTATTTATCGCTTTTACCGGAGCACTGTTTGTAATAAAGCCATCCTTTGACATGCATTTCGTATATGCATTCATTGGGCTTATTGGCGGTTTCGGTGCAGGTATTGCCTATACATATGTCAGAAGACTTGGAACACGCGGAGAACGTGGTCCCGTTATCGTTATGTGTTTTTCAATATTCTCCTGTATAGTTACATTTCCATTTATTTTATTCTCTTATGTTCCAATGACAGGTATACAATTTTTATATCTTATTCTTGCCGGCGCTTGTGCTACCGGCGGACAGTTTTCCATAACAAAAGCATATACAAAAGCCCCTGCAAAAGAAATATCCGTGTTCGATTATTCTCAGGTTATATTTGCCGCACTGCTTGGTTTCTTTTTCCTGGATCAGATACCCGATTACCTAAGCATAATCGGATATATTATAATCATTGGAAGTGCTCTGTTTAAATGGTGGTATATTAATCATCATCAGAAATAGCATTTTCCCTTATATAATCAAACACATCATCTTTTAACTTATTCCATTTTTTCTCATGTTTCACATAATATAATGGACACATTTTTCCGTTCACATCATAGTGACGAATTATATTTTTCTTAGGAACATCATATTTTCCGCATAACCATGCTGTAAGCCTTATAAGAGAGTTATATGTCGCTTTATTAAACTTACCGGAAGAATCGGGATGACAGCACTCTATAGCTATTGTGTTGTCATTTCTATCATTCGATGCATATGCAATTTCATCAAGCGGAATACATTGAACAATCTCTCCGTCAAGTCCTACTATAAAATGACTACTGGCGTATCTATCCGATATTTTATTAAAATAGTCTCTATTAGCAGAAGCTGTTGTTCCCGGATTCGCTACGTAATGTATAACAATCCCTTCAACCTTTACCAGCTTAGTCTGTGGACGTGAATACGGATTAGGATCAAGGAAATCCTGCAACACCGGGACAGGATATGTATCTGCAACTGTGACTTTTATTTTACTGTCATATATGGCTTTAACAAGTAAAATAAAAAAAATAAAAAATACACTAAGGATAATAAGTTTCCTTATCCTTAGTGTATTAAATTTTTTATTCGACACTATAGTTAGGTGCTTCCTTTGTAATCTGGATATCATGCGGATGACTTTCCTTAAGTGATGCTGCACTTATCTTAACAAACTTTCCGTTGTTCTTAAGTTCTTCTATTGTCTTTGCTCCGCAATATCCCATTCCCGAACGTATTCCTCCCATAAGCTGGAATACTGTATCTTCTACTGTTCCTTTATATGATACTCGGCCTTCAACACCTTCCGGTACAAGCTTCTTAGCTTCTGTCTGGAAGTATCTGTCTTTACTTCCGTTCTCCATAGCTGCTATTGAACCCATACCTCTGTATACTTTATACTTTCTACCCTGGAATAACTCAAAGTCTCCTGGACTCTCATCACAACCTGCAAACATACTTCCCATCATACATACATTAGCACCTGCTGCAAGAGCTTTGGTCATATCTCCTGAATACTTGATACCACCATCTGCTATAATTGGAATTCCGTATTCCTTAGCGACCTCATAACAATCCATGATTGCTGTAATCTGAGGAACACCGATACCTGCAACAACTCGTGTAGTACATATGGAACCTGGTCCGATACCAACCTTAACTGCATCTACACCTGCTTTGATAAGATCACGTGTTGCTTCTCCTGTTGCAACGTTACCGGCAATAATCTGAACCTCTGGGAACTTATCTCTAATCATCTTAATAGTATTAAGAACGTTAGCGGAATGTCCATGAGCAGTATCAATAACGATGGCATCTACTTTAGCTTTTACAAGTGCAGCGACACGCTCTTCAATGTTATTGGTAATACCAACTGCTGCTGCACAGAGAAGTCTGCCCTGTGAATCCTTAGCTGAAAGAGGATACTTAATCTGCTTCTCAATATCCTTTATAGTTATAAGACCTTTAAGGTTACCTTCTTCATCTACAATAGGAAGTTTCTCTTTTCTTGCATTGGAAAGAATCTCCTTTGCACCTTCAAGAGTAATTCCTTCTTTTGCTGTTACAAGACCTTCTGAAGTCATCTTCTCTTTTATTTTCTTTGAAAAATCAGTCTCAAACTTAAGGTCTCGGTTAGTAATAATACCAACAAGCTTCTTACCTTCAGTAATAGGCACACCTGAAATTCTAAACTTACCCATAAGATTATTAGCATCTTCAAGTGTATGCTCAGGAGACAAGTAAAATGGATCTGTAATTACACCATTCTCCGAACGTTTTACTCTGTCAACTTCCTGTGCCTGCTGTTCAATAGACATGTTTTTATGTATAACACCGATTCCACCCTGTCTTGCCATGGCTATAGCCATCCTATGTTCTGTAACAGTGTCCATTCCTGCGCTCATCATAGGAATATTAAGCGTGATTTTCTTTGTAAGCTGTGTAGATAAATCAACCAGATTAGGTGTTACCTCTGAATAAGCAGGTACAAGTAAAACATCGTCAAATGTAATTCCTTCACCAATAATAGTGCCCATCTTATCATCCTCCAAAAAAGTGTATTATATTCAATTCCATCAAAAGTATTTTCTGTCAAGTATAATAGCAAATCATGAGCAAGTCAAGAGGTAAATAAATGTTATTTACACTTAATTACCATGGTCTCCAATTACCGCCGCCAGGACCACCGCCCATATTGCCGCCGGAAGAGTTTCCTGCAGACATGGATGCTGATGAGAATGTCACTGTTGTAAATTCTGTAAGATTATTTGCATCTGTTCCGTATTTTATTGTATATGTCTTATTAAGTTCTAATGCTTCACATGACATAACAATTGACTGGAATTGTTTCTTTGGCTGCGCTGACATTACAACCTTTCCGGTCGAATCTACAAGCTGTACGATTGTACCGGCTGCCGCACTCTGATTCAGACGAATTTTAACTGCAGGCTGGCTTGAACCATTTGTTGGTCCCACGTCCATACCTGATGCTCCTGCTGCATAAATCGTTCCGCCGGATATCTCACATACTGCATTCCTGTCGCCGTAATCAAGTGCTCCATTACCTGAATTAGTAGGTCCGTCAACTTTTACATCTCCACCCTTGAAATACAGATTTCCGTTAGAATCGATACCGTCACCGCCGGCATTAACAGTAATGTCACCGCCGTTTATGATTAATTGATAATTTGCAGTACTTCCTACGGATGGATTAAAGAAATCTCCTCCCATACCCATATCAGGACCCTGATTACTTCCTCCTGCCGCATTCATACCGTCATCACTGGAAACTATACTTATAGTGCCGCTGTTAATCGTGATGTCGGCTGCTTCTATTCCCTCATAGGATTGCGTTACACTGAGTTTTAATTTTTCGTTACCCTGTCCCTGTCCTCCTATTGAAAGACCTGAATCAGCATGAATTCCATCGTCTCCTGCCTTTAGAGTAATATCTCCTCCAAGTATCTCTATATATCCGTCACAATGAATCGTATCATCAGCATATGTAGATCTTCCGTCTGTCATAGTTGCAGTTGTATCTGCTATGATTGTTCCGGCACCTTCCGGTATTAAGATAGTTGTTCCGGCCTTTATCGCTTTAAAACTTGCATCTGCAGTCTGTTTGTCCTTGTTTTCTGTTGAAACCTCAAAACTGTCTGGTTTTAAATTAAGTGTATTAAATGCATCAATACCGTCACTGTTTGAAGATTTTAATTTATAATTTCCACCATCTACAGTAATATTTCCATACTCAGCTAATGAAGAATCTTCTTCAACATCTTTTTTACCCAATGTTGTTTTTACAGCATCACCATTAGAATAAACATTCAGATTAGCATTTATAAGCTGCACTTCATACTTTCCGCTTATTCCGTTATTTCCTGTAGGAGCTCCGTTATTTCCAGATACATTAATAGTACTGTCTATAATCTTAAGAATCTCTGTCGCCTTTATTCCCGTTCCGTTAATAGTTATAATATCAAGCGAACCTTTACCATTAATAGTCAGAGGTACTTTTTTACAAAGTATTCCCATAGGATAAGCAATTTCCGTTGTAACCTCACCTGTATCTTCATCCACAACAAATCCTGTTGCCTTATCATCCTTCATTACATTTTTAATTCCCTCCGGAAGTGTGATGATTACACGGTTACTTCTCTTATTACATGTAATAATTCCTGTATCCTCAACTAAATCAGACATTCCTGCAGATGACATGTTTACCCCGTTAAGAATAAGACGTACATCTTCTGTTTCTGCCTCATCTAATTTTACTTCTATTCTGGCCATTATTGTTTTAGTCTCATAACCTTCTGTACTGATTGCATAAGTTCCTGCTTTTCTTATTGTAAGCTTGTTTTTACTACTGATTTCATAACTTTGATTAGGAGAATCAGCAAGCTCAAGTACAACAGGTGTCTGAGGGAGGGTAATAACAGTTGCCTTGCTCAAATCAACAGCCGCATCTTTATCGGTATCATCTATTGGCTTATTTATTATAGGATCCTTGTATTCTGCCTTAGAATCATCCCCTGTATACTGTGATGGTCCAGGTGTCACAAGTGATCCCTGATTATTCGGATTATTCGGATTGTTCGGGTCATTACTTCCACCTATTGTATATGTATACTCTGCCGAATTGTCATTCTTCTTTGCGGCATTAAGTTTCTTTACAGACATTTTTACATTTTTCTTAACAGCAAATAACTTGAGTTTTGCTGTTTTAGAAAAGATAAATGTCTTTGATTCATTTGCATTAAGAACACTTGATGTTTTATATTTTGCACCTATTGCATAATAAACCTTATAACCTTTTTTTACTTTCACTGTTGTTTCCGTTGTTCCCGGATAATTTCCGGATGTACGGTTTATAGTATAACCAACAGGCTTCTTAACCTTTACTTTTATAACAGCTTTAGCTTTTTTGAACTTAACGGTAATCTTTGCATTACCTTTTTTCCTTGCTGTCACTGTTCCGTCTTCAGCCACAGTAGCCACTTTACTGTTTGACGATGAAAATGTAAGCTTATTTGCTTTTTTGTTAGCAACCAAAGTATATGTACTTCCGATTGCCATCTGCATCTTATTAGCAGCATTCTTTACTGAAATTCCCTTTGCAGCATATCCGTAATTAGGAATACATGTGCATACGAGTGCCATTATAATGATAACAGCTGATATTTTTTTCATTTTACCCATAAACTTTCTCCTCTCAAGAAACACGGTCATTTTATTGTTATATTATAACAGAACACATTAAAACGTAACAACCATTTTCGTTTACATTTCGCAAACATTTCACAAAATAACAAAAATCATATATGATAAACCATCACAGCTTATCATATATGATTTATTTTAGCTATATTACCATTACTTTTCTCGGAGCTTTGTTCTTCATCTTCTCAACCATTTTTTCATTTGGTTCAAAATATATCTGATTAAGACCTTCTTCTCCGACTTTTGCCACTACAACATAGATATTGGCATCTTTTCTTAAGGACGAATAATCCCTTACCTTGTAATGTCTGTATGCATCAAGCGCATGCGATTTAAGTGGTGCCACAACCTCCACTTCGTCAAAATCAATACGAAGTCTTGTCTTTCTTCGCTCACCACCGGATATTGTATCAAAGTCAAGCTGACCGTCTACAAAAATATATTCCCACTCAATATTGAATCTAGGCCAAAACCACACTACAAGAAATGCCATAATAATTCCTGCAACAAATAAAATCTTACTTCCTGTAAGCGATGCAAAGAAGAAAGTAAATAAAACCGCAAATATTACAAGCACCCTGAGCGCTATCGCTTTTGGTGTATTAATCCTTTTTGCTGTTGCCTCTGCATACATATTTTCCATTACATCATTCCCATTCCAGGTGCTCCTGCAGGCATAGCAGGTACATCTTCCTTAATAGTTGATACAACTGACTCTGTTGTAAGAAGTGTTGAAGCTACACTTGTTGCATTCTGAAGTGCACTTCTTGTTACCTTTGCAGGATCAAGAATTCCGCTTTCAACCATGTCTACATATTTATCGTTAAGGGCATCATAACCAAATCCTGATACACCTTCTTTAACTTTGCTGATAATAACTGAACCTTCCATACCGGCGTTCTGTGCAATCTTAAAGAGCGGAGCTGTAAGTGCCTTAAGAATAATATTAGCACCTGTCTTCTCATCTCCCTCAAGCCCTGCTGCAAGCTTTTCAACTTCCTTAGAAGCATGGATATATGCAGATCCACCACCTGCGATTATACCTTCTTCTACAGCAGCTCTTGTAGCATTAAGAGCATCTTCCATACGAAGTTTCTTCTCCTGCATCTCTGTCTCTGTAGCAGCACCCACACGGATAACTGCAACACCGCCTGCAAGCTTAGCAAGTCTCTCCTGAAGTTTCTCTCTGTCAAAGTCTGATGTAGTTTCCTCAATCTGCTTCTTAATCATTGCAACTCTCTGCTCGATATCTGTCTTATCACCAAGACCGTCAACAATGATTGTATTCTCTTTAGTAACCTTAACAGACTTAGCTCTTCCAAGCTGGTCAAGTGTTGCTTCTTTAAGGTCAAGTCCAAGTTCCTCTGTTATTACTGTTCCGCCTGTAAGGATAGCGATGTCGCGAAGCATATCTTTTCTTCTGTCACCATATCCAGGAGCTTTAACAGCTACAACTGAGAATGTTCCTCTAAGCTTGTTGATTACGAGTGTGCTTAAAGCCTCACCCTCAACATCTTCTGCAACAATAAGAAGCTTAGCTCCTGACTGAACAACCTGCTCAAGAAGCGGAAGAAGTTCCTGAATGTTGCTTATCTTCTTATCTGTAATAAGGATAAATGGATTCTCAAGATTAGCTTCCATCTTATCCATATCTGTACACATGTAAGCTGATACATAACCTCTGTCAAACTGCATACCTTCTACGAGGTCAAGCTCTGTAAGCATTGTCTTTGATTCTTCAATAGTAATAACTCCGTCGCTGCTTACTTTCTCCATAGCATCTGCTACCATCTCACCAACAGACTCATCTCCTGCTGATATAGCAGCAACTTTTGCTATCTGGTCTTTTCCTGAAAGGTCCTGGCTCATTGCCTTGATAGCTTCTACAGCACAATCTGTAGCTTTCTGCATACCTTTTCTGAGGATGATAGGATTTGCTCCTGCTGCAAGATTCTTCATACCTTCATTGATCATTGCCTGAGCAAGAACTGTTGCTGTTGTTGTTCCGTCACCTGCAACATCATTTGTCTTAGTTGCAACTTCCTTAACAAGCTGTGCTCCCATGTTCTCAAATCCGTCTTCAAGCTCTATCTCTTTTGCAATAGTAACACCATCGTTTGTAATAAGCGGTGCTCCATATGATTTGTCAAGTACAACGTTTCTTCCTTTTGGTCCGATAGTAACGCTTACTGTATCAGCAAGCTTATTAACACCGGCTTCTAATGCTTTTCTGGCTTCTGCTCCAAACTTAATCTCTTTTGCCATAATAATTATGCCTCCTTAAATTATATACTACAATTAATCTTCTACTATAGCTACAATCTCGCTCTGCTTTACAACTACATATTCATCATCACCGAGCTTAACATCTGTTCCGGCATATTTTGAATATATAACTACATCTCCAACTTTAACCTGCATTGTAACTTCTTTTCCGTCTATCATGCCACCAGGACCAACTGCTATAACTTCTGCCTGCTGTGGTTTCTCTTTTGCCTGACCCGGCAATACAATACCGGATTTGGTTGTCTCTTCTGCTTCTAACTGTTTTAAAACGACTTTGTCTCCTAATGGTACTAACTTCATTGCTCATTCCTCCATTTTATTATTTATTAGCACTCTTTGCTAACGAGTGCTAAATGTTAGGTTATATATTAGTCACTTAACCCATTATTTGCAAATCCTATACTACTGTATATTCCATTTTTTTGCAACATATTCTTTACTTATCTCATTTTTACTCTTATTTTCTCTTGTTTTCATTTTATTTTCCTGATATTGCATATGTAAATACTTTATTTTATACTTGAAAATAACTATTATATTCACTGAGGAGAATAGAAAAATGAAAGAAGCTCTTTATACCATTCCGGTAAATGACGCGTTTGCCGAAGTATGCGAATGTCCGGTATGCAAAATGTATGCAGATATAGAAAAAGATGTCATTGAATTTACAATGGGACCAAGCTACATGGAGGATGACATTCGTGCCGAAACTGATAAGACTGGTTTTTGTGCCAATCATATAAAGAAACTTTACGTCCACCAAAACCGTCTCGGTCTCGGACTTATTTTTAACACGCATCTTGAATATACAATTAAACATATGAATAAGCTTATGCCGAAGGATATAAAGGCGCCAAGTATGTTTAAGAAAAAAGCCCCGGATTCGTGGGTTGAATTTCTTGAAAAACTTGAGGGTTCATGCTATGTGTGCAATAAAGTTAATAAAACATTTGACAGATATATTGCAACAATTTTTCATATGTATACAAATGACAGTGATTTTGTATCATTATTTGAAAAATCAAAAGGCTTCTGCACTGAGCACTATCTTCTTCTATATAAGAGTGCGGCAAATTATCTGTCCGGGCGCAGGTACGAAGAATTCATGTCTTCATTAAATAAGATATATGCAAACAGCCTTAAGGTTATGCAGGAAGATGTTGAGTGGTTTACAGATAAGTTTGATTACAGAAATGCAGATGCTCCGTGGAAAAATTCAAAGGACGCGCTGCCAAGATGTATTCAGAAAACGAATAGTGTTATGGTTGAATAAAAGAATAAATGAATAAAAAAACAAAACCCCACATTATTTCA
>SVEM01000038.1 GCA_015057375.1 Lachnospiraceae bacterium
GATTTGCTGCTTGCGGCACTTGGTGTTGCTTTAAGAAAGCATACAGGACAGGAATCTATAGCCGTGGGAATAGAAGGACACGGAAGAGAAACCATACACAAACCGGTTAATACGGACAGAACAGTGGGATGGTTTACTTCACTGTACCCTGTTGTGGTTGACTGTAAGAATGACATAGAGGAATCCATAGTAACCACAAAGGATATGTTAAGAGAGGTGCCAAACAAGGGTATAGGTTACGGACTTCTTTATGACACAAACATAAGTGAATATGTGGATGTTTATTTCAACTATCTGGGAGAAATGGACAGTGAGGAAAGCAGTAAGAATTTAGATGGATTATCAACCGGAGAAAGCAGTTCAAGTGATAATAGAACGTCGGGATATTTTAATATCAATGCGATGGTAACCGGAGGAAAATTCACATGCAATCTAACATATAACAACTGTACAAAGGCGTATGCTGAGGAATTTATAAACCTTTATAAGGAATCAGTAGAAGCAGTTGTAGGCTGGTGTATGGAGCAAAAAGGAACACATGTAACAGAAAGTGACATGTACCTGCTTACACCACTGCAGGAAGGTATGTATTTCCATAACCAGTTGGATGATGAAGATACAAGTTACTTGGTACAGGCATCATTTAAGACTAATGTACGAATTGATGCGGCATGTCTGAGACAGAGTCTTGACTGTCTTGCGAAAAAGTATGAGACGTTAAAGACAAGTTTTGTTCAGACAAAAGCAAAAGGTATCATAAAGCAGTATATAGTTGACAACAGACAGATAGAACTTATATGTGACTGTTATGAAGAAAAATATACTGAAGAAGCAGTAAAGAATTATGCGGCTAAAGATCTTGAAAGAGGATTTGATCTTAAGGAAGATTCTTTGATGCGTGTGGCAATGCTTTCATTTGCTGACTGTGATGTATTAATTGTTAGTAGCCATCACATTATTTTGGATGGCTGGTGTAATCCTCTTGTGTATGGAGATTGGATAAGATTTTATAATCTTATTATGTCAGGTGAAGGGAAGAAAGCGGAACAAACAGCATCAGAAGAAAAAAACAAGGTACTTCCTTTCAAGGAATATGTAGAGTGGATTCAGAAGATAAAGAAATCAGAACTTAAAGAATTCTGGGATTCATATCTTGAGGATTACGAATCCGTTGCAGAGATTACTCCGATAGAGAAAGTTGAAACTGCTACAAATAAGCAAGTGGCTGATGACTTTGTTGTGATTGATAAAAATACTACGTCTAAGCTTAATACACTTGCGAAAAACTGTGATGCAACTGTTAGTACTGTTGCCCAGCTTGCGGTGGGAATACTGCTTCAGAAGCACTGTGGTACAGATGATGTGCTCATTGGAAATGTAGTATCGGGAAGAAACGTACCGCTTAGAGGAATTGAAACATCAGTAGGAATGTTCATTAATACTGTTCCGTTAAGAATACGTGCAAACAGCAAAGAAGAAACTATTATGAGTATGTTGTTAAGCTTACAGGCTTCAAATAACGAAAGTGTAAGCTATGATCATGCAGCCCTTGGAGGAATGAAGGTAGGTAGAGAGAATGTTTCTGAATACATAAAGCATTTGTTTGTATTTGAAAACTATCCGGGTACAAGCGGAGAAGACGGAACTGAGCAGGGATATGTAGGGTTACAGTTGGAGTCAATAGATGTAAGAGAACAGACTAATTATGACCTGTCGTTTGCTGCATATAACCAGGATGGCTGTCTTGTGTTTAAGCTTTCTTATAATCCGTCAAAGTTTACAGATAATAACATAGAGATTATTGCATCACATTTAAGACATATAGTTGAGCAGATAGCGGAAGATGCAACGAAGTCACTTGAAAAAGTAGAAGTATACAATGAAAAAGAAAAAGAACTGATACTTAAAGACTTCAATGATACATGTGTGGATTATCCTCGAGAAAAGACTGTTGTGGAACTGTTTGAGGAGCAGGTAGCAAAGACACCTAATAATGTGGCAGTAGTGTTTGAGGGTGAATGTCTTACATATTCAGAGCTTAATGCAAAGGCTAACCAGGTGGCATATAAGTTAAGAGAACTTGGAGTAAAGCCTGATGACTTTGTAGCGATAGTAGCTGAGAGAAGCCTGGAGATGCTTATAGGAATATTTGGAATCATCAAGGCTGGCGGAGCTTATGTGCCAATAGACCCAACATACCCTGAGGATAGAATTGCATACATACTTGGGGATTCAGCACCAAAGGCAGTACTTGTTTATAAATCCCAAGTAAATACAGACATAGAGATAATAGACCTGGCAGACAGTGAGGTTTACTTAAGTGCGAACCAAAATCCTGAGATAATTAATAAAGCAAATGACTTGATTTACTGTATCTATACATCAGGAACAACAGGAAAACCTAAGGGTAGTATTATAGAACATCGAAGTGTTATTCGATTAGTAAAGAGTGCAAATTATATTAATCTGGATGAACATACAATTCTTTTGCAAACAGGATCAATGTCTTTTGATGCAGCAACTTTAGAAGTATGGGGACCTCTTTTAAATGGCGGAACATTGGTTATTACTGATACTGAAAAACTTACAGATTGCAGAGAATTGAAGGCATTAATTACTAATAATAAAATTAACACAATGTGGATGACATCAACACTGTTTAATCAAATGATACAAATGGATAATGGGGTATTTGATAATCTTGAGCATTTGTTAATTGGTGGAGAAAAGTTATCAGAAGATCATGTCCGTATCTTGAAAAACAGAAAAAATAATGTCAAGTTAACAAACGGATATGGTCCTACAGAAAATACGACGTTCACGACTACATATGAGATACCTGATGAGTTTAACAATATACCAATAGGAAGGCCAATAAGTAATACACAAGTCTATATCTTAAGTGGTGAACAGTTATGTGGAATAGGTGTTCCGGGTGAACTTTGTACATCAGGAGATGGATTGTCTAGGGGATATTTGAATAATGAAGAACTTACTAAAGAAAAGTTTGTATCTAATCCTTTTGGAGAAAGTAAAATGTATCGTACGGGAGATCTTGCAAGATGGCTTCCTGATGGAAACATAGAATACCTTGGACGTATCGATGAGCAGGTAAAGATAAGGGGATTCAGAATCGAACTTGGAGAGATAGAGAGTCGTATACGTGAGATAGAAGGAGTAAATGATTGTGCAGTAATTGCAAGAGTGGATGTAAGCGGAGATAAGGCAATCTATGCATATATGACAAGTGATGAAGAAATTGTTATGTCAGAGATACGAGATAACTTATCAAAGAGTCTTCCTGATTACATGATACCATCTTACATGATGCAGATTGAAAGCATTCCTGTAACAAGAAACGGAAAGCTTGATAAGAAAGCATTACCTGATATTGAGGTAAGAACAGAAAACGATTATGTAGCACCAAGAAATGAAACAGAAGAACTAATCTGTGTAATCTTCACAGAAATCCTTGGTGTACAGAAAGTAAGTGTAACAGACAGCTTCTTTGCGTTAGGAGGACATTCATTAAGAGCAACAAGACTTGTAAACCGAATAGAAGCAGAAACAGGACACAGGGTTACTTTAAAATCAGTATTTAGTAACGCTACACCGGAAAAACTTGCAGAACTTGTAATAGGTGAGCCTGTAGAAAAGTATGTATCAATTCCAAAGGCTATTGATAAGGAATACTATCCAATGTCATCAGCCCAGAAGAGAACATATCTTATCTGTCAGATGGATCCTGAGGGAGTGTCATATAACATGCCACAGAACTTAAGACTTAAGGGAGAAGTAAGTCCTGAAGCAATTAAGGAAGCAATACAGCAGATGATTAACCGTCATGAGATATTAAGAACTGAGTTTATGATGGTTGATGGTGAACCTGTACAAAAGATACTTAAATATGTGGAAGCTGACTTTGAGTACATCAAAGATGATAAGTCAGCTGAGGAAGAGCTTATAGCATCCTTTATGCAACCATTTGATTTAGGAAATGCACCACTTGTAAGAGTACGTCTTGTAGATAGGGGCGAGTATCACCTTCTAAATATTGATATGCATCATATCGTAGGAGATGGTATGAGTATGGGAACATTTATAAGAGAGTTTAATGCCATGTATAACGGTGAAGAGTTAGATCCACTTACCCACCAGTTTAAGGATTACAGTGAGTGGATGATGACAAGAGACTTATCATCCCAGGCTGAATACTGGAAGAGCCAGTTTGAGGATGAAATACCAATACTTGATATGCCACTTGACTATAGCCGTCCACAGGAACAAAGTTACAGAGGAGCTATGGTATTTAATACTACAGGCAGTGAGCTCGGCAAAAAGATAAAGGAGATGGCTGCAAAGAACGAAGCAACAGAGTTTATGGTGCTTATGTCAGCGGCGATGGTACTTTTGGGTAAGTATAGCCGCCAGGAGGATGTGGTAATCGGAACGCCGATAAGCGGAAGAACTCATAAGGATACAGAGGGAATGCTTGGTATGTTTGTAAATACCCTTGCCATGAGAGGAAAGCCTGAAGGAAATAAGACCTACGAAGAGTTCCTTGGAGAGATAAAGGAAACATGCCTTAAGGCATATGAGAATCAAGAGTATCCATTTGAGGAACTTGTGGAAGCGGTTGATGTACAAAGAGATATGTCAAGAAATCCAATCTTTGATGTAATGCTTGTTCTTCAAAATAATGAGAATGAGAAAATAAGTCTTAAGGGAATGAAGACAGAGTGGGCAGAGACAAAGGATACTGTTGCAAAGTTTGATTTATCCTTCGATATATGGGAAAGTGAAGGTGATTTTGGTATTGGACTTGAATACTGCACAGATTTGTTTGAGGAAGAAAGTGCAAAGCAGATACTTAGCCACTATATAACAATACTTGAAAGACTTACTAATAAGCCGTCTTTGAAATTGTCACAGACAGAGATGATAAGTGAAGCTGAAAGAAGACAGATTTTGGAAGACTTTAACAATACAGCCGTAGAATACTCACGTGAAAAAACAGTAGTGGAACTCTTTGAGGAGCAGGTGGCCCAAATCCCTGATAATATTGCTGTAGTGTTTGAAGGTGAGAGTCTCACTTATGCCCAGCTTAATGCAAAGGCAAATAGTCTTGCATATAAGTTAAGACAGTCTGGTGTAAAACCTAATGACTTTGTAGCATTAGTAACTGAGAGAAGTCTTGAGATGATTATAGGAATATTCGGAATCATCAAGGCAGGCGGAGCTTATGTACCGATAGACCCAACATACCCTGAAGACAGAATCGCGTACATGCTTGAGGATTCAGCGCCAAAGGCAGTGCTTGTTTATAATGCCCAAGTAAATACAGACATAGAGGTAATTGACCTGACAGATGGTGAGGTTTTCTTAAGTACGAGCCAAAATCCTGAGAGAATTAATAAAGCAAATGATTTGATTTATTGTATCTACACATCAGGAACAACAGGAAAACCTAAGGGTGTAATGATAGAAAACACAGGAGTAATAGGACTTATAAAATCATACACCATTTCCTTTGGATTAAAAGAAAATGATAAATTGATGCAGTTTGCAAATTACTGTTTTGATCAGTCTGTGGCAGATATATTTGGTTCAATACTAAATGGTATACCATTATATGTTGTAGCTGAAGATATGAGATATGATATTGAAGCATTGCATACATATATGGAAGAATGTGAAATAACAGTTGCTTCATTGACACCAAAGGTAATTAGGGAATTGAATGCAGATAAACTGACAAAACTCAGACTGTTGGATTCTGGTGGAGAGGCCGCAGATTTAGACATATTGAAGCAGATTTTAGCAAGTGGGAAAAAAGTTATAAATTCATATGGTCCAACAGAGGCAACAGTAAATACAACATATGCAGATGTAACAGCAGATATGAACAGATCTGTAATAGGAAAGCCGTCATGTCACACAAGAGTATATGTTGCAAACAAAAACACCCTTTGTGGAATAGGTGAAATAGGAGAACTTTGCATAGCGGGAGATGGACTTGCAAGAGGATATCTGAACAGACCAGAGTTAACAGCAGAAAAGTTTGTGCCTAATCCATACGGAGAGGGAAGGATGTACCATACAGGAGATCTTGCAAGATGGCTTTCTGATGGAAACATAGAATATCTCGGTCGTATCGATGAGCAGGTAAAGATAAGAGGGTTTAGAATCGAGCTTGCTGAGATTGAAAGCCGAATTCGTGAGATAGAAGGCATAACTGACTGTGCAGTAATCGCAAGAGAAGATGCCGGCGGTGATAAAGCAATCTACGCATATGTGACAGGAGATACAGAAATTATAATGACAGATGTGCGAGATAACCTGTCAAAGAATCTTCCGGACTATATGATACCATCCTACATGATGCAAATTGAAAGTATTCCGGTAACAAGAAATGGAAAACTTGATAAGAGAGCACTGCCGGAGATTGAGGCAAGAACAGGAAAGGATTATGTAGCACCAAGAAATAAAACAGAAGAATTAATCTGTGGAATTTTTGAGGAAATACTAGGTATTGATAAAATAAGTATATTTGACAGCTTTTTTGAAATCGGTGGAAACTCCATAAAAGTCATGCGTATATCTTCTATGTTAAAACAGCATGATATAGAAATATCACTAAAAGATTTATACATTAATAAATCTGTTGCGGAAATAGCAAAATATATTGATGAAAGATATATTGGAAATGATATTTTATTCAAACAAGTTCATATTTCGTTATTTGAACCTAATGAACGTTCAAAAGGTGTTATTACAAACGAAAATGTAGCAAATGCATTATCAAACTATGGAAGTAATATTAGAAACAATAAACTTATAAGTACTTATGCACCTAATTCTATTCAAAAATTCTATATAAGTGAGAAACAAAAGGGATCAGGTAATTTAGGTATTGGTTTAGATGTTTTTGGTGTAAGTTATGAAAAACTTGATTATGCATTAAAGAAACTTATTGAGGATCAAAGTATGTTCAGAACATGTTATTGTAGCAAAACAGGAATGATGGTGGAATATGAATATGTTTCTTGGGAAATTCCATGTATAACATACGAATGTGCTAATGACAGAGAAGATGTATTTGACAGCTTGAATTTAATAAGAACTATAATAGATGATACAGAAGTTTTATCACATATCTTAGTTATAGAAAAGTCTGAAGAAAGCTTTGAAGTGTATTTATCTGCAAATCATTCTCTTTGGGACAGATCCTGTGATGATATCTTAAGAGAATTGTTAGAAAAATATCTGACAGATCAGTTTGTAACTACACCAACGCCTTCTTATAGTGAGTATGTAAACAATAGAATTAATGCAGTTAAAAAGATAAATTCTGTTGTAGAGGAAAGAGAAATCATTTCAGCTGCAGAAACATATGGTGATATTGTTTCAAGAGAAGAAAACATAACAAAAATATTGAGATTAAATTTAAGAAGAGATGAAAACGAGGAATATGATATTAAATGGCTTATGTCAAGATATCAAAAAATCGGTATGAATCAGAGCGTGGATAATATACCATTTGTGGTAGTACATCACGGAAGAGAGGATTATTCATCAAAAACATTGGGATTATTTATTGATTATGTTCCGGGTATTTATAATGCTGAATTAAATACAATTAATCACTATTATGAAACCTGCGAAAAAATCAAAAAAGGTGTAATGGAATACAGCTTCTTATGTGATAATTATAATGAATGTGTAAATGGTTTTGTTGGAATTAATATGTATGACGCAATTGATTATGACTCATATAAAGATATTAATAAAATAGAACTAATTGATTGTGAGGATAATACTCAGACAATAGGTTACATGTCACATAAGGATATGATTTCCTTAAGAATGACTATCATTACACAAGGTGAATCAGATGAAGAATTAATTGCAAGAATCAAAGATGTATTTGCTATCGATGTAAAGCAGGAGGAGAAATAATGAGTACTTTTTACGGGGGTCCAAGAGACACAAAATCAGTTACATTAACAGGGGTGTTGGAAAGTATGGCAAAAGACTTTCCGCAGAAGGAAGCACTGAAGTTTAAGTCCATATCAATGACATATGAAAAACTTGAAAAAGCAGTTTTAGGACTGGCCAATCTCTTGAGAGAGAAGGGTGTCAAAAAAGAGTCTCTGGTGGGAATTTATATGGATCGTTCAGAGAAAATGATTATATCAATATTGGCGGTGATGAAGGCCGGAGGAGCTTATGTTCCTTTGGACCCATCCCACCCAAATGATAGAAATCGTTATATCATTGAGAAGTCACATATTAATACTATTCTTTCTGAAAGTAAGTATGAGAGCGTATTTGAAGATTTAGGAAATGTTATAAGTCTTGATATTATTTGGGATGATATCATTAACGGTAAGTGCATTACAATGGAGAATATGATAACTGAGGGAAATCAGTTAGCATACGTGATTTTTACATCAGGTTCAACGGGAAATCCTAAGGGCGTTGAAGTGGAACACGAGGGAATGATGAATTATCTTTATAGTGTAAGTGACAACCTTGGATTAGATGATTCTGCACGAGGACTTACTGTTGTAACTATTACATTTGATATTTCAATTTCAGAAATGTTCCTGCCTCTGATTAACGGAGGAACACTTGTAGTTGCAGATAACGACACTGCAAAGGATGGAATTTCACTTAGAAAACTTATGGAAGAGGAACATATTAATTTATGCGGTTTCACACCTTCAACCGCATATATGTTACTCGATGCCGGACTTAATTTGACAGGTATGAAGATGCTTATAGGGGGAGAACCTTGGAGCATTAGTTTAGCATTAGAAATATTAAAGAATGGATGTAGCCAGCTGTGGAATGTGTATGGCCCGACTGAGACAACAATCTATTCCACAATGTACAATATTACGGAAAAAGATACATATATTCCTATTGGTCCGCCAATTGATCAGACAGATATCTATGTGTTGGATGAAAATATGAATCCTATTGAAAAAGGGCAGGAAGGTGACCTTTATATAGGAGGTATCGGTGTAGCCCGTGGATATTTTGAAAATGAAGAATTAACAAAAGATCGTTTTATTCAAAATCCTGTTGATCCTGAGAGGGGACGCATCTACAAAACAGGAGACATTGTAAAGTACACAGACAATGGTGATGTTGTGTATGTAGGAAGAAGCGATTTTCAGGTTAAAGTACATGGTTACAGAATTGAGTTAGGAGAGATAGAAGCAGGTATTTCTAAACACGAGGATGTTGCCCAGGCAGTTGTTGTTGTATGCGGAGAGGAACTTAACGCCCAAATACATGCATTTATAAAATTGAAGCCTGATAAGGATGTGACAGCATCAGATATGAAAGCGTTTTTGGACAACGTGCTTCCTTATTACATGATTCCTAACAGGTATACATTCGTAGATGAGTATCCTATGACTGCAAATCTGAAAGTGGACAGAAAAGCTTTGATGTTAATGAACAATGAAACAGATAATATTTCCTCTGAATATGTAGCGCCACGAAATGAAATAGAAGAAATGGTCGCTGATATCTGGATGGAACTTTTGAAGGTAGATAAAGTCAGTGTGTGTGATGATTTCCTTGAATTAGGAGGACATTCACTTCTTGCAAACCGTCTTGTAACTACTGTTAACAAGGATTTTGGAACAAATATTACCTTAGTTGAATTTTTCTCAAGACCTATGACTATAGAAGAAATGTCAATGATGATAGAAGAGAATCTTCTGGCAGGATTAACTGACGAGGAGATAGAAGCAATTATGAATGGAGAATAAGAGATGGCGAATGTTATATTAATTACTCATTGGACCAGCGGAGATGTTTTTCCATTTTTGCGTTTTGGAAAATTGCTTAAGCAGGAAGGGCACAAAGTAACTGTGCTGACGCATTGTATATTTGAAGAACGGGCGAAAAAAATGGGTCTTGAATTTGTTCCTGTTGATACTCCGGAGGAGTACGCAGAGATTAGCGGTGATATGCTGATGCTTTCAGATCCAATTGGTAACAAAGAAGATTATCTCAATTTTCATTTGAAGTATCACGGAAAAGAAAGATTGCTTCGGGAGGTCAAATTAATTGAGGATATTTGTACGGAGGATACAATTATTATTGCCAGATTTCGTTCCAGCATAGCAGGGCAGATTGTCGCAGAGAGAAAGAATTTGCCATATGCATCTATGGTGCTTGCGCCGAACTATTTTGCCCATATGGAATTACATGAGCAATTGTTTGGCAAAGAATTTTGTGATGATATTAACAGTGCCAGAGAAGAACTTCGTTTGCCGGCTATAAGCAATTGGAAAGATTGGTTGTATTCACCAAAATCTATTCTCTGTGTATGGCCAAGTTGGTATGCTGCACCGGATGAAACATGGCCGGAGGGAGCATGTTACATAGGCTTTTTGGAGGATCGTGAAGAAAACGGAAATACATCACAAAATGTTGTTTTTAACGAGCTTTTGGAAGAAGCACATAATAGTGGCAAAAAAATGGTAATAGTGACCGGGGGCAGCAGTCATTTGATTAATAGAGATTTTTATACCAGCTCCATTGGAGCATGTAAAATGTCAGATGTATATGCAGCTGTAGTGACTCCGTTTGAAGAATACATGCCTCCGAAGGTTCCTGACAGGATTAAATGGATAGGGAACGTTTCACTGCGAAGCATAATGGATAAGGCAGATCTTATTATACATCACGGTGGTATGGGAACGTTAAACGAAGCGCTTGATGCAGGAATACCGCAGATTATATTGCCGCATTTTGCCGACAGACCGGATAATGCAGACCGACTTGTAAAAATGGGGGTAGGGTCAAAATTTCCGCCTAAGCAATGGAAGGCGGAAATTATTGCAGAAGGAATTAACAAAATGTTAGAAGAATCTGTACATAGCATATGCAAGGAATATCAGAAGAAAAATTTTGATTCTTATGCTGAAAAATTATGGAGAGATATTCTTATGCAGATAAAGCCTTATGTTTTGCCAAAACAGGAATTTCCGGCGGAAAAACCTAAGGCACAAAACGGAGTAAAAAGGGAACTTTCAAGAGAATTACTTTTGGGAATAATCAGGAAAAACAAGGAAAATAATTAGTGGGAGGGCTAATATGGGGAACATGGTAATCGTAACACATTGGCTTGATGGTGATGTAATTCCTTTTGTACGTATAGGAAAGGAATTAAAGCAACGAGGTCATGATGTTACACTGATAACACATTGTCATTTTGAAAAAGTAGCCAGAGAAGCAGGTTTAGACTTTCGTGCGTGGGATACACCTGAGGAATATGCTCTTTTAGTTGAAGAGATGAAAGGTAACAAGACAGATAATTCAAAGGAAAACAGTTATTCTTTTGAAAATAGTGAGTTTAAACAAAGGTATGAAAGCAATGAAACAAGATTAAAAGAGTTTAATATCATAGCTGAATGTTGTAAGAGGAAAGATACTGTGCTGCTTTGTAAAAACCGTTCCAGTATAGCGGCATATCTTGTGGCAGAAAAATTCAAATTGCCCCTTGCGACGGTAATGATGAATCCGGCAGAGATAGAAAGTATGCTTTTGTATGAGCAATTGGAGGGCAAAAATGATTTGCCTAGATTGAATGAATTGCGTAGCGCCGTTAACTTGTCTTCTGTTGGATCATGGTTGCAATGGGAGAGCAGTGCAAAGAAGACTTTTGCTCTTTGGCCTAACTGGTATGATACTGCCAGTGAAGAATGGCCATCAAAAATTGAAGCAGTTGGATTTCCTTTGGAAAAAGGTAAGGAAGAAACTAAAAAAGAAGTTCCTGAAAAGTTTAAAGTCTGGTTGAAGAAAAATCCTAATCCGGTTGTAATTACCGGAGGCACTACGAAGTGTATTAATGATAAATTTTATTCCAGCAGTATATCGGCATGCGGTATGTCAGGAAAGCCAACAGTGGTATTGACTAGATATAAGGAATTTCTTCCGAAAAAGTTACCGGATAATGTTGTATGGTATGATTATTTACCTCTTGATATGATTATGCCTAAGCTGGGATTAATAATTCATCATGGAGGAATGGGAACTCTGTCCGGTGCACTTTCAGCGGGTATTCCACAGTTAATACTTCCTTGCTACGTTGACAGACCACATAATGCTAATTTGATTAATAAACTGGGTGTAGGTGACTTTTTGTACCCGGTAAATTGGCAACCGGATAAAATATTATCCATGATGAATAATTTACAGGATGATCAAATTAAGAATAACTGCATGAAGTATGTATTGAAGATGAAGAATAATGTAGGCATTACAAATATTGCAGACCGTGTGGAAGAGATGGCAAAAGATAAAAAATATATTTATTCCATTAATTCTCAATACAAAATACCAGTAAAACTGAGCGGAGAACATACAAGTAATAATAGTCAACCTAAAATCAAAGACCTTAATCAAAGATTGTCTAATGAGCAACGTGCTCGTTTGTTGGTTAACTTGCGAAGAAGAGAAGAATCAAGAAGGTAAGAAGGATGGTATATCAATATATCTGTAATATAGAAAAAATAAATAATGTGAATGATATATCCCGTCTGACAGATATAATTTCCTTCGAAAGGAAGGAATTTATAAAGAAACTTCGTTTTGACAAAGATAAAATTCGCAGTATACTTGCAGAAGTTATATTAAGATATGCTTTGTGGGATAACTATGGTTTAACGAGTGAAGAGATCCTTATCGAGAAGACTGAGTATGAAAAACCATATTTAAAAAAATATCCAAATATCCATTTTAATTTATCCCATTCCGGTGAATGGGTGGTGTGTTGTGTAGGGGATGTATCTCTTGGTATCGATGTTGAAAAGATGGAAGATATTGACCTGGATATTATGAATGATATTTTCGCTAAAGATGAGATTAACTATGTTATGTCCCACAGTGATAAGGGCAGGTTGAGAATGTTCTATAACATATGGACATTGAAAGAAAGTTATACCAAAAATACCGGAGAAGGACTTAACGCGTCCTTGAAGGATATAATATTTAAGCTGGAGAATGAAGATATCTCATTGTTCAGTCAAAATAACAAAAACTCCAATTATTCATTCCGGTTAACAGAATTGGATAATCATCATTCTATGTCTTTATGTGTTTACGGAAATTCAGATACCGGAATAAAAGAAAATTTAACAGTCCTTTCAGTAGAAGAATTGTTAAGGTGGAAGGGATAGAGTATGAAAGGGAACTATTCGGAAAATAAAAAAATGCTGTCAATATTGGGAAAGCATTTAACAGGCTTTAAAAAAGAGTCCATATTGACTCCTTGTTTCATGGTGTTGGAAGTATCCATGGAAATGATTATACCTCTTATGATGGCATCTATTGTGGATAAGGGCGTAAATGCAGGAAATATGAATCATATATTTAAAATGGGATTTTGTATGGTACTTGTAGCGATAGCTGCTTTATATGGTGGTGTTATGGGTGGAAGATGCAGTGCAAAAGCATCCTCGGGCCTGGCAAAAAATATTCGAAGTGCAATGTATGATAATATTCAAACATTTTCATTTGCCAATATTGATAAATTTTCAACTGCCGGGTTGATAACCAGAATGACAACGGATATCAATAATGTTCAGAACGCATATCAGATGATATTGCGTAATACGGTTCATGCAATTATAAGTGTCATTTCAGCGATAAGTGTAGTGCTTATTATTAATGCAAAGCTTGCTAAAGTATATATTGGAGCGGCAATAGTACTTATCGTTATTATGGCAGTGATTTTACCTAAGTCTAAAAAGTACTTTAGCTGTGTATTTCCTAAATATGATGAATTAAACGAAAGTATAAAAGAAAATATCACTGCTATCCGTGTAGTAAAGTCATTTGTAAGGGAAGATTACGAAAAAGAACGCTTCTCGAAGGCTAATAATGGATTGTACAAAATGTTTGTAAAAGCAGAGTCGTTATTTGCATTGGGTAATCCGGTTATGCGGGCAGTGATGTATGTAAGTATTATGATTATTTCATGGGTAGGAGCAAAAATGGTAGTTAATTCAGAGCTTACTACCGGTGAACTTATGAGTACATTTACATATTGCATGAATATTTTAATGAGTCTCTTAACATTGTCAGCGATTGTTGCAACACTTACTATGAGTGTGGTAAGTGCAAAACGTATAGCGGAAGTTTTGGATGAAAAAACTACACTCAAAAATACACAAAATCCTGTAATGGAAATAAAGGATGGTAGCATTTGTTTTGAAAATGTCAGCTTTAAGTATCATGAAGGAGCTAATGACCGGGTACTGAAAGATATTAATCTGAAGATAAATGCCGGTGAGACGATCGGTATAATCGGAGCAACAGGAAGCTCAAAATCAACACTGGCAAATGTGATTACCAGAATCTATGATGTTACGGAAGGTAGCGTAAAAATCGGTGGTGTAGATGTAAGGGATTATGATTTGGAAGTGCTCAGAAATGAAGTAACAGTGGTGTTACAGCAGAATGTATTATTTACGGGAACTATTTTGGATAATCTTCGGTGGGGTAATAAAGAAGCTACGGAAGAAGAATGCATCCGTGTCTGTGAGATTGCCTGCGCAGATGATTTCATAAGAAGCTTTGAAGATGGATATCATACCTATTTAGAACGTGGGGGTGTTAATTTATCCGGAGGACAAAAACAACGTATTTGTATTGCGAGAGCGTTGTTGAAAAATCCCAAGATTTTGATAATGGATGATTCTACCAGTGCGGTGGATACGGCAACAGATGCCAAGATAAGAAAAGCTCTTAAGGATAATCATTCATTGGGAATAGAGGGTAACAGAAATCATGAAGCCACATACATAATCATTGCACAGCGTATATCAAGTGTTATGAGTGCAGATCGTATAATTGTGATGGAAGACGGTGCGGTTAATGGATTTGGAACACATGAAGAATTACTTGCGAGTAATGAAATATATAAGGAAATCTACGAATTACAAACCGGTGGCGGAGGAGATTTTGATGAAAGGAGTGATGATTAATGCCTGAAGAGATGTCTGCAGTTGCAAGTAATCCTGCAAAAACTATGAAACGACTTTTTAACCATGTCATGAAATTATATAAGTTTCATATGTTAGGGGTTATTATATGCATTATAATAAGTGTTATTTGTAATGCGCAGGGAACTATGTTCATGAAGACATTGATAGATGATCATATCGTCCCTCTCGTTGCTTCCTCTAAACCGAATTACTCCGGTCTTGCCGGAGCAATAAGGGATGTTGCAGTGTTTTATACAATAGGTGTTGTTTCAATGTTTTTAAGTGAACGTTTAATGGTATATATTGGAAAAGGAACACTACGTGACATACGTAAAGAATTGTTTGACCATATGGAAAGATTGCCTGTCAAGTATTTTGACACACATTCTCACGGCGATATTATGTCAATATATACCAATGATGTTGATACATTAAGTCAGATAATTGCTCAGGGTATACCTCAAATTGTGGATTGTGTTCTTTCTATTATAACAGCGCTTGTGTGTATGATAACGTTGAGTATTCCTCTTACTTTAGCAACAATTATAGTGGTTGTTGTTATGATGATTGTTACAGGAAAAGTCGGAGGTCAATCCGGAAATTATTTTATGAAACGTCAAAATAATATTGGCGCTATGGATGGCTATATTGAAGAAATGATTTCAGGACAGAAAGTTGTTAAAATATTTGGACATGAAAATGAATGCAAAGAGGGGTTCAAACAGTTAAATGAACAGCTTTTTGAAAGCGACTATCAGGCGGAAAAATTTGCCAGTATGATAGGGCCTATTAATACTCAGTTGGGTAATCTGAGTTATGTGATTTGTGTTGTTGTGGGCGGATTATTGGCACTCAACGGAATAGGAACCTTAACCTTGGGAAAACTTACCAGCTTTCTGACTTTTAATAAGAATTTCAATATGCCGATTATTCAGATAAGTATGATATTCAATGCTGTTGTTATGTCCTTTGCAGGAGCACAAAGAGTATTTGGACTTCTTGACGAGGAAATAGAAGCTGATGACGGATATGTCACATTAGTCGTAGCGGAAGAAAAGAATGGTAAATTGGTAGAAAGTAACAAAGAGTATACCGGAAAATGGGCATGGAAACATTTACACCAAGACACAGGAGAAACCACTTATGTTCCTTTACTTGGAAATGTTGTGTTTGACGGTGTTGATTTTGGATATGATGATGAAAAAATGGTATTGCACGATATTAAGTTGGAGGCAAAACCGGGACAAAAGATTGCTCTGGTTGGTTCTACCGGTGCAGGTAAGACTACAATCACAAATCTGATAAATCGTTTTTATGATATTCAGGACGGAAAAATCAGGTATGACGGTATCAACATTAACAAGATAAAAAAGGCTGATTTGCGTCGCTCTCTTGGTATTGTACTGCAGGATACCCACTTATTTACCACAACAGTAAAAGAAAATATTCGTTATGGTAATCTGGATGCAACAGATGAACAAATTAAGGAGGCAGCTAGACTTTCCAATGCACATAGTTTTATAAAACATTTGTCAGATGGATATGATACTTTGTTGCAGGGGGAAGGAAGTAGCTTAAGTCAGGGACAAAGACAGTTATTGGCTATTGCCAGAGCAGCTGTTGCAAACCCACCGGTGCTCATCCTTGATGAGGCAACATCATCCATAGATACTCGTACTGAGCGTCTTGTTCAGGACGGAATGGATAAGCTTATGGAAGGCCGAACTACATTTGTAATCGCGCATCGTTTGTCTACAGTACGAAACAGTGATTGTATCATCGTGTTAGAACACGGAAGAATCATAGAGATGGGTAATCATGAAGAACTGATTCAAAGAAAAGGTAAGTACTACCAGTTGTATACAGGAATGGCCGCCTGACAGACAGGAAATTTTCTGATTGATGAATAAAAGCAGTAAGTTTTAGAATCTTTATGCTGTAATAATAATTATGCTAATTATTATTTTGCAACATAGGATTTATGGCTTACTGCTTTGTTTATATATTAAGGTGAGTAAAAATTTATCTTTTGAAATAAAGTAATAGAATAAATTCGTAAAATGTGGTATCATAGTTATAACGTGCATTTTGAGGTGTGTTATGGATAAGATAATCATTAAAGATTTGGAAATATTTGCATACCATGGAGTATTGGAAGAGGAAAAAATAAATGGTCAGACATTTGTTGTTTCCGCAGAACTTTTTTTGGATTTAAGAGAGGCAGGCATCAAGGATGACCTGTCTAAAACTGTTAATTATGCCCAGGTATGTCAACTTATAAATGACACCGTAACAAAGGAAAAATTTGATCTTATAGAGGCAGTGGCAGAGGCAGTGGCAGATGCCATACTATTAAAATTTGATATGATAAAAGAAGTACATATAACAATCAGTAAACCGATGGCTCCTATTCCTATGACCTTCGATACAGTTTGCGTGGATATTGTCAGAAAAAAGCACATTGCCTATCTGGGAATCGGATCAAACCTTGGGGATAAAGAAGGTTATTTGGATTTTGCCGTAGATCAGTTAAATAAGGACGAATATATAAGAGTTAACAAGGTGTCTGAGTATATAGTGACAGAGCCTTATGGTGGTGTCGATCAGGATGATTTTCTTAATGGTTGTGTGGAGATTGAAACCCTTTACAAACCTATGGAACTTTTGAGTGTAATAAATGATATTGAACAGAGTGCCGGAAGAAAAAGACTTATACATTGGGGTCCAAGAACCCTGGATATAGATATACTTTTATATGACAGAGAGATAGTTATGGAAGAGAAGCTTAAGATACCTCATATAGAGATGACCAAGAGGGAATTTGTACTAAAGCCTTTAGTTGAGATTGCTCCCTATGCAGTTCATCCCGGATTGGGTAAAACGGTACTGAGACTATATGAGATATTAAAATCGGGTGAGTAGAAGTAATTATTAGGAGGTGTTTTCGTGGCATATAAAATGTTTGCGGCTATCTATGTAGGATCCAATGAGATAGCCATGAGGATATATGAGATTAATGGAAGAAAATCCTTTAAAGGGATAGACAGAGTTAGTAGAATTATTGAACTGGGAAAGGACAGCTATAGCAACGGCTTTCTCAGCACAGATTCCATCAATCAAATATGTGATGTGCTTAATCAGTTTAAGAAAAAGATGAAGGAGTATCAGGTTACTGAGTATAGAGCATTTGCCACAAGTGCAGTTAGAGAAGCTTCGAATACTGAGATAATATTGGATGCCATAAAGCGTAACACGAATCTTGATGTTAAGGTGTTAAGTAACTCGGAGCAAAGATATATAAATCTAAAGGGTATGGTGGTGAAGTATGAAGACTTCCATCAGGTTGTTAGTAAGAACACTGCATTCGTAGATGTAGGTGCAGGAAGTGTCCAGGTTTCCCTATTTGATAAAAACAATCTTATAGTAACAGAAAATATCCCTATCGGAGCAGTTAGAGTTCGAGACTATCTTTCTATGCTTGGCTCAAAGTCGGGACGACTAGATAAGATAATGTTCGAATATGTAGAAAATGATATCGTAACCTTTAGAAACATATATCTTAATGACAAGGAAATTAAGAATGTAATTGCCGTAGGAGAGGTTGC
>SVEM01000039.1 GCA_015057375.1 Lachnospiraceae bacterium
AGTAGCTTCGTCAAGCTTAATCTCACCCGCTTTTTCATATGGTGCAGGAGTTGCTGTAGGTGCCTCTGTAGCTGGCGCTTCTGTTGCAGGCGCTACCGTTGGCTCTGCAGTAGGCTCCGCTGTTGGTTCTGCAGTAGGCTCCGCTGTTGGAACAGCTGTTGGCTCTGCAGTAGGCTCCGCTGTTGGTTCTGCTGTTGGCTCTGCAGTAGGCTCCGCTGTTGGTTCTGCTGTTGGCTCTGCAGTAGGCTCCGCTGTTGGAACAGCTGTTGGCTCTGCAGTAGGCTCCGCTGTTGGAACAGCTGTTGGCTCTGCAGTAGGCTCCGCTGTTGGTTCTGCTGTTGGTACCGGTGTTGGTATTGTCTGACCTGCTGGTCCAATAAACTTAACTGACTTGATATTGATTGTTGTTGTTCCGTCAAGTGAAACAAGTTTAATAGCCTTAATACAATCTCCAACTGCATTAAATGTTACTGTATTCTCTTCATTTGCTGTTGTAACCTTTGTTGATTCATGCTGTCCTGTTGCAAACTGTCCCATACCATCTGTAAAGTTCTCATCAAATACATAACCGTTAAGAGGACCTGTACTTGTATATGTCATCTCTACTCTGGTAAACACTGCATCCGCTGGTGCTTTAATTACAAGACCTGTTCCCCATGGGAATGTTCCGTCAAGTGTGCCTGTCTCATCATTGTACTCTACTGTTGTATTTCCATCTACTGCACTTGCATTTTCATCCGGAAGGTTAACTTCTATAATTAATTCATCTACAGGCTCTGCCGTTGGTTCCGCTGTTGGCTCTGCTGTCGGTTCTGCTGTTGGTACAGCTGTTGGTACAACTGTCGGCTCTACTTTTGTAATTCCGTCTGTACACAGATAATATACATAGCCTGTCGCAGGATCTACTATCTTTGCATATACTACGTTCTTCTCTGATGTAAGTGTTACTACACCTGTATATGCTGTCCAAGACTCAGCTGAAAGACTATCGAGTTGCTCTTCTGTAAGAGCTGTTGTTGAGCCATCTGTTACAACATAATATGAAATTTCTGCATTAGGAATATCTGATGTAATTGTAACTGTAGGTTCAGGCAACTCATAATTACCAAATGTTATTATGTTAAGAAGCTTATCCCATATAGTAGCTTCGTCAAGCTTAATCTCACCCGCTTTTTCATATGGTGCAGGAGTTGCTGTAGGTGCCTCTGTAGCTGGCGCTTCTGTTGCAGGCGCTACCGTCGGCTCTGGTGTAGCCGTCGCTGGTGCCTTTGTTGGCTCTGGTGTGGCTGTTGGTGTTACAGCGGTAGCAGGGCCAATAAACTTAACTGATTTAATATCAATACTTGTTGTTCCATCAAGTGACACAAACTTTATTGCTTTTACAACATCTGCTGTATACTCCCATGTAATCGTATTATCTGTACTAGATGCTGAAATCTTAGGAGATACTTCGTGCTGTCCTGTTGCAAACTGTCCGACACCATCTGTAAAGGTACTGTCAAACAAGTACACATTAAGAGGTCCGTCACTTGTATATGTCACTTCTACCTTATAAAAATCATCATCTGTAGGAGCTTTTATAATAACACCTGTTCCCCATGGGAGTGTACCATTAAGAACATCTCCTTCATATGATACTGTTGCATTTCCATCTATCGTTCTTGAATCTGCATCTGAAAGATCAACATCTACAACTAATTCATCTGTTGGTGTTGGTGTAGATGTAGGCTCAGGTGTAGCTGTTGATGGTGCCTTTGTTGGCTCTGGTGTAGCTGTTACTGTAGGTTCTTTTGTAGGCACAGTTGCATTTTCATCATCACTTAAAATAATAGAATTAATCTTAAGGGATGTGAATAAAGCATCGTATGTAGCAGCTTTAACGAAAATGTAATTAGCTCCATCATCTGTTGCTGTCATCATTCCTTTTAATGGTGATGAACCTGTAGGAATAATATTACTTATTGCCGAGTCAACGCCATCTTTAATAAGATATATTCTTGGCTGACTTCCTTCTGCTGTGTAGTCCATAGTAACATGGAATGTCTGACCATTATTAATCACATAATTTGAAGGAACAGGAATCATTAAACCTGAGAAGCCATCTGTGCTGTTAAATGATACACTTCCATCTGCATTAACAGTTGCTTTCGCACCTTCTCCACCGTTAACAACTATGATATCATTTGCATCAAATGTTAATGATACCGGATCTCTTGGTGGTATCGGTGTAGGTGCTGTTGTAGGAGTCGCTGTAGGTGCCTTTGTTGGTCTTTCGGTAGGAACTTCTGTAGGTCCACTTGAAGGAACTTCTGTAGGCACTTCTCCAGTTGCTGTAGGTGTAGGAGAAACAACTGGTGCTGTCGTTGCAGGAGCTGTAGTCTCTTCAGGTCCGGATACCGGCACTACTTTCACCTTAAATTTAAGAGTAACATTAAGGTATCTTCTCTTGTACTTTGCCTTAACTGTTGCCTTACCAGGAGTAATACCTTTAACTTTTACAAAAGCTTTCTTAACGAAAGATTTTGTTTTAACAATTCTAACAACCTTTTTGTTGTTTGTTGTCCATTTTACTTTTGCTTTGAACTTTCCGTCAGCTGATTTTTTTGTCACTAACGAATTACCTGTTTCGTACTTTTTCTTACTCTTGTACGGAACAACCTTAACTTTTTTTACTTGTCCAACAGAGATAGTTATCTTTTTCTTATTAAGCTTAACTCTGTTTTTTGTCTTGGCTGCAAATACTGGTGTGGCTGTTAAAGAACTAACTACAAGTGCAACTGCAAGAATTAATGATAATGCTCTAAACTTTTTCATGCTATCTTTGTATCTGCATCATGCTGATGCAAAATACTTTCAACTCCTTTCTATTTTTATAAAAAAGATAAAGTAACTTGTTTTGCCAATACCAAATCAAAACAATACAAAATTGTCTGATACATTGTATTAGAAACATGCATACATATATAGTCAGAATACATCATGCAAGAAATAATGTCAATACAAGTTAATATACCAGACAACTTTATTTTTACCTTTTTATTAAATTTTTTAATACCTTTTTCTGGTTTATTCTTTACCTTTTTCCTTAAGATAATTTATCACATCAGCTACCGTATTGAGCTCTTCATAATCCTCCATAGGTATCTCTAAGGAATACTCCTCTTCAAGTGCCATAATAAGCTCAAACAAATCAAGAGAATCTGCCCCAAAATCATCTTTAAAAGATGTACTCTCTGTAATAGAATCCTCGCTTACACTAAGCTGACTTGATATAATCTCCTTCAATTTATCTAACATAAATCTCTCTCCTTTAAAATAAATAAATGTATCAAATCATCATTTAGACTATTATAGTTCTTGTTGTTTGTCAAGTACTATTAACACCTTTTCATTCAGTTGACTTTTTCACTCCCCAGTGATAGCATAAAAATCAAAGCGAGGTATATAAAATGATTCAAAATATTGGATTTATTGGTCTTGGAATCATAGGCGGAGCGATTGCCAAATCCATCAAAAAAACACATGATGATTATAAAATATATGCATATAACAGATATTATCCACAGGAAAACAAGGATTTGTCAATGGCACACGATGAATCAGTTGTAGATGTCATATGCAATTCACTTAGTGACTTTTCTGTTTGCGACATCATTTTTCTGTGTGCACCGGTTCTCGCCAACATAAATTACCTTGAATCTTTAAAAGGAATTATTAAAGAAGATTGTATTATTACTGATGTAGGAAGTGTCAAAGGCAATATTCACGAAGCAGTAAAAAACATTGGTCTTGAACAAAACTTCATAGGCGGTCATCCTATGACAGGTTCAGAACGTACAGGATATGCCAACTCTTCCGCTCAGATTATGGAAAATGCATATTATCTTTTAACTCCGTGTGAAACTACACACGAGCACATGATTTCAAACCTTACAACACTGATAAGAGATATCGGTTCCATACCTTATACACTGGATTATCATGAACACGACGATATAACCGCAGCCATAAGTCATCTTCCTCATATTATAGCTGCTTCTCTTGTAAATATGGTCAGAGAAAATGATGGTGAATCAGAACATATGAAGACATTTGCTGCAGGAGGTTTTAAGGATATTACAAGAATTGCTTCATCCTCTCCTGAAATGTGGCAAAATATATGCTTAAGTAATACTGACAGCATCCGAAAATTCCTCGATATATACAAAGCATCCCTTGACAGGGTTGAAAATGCTATGTTAAATCATGACGAAATATTTTTATATAATATATTTGATACTGCAAGGGATTATCGAAACAGCATACCCTCCAAAGGGAAAGGTACTCTTCCAAAAGTGTATGATCTATATGTTGACATTCCGGATGTTCCAGGTATTATTGCAATTATCGCAACAATTCTCTCAAGCAATGCCGTCAGCATTAAAAATATCGGCATAATTCATAACAGAGAATTTGAAAACGGTGTGCTTCGCATTGAGTTCTATAATGAAGATGCAGTAAATGCAGCCCGAATCGCATTAAAAAAATATCCTTATCCTATATATGACAGATAATTGTTGCTCAAAACAAAACATCACAAAGGGACATCGTATAATTACGATGTCCCTTTATTAAGTCTGAATAATATAATTGTCATACTCTCTTCATATACTCGCCTGTACGAGTGTCAATCTGAATAACATCTCCCTGGTTAACGAATAATGGCACAAGCACATTAGCACCGGTCTCAACCTTTGCAGGTTTTGTTGCTCCTGTAGCTGTATCTCCTTTAATTCCAGGTTCTGACTCAATAATCTCAAGTTCAACGAATAATGGTGGTTCAATTGCAAATACCTCACCATTATGTGAAAGCATCTTAACCATCTCGTTCTCTTTAACAAACTTAAGAGCATCTCCTATCTGATCAGCTGATAATGCTATCTGGTCATATGTCTCAACATCCATGAAGTTGTACATGTCACTATCTGAATACAGATACTGCATGTCCCTTCTTTCGATGTGAGCCTGCTCACATTTTTCAGTTGGTCTGAAACTCTTCTCTACGATTCCGCCACTCTTAATATTCTTAAGCTTTGTTCTAACGAATGCGGCACCTTTTCCAGGCTTTACATGCTGGAATTCGATAACCTGATAAACTCCGCCATCCCATTCAATTGTTAATCCGTTTCTGAAATCTCCTGCTGATACCATTACAAATCCTCCTAAATTCGATTCATATACTTACTTTGTTTAGTTTATTACATAATTACCAATATTTCAACCATATTTTGCATTTTTCAGATTATTTGAGATTGTTAAGGTGTTTAACAATCTCGTCTGCAATACATTCCGGGGTTTTGCCATCCGTAGCAACGATGTAATCCGCCGCCGAAACATAATGTTGTATACGTGTATCCATAAGCTGTTTTATATATTCGGTATTCATATTATTTTTGAGAAGAGGTCTTTTATCATCATCCTTCACGCGATCATATATTGTTTCGCATGAGGCATCAAGCATTATAACAATCCCTTTACTCTTCATCAGTTTAACATTTTCTTTTCTTATTGCCATACCACCGCCACAGGCAATAATACAACTTTCATTCATATCAAGATTTTCTAGAAATGATGTTTCCTTTTTTCTGAAAAACTCCTCACCATACATATCAAACATTTCAGATATGGTCATGTTCTCTTCCTGCTCTATAAAACTGTCACTATCAATAACCTTTTTTCCCGTTTTGTCCAAAAGGCTTTTAGCTATTGTACTTTTACCACAGCCCATGAATCCGATAAGAAATATATTGCAAGTTTTTTTGATATTGTTTGCACCTGTTAATTCAAGCAACGTCTTCATAGTATGTGCCGGAATTTGTCCTGGTGCTGATGCGCCCGTTACACTTGCAAATGTCATGGCAGACCCTGTAAGTGTTCCTGCAATTCTTGTAATCATCCCAAGTTTTCCCATAGACATTGTAACAACCGGTTTATTGCAAGTATTCACCATGTCATATGTAAAATCCATAAATCTTATAACATCCTTTTCACACATAGGCATGACAGCCATCTTTAATATGTCCGCACCTGCATTGTTCATTCGGGCAAAAATCTTACTCATCTCATCATTTTCCGGTGTTATATCAAAATGATGATTAGATGCTATGACACATATATTCATCTTCTTTGCATAATTGATAACATCCTTCGCAAGCTCCCCCAGATATTCTGTCTGCACGTCTATTATGTCGGCCAACCCTGTATCAGCCACCTTTTTTATCATATCTATATATTTTGTTTTTGTTATGACATCTGCATCAATTAAATTTTCTTCTCCACCCTCTGCCCTTGTTCTGTATGTAAATATAATCGGCATATCGGTGATATTTCTTATCATACCAAGAGTTTTTGTTATTTTGTCTATATTCTGACAATAAGCATAATAATCACATCTCCACTCAATTACATCGACCGGATTATTCATTATTTGCTTTACATCATCACATATTGCATTTTCGTTTTCTGCAGTAATCGGTGCACATATAAGAACACCATCTCCAAACGTCACATTTCTTACTGTAAGTTCCATAGTCATTACTCCATAAAATTATATTTCGATAAGTGCTTTATCAGAAAATGTAAGGTTTTCAATTCCACTATCTCTTATTACTATGATATCTTCTATTCTGACACCAAACTCACCCGGAATGTATATGCCGGGCTCAACCGTTACAACATTTCCCGGAACAAGAATTTCCTCAGACTTCTTTGATAATCTTGGCTCTTCATGTATAAACAAACCAACACCATGCCCAAGGCCGTGGCCAAAATAATCAGCATATCCAGCCTCCTCTATTATATCTCTGGCATAAGCATCTGCATCACGTCCGCTTGTACCTGCACATATATTATTTATGGCATGCTGTTGTGCCTTAAGAACAATATCGTAAACCTCTTTTTGTTTTCCAGATGCTTTTCCAATCACAACAGTTCTTGTCATATCAGAACAATATCCATTATATACGCATCCAAAATCCATAGTAAACATATCGCCCGACTTAAGTTTTCTATCAGAAGGCATGGCATGCGGTGATGCTGAATTTGGTCCGCTTGCTGCTATCGAATCGAAACTGATTCCCTCGGCTCCATGTGTTCTCATATACATTTCAAGCTTATATGCTACTTCTTTTTCAGATATACCTTCACGAAGTTCTCCGAGTATATAAGAAAAGGCTTCGTCTCCTATTTTTTCAGCTTCTCTGATATAACCTATCTCATCTTCATCTTTTACCATGCGCAGTCTGCCAATCTCATCATCAAGACACCTTACTTTTGCTGACAAATTATCCTCAAATTCTTTATACTGCACATATGTGAGATGTCTTCCTTCAAGCAAAAGCATATCAGCTTTATCTGATTTAACAAATGCGTTGATAGATTGATAAAAATCCTTGTCAATTGTTATAACATCAATATCACATTCGCTTTTTGCCCAGAGTGTATACCTTGCATCAACAATGATACACTGTCTGCACTCCGATATATACAGATATCCTTCTCCACCCGAAAAACCAGACAGATATCGCATATTATACGGATCTGATATGAGAATAGCTTCACTTTCCTTTTGCTTTAATATTTCTAATATTTCACTATACTTTCTCACTCGTCTTCATCTCCGTTTTAATTTTTCTTCTATATTCCCTTAATACTATTCTTTCCAAAATCCTTTTTAATACTATCTGAATCTCTTCTTTCGGAGATATTTTTTCCACCATTATATTATCAATACCACATTTTTTTGCACCCCATATATCTGTAAACAACTGATCGCCGACAAATAATGTACTGTTTATATCAGTTCCCATGAGCTCTATACCCTTTTTATAACCTCTGTCAAAAGGTTTCCCTGCTTTATATACATAATTAGTATTTATATTCTTGTTAAATCTTATAACACGTTCTTCGTCATTATTAGATATGAGACACGTCTTAAATCCAAGCAAATGAAGCCGCACAAACAAATCTTCTGATTTTCTGTCTGCGTCGGCTCCATGCATCACAAGTGTATTATCAATATCAAAAAGAATTCCTCTTTTGCCTTGACTATATAATTCTGTAAAGTCTATATCGTATACTGATTTTTCTATTCTATCAGGATAAAAACGCGAAAACATATGTAATTCCTCCATCCGTATATCCTGATATTATATACCAATACGTACTTTGTTACAACCTGTATGTTATTTAATTTTATTCCTCATTTTGAGGAAGTGCAGTCTTTCTTCTTACTGTAACCTGCTCTTCAAATACCTCAAAAAGTTTATCCATCTCGTTCTTGTCCGGCTTCTTTGTAAACAAGCTCACAATCGGAACCAGGATAAGTCCGGCAAGCATTGAAAATGCTCCCGCATTAATTGGAGATGCTAACTGTCCTGCAAATACAGGAATAGAAACCACCTTAAGTGTATTAAGAAGATTACATGTCATAAATACAGTTCCAAAAATAAAGCTTACCCAACACGCCATTTTAGTAGTTTTCTTCCAGTACAATGAATATAAGAACGGTGCAAGGAATGCGCCTGCAAGTGCTCCCCATGAAATACCCATAAGCTGAGCTATAAATGTTACACTGCTCTTATACTGAACCACTGCAATAATTGCTGATATTACAATAAATACTACTACAAGGACACGCATTGTAAGCATCTGCTTTTTCTCAGAAAAATTCTTAACAATCGAACCCTTAATAAAGTCAAGCGTAAGCGTTGAACTTGATGTAAGTACAAGCGATGAAAGTGTTGACATACTTGCAGACAACACAAGAATAATTACTATTGCAATAAGCAAATCAGGAAGATTCTGAAGCATTGTCGGTATTACTGAATCATATACAACACTTCCATCAGGTCTTGTCTCAACTGCATTTGCAGTAAGTCGTCCAAATCCGCCAAGAAAATAACATCCTCCGGCAACTATAATTGCAAATATTGTTGATACAATTGTTCCTGTTTTAACAGCTTTTTCATCCTTAATTGCATAAAACTTCTGTACCATCTGAGGAAGTCCCCATGTTCCAAGCGATGTAAGTATTATAACACATATAAGTCCAAAAGGATCCGGTCCGAAGAATGATGCAAATATACCCGGAACATCACCATTGACAGTTGATGCATCAGTATAATTTGCAAGCTCAATAAGCGAACCCATAAATCCGCCATGCTGACTAAGCACAGAAGCAATAACTGCAACTATACCAAACAGCATGATGATTCCCTGAATAAAATCATTAATAGCCGTTGCCATGTATCCTCCCAGAATAACATACACTCCGGTAAGTGCTGCCATGACAACAACACACACTGTATAGTCAACATCAAAAGCCATATTAAACAATCTTGAAAGACCATTATACAAAGAGGCTGTATAAGGTATAAGGAAAATAAATATAATTGCTGAAGCTATAACCTTAAGTCCCTTACTATTAAATCGTTTACCAAAGAAATCCGGCATTGTTGATGAATCGAGCTTATGAGTCAGCACTCTGGTTCTTCTTCCGAGAATAACCCATGCCATAAGCGAACCGATAATAGCATTACCGATTCCTATCCATGTAGATGCAATACCGAATTTCCATCCAAACTGACCTGCATATCCGACAAAAATAACTGCCGAAAAATACGACGTTCCGTATGAAAATGCAGTAAGCCACGGACCTACACTTCTTCCACCAAGCACAAAACCATTAACATCTGTTGCTGTTTTTCTAGTATAGACACCTACGCCTATCATAATCGAAAAAAACACTACAAGCAAAAATATCTTAATAAACATATATTCTATCGCCTCTTTCTCATTTTTATGTTATATCCTGTATACCGCTGCACCATGTGCAGGAATATCGGATATAAGTATATTATGATTTATACATACATTTTCTTTCGTCCACAACTCTTCCGCTTTCTCAGCTTTAATACCAAGCTCAGAAAGATCAAAAGAAACTTCTTTCTTGTCATCAGATAAATTAAACAACTCTATATATGTATAATTATCATCTGTATTCATCCATACAGCTTCATTCTTATTACGTACAAGCTGTCTTGCCTGATTTCTCAACTTGAGAAGCCCAAGAATATCCTTGTTTGTAAGAAGTGAAAGTGTCTCATCATCAAGTTTTGTGAGTTCTGCACCAATCATCATCGGAGACTTGAACATACACCACAGTGACATCATTGTAATCTGCTCATCCATTGTAAAGTTAGTGTCATGCTCTCCAAAGAATCCCTTTCCAATCTTTCCGATAGGAAGCATATCACAATCAGGATACGAACCGTCACTCACGTGTCTTTCCCATAATTCACATCTCTCAAACATATTGAGAAGAAGTGGCCAGTTATCCCAAAAATCATCTGTTATACGCCACATATTAGCATATCTTTCATAGCACCATGCCTTATCTATCTTAGCAGGCCCCGGAGAAAGACTAAGTACGATATCGCGTCCACACTGATTAATCGCATTGTGAAGCATAATTATTTCTTTTTCTGCTGTAGGTGCATCCATACGGCATATATCATCAACCTTTATGAAATCCACACCCCACTCTGCATACAAATCAAGAAGCGAGTTGTAATAAATCTGTGATGCATCTTTATTCGGATCAACACCATACATATCCGGATTCCACCAGCATATATTGTTAAATACTGCTATTTCTGATGCGGGCACATCTGTTCCTTTTATCTTAGTATGTGTATGAGCCGCAATTCTTGGGATACCCCTCATAATATGTATACCAAACTTAAGTCCAAGGTTATGTACATAGTCTGCAAGCGGTTTGAATCCTGCACCATTTACTGCAGAAGGAAATCTCTGTGGACATGGGAGAAGTCTTGAGTATTCATCCATCTCTACTGCTTCAAACGGAATATACTGATGTTCATTTCTTCTTGTTCCGGTATTATATGAGTACCATTCAATATCTACAACAACATATTCCCAACCGTATTCCTTAAGATTCGCTGCCATATAATCCGCGTTAGCTTTTACATCCGCCTCTGTAACAGTTGTATCGTAATAATCATAACTGTTCCATCCCATCGGTGGTGATGTCAAAAAATTTTTTTTCATTATCATATTCTCCTATACGAACCTATATCAATTTTTATTATTAATATTTATCAAGACGGAGTCACTTACGCAACTCCGTCTTTTGCTTGTAAAGTAATAATACACAATATTAGAATTAATTCAAAAATGCTTTTACCTTATCATAAATTCCCTGTGCATCAAGACCATACTTCTTAATAAGTTCTGTAGCAGGACCAGATTCACCGAATTCATCTTCCACACCAATTCTAAGAACCTTAGTAGGAAGTTTCTCTGAAAGAAGGTCGCAAACTGCACTTCCGAGACCACCTATTATTGAATGTTCTTCAATAGTAACAACCTTTCCTGTCTCTTTAGCTGCATCAAGGATAAGTTCTTCATCAAGCGGTTTAATTGTATGAATATTGATAACTTTTGCTTCGATACCGTCTGCTGCAAGCATATCTGCTGCTGAAAGCGCTTCCGCAACTTCAAGACCTGAAGCAACAAGAGCAACATCTTTTCCTTCACGAAGAACAATACCTTTACCAATTTCAAACTTGTAATCATCATTATCATTAATAACAGGAACTGCAAGACGTCCGAATCTAAGGTAGCAAGGACCTTCCATCTCAATAGCAGCCTTAACTGCAGCCTTTGCTTCAACGTCATCAGATGGAACAATAACTGTCATTCCAGGAATAGTTCTCATAAGAGCAACGTCTTCACAACACTGATGTGATGCTCCATCTTCACCAACAGAAATACCTGCATGTGTTGCACCGATCTTAACATTAAGATGTGGATATCCGATTGAGTTACGAACCTGCTCAAATGCACGTCCTGCTGCAAACATTGCAAACGAACTCATAAATGGAATCTTACCTGTTGTAGCAAGTCCTGCTGCGATACCTGCCATATTACACTCTGCTATACCACAGTCAATATGTCTCTCAGGAAATGCTTTCTTAAATATACCTGTCTGTGTAGCTCCTGCAAGGTCTGCATCAAGAACTACGAGGTCACTATATTCTGCACCGAACTCAGCGAGTGCATTACCATAACTTACACGAGTTGCTATCTTCTTTACTTCTGACACAGTGCATCACCTACTTTCTTCAAATCTTCCATTGCAACTGCATATTCATCATCATTAGGAGCTTTTCCATGCCATCCTGCTGAACCTTCCATAAATGAAACGCCTTTACCTTTAACTGTTTTTGCAATGATAGCTGTTGGCATACCCTTTGTTGCTTTTGCTTCTTTAAATGCTGCATCAATCTGATCAAAATCATGTCCGTCAATGTTAATTACATGGAAGTTGAATGCTTCAAACTTCTTATCAATAGGATATGGG
>SVEM01000040.1 GCA_015057375.1 Lachnospiraceae bacterium
CAAACTTATCCGCGCAGATAATCTCCCTTGTCGTGGTCAATGACTTGGGCTAACGCCGGAAAACCCTTTATTTACGGGCTTTTCCTGTGTTGTTTCTATTATAACACACTCACATCCCCTGCACTATCCCGCCTGTTTTCTCAAGCAGTTTTTCATCCGTCACTTTTATGATCAGCCCTTTGTTATCCATGCTTCCACGGTCTATGTCTGTTATCTCAACATCATAGGCATTTACCTTTTCTCCAATCTGGCACATTATTATTGCAGGACCTTTCTTTATTTCCTGGCGTAATGCTATCGGATATGTTTTTGTACCATTGCTCATTAGCTCCTGCTTGTATTTCGCGGTGACTTTTCCTGTGATTCCTAAGGTGGTGTTTCTTTTTATATTGGCAAGTTTTTCGTTTTCTGATTCGAGTATCACGCCCATGAGTTCGCCCGGAGTGCCTTCTTTTCCCTTCACGACATTTATAATATCGGCATTGTATATACTTCCTGATTTTAGCTCCATAAGTACACCGGCATCGGAATCTGTTATTCCATGTCCGAGTGCGACAAACCTTCCTTTGTTATCAACACATGTGAGTGTCCCTATACCCTGGGTGTCTTCACGCACCCACACACCTATCTTTCTTTCTCCGCCCTCGCAGTTTACAACATTAAGTTTTACTTTGCTTTCTTTATCACTTCTTCTTATTGTCAATGTTACTACATCTGATGTACTCTTATTTAACTTGTCTATAAAATCTTCTATGCTATCAACCGGCTCGTCTTCGATTCCGGTAATATAATCCCCTGTCATAAGTATCTGGTATGCCGGCTCGTACTCATTTCCTGATACATCAGTAACTTTTCCCGTTCCGAGAACCAAAAGGCCGTCGGTTTTTATCTGTATGCCTATTGTTTTTCCGCAGGGAATTACTTCTTTGTTTTCAATAACAGAAAGCTCAACATTTTTCAGTTTAAACAAACCAAATAGTTTTAGGCTAAGCTTATAATTTCCTGTACGTGATGAGGACACCGTAAATGGCCTTTCCAGCGAAAAATGTATATTTCCTTCAAAATCTGTGTGTGAATTGTCTATACTCAAAACCTCGGAATATGCCTGAAGTTCTGCTTCTACAGGCATAGAAAAGTCGAACCGGCTATCATCACCGGCAAAGATTTTTATAGAATCAGGTATGTCTGATTTGACATTATAGATATAAAAAAAACATGTAAATACTACAGTAAATAACAAAGCAACCGCAAGTGCCAACCGATAATATCTGCGTCTTTTCATAACAAGCACTCCCTCCGGACACAATTATATTCCTATGTATTGTGTCCGAAATGCCTGCTATATATACACTGCTGCAATAAACTCAAGCTACATTTTTTCTTTCAATGCACATGCAAGTTTTCTCATTTCCGTTGCACTGCTTATCACTGCTTCGGTTATCTGGGTTCCGCCAAGGATTCTTCCAAGCTCCATTATACTTTCATCCTCAGAAAGTCTTCTTATATCAGTTCTTGTTCTATTGTTAATTACATTCTTCTCAATTACATAATGAACATCTGCCATTGAAGCAATCTGCGCAAGATGAGTGATACAAATAACCTGATGTTCCTTTGCAAGCTCCGCAAGTTTCTCTGATACTTTCTGTGCTGTTCTTCCGCTTATACCCGCATCTATCTCATCAAATACAAGCGTATGTATGGAATCATTGTCCGCAAGTACGGATTTTATACCAAGCATTATTCGCGAGAGTTCGCCTCCGGATGATACAAGTGCAAGTGGCTTTATATCTTCTCCAGGATTGACGGATATCATAAATTCTGCCTTGTCCATTCCCTCAGCATCATATGCTTCTTTCTTTGTAAATGATATGTCAAATTTTACATCATTAAAATTAAGATCGGAAAGCGCCTCTGTTATATCTTTTATAAGATAATCAGATTTGCTTATCCTCTCAAATGTAAGTCTGTCATAAGCATCCAAAAGTTCCTTTTCTACAGCAGTAAGCTCCTTATTTACCGCACTTCTTCTTTCTTCAATAGATATGAGTTCTTTATGACGCTCCGATATTTTTTCGTAATGTTCTTCGAGTTTCTCATATGAACCGCCGTACTTTGCAAACATTTTTCTGATAAACTCAAGCCTGTCATATGTCTCTTTATATAATTCCTCATCAAATGTATAGTCATCCATAAATGATGCTATATCACGATTAAAATCTGCTAAAATACTGTCTGCATCAATAAGCACCTTTTCATACTCAGCCAGCTTTTCATCGTAGCTTACTACTGTAGAGAGAACTGAAAGTGCCTTACTGATATACATGGATGCACTCGCATCTGAAGCTCCTGTATAACCGTATGCTTCTGACAGAGCTTCACATATTTTTTCCGAATTAGCCAGTCTGCGATAAAGTATGTCAAGTTCCTCTTCTTCATCTGCTTTTATCGCTGCAGCCTCTATCTCACGCATTTCATATTCAATAAATGAAAGCTCTCTCTGTCTGTCCTCATCTGAAACCTGCAGTCTATCCCATTCTTTTTTTACAACATCATATCTGGCATATATATCTGCCACTTCATTTTTCAGATTTTCCGTCTTAGCATACCTGTCAATAATCTCAAGATGCTTTGCAGAATTAGTAAGACTCTGGTGCTCATGCTGTCCGTACATGTCAATAAGAAGCGCCGATACAGCCTTTATGGTTCCGGCTGTCACTGTCTCGCCATTAATCTTGCTTACACTCTTGCCCGGCATTATTTTTCTTGAAATAACAAGGCTGCCTTCTTCAGGATATATGTCCATTGATTTAAGCGCAGGCAATAAATCTTCCTCCGGCTCGCATATCATCTCAACATAAGCGAAGTCCTCTCCGCTTCGTATCATATCGGATGACACTCGACCGCCAAGCGCAATACTCACGGCACCGATAATAATAGACTTTCCGGCACCGGTCTCTCCCGTAAGAATATTTAGATGGTCATAGAGATTAAGTGAAACATCTTCTACAACCGCAAAGTTTTTCACATGTAAATAAGTAAGCATACATTCTCCTTAGTTTCGGATTGTTTTATGTAAAATATTATAGATTTATGAAAGTATATCGTCAATCATATTTTCGCTCGCGATGTTTTAATTTGCCCCGATTTAATATATAATAACCTTAAGAAAATCTTAAAGATAAACATGCTTTTATATTAAAAAATATACATTACTCTTATTAAAACGGAGGTTAATGATATGTACAACATACTGGTTTGCGATGATGACAAAGAAATAGTCGATGCAATCGACATTTACCTTACAAAAGAAGGCTATAACGTTATTAAAGTATATGACGGTCTTTCTGCCATTGACGTTATAAAATCCCGTAACGACATAAGTCTTCTGCTTGTCGATATAATGATGCCCGGGCTTGACGGCATCCGTACCACACTCAGAGTACGTGAGATGAGTAAAATTCCTATCATCATCCTGTCGGCCAAATCGGAGGACTCTGACAAAATCATAGGCCTTGATGTAGGCGCAGACGATTATATAACCAAACCGTTCAATCCACTTGAGCTTATAGCCCGTGTCAAATCACAGCTCAGGCGCTATACTCTTCTTGGCGCAATGCCGCAAACGGGCGATCACATTTATTCTATCCACGGTCTTACAATTAATGACGACCGCAAGGAAGTAACTGTTGATGGCGAACAAGTAAAACTTACTCCTTATGAATACAACATTCTGCTCCTTCTTATGAAGAATCCCGGAAAAGTATTCTCCATAAACAACATCTATGAAGCCGTATGGGGAGAAGAAGCCTTCGCTGCCGACAACACAGTTGCCGTACATATCAGACACATCCGCGAAAAAATCGAGATCAATCCAAAAGAACCACGTTATCTGAAAGTCGTATGGGGCGTTGGTTATAAGATTGATTAAAAAGAGAGGAATGTTATATTATGAAAACCAAACGAAGAATCTTACTTCACATCTGTATTCTTTTACTTGCTTCCATTTGTATTGGCAGCTTTACTTTTTTCTTTTACAATTTTGAAAAAACAAACAACAAAGAATCGTACCGTGACTACTACACCAGCCACTATTATGAAGATGTAGCTTACAGGCTTTATCTGGCATATTACCAGCATATGCTCATTAATGAATTTGGCGACCCGGATAAGATTATCGCCACAAATGATGCTAATATAGTCACCATGACCGTAAGCGAACTTGTAAATATATATGCCACTGCACAAGAGACCGGAAGTGATGTGTTTGAAATATATTCTGATGACTCACCTTATTCTGTCAGAATACGTGAAATGCTCATAAAATATGACCGTTGTGTCTCTAATTTAGGATTACCTGCCAGAGTTGCACAGGGTACAGAGCTTTTACAATATTTAGACAATTACAGCGATTCTTATTTTACTGATTCATTTAACATGTATTACAGCATAACATTTACAGACAGCAACCTGACTCCGCATACTATCGGCTATAACAATCAGTATATAAAATTCTCAAATTACTCTGACAAATATTACGATATTCTAAGTGTCACTTCTGACAACAGAATATCTGTTACTAACAGTTATATTATTGATACAAAGTATGCAAATGACAGCCTTACCGAATATATAAATTATGACGATGAAATAATAAAATTCATCAATAACCATGTCACGGAAGCTGTATTTGCGATTGACGCTTCTCTTCCTTATGATGATTTTTACAGCTCATTAATAAATAAGTACAGAAATGCTCCTAATGATGAAGAATACAACTCATTTATGTTTACAATATACTGTCTTCTTATAGCATCGTGTGTTGCTTTAATCATCGCATTTATTATTTATATTGTATTGCTTAAAAATGCAGGCAAAGAAGACACACGTCCTTTTGACAAAATATACTTAGATATACTGTTAGTTATATCCGTTACATTTTATTCATTATCAATTATGGGTTCCTCATACGGTTTTGACTATTATTACAATACTGATCACAGCAACTTAAGTCTCGAGCTGCTTTTCCTGATAACCCTTATAGTTCTTGCACTTACAACTGTAGAATTCATTGTTGTCATATCTGAAAGTATTGCCCGAAGGCTTCATAACAAAACATTTTTATCATCATGTCTTATAGGCAAAATATTACTTTATTTAAAAAATAAAACTGTAATTTTTAAAAGAAACTTATCAAATAAACTTCAAAACGCTAAGCGTCCTTACCTTATAGCAATAATTTCAATCATATTTTTCTTAGGATGTTTATTTGTTCTGTTTATGGGATATGCTGAAATCCACCCTGTTATTTCCGGATTTCTTATAGTCATTGCCACAGTAATCCTTGCTCTGATTCTCTTGTCCTATTTCCATGAAATCGGCATAATTGAAGAAGGAACCGCAAGAATCTCAGGTGGTACAATTGATTATCACATTACTGAACAAATGCGTTACCCTTCAAATAAGAAACTCGCAGACAATGTAAACAGCATAAGCACAGGTCTTAACGATGCAGTGAGTAAAAGCATCAAAAACGAACGCATGAAAACCGAGCTTATCACAAATGTGTCACACGACCTTAAAACACCTCTTACATCCATTATCAATTATATAGATATACTGAAACGCGAAGGTGTTAACAGTGAACATGCCAATGAGTATCTTAACATATTGGAAAATAAAGCTGACAGGCTCAAAACACTCACGGAAGATCTTGTCGAAGCCTCCAAGCTTACTTCCGGAGTTATTGAGCTTAACAAGGAAAATATTGATATCTCACAACTTGTAAAACAGAGTCTTGGCGAATATAACGAACGCTTTGCTGAAAAACAGCTTACAATCATGGACACATATCCTGACACACCGGCTTTTGTATATGCCGACGGCAGAAAAATGTGGCGTGTTTTTGAAAATCTGTACAGCAACATTTACAAATATGCTTTACCGGGCACACGCGTATACATCGATGTAGTTACCGGACAGGACAGAGTAAATATACTCATAAGAAATATATCAGAAAATCCACTTAACTTTGATGCATCAGAACTTACAGAAAGATTTGTAAGAGGCGATTTATCCAGAACAACAGAAGGAAATGGTCTTGGTCTTTCCATCGCACAATCAATTGTCGAAAGACATAACGGTATTCTTAAGATAACACTTGATGGCGATCTTTTCAAGGTTGCAATAACAATTTAATTATAAAAATTCATAATATAAAACAGCGGCAGGGAAACATTCTCCCTGTCGCCATTATATTTCTTAACGATGTATGTTCACATTAATCCTCTTCCACAAAGAACTGTTTTCTATAGTTTTCAATCATGTTCTTGTATTCTGCACTGTTCTCTCTTACATCTTTTGCGTAAGAATGAAGCGCATGTCCTTCAGTCTTGTCAACAATAACCTCTTCAGCAATGTTTGAACAGTGACCTGCTATTCTTCCAAGCGATGTAAGGATATCATTAAGCGACATACCAAGCTCTACAGAGCATTTCCCCTGCGCAAGGCGCTTATTATGATTCTTTCTGACTTTTGCTCTGAGTTCTGCTATAACTTCCTCCAGAGGCTCTATGTGAAATGCCTGACTTGTATCGTCGTTTAAGAAACAATTTACTGTTTCTTCAACTATCTCATAAGAAGCCTTAAATACAAGCATCTTCTCTGCTGTTGCCTTTTCGGAAAACTGTTCTTCGTCCTGCTCCATCTTAGTAAATGTAAATGCAATACTCTTTACATAATCAGAGATTCTTTCATAATCAGTTATACATCTTACGAATTTATTTACAAGGCGGGTATCCCTTTCACTCAAAGACTTTGAATATAATCTTGAAATATATGAACTTATTTCATCTTCCTGTTTATCAAGAATATCCTCTATTTCAAATATTCTGTCAATTTCTTTCTGATTATACACTTCTGCAGATTTATATACGAGCGACATCGCTTCGCTTACATATCTTGCCATATCATACACGGCATTCTTACACTGTGCTACCGCAAATGCAGGTTTCTCAAGGAAACGTTCATCAAGAATTGTAACTTCTGCTTCTGACTGACTAATAAACTTCTCGTCCTCTGTAATCGGAATTGTTGCATATGCAAGTTTCTCAATAACCTTAGATAGCGGAAGTAACACAGATGTAGCTGCCACGTTAAATATACTGTGAACAATAGCTATCGAAGCTACTCCTGCGGCATCCGATAAGAACTCAAAGTGAATAATCGCATTCGCAGTGTAAAACAACACCATAAACAATACTGTACCGATTACGTTAAAATATAAATGGACAAGTGATGCTCGTTTTGCATTTTTGTTAGCTCCTATACCTGATATAAGCGCTGTAATACACGTACCGATATTCTGTCCCATAATAACCGGTATCGCAGCTCCCATAGTAACCGAACCGGTCGCACACATCGCCTGAAGAATACCGACCGAAGCTGAGGAACTCTGAATAATCGCCGTAAGCAATGCACCTACAAGCATTCCAAGAAACGGATTCTCAAATGCAGTAAATAATGATGTAAATTCAGGAACATTTGCAAGCGGCTTTACGGCACCACTCATCGTTTCCATACCAAACATAAGCACCGCAAATCCAAGGAATATAACACCAATATCATTCTTCTTCACGTTCTTAACAAACATAAGAAGTATTATTCCGATAACAGCAAGTATCGGTGTAAATGATGATGGCTTAAGTATCTGAATAAAGAAATTGTCTCCTTCAATTCCTGTAAGACTCAGGATCCAGGAAGTAATTGTAGTACCAATATTGGCACCCATAATTACTCCTATTGCCTGTGACAATTTCATAATTCCGGAGTTTACAAATCCGACTACCATAACTGTTGTCGCAGATGAAGACTGTATAACTGCAGTCACTCCTGCTCCAAGTAAAACAGCTTTTATAGGATTATTGGTCATGTTCTCAAGAATCTTCTCAAGCTTACCTCCCGCAAGCTTTGATAGGGCATCTCCCATAGTGTTCATTCCATACAGGAATAACGCAAGACCGCCAATCATTTCCAGAAGCTTAAAAAAATCGAATCCTTCCATATAGGCAATATCCTTTCAGATTATGTCTTTTTTATTGAAATGCATTCATTATAAATACATAGAATCCAGGGTTAAATACTCCGTCTGAATGACCGGACGGATATTCGTTATATATATGAGGAATATTACCTGCCGTAAGCGCTTTATGATATCTCATAGGCTCACCTTTTACAACATCATCATATATTCCTGCTGATACCTGCACATATATATTATCTCTGTATTCATCAGGAAGCTCTATTATCTCACCATCTGAATCCGGCACAAAAAGAAGTCCCGGTTCATATTTTCCAACACCCGGATTAGTATATGGAAGAAGTCCGAATGCCGGGCAGTAACCTGCTACATATCCAAATAGGTCAGGTCTTGAAAGTCCAATATAAAGAGCCTCTCGTCCTCCCATGGACCATCCGCATACTGCGGTATTCTCTCTACCTGTTGCTACTGCATAATTTTCTTCCATATGTGGCATAAGATTATCAATAAGATCTTCTCTGAAGTTATCATAATTCTTATAGTTCTCAACCGAATGAGTATTATTCTCAGGACCGTCTGCTACTCGAATTCCCGGGAATACTATGATCATCTCTGAACATTTGCCTTCAGCCTGAAGATTGGAATAAATTCTTGCTATTGCACTTCCGTTAATGTCAGTTCCAAACATTTCTTTACTACAACCAATTCCGTGCATCATATAAACTACAGGATATTCTTTACTCTCATCGTATCCTGCAGGAAGCACGATATTAACTGTTCTTTCTGAGTTGGTTATATTAGAATAGTATCTGTCATTAATGATAAATGTACCGTACTCTACACCGCTTTTCATCTTATCATAGTCAGATGGTATATTTTTCTCTACTATAGCTTCATTAGCTGTAACTACCTTAAATGTAGGTACCGGTGTTGGTACCGGTGTTGGCTCTGCTGTTGGAGCTACTGTCGGAACTTCGGTAGGTGGTACTACAACAGGCTCTGCTGTAGGCTTTTTAACGGAAGGCCCCTTAAATACTTTAATTTTACATGTCATTTTCTTAGTCACACTCTTCACTTTATATATTGCTGTAACTTTAGCTTTACCTTTTTTCATACCTTTTAATACTACTATTGCTTTATTCTTCTTTACAATCTGAACAACTGCTTTCTTACTTGTTTTCCAAGTAATCTTTGCACTCTTGTCGGCATTCTTAACCTTTAATTTGGTAGTGCTGCCTTTCTGAATCTCAATTATCTTTGAATCAAGCTGCGGTGCCTTTTTAGCACCTACCGCATAACTGTCAATTCCCCCTGCCACTACTGCTGCCGTAAGCATAATGGCTACAATTTTTGCAAACCGTTTTTTCATAATCCTTTTCCCCTTTTTTTTTATTATACTACTCAACTGATGTTAAAACATACCATTTTAACTATAAATTATTTATCGATATTCTGTCAAACATTATCTGCCTTTTATATCAAAAAAAATATCATTAAAATATGGTTTAATGTGCTCTATAATTTCATCTCTTTTTGAAATCACCATATCAAACTGCTCATCCCTTACTTCTATCTTTGCAGCCTCATAATACTGTCTTACACGGAAGTCGCTGAAACCAAGCTTGGAAAGAACTTCTTCAGCATGATAAATTCTATGTAAAATACCCTCAGAAATAACATTATCCCGCTGAACTCTTGTAGCAAGACATGAATACGCAGGCTTATCCCACGTTTCAATTCCTGCTTTTTTAGCACGCTCTCTTATCTGTATTTTTGTTATACCGCATTCCCTTAATGGCGATACTACTCCAAGTTCTTTAAGAGCTTTATAACCCGGTCTGTCATCTATATCATCCGATGCATTTGTACCGTCAAATATAATGTCATATCTATCTTTTAACGCATTTTCTATTATGATATTAAATAATGCTTTTTTGCAGTGATAACATCTGTCTTTTCCGTTACAGGCAACATCTTCATTTTGCAAAATATCATACTCAATTACTTTTAACGGAATGCCCAATCTGTCTGTAAGCTTTTTTGCATCGGAAAGTTCTGACTCCGGCTGAAATGCCGTTTTTATAAAATAAGGCTGTACATCTACTCCGTTTTTTACAGCCTCATATAAAAGATATGCCGAATCCACTCCGCCCGAAAGACCGAGTGCTGCTGAACTGATATTACCCAAAAATTCTTCTAAAGTCATATGCCGTTTCCCCTGATATCCGTTTTGTTACATACTGAACTGACTCTGATAAAGATTAGCATAAAAGCCACCCTGAGAAAGAAGCTCATCATGCTTGCCCTGTTCTATGATATTTCCGTCTTTCATTACAAGTATGATATCTGCCTCTCTTATCGTGGATAATCTGTGAGCTACAATAAAGCTAGTGCGGCCTTTCATCATCTTAGCAAATGCATCCTGGATTCTCATTTCCGTTCTTGTATCTATCGATGATGTCGCTTCATCAAGAATTAACATCGGAGGCAGACACAGCATAACACGGGCTATGCAAAGAAGCTGTTTCTGTCCTTGCGACAGACCGCCGCCATCCTCTCCGATTACCGTATCATATCCCTGAGGAAGTCTGCTTATAAATCCATGCGCATAAGATGCTTTTGCTGCATTTATTATCTCTTCCGTTGTTGCATCAGGTCTTCCCATTGCTATATTTTCTTTTATAGTACCTGATTTTAGCCAGGTTTCCTGAAGCACCATTCCGTAATTCTTCCTGAGGCTCTCCCTTGTTATATCCCTTATATCTGTATTATCAACACATATTTTACCGGCATTTACATCATAAAATCTCATAAGAAGATTAATTATTGTTGTTTTTCCACAACCTGTAGGACCGACTATCGCGACCCTCTGTCCCGGAGATACACTAAGATTCAGATTTCTTATAAGCTTCTGCTCTTTTGTGTATGAAAATGAAACATCCAACATATCTATGCTGCCATTTACATCATCAAGCACAAGAGCATCTGCGCTGTCAGGTATCTGTTGTTCCTCTTCTATAAACTCAAATACTCGTTCTGCACACGCAAGAGCCGCCTGAAATTCCGTTATAACACCCGATATTTCATTAAACGGCTTTGTATACTGGTTTGCATAGCTTAAGAAACTCGATAACTGTCCCACACTTATATAACCGTTTATAACAAAAAATGCTCCGAGGATTCCCACCCCTGCATATACAAGGCTGTTGACAAATCTTGTACACGGATTGGTAAGTGACGAGAAAAAGATAGCCTTAACACTAACCTTTTTCAATCTGTCATTTATCTCATCAAAATCGTCTATAATCTTTTCTTTTCTTCCAAACAGCTTTACGATCTTTTCATTTCCTATCATTTCATCGATATATGCTGTTTGCTCTCCTCTGGTATCAGACATGGCAAGCGACATGTTATAGGTTCTCTTTGCAATAAATCCGGCAACAAAAAATGATAATGGAGTTAATATAACCACTACTGCCGTTATAACAGGGTTTATCATAAGCATGAATACAAGTGTCACGACTATGGTGACAATTCCCGTAAACAGCTGTGTAAATCCCATAAGCAGACCATCGGAAAACTGCTCTACATCGGTTATTATACGGCTTACTATATCGCCGTGAGGCTTTCCGTCTACAAACCCGAGAGGAAGTTTCTGAAGCTTCACAAATGCTTCGTTTCTCATATTCTGTACAACTTTATACGCTATTTTATTATTGCAGATATTCATTATCCACTGAAGTACAGCCGTCGTGATAATAACAATAAGCATAGTCACAAGAATACCGGCTATTTTGTCAAAATCCACATTTCCCGGACCGATTATACAATCAATAACCTGACCTGTAAGAATCGGAATATACAATGTAAGCACTACGGATATTGCCGCAAGCAAAACAGAGCATAACAGGAGAAATCTGTATTTCCCGATATACCTGATTACTTTTTTAATTGTCTTCACGTTTAATTTTCTATCATGCTTAGACATATATTATCTTCCTTTTCTATGCTTTCTTCTGCTCAGGAAACTGCGAGTAATATATTTCCTTATATACATCATTGTCGGAAAGAAGATTTTCATGATTATCTATTCCGGCAACTTTTCCGTCATCAAGAACTATTATTTTATCGGCATGCATAACCGATGTTGCGCGCTGCGAGACAATAACCGTTGTCATGCTGCCGCTCATTTCCCTGATTGCCTTTCTAAGCTTCGCATCCGTAGCAAAATCAAGAGCAGATGCACTGTCATCAAGAATCAGTATGTCCGGCTGCTTGACAATCGCTCTTGCTATTGTAAGTCTCTGCCTCTGTCCGCCCGACAGATTTCTTCCGCCCTGTGACACCTCAAAATCCAGTCCG
>SVEM01000041.1 GCA_015057375.1 Lachnospiraceae bacterium
AATATCAAGTCAGTTAAGTTTATTGGACCAGCAGGTCAGACAATACCAACACCGGTACCAACAGCAGAACCAACAGCGGAGCCTACTGCAGAGCCAACAGCAGAACCAACAGCGGAGCCTACTGCAGAGCCAACAGCAGTTCCAACAAAAGAGCCTGCAGCCAACCTTGCAACAAACGGTGATTTCTCAAACGGAAAGACAGGTTGGAGCACAAACTATAATGATAACAACTTATCAGTAAGTGAAGATGAATATGGTGTTGCAACAGGACGTTGGAATAACTATTCAGGCGTAAAATATGTAATTGACAGAAGATTTGATGCGGGCGATGTAGTTGAATTTTCATTTGATGTAAAACTTGCAGAGAATTATGAAGAAAATGGAAATGATTCATTCACATATAACTTCATATGTAGTGATGATACAAAGAGTGGAGATCTTCGTTGTTATGATGCAGATGGAAATATAGTATACGGTAATGCAGATACATGGACAACAGTTAAAGGAACATATACAGTACCTGCATACACAGAAAGTCTTACTATACTTATCGGAGAAGGACCTGGATATAACCCGGATAGAAATGGAGATTTCTATGTAGATAACCTTTATATCAGCACAGAAAATGAAGAGCCACCTTTAGCAACAGAGGCACCAGCAACAGAGGCTCCTGATAGAGAAACTATGGACATAGTATTCGACGCAGATAGCATAGTGGTAGTAGGCGGAGATGAAGGAGCAAAGGCAACAATTGGTGAAGATGGTAGTGTATCATACGACAGAGAAGCAGGATTCTCAGGATTTATGATTCCTCTTCCTTCTGAGTATGCATTAAATAACGGAGGTTCTTTCTACATTAATGTAGACTATGAATCAGCCGGATGTGATGCAAGAGCATACCTCCTTGTAGGACCAAATGATGGATCAAGTAGTAATATTATCGGACCGGCATCATCACCATTAAATGGCATGATGACAGCAACGGCTAATGGTGTGAATTATATATTTGTAAAAGCATCAGCATGGGATACAAAATTCACATCGCTTAAGATTAATTCAATTACATTAAGTGATGAACCAATTGCAATACCTACAGTAGCACCAACAACAGCGCCAACAGCCGTTCCAACAGTGGCACCAACTTCAACACCGGAACCTGAACCTACACCAGTTGTAGTTCCTCCTGTAGATGATACATATGAGTATGCAGGTGAAGAGTACGATGTATACAGATATACTATTGATACAACAGATATCGATATGGATGAGAATATGGTAGGTGTTACAGTATATAATGATACACGTATTGAAGATTTTACATTTGATCTTGATATGGTAAACGGATATATCGAAGAGTACGAGACTATATGGGATTTTGCAGATACATTATCTAAGAAAACTGCTGGTTCTATTACTAAGTACTTTGGTGAGGGCGAAGCGTCATATACAGCAACAGGAACTCTTACAGGTACATTCCATGTTAAGAATGGTGGCTTGGATAAGACTGCAAGTGTGGTATTTGAAAGAACTGATGACTATATTACAGCAACAATTCAGTTCCCTGCTACTACTTATGTAGCTACAGTAACAAGTGCAGAAAAGAACAAGTCTACAGTTGTTAAGAATGGTGAATATAATTATTATCTTGAGCATGAAAAGAGCGCAGATGGTTATATAGCTACAGTTCTTACACCTTCTAAATATTTAGCAGTATTTGAAAAATCAGGGGATGTATATTCATATGTTGCATCAAAGGATTTTGTAGCTAAATATAATGTTTCGACGGAATATCTTGTTGAAAAATATTAATCATTAAATTTACAATTATTTTTCGCACCCCATATATGCGATATATATGGGGTGCAATAGTTAAAGGGGAATAAAATATGCATGGTTTGGTCTCAAATAAAAAAATAATTATTGTTATGTCTTTTTTTCTATGTGTATTTTTAGCGGTGATGTTTAATAGTTCGGTATATGAGGCAAAAAGAGACATAAAGAATACACCTAAAAGAATTAATTTGTATAAAGGGGATTCATATAGAGTTGGGCTGAAAAAATGCACCTATAAGTCTTCGAATAAAAAGATAGTTTCTGTTAGTAAAAAAGGAAAACTTAAAGCACGCAAAGTAGGAAAAGCAAAGATTAGTATTAAAAAAATTAACAGTTTTGCAAAAGTTGTGTGCAGAATAAAAGTAGGAAAGCATGCGACATCTGTTGTGCCTGATGGGGCAGCAACAGTTCTTTTGCGTATGGGACAAACATATACGGTTAAAGCTACAGTTTTTCCATCAAAAGTTTTGTATAAGAAGGTCAGTTATTCAACGACCGATAATAATATTATATCAGTTAATGCAAAAGGCATTGTCACACCGATTTCAGCAGGTGTAGCAACAGTAAATATTGTATCAAAAGCAACAAATTCTAAAGGAAAGAAAGTAACAGCGAAAGTAACAATTATTGTTCAGGCTGATAATATAAATTCCAAACCGGATCTTAATGAAGATATTGATGATTTTGGTAATATTGTTATTGTACCAACAAAGAATCCAACAAGTATTCCAACAACATATCCAACGGATGTGCCTACAGATATACCAACAGGAAGTCCGGAGACAGGACCAACTGCAACACCTGGTGCTGCAGTACCTATAGAAACACCAGTAGTAAACCCTATGACGCCTCCGCCTACAGAAGTGCCAACGGTAGGACCGACTGAGAAACCTCTAACGATAGAAGAGCTTATAGCATCAGCTACTCCTGATCCAAATAGTCCACTTGTTTTATCATTTGTTTTGTCAGATTCGTCAAATAATTACAGGACGGTATATTTGTTAAATAAGGATTACGCAGGTGTAATGAGTGTGACTATTGACGGATATTCATATACTAAAGATGCAAGTGTTCTTGAGTTTTTAACAAAACTTCAGAAGGAGACCGGAAGTGCTACCAATTCTGCAGGAACGGTTACAGTAGAACGAAGAACAAAAAAGGAAAGTTGGAAAGTTATACTGCATGAAATAAATAAAACATATTATTTTTCCGGCAGAATAAACGACGCAACCTATAATTCGCCATATGGTATTATGATTGCGGACGGGAATACATTAGATAGTATTGTAATTAAGTAAATTGATATTTTATGGAGGAATTGTATTAAATGAAAAAAATACTTACTCGTTTTGCAATATTACTGACAGCGATGTTTTCGATTATATTGGTTTCAAAGGATTCGTCTGCAAATGGCGGAATTAACAATAACGAAGCTAAGGTTATATCAGTGGTAACAGGTGGATTTTCATATAATAATGAGATATATGTGGCTCGCCAGGAATATGTGAATCAGCTTATTGCATATCTTAACAGACCTGATATTAATATTACAGCAGAGCAGGCAGATAAAGCAATTAATACAATATATTCAAATATAGAAACAGGTGTTACAGAAGGATATATTGTAAAAAAGGATTCTGACAAAAATAATCTCAAAGACGATAATAGTGTGGAAATTTCAGAGATTTCTCCTGAACAGGAAAAAGAAGGCATTACAGATTTAGAAAGTATAGGTAAGGCCACTCCTGAACCGGGAAAGATAGTTTATAATGAAGAGGGTAGTGCGAACATATATAATAGCGAGGGTAAGAACCTTGGCAATATTGACGGAGTATTGAAAAATACAGGATTCAGCTACTATAGAGTATATATTAGCCTTTTGATTATGGGAGTTTTGTTTGTTAGTGTGATTATATTATCATCAGTTTTGCTGGTACGCGAAAGGAAATGTCGTTATGAGTAATAGAAAACATGATAATTTAAAATATATAATTATTTGTTTTGCAATTTTTATTGTGGGATTAGTGTTGTTTTTATGTGTCGGGAAACCGGTTATGGATATTTTTAAGGCGGATTTTATATATGCGTGTGTAAATGGTACTGAAAAGAATAATTTTTCTGTGAAAGACACAGTTCCTGAAATTTCAAATGTTTCCGATGGGACAATCGATGAAAAAGAATGGCATGAACCAATATATGGTGAGCAGTATGGAAATATATTGTGCAAAGAAGCAGGTCTTAATGCACCATTATATGTTGGTGATTCTGATGAAATTTTGCTTAAAGGGGCAGGACAGTCTTTGCTTTCGGATTTTCCGGGAAAAGGAGGAACAGTTCTTGTTGGAGGACATGACACCACTTTTTTTGCAGCACTTGAAAAATGTTCAATAGGTGATGTTATTACTCTTACATGTACATATGGTCTTTATGAATATAAGATATCTGATATAAGCATTATTTCCGGATCGAATTATAATATTCCTGAAATAGTCAATAATGAAAAACTTGTTTTGTATACATGTTATCCATTTGGAGATACAAAAAGTATAAGAGAACAGAAGATATTATATACATGTGATTTTATTAAAGGTCCGGCAATAGGGGGTGTCGTAAGATGAGTTTAAAGGTTAAAAGATATCTGGGATATGCAATGTCTATTTTTACAGCCTTTAGTTTTGCGGCGTGTCTTATGTGTATGACATTAAAACTTGGTATTATGGATATCTCATTTCTAAAAGAATCAATGAGAAATCAGGGCTACTATGCATATAAGCAGGAAGTTCTTGAGGATGATTTGATTGCCTTGATTGATGAATACGGATTGCCGGAACGGGTTACCGAAGGTGTTATAACAGACAGAATGATAAGCATTGATACTAATAAAGATATTAATAATATGCTAAATGATAAAAATTCCAGTTACAACACTCATGAGATGGAAACTGTGCTCAGAGACAATATAATTAATTACTTACGTGAAGAAGGCGTAGAATCTACTGAAATATTTTCAAATTATATTGATGGTGTCGTAAAGAAGGCTGCAGTGCAATATAAAAGCAATATTGGTTTTGAATTTGTAGATACATATTCAGTGTTTTATTACAAATATTCTGATATTATTAATATTGTATTTTTTGTCTTTCTTGGTGTTAATGTTATTTGTTTGTTGTTTTCTTTGACATTTCGTTCTAGGAAATACAGAGGTCTCAGATATTATAACTACGGCATAGTTGCGGGTTCGTTTATTTCGGTTATTGCAACTGCACTTGTCGGACTGTCTTTTGTTAATACATTTGTCGGAAATACACTATATTACAGTATTATAAGAGAGTTTTGTATAAAGGCATTTGTTCAGGGAATTTATGTTTCTGTTGTAGGATTTGTATATGCCGCAGTTGTACTGCTTTTTTTATATTCGTTTAATAAAAAATATATTTGACGGAGGTGTAAATATTGATGCCTGACGGATATGTAGATATACATTCACATATTATTCCCGGCGTTGATGACGGTGCTCCCAGCATAGAAGAAGCAGAACAAATGCTTATGAAAGCTTATGATCAGGGAATACGTGTGATGTATGCCACACCACATTGTAATTCTGAAAAATTAACATGCGATAAAACCTTTTTATTAGAACAATATGAAAAAGTCAAAGAGATTGCCGCAAGAACTGGCGAAAATGGTATTGAATTAATTCTTGGAAATGAAATATTTTATGGACATGATATAATTGGGAAAATCGAGTCCGGCGAGTGTTTTACAATGGGCGATACAAGATTTATTTTGGTTGAATTTCAATATAATGTAAGATATAATGATTTATATACTTCATTAAGAAGAGTTGTTGATGCAGGTTATAAACCTATACTTGCACATGTTGAAAGATATGCATGTGTGTACAAGGGGTACCGTGAGCTTGATGACTTGATTTCGCTTGGAGTACTATTACAACTGAGTTCAGAGTGTGTATTAAAAAGATTTGATCGTAAGTCTTCTTTTTTTATAAAGTTGATTAATAAAGGATACATACATTTTCTTGGTACTGACTGTCACAGCATATCATGGAGAGCTCCGGTAATGCATGATGCTGTAACGATTCTTAGAAAAAAAGTACCTGAGTATATATTAGACAAGATTCTTTATACTAACCCTGATATATTAAAGAAGGATGGGTTTTTATAAAACACATAAGGAGAGGCACAATGGAACAGCGTAACGATGAACTTGAGATTAATTTAGTTGAATTATTTTATGTTATAAAAAGTAAAATACTTGTGATCCTGCTTACTGCAGTTGTTTTTGCTGCCGGTTCAGGATTATATACACATTATCTTATTACACCGATGTATTCATCGACATCATGCATATATGTATTGTCGAATGATTCGGGAGTCTCATATTATGATTTTATGATTGGATCCTCTATTACAGTCGATTATATTGAGATGATTAAAAGTGATACCGTTATGGAACGTACAATTGAAAATCTCGGAATTGAAGATTCGTATTCAGTAGAGTCATTAAAATCATCTATTAGTATTAGCAATCCTACAGATACACGTATACTCAAGATATCAGTAACTAATGCAGATCCTCTTTTGGCAAAAGAAATTGTGGATGAAGTTGTAGAAGTGGCTATAGACAGAATATCAGAGGTTATGAATGTTGAAAAACCTAATATATATGAAAAAGGTAAAGTTGCAGTCGCTCCTATAAGCCCAAGTATGAAGAAAAATGTTGTTATGGCAGGTATGCTTGGTGTGTTACTTTCGATGGCATTGTTTATAATTATTTATCTGATGGATGACAGAATTCATTCAGCAGGAGATGTTGAGAAATATTTGGGAATTAATGTTCTTGCGTCTATTCCGATTGTAGAAGAGCAGCGTGAACAGATTAAGATTGACAGACGTAAGCGATTAGGCAAGAAATAAAACACTAACAGACAGGGAGAGCTTATTATGAATAAGGTTAAATTCGGAAAGCTTGAAAAACTTTCATATCATATTAATGAAGCATATAAGATGTTAAGAACTAATCTTTTGTTTTGTGGTGAAGACATTAAGGTTATACTTCTTACAAGCTGTACTCCTAACGAAGGTAAGACTACTGTATCGTTAAGGTTAGCACAATCTCTTGCGGAAGATGAAAAGAAAGTTATATTTATAGATGCGGATCTTAGGAAATCAGTTGTTGTCGGAAGATATGGAATAAATGGTGAGGAAAAGATTAAAGGACTTTCTCATTATTTATCAGGACAGGAAAGTCTTGACAATGTAGTTTGTAATACAGATATAAGCAATTTTGATATTATTGTTGCCGGACCGTCCACGCCAAATCCAACAGAGCTTATCGGTAATCAATATTTTGAAGATATGATAACAACATTAAGGGAAAAATATGATTACATTTTAGTAGATGCACCTCCTCTTGGCTCTGTTATTGATGCGGCTATACTTGCTAAGGTGTGTGACGGAACTATTTTTGTTCTTGAAAATAATGTTATAAGCAGAAAGATTGCACAGGATGTCAAGAAACAGTTAGATATAACAGACTGTAAGATTCTTGGTGCCGTACTTAATAAAGTGGATATGAATAATAACCGTAGATACAGAGGTTATTATAGAAGGAAATATTATAAAAACTATAAATACAGTGCTTACAGCAGGTATGAACAGCGTAGTAAGTAAGATGAATCCTTTTTAGGGAGTGACAGGTATGAATAACAAGATTAATAATCATCTTATGCCAATAACATTAATTATTGACTTGTTTACATTGATAGTATCATATTTATTGGCTGATAATTTCTGTTTTTATAATGTTAAGTATTCTGAAATAACAGAGGTAGCATTGGTTGCTCTTTGTGTTTATACTTTAATAAGTGTTTTCTCATCGTACGCATATAAATGGATTAATATGTCGTTAAAGGAAGAATTATACAAGATTTTTGAAAAAAACTTCTGCTTTTGTTGTATTTTATTAATTTATATTTTTGTAATACGGGATATAAAACTGTGTTCTAATTTTCATTTTGTAATGTTTTTTGTTATAAATTTTGTTCTTACCTTTGTTGTTCACATTGTAGTAAAACAGATTCTTGTTAAAAGCTATATAAAATCCGATTATTGTGAAAGGGTTTTTCTTATAACCGATTCCAGTGGAGCAAATGATGCGGTAAGACAGTTAATCCGGATTAAGAATTGGTATTTTAAACTGGCGGGAATAGCAATAATCGATAAGGATATGAAAGGTGAGCAGATAAATGGAATAGACATTATATCTGACGGAACGGATTACATACACACTGTTCTTATTAATTCTTTTGATTCTGTTGTTATCAGCAATACAAATTTTAATAATGAACATTTGCAACACATTACCGAGCAATTTGTTGCCATGGGTGTAGTAGTACATATTAGTATACCTAAATATGATTATAAGATTGCTGCAGGAAGAAAACTTGAAAATCTTGGACTCATGGGAGTTGTTACATATAAAAAATATGACTATGATTTTTGGCAGGTAGTTGTAAAGAAGTTTATAGATATAATTGGAGGAATTGTCGGCGTTTTCCTTTTTGGAGTTGCAATGATTATAGTAGGACCTCTTATTAAGCTTGATTCTAAAGGACCGATTCTTTTTACACAGAAAAGAATTGGTAAGAATGGAAGAAGGTTTGATATTTATAAGTTTAGAACCATGTGTAATGATGCGGAGGCAAAGAAGAAAGAACTTATGTCTCAGAATGAAATGCAGGGCTCAATGTTTAAGATGAAGGATGATCCCCGAATTACCAGAATAGGAAAGTTTCTTAGAAAGACAAGCATAGATGAATTGCCTCAATTTATTAATGTTTTAAAAGGTGATATGAGCCTTGTCGGAACAAGACCGCCTACAGAAGATGAGTTTTTTAATTATGAACCATACCAGCGCAGACGCGTGAGTATCAAACCGGGTATTACTGGCCTGTGGCAGGTTAGCGGAAGAAGTTCTATAACAGATTTTGATGATATTGTAAAGCTCGATTGTGCCTATATTGATAACTGGACAATACTTAAGGATATCAAAATTTTGTTTAAAACAGTATGGGTTGTTTTGTTTGGAAGAGGAGCAGAATAACAGATTATTATTCTTGACTTATAACTAATAAGTATGTAGAATATAAATGGTTTTTATATTGGGAAAGGAAATTTTAACTAATGAATTCAGCAAAACGTATTTCTAACCAGTCTGTAAAGACTGAAACAAAAACAAATAATGAGACTAATGTGGTTGTTGATAAGAAAAAAGGACTTATTATAGCAGGTGTTGGTGCATTAGTTGTTCTTGTTCTTATTATTGCAGTATTATGGGAGAATCTTCATCCAAAGCTTATTTTTACTATTAATGGAAATAAAGTATATCTTGATGATATGATGGTAGATATTTATATGAATGAATCTACCGGTGAATATATGAATCAGTTGTATCAGCAGAACTATGGTTCCAGCTATTGGAACATAGTTAATGATGATGGATATACTAATGCAGAACTTGTAAAAGATAACTGCCTCGAATCTACAATGCAGAAGTATATGATGTATTATGAAGCAGTGGACGCAGGGCTTACTCTCACTGATGAGGAGAATACTGAAGCAGAAGCAAATGCTACTTCCGCATATGAACAGCTTACAGCTGATGTTAAGAACAAAACAGGACTTACCAAGCAGGATTTTGTTGACTATTATAAGATGAGTACACTTGCAGGTAATTATAAGACAGCATGGATTAATTCGTTTGATATTGATGATGCTGCACTTACAGCAGATATAAGTAAAGAAGACTTAAGACAGTATGAGATTCAGTATTATTATATTCCATATACAACTACTGATGAAAATGGTAAGAGTGTTGATATGGATGATGCTCAGAAGAAGTCTGCAGTGGCAGAACTTGAAGCATCATATGATGATATTCTCAGTCTTTCTGATTTCTCAACTTACATTAGTACAAGTTCATCAGCTTCAACAGACGAATCAGCAACACCTTCACCTGCGCCTGAAGCAACTGCTCCGGAAGGTACTAATATTAAGTATTCTTCAAAGAATTTTATTGAAACTGATGAAGCAGGTACCATTGGTTTTGATGAAGAGCTTGTTAAGACAATAAAAGCTATGAATAACAATGATATTTCAGAGACAGTTGTTGAGGATTCAAAGGGATGTTATATTATTAAGATGGTTAATAATAACAGTACAGAGCGTTATGAAACTGAGTGTGAAAATGTTATAGCAGATGCTGAAGCAGAAAGATTTTCAGAGGAAATTGATAATCTTGAAGTTGAAAAGTATTATATAGATTTAAAGGATAATGAGTGGGACAAAGTAGAATTTGGTAAAGTTACAATCAATTAATTTGTTCTTAATTACAATACGAAGTTTTAGTATTTATTTATGTAAGTACCAGCTTCGGCTGATTATATCAATGACAGCCGAAGCTATTTTAATAATAAAATACACGGAGGGTAATGTACATGAGCAATGTAAAGCGCATTTATGTTGAGAAGAAAGAAGCATATCAGATTGCGGCAAAAGATTTAAAGAAGGAGATTAACAGATATCTTGATATCAAATCACTTACTAATGTCAGAGTTCTTGTAAGATACGATGTTGAGAATGTTTCTGATAAAATATTTGAAAAAGCATTACATACTGTTTTTTCTGAACCACCTGTTGATTATATATATGAAAATGAGTTTCCTTGCAATGATGGGGATAGAGTTTTTTCAGTAGAATATCTTCCGGGACAGTTTGATCAGAGAGCAGATTCTGCAGAACAATGTGTTAAGCTTCTTAATGAAGAAGAAGTACCTGTAATCAAATCAGCTACAACATATATACTTAGTGGTAGTATAACAGATGCTGAGTTTGAAAGTATAAAGGCATATTGTATCAATCCGGTTGATTCAAGATTTACTGACGAAGTAATTCCTGAAACGTTGGTTACTGAATTTGATGAGCCGGAAGACATTGTTACATTTGATGGTTTCATTGATATGAATAAAGATGAGCTTAATACACTCTATACTTCACTTGGTCTTGCGATGACATTTGAAGATTTTAAGCATATTCAGAATTATTATGCAGGCGAAGAAAAGAGAAATCCTACGTTTACTGAGATAAAGGTTCTTGATACATATTGGTCAGATCATTGCCGTCATACTACATTCCTTACAGAGCTTAAGAATGTATCATTTGAGGACGGATATTATAAAGCACCTATAGAAGAATCATTCAATGATTATAAGAAAGTGTATGGCGAGTTATATAAGGGCAGAGATGATAAATATGTGTCACTTATGGATATTGCTCTTATGGCTATGAAAAAGCTTAGAGAAGATGGCAAACTTGAGGACATGGAGGTTTCTGATGAAATAAATGCATGTTCAATAGTTGTTCCTGTTACAATTGATGCAAAGGAAGAAGAGTGGCTTGTATTCTTTAAAAATGAAACACATAATCATCCTACAGAAATTGAGCCATTTGGTGGTGCTGCAACATGTCTTGGCGGTGCAATAAGAGATCCGCTTTCAGGAAGAGGTTATGTATATCAGGCAATGCGTGTAACCGGAGCCGCTGATCCTACAGTATCGTTATCAGAGACTTTACCGGGTAAATTGTCACAGAGAAAGATAACAACTACGGCAGCAAGCGGTTATAGTTCATATGGTAACCAGATTGGACTTGCTACAGGACTTGTAAATGAAGTGTATCATCCAAATTATGTTGCAAAACGTATGGAGATTGGTGCTGTTATGGGTGCTGCTCCAAGACGTAATGTTATAAGAGAAAATTCTGATCCGGGTGATATTATTGTACTTATCGGTGGAAGAACAGGACGTGACGGATGTGGTGGTGCGACAGGTTCATCAAAGGCACATAATACTCAGTCTATAGATACTTGCGGTGCGGAAGTTCAGAAAGGTAATCCGCCTACAGAGAGAAAGATACAGCGACTTTTCAGAAGAGAAGAAGTAAGTAAGTTAATTAAAAAATGTAACGATTTTGGTGCCGGTGGTGTATCGGTTGCTATTGGTGAGCTTGCAGCAGGACTTCTAATTGATCTTGATAAGGTACCTAAAAAATATGCAGGTCTTGACGGAACTGAGCTTGCAATTTCAGAATCACAGGAGCGA
>SVEM01000004.1 GCA_015057375.1 Lachnospiraceae bacterium
GGCAATATCTTTTTCATTGCCCTTTGATGATCGAGGTGACAGGATTTGAACCTGCGACCTCTGCGTCCCGAACGCAGCGCTATACCAAACTTAGCCACACCTCGAAGTTGCAAATCAACAACCCTTATACTACCACTTAACTACTGAGAACGCAACCTTTTTTATGCGTCAAATAATAATCTTTCCGCATTTTTATGGAGAATATTTTCCATATCTGCCTCAGGAAGATTAAGCCCCTTAAGTTTCTTTAAGGTATCTGCCGGACTTTCCCATGGATTATCGCTACCAAACAATATTTTGTCAGAGCCGTGATCCATTATTATTTTTCTGTAATCATCATCCTGAATAAGTAATGATAAACATGCAGTGTCAAGATATATCTCTGTTCCTACAAGATATCTGTATACATCATCCCACATCTCAAAACCACCCAGATGTGCCGCTATAATATATTTCCCGGAAACCTCTGATAATACATTACCAAGCGCCTTCGGAGAACACTTAGGCGGTGTAGTAAATCCAAAATCTTTTCCTGCATGCACTACTACCATCATGCCAAGTTCCTCAGCTTGCTTTAGTATATTAATACTGACTTTGGAATCCACCTCGAAATTCTGAAATTCCGGGTGCAGCTTTATCCCTTTAAAGCCCTGTTCATACAATCTTTTAAGCACATCACAGGCATCTTTTTGAAAAGGGAAAAGTGATCCAAAAGAGATCACTTTTCCGTTATTTTCTGCAGTAACTTTATAAGCAAACTGATTAATACTTTCTGTTTGTTTTTCCCGTGTTGCTATGGGTAACACTACACTTATATCTACTCCTGTTGCATCCATAAGTCTTTTGAGACCTGCAAGAGTTCCATCGTTATGCTCAGGATAAACCCTTCCGCTGGCTCTTAACATTCCGTTCTTAAGAACTTCAATCGATCTGCCTGCTATAGCATCAGGAAATATATGTGTATGAAAATCAATAATCATTATATACTGCCTCTTATTAAATTATTTTACTTTCTTTACTACCTTTACTTTACTCCATGCTCCGGTTATCATTTCATTACCATTACGCTTGTAAGCTCTTATCTTTACAAAGTACTTCTTACCGCTCTTAAGCTTTTTGATCTTGTAAGAAACCTTCTTAGCTTTTACTTTAATAGTCTTAGCTTTTTTGAATTTCTTATTCTTTGCATATGAAATCTGATATCCGTCTACACCTTTTCTCTTCTTCCATTTTACAACAACTGTTTTCTTTGCTTTACTCTTTGCAGATTTAATCTTAACAGCCTTTAATGCTGTATTAGTTGAATCTCCAGGGTTGTTTATACCAGGTTTATTATTATTGTTTTTATCGGCAGGACCATTAGGTGCAGGTGTAACAACCGGTTCCGGAGTTGTAGGTGCATTAATAGAATACTCCTTAACAATCTGTCCGCCGTATCCGTTAATACCTCTGATGTAAACCTTTGCAGTTCCTACTTTGTCTGCCTTAGAATAGAATACAGTATAGTTTTCATTTTCAACATATGTTCTTACATCTGACTCAACTGTAACCTCAGGCTTACATTCACTTCCGTCAAAGATATATGACTCCTGTGAAAGTGTCACAACGGCATCTTCATCAATTCTTGGCTTTGATACTGAGATACGGTCAATGTTAGGACCATTTCCACCATTTACATAAAGTGCAATAGTGTTGTTTCCTGCATTAAGTGGTACTTCAATAGCATCTGTATCTGCAACAGCACCCCAGTCTCCTGCAATACCTATAACTCCGTTAAGCTGATGCTGCTGTCCGTTTACATCAATTACAAGATTTCTTCTTTCTGCAGATATTATATATGCTCTAACCTTATATGTTCCATCCTCAGGAACTTCAACATTAAATGTAACTCTGTTACCTGAATTAGAAGTAATATTCTCTACGAACTGCATGTTAGATACTGCCGCCTGATTGTATGATATTCTTGCACTACCACTAATCTGAGCATGTTCTGCTTCATAGAATGTGTAGTTATCATACTCTGTATATTTTACAGGATCATCCTTTGTAAACTTAACAGCTGCTCCACCATTCTTTAACAGATTAAAATCAAGATAATCCTCTGATGTAACAGTCATTTCTTCAAATTCTATAGCTGTTCCGTCATGATTGTCCTTGTAGATATATGCATGATATGTTGAACCTTCCTCAAGGAAATCAAGAGGAACTTCATATGTATTAGCATTAACAGTCATAGCACCCATATACCAGTTCTCGCCATTTCTCTTAGCCATAATACAATGTGAATAAGGATATCCGTCTACGACTCTTGTCTCATCCCATGTACTAGGTACATCTGCAATAAGCGGTACTGCGATGTGTCCAGGATATACATATCCTGACTGAGCAAATGTTGATACAGCTGACTCATAGTTAACACACATAGAAAGCATGAAACCTGATGTTGCAGGGCTTCTAGGATGCTGAACAAGTGTTGGTGTATATTCCATAGAACCTATTACGTTACGTGTAAATGGAAGTGTAACAAGTGTCTCAGGTGCTGATGCATCTGACCATTTGAAATACTCCATTCCGCATACAGCCTCTGTTGATAAGAGGTTAGGGAAAGTTCTACACTCACCGTTAGGGTCTGTAGCACCGTGGAAGTTTACAACCTGCTTATGTCTAGCTGCGCTCTCTATAAGCATATACATATTGTTCATGGCAAACTGGCTGTCACTCTCGATGTAGTCAACCTTTACACCTTTAACACCCATTTTTTCACACCATGCCATCTGTGTTTCGATATCTTCATAATTATCAAGGTCAAAAATGTGTCTTGCATCCCACTTATGAACACCATACCAGAGAAGAAGTCCTACATTTCTTTCATCTGCGTATTCAACAAGTGTAGCAACCTTTGACTCGTAATCAGGCCATAATTCCCAACCGTAGTCTACAAGACAGTATGTAATTCCCATCTCATGACAGAAATCAATGTAGTCAAACATGCTGTCATAATCAATAGCATCTGAGAATGTTGACCACCATGACCATACAGATGTTCCCGGCTCTACCCATGAGAAATCATATCCTTCGTATGGTTCCGGATTAAGGTCATAAATAAGTGTGCTTGTAGTAACAGCATTAAGATCCTGTCCTATAATAGCTGCTCTCCAAGGAGTAGTTGCTTTATCTGTAAAGTAAAGTCTTGTTATCTGAGTATGCTGACGTGGCATCTGAGCACCATGGTTATTCTTGTCCTGCTCACCATTAAGTGATCCACCCCATCTTACTTTGATAGCTGTACTTCCTGATGAAGACTCAAATACTGATGCACAATAAGTATCAGGTCTATGATATACAGCTGCCTCTGAAAGAAGTACCCAAGCACCGTTTCCTGCATTTCCTGTGCTGCAGAGTGCAGGAGTAGATAATGACCAGCCATGTGATCTCATCTGATCAGTTGATCTCTGTGTATATCTACCTGCCTCATATGTACGGCTCTCATCTGTTGTCCAGTATGTAGTTCCGTCAGGAAGCTGGAAATAACTTTCCTCACTTGTAAGTACAAGACTTTCATTATCACGAGTAGTGTCTCCGTCGATCTCATAGCAATATGCCATACCTTCATCCTGAACTCTAAAGGTCATCTTTATAGCTGCATTTCCTTTTTTAAGTGTAAAAATGAGGTCATTGTACTCATTATTTACATAGTTAACAGGACCCTGGATAAGTTTGTAATCATTAACACCTGATTCTGTGGTTATAGAACCTTCATCAAGAGACATTCCTGTAGAAAGATCTGCACCTTCGGTCTTAATACCAAACTTTGCACACTTAAGTACTACATAGTTGTCCAAATATGCTGAATAATAAAATGTTCCTGAGTTATCATTCCATATCTGCACACGGATTCTTTCATTTGGTGATGATATAGTAAGTTTATCAATTTTATTGAGTCCGCCTGCTCCTTCATCCCCATGAACTTCTGCCTTTGCAACGCCACCATCTACTACGGATGTAAGACCCGGACTTGTAATGCCGGCAACCATAGCCAGTGCCAGTGCACAGGCAACTATTGAGTTACGTAATTTTTTTCTCATAGTCATATCCCTCCTAATATATAATAAATATTATAATAAAATTAAAAATAAATCAAATAGTTTCATGTTATTATATTTTGCATTTATGTTACTTGAAAAATAATAATAAAATGTTATATAATTATATAAATGTTTTATTATGCAATAAATATTATACAATAATATAGAAAGGAGACTGCGTATGGAACCAAAACCACATCTGACAAATACTGCTCATTACAAATGCCTTGAGTCTGTTGAAAAAAGTCAGCATGATTTGTATTTGTGCTACTGTGGAATACATCATTGTGATCCGGGCTATAAGTTCGGACCATATTCACGCAAAGAATTCCTTGTCCATGTTATTGTATCAGGCAAAGGCTCTTATACTGTAAATAATCAGACATATGAATTAAAGGCCGGAGATTTGTTTATGATATGGCCCGGTATTGATACCGTGTATCAGGCCGATAGTAAAGAGCCCTGGAAATATGTATGGTTTGGTTTCAACGGAGCCAAAGCAAAATCTGTGCTCCACTATGCCGGTCTGTCCGAAAGCAATCCGGTAAGTCACGTTGATGATACCACTCCGTATGTAGATGCTATCAACGGAATACTTGATGCTTGTCAGCTTACCTTTTCAAACGAATTCAAACGCGAGGCATATCTGTACACACTTGCTGCAAAACTTGGCGATGACCTTCACAAATACGCGTCTGACTCCCCTGAATATGAATATTCCTATCAGACTTATGTGAATCATGCCTTGGATTATATTGAAAATAATTATTTTGATAATATTCGTATATCACAGATTGCCGATTACATCGGAATTAACCGTTCATACCTTACCATATGTTTTAAAAAGGTCATGAATATGTCACCGCATGAATATCTTATAGACTATCGTATACAGCAAGCTAAATTGTTGCTTGCCGACACCTCATTTCCGATAAATGATATAGCTTCCCGTGTTGGCTACAATGATTCGCTCTCATTTTCCAAAATATTTAAAAGCCACACCGGCTTATCTCCAAAAAAATATAGGGAATCAATTACGAAATCATAAAAAGGGCATGACGCCCTTTTTATTTACTGCTTGTTTTCAGTATTTTTTATAATATTTACATCGCCTTGATCATACCATAAAGAGTAAGGGCTTAATTTCGGGTTGTTACTTATATCCAGTTCCGTTAATGAGTTCTCTTCACAATATAAATACTCAAGCATTACATTCTTTGAAATATCTAATGATGTCAGTTGGTTATTATATACTGTTAATTCTTTTAATTTTGTATTATTGAATATACTAAGACTTGTTAACTGATTATTATCACAATTAAGTTCTTCAAGTAATGGATTGTTACTAACATCCAGACTAGAAAGATTATTATTACTACAATTTAATTCTTCAAGCAACGGGTTGTTACTGACATCCAAACTCGATAGTTCATTATTATAACAATTTAATTCTTTAAGCAAAGGATTGTTACTAACATCTAAGCTTGTTAATCCGCTCTCCATACATTTAAGTACTTCTAATTCCTTATTGCTGCTTATGTCTATTGTGATTCCTTCTATCGCACTTCCCGCATAATACAATTTCTTTAACTTTGTATTGTTTTTTATGTCCATGGTTGTAAAATTCTTACCACCGTATACAAGCTCTTCCAGCATCATGTTTTTACTGACATCAAGCGTTCTTATTTTATTATTTGAACAACAAAAAACCTTTAAAAGATCATTTCTGCTAACATCAATTTTTTTGATTTGATTACCACTGCAATCCAAGACTTCAAGTTTGCTATTTTTTGTTACATCAAGTTTCTTTATTTTATTCTCACAACACGAAAGTATTACAAGTTTTTTATTTTTGCTCACATCTAACTCTGAAATTCTGTTCTCATAACACAAAACTTCTCGCAGATTCCTGTTGTTTTTTATTACTAACCCTTTAAGACCGTTTCTACATACATCTATCTTCTCCAATTTTTTTAATCCTGTAAGATCAAGAGTTCCTCGTAAATGCTTTCCCCACCACTTTATCTCTACAAGTCTACCATTTTCATTCCACTTGTATTTTTTATTATCCATGTTGTTGCTTACTTTAGCACCTAGAGCTCTCTGCTTCTTTACAATTTCGCGCAAAGCTTTTACATCCCGTGGATTCTTTTTTATCTCCTTTGCGGATACGCTCATAACTCCTGATGATATCACCAAAACGCACAGTAGCAATGTTGCGAGAATGGTTTTTAACAAAATAGTAAAGTTTTTCATTATGTTCGCTCCTTTTTAATATATTTTACTATTTATACAAATAATTCACTTTGGACAAGGCATTCCTATAATATGTTATATTAGAATATTCCCCATAATTTTTTGCAGCATATATAACTATGTTGCCAAGCCTATAATTTCTATTTTTCCCATCGTTAAGGTTTAAAAATGCATCCGTCGCTATAGTACGATTTCCAATAATGCAATAATCCACAATATATGTCAGAATTTTTTTGCGTCCTTATAACGTTCCTCTATAAAATCAGGTGCATCTGCTTCTTTATAATTATCAGAATATGCAACATGCTTTATTCTTTTCCAATTGCCATTCTTATTTTTTTTAAAAGTACTATGGGCAAATATATCTGATGCAGAATGGACCACCATGCCTTATAATATTGATAACCGGTTACTTTATTTGTATTTCCATAATGTATCGCAATCTCAGACAACAATTCACATACGGTTATATAATTATATTTGTCTGCTTCTGTTGATTTATTTGCTACTTCATCATTAAAGAAACCACTTGTTTTATTTATTTTTTCATGTTACTAAAATCTCCTTTTCATAATAAAATTAATTTACACCTATATGAAAAAGTGATATTATTAACATAAGTACTTTTTATATAAGTGCTTGTGGTTCTTGAGACTCTGATAGGGTTTGGCGATTTTATCAGAGTCTCTTTTTTCCATAAAAATTCAACATTTTTACATTATACTATTTTCTTTTGTTTGTCAATCCAATATTTTACACAAAAAAAGAAAACACTCTCTCAATCTATTCACTTCCTACAGATTTGAAGCATTTTCTTTTTTATATTTATTTCCTGAGGTTTACTTTCACCATCTCTTGGGTAGAATCCTCAAATTATTTGACTAATAAATACACAAAATAAACAACATAACAAATCAACATAATAATTCCGCCTGTCCTCGTAAGTTTTTTTGTGCGGAATGTGCATACCCACAAAACAACTCCTGCTAAGATTGCAACAACACAGTCAATCACGAATTCTGGTGCAAATACAATCGGAATAATAAGTGCAGATGTGCCTATAACGAATAAAATATTGAAAATATTGCTTCCCACAATATTTCCGATGGCAATATCTGCCTTTCCTTTTCGGGCTGCTACAACTGATGTAAATAACTCCGGAAGCGAGGTTCCAAGTGCAACAATTGTTAAACCAATAAATCTTTCACTCATTCCAAACATCTTAGCAAGCGAAGTGGCTGCATCAACTGTTATATCACTTCCCCAGATAATCAGTACAAGACCAACCACTCCCATTAAAAGCATTTTCCAAATAGGTCTTTGCGTAGCTTCAATCTCTTCCGCCTGCATTTCACCACGTTTCATCATGATAAACATATATCCCAAATATGCTATAAAACAAACCAGTAAAATGACGCCTTCGGGTAAGTTTATTATTCCGCCGGTCGTACCAAAAAACAATAATAGCAATGTGATTATTAACATAATCGGAATTTCATAGCGGATTGTCGTTTTTGCAACTGCAATAGATGTTATCACTGAAGCAATTCCCAAAATAATAAAAACATTCAGAATATTACTCCCCACAACATTTCCTACGGTAATATCCGCATTTCCTTTCAAAGCAGCAGTAATACTTACAGCAGCCTCCGGTGCACTTGTACCCATTGCAACAACTGTAAGACCAATTACTAATTGCGGAATACCAAACTTATCGGCAATTCCCGATGCACCTTCTACAAACCAGTCTGCTCCTTTTACAAGTAATGCAAAACCAAGTGCCAACAACAGTATTTCCAAAAATATCATTTTTTTCCTCCTACGCACAACATTAATTATTGTATGTATATTACAAATTCTAAATTATTCTTTTTGAGAACCGACAGGGTTTACAATACTATAACCTACGTTTACAAGATGATCCGCCACACGTTCAAGACCAACCACAACAGATGAATAATACGGACTTACATCCATACTGCAGTTTCCTTCGGCGAGACGTGCAAAGTGGCTTGCCGTAAGTTCTTTTTTCATATTGTCAGTATCATTCTCAAGTGCTGCCAGCTCAGGCAATTCTGATTTATCTAAAGTGTCAAAAGCATTTCTGGATATAACAATCATACGTAAAATCTTGTCACACATCTTTTTAATATCTGCCTGAGCCTTCTCAGAAAACGTTATGTTCTTAGCAGACATTGCTGCCGCTATTTCATAAAAATTCTCAGCATGATCACCAATACGTTCAAGGTCGTTAAGCACGTGGAAATATGATCCAATAACCTGTTCATCACTTTGCTCCACAGTTGGAGAAAGTTTGATAAGGAACCTTGTCAACGCACCATTTGTGTAATCAATAATTCCTTCATTTGCAATGACTTTGTCACCATTTGTAAGTATTTCTGTACCCATTGCATCAAAAGAGAGGTTTAAGTTTTCCTCAACCAGGCTAAACATATAGTCTATTTCTTTTTTTACCTGCATTAAAGCTACAGGTGCCATCGGCAAAAGACGGTCATCAACATATTTAAGTGCATAAGTATCCTCTGTTGTTTTCTTGTCTTTTATTACCAGACAGGAGTATTTAACCAACTGCGACACAAACGGCAGAAGCACACACGTTGTTGTTACATTAAAAATAACATGGAACAATGAAACCCTCATCTGAAGAGACATAGGATCACTTCCCGGGAACATCGAAACAAGAAGATTTATCATCGGCTCATTAAATATCCAAACAATTGCCGTAAATAGAACTGTTCCGATTACATTAAATGTAAAATGTATAAGTGCAACTCGCTTGGAATTTGCATTTGCTCCAACGGATGCAAGAAGTGCTGTAACACATGTTCCGATATTCGCACCAAGCACAATAAACAATGCAAGTTCAAGAGGAAGGATACCGGTTCCAACCATTGTGATTACAACGCCCGTCGCAGCCGATGAACTTTGTATCAGGGCTGTGAAAATCACACCAACAAATATAAGAAGCAGTGGTGAATCAATAACACTGAATATCCCCTGAAACATTGTTTCAACCAAAGGATTCCCAAATGCCTGCTCACTACTCATCACATTGAGACCCACAAAAATCAGTCCCAAACCACTGCATAAAAGACCTGCCAGCTTTATTTTTTCCTTTTTAAAGAAGCCCATCATAACTCCGGCAAAAGCAAAAAGATACATAAGCATATTAAAATAATCGTTCTTTAATGCTACTAAAACACCTGTTATAGTTGTACCGATATTGGCACCCATAATTATAGGTGTAGCTTGCATAAGTGTCATAACACCGGCATTAACAAGACCAATCACCATAACCGATGTTGCCGATGAACTTTGTATAATGGCAGTAACACCGGCACCGATGCCTACGCCCGAGAAACGGTTATTGCTTATTCGTCCGAGCAATTTTTTCATTCCCTCGCCGGCACTTTTTTCAAGTGCTTCGCTCATAAAATTCATACCGACGATAAATACTCCGACTCCTGCAAGTAACCATATAAGACTTTGTATAAGTTGTACTATTTCTTCTGCTGATAACATAGTATTTCTCCTTTCGATATTCACCCCACTTTAATTTATTATATCGATTATCCGGTTAAGAGGCGGTAAATAAAAAGCACCGAATTACCAAAGTAATCCAATGCTGTATATCCTATTCATTCAGGCGATACCCTACACCAAGCTCATTTGCAATATAATTTTGTTCTCCGGGTTTGTCTCCGATTTTCTTTCGGATATTTGCCATATTAACCTGTAGTTTTTTTATACTTCCTTCTTGTTCATATCCGCCCCAAATAGCTTTGATAATTGCTGCATAAGTCATCATCTTACCACAGTTTTCAGAGAGAAGCGTAACGATATTATACTCCGTTTGCGTAAGCTTGACTTCATTGCCATCTATAAATATCCGACGTGCATCATAATCGATTTCCATCCCTTTAAGAATGAATTTCCCACCCGGTAATCTTCCTTCATCTGCACTAAAGCGGTTATTACGAAGTGCTGCTCTTACTCTTGCAAGCAATTCTCCTGAGCCAAACGGCTTGGTAATATAATCATTGGCACCTCTGTCTAAGGCGGCAATCTTATCATTTTCGTTCGTACGGGCAGACAACACTATTATTGGAGTTAAAGAGTCCTTGCGGATATAATCAAGCAGATTCATACCATCCATATCAGGAAGCCCGAGATCTAAGATAATAAGATCCGGCAGATAAGATGCATACATAGTTTTTGCATTTGAACAAGAATCTGCAAGAATTGTCTGATATCCTTCAGTTTCAAGCATTGTTGCCACAAGATTTCTGATATTTGCTTCGTCTTCAACAAGAAGAACTTTATATTTATTATGTCTCATATTTTCACATATCCAGCACAAAACTGAATATTGCCCCTCCCATTTTTATATTTTCAGCTTTAATATTTCCTCCGTGTGCTTTAATAATCGTTGCGCATACAGAAAGGCCGATACCTGCATTTTTCTTTTGGCTGTCTGCTACTTCATCTTCCGATGTATAATATCCGGTAAAGATTGTATCTAATCGTTTAGGATTGATGCCAGATCCATTATCCTCTATCTCAAAAATAGCCTGGTTTTCTGATGTCCTTACCCTGAGTATCAAACGAGTCATTCCGTCTGCATGCTGAACCGCATTTTCAAGCATATTAACAATAACCTGTTCAATTAAAATCGCATCCATCGGAATAATAATTACTTCGTCGGGAATATCAATTTCAACTTTTTGTTTAGGATAACGTTTTTTGAATTTTAAAACCACTGAATCAATAAGTTCCTCAAGCACTGTAGGAGTCTTAATAATTTTCACCTGACCACTGTCAATACGTGTAATGGAAAGAAGATTTTCAACCATACGAACAAGCCATTCGGCATCTTCTTTTATTCCGGATATGATTTTTATTTTTTGAGCTTCTGTCATCAAATCACTATTTTCAAGAAGAGTTGTGCCAGAACCATAAATAGTTGTCAACGGCGTTCGCAGATCGTGAGAAACTGCCCTAAGCAAATTCGCTCTCATACGTTCTTTTTCATTTTCAGCTTTCATCGCTTCATGTCGCTTAACTTTGGTTGTAAGTGCACTTGTAAGAATTGCAATGGCAATCATAACAATACCCGAAATAAGATTAACAGGTGGTGTAAAATCAAGTGCAAAATACGGAAATGCAAATGCATAATTAACCGCAACTGTGCTGATAAAAGCAGCCAAAACACCATAAAGATATCCTTCAGTCAAAATGGATATAAGAAATACTGCAAACACAAAAACTGTAGTTATATGTTCCTGAACATCAAATATATATTGAAACAGAAGGCTTAGTCCAAACGCACAAATTAAAGATACTATCATGATTGAACTATTTTTTATACATTTGCCAAACATCTTCATCAAATCACCTTTTTGTTAAAATTCCAATGACAATATAACATAACTTTATATAAACTTCTATATATACATGGATAATAAACGGCTAAAAATAAAAACACCGGGAAAAACTTTTACAGTTCTTCCCGGTATACACATTTACTTATTTAATAACTACGGTCTTCTTTTGACCCTTACCTTTAAACAACTTCTTATAAGCCTTAAGTCTTGCCTTCGGCACTTTGATCACTGCTTTTTTATGTATTCCCTTAAAGCAAGCCTTTCCGACTTTTTTGATTGTCTTAGACTTAACAACAATATTTTTAAGCTTCTTACATCCGGCAAATGCCTTCTTTTCTATCCGAACAACCCTATATGTTTTTCCAAGAATAGTAACTTTTTTCGGAATAACAACTTTCTTTATGTTTTTGGTAATTGCTCCGGCAAATGATACTATACCATTTCCGTCTGCATCCTTGGATACAACCTTATACACACAACCTGCATTTGCATAAATTCCACCAACCTTTGCTTCACCATCATCCGGTAATAATGGCGGTGATGTTGCAAATTGCACAGGAGATTTTGTCGGAACTTCTGTAGGTACAGGTGTAGGTGTTGCCGGATTGATTCCTGTAAGCTCAAATCTGAAATCATATAAATCAGCAATTTCATTTCCATGATTTGCACTAAATACGAAATACAATGCATGCTTTCCGTTTACATCATCAAGTTCAGGTATCTCTATATGCGCTGTTGTAATCTCATTTTTTGAATCAGACGACTTAACCTCAATCTCACCGATAGGTACTCCGCCCTTACTCTCCCAAGGACTGTCAAGCATAAGTTTTATAACACCATCATTACCTTTAGCCATATAGTCAAGCTCAAACTCTGTATCCTGCCAATACTCTTTATTAAAGTTAAAATACTTAAATCCTACTTTAGCATTGTTCTTATTGTTACATACAGGAGCGCCGTCATAATTCTCATCATATGTAGCCTTTATATATGGTCCGCCTGTCATATAACATGTAATACCTGCAGAGTAGTTCTTATAAGGATCAAGTCCGTTAACCTCTAATCCTTCTGATGTCAGCTCTGCTTCAGGGATAATAACTTCACCATTATCATTAATACTTACTTCTACACGTTCAGCTGTTCCCTGTCTTGAATACTGGTCATTATTAATACATCTGTGATAGAAAATGAACCATTCGCCATTAACCTCTACCAAGCTTCCGTGTGTATTACCTGCAGGCTGGGTAGCTATATTATTTCCGTTTTCATCTTTCTCTCTTGCTCTGGCATCTACAATAGTTCCACCGTAAGTCCATGGTCCTAAAGGTGTATCACTGTAAGCATATGCAAGAGTTGCATTAGTTGCTCCCATTCCAAATTCACCGTTCTGTGACATACGGCTATATACAAATACATACTTTGTAAATCCATTATCAGTAATCTTTCTCATTGAAGAAGCTTCGAAGAATCTGAACTTACCTCCATTACTTCCGTCAATACCTGTATCTGCTTCCTTAAGCTCCCTGCATCCTGCTTTGATAGTACACATTGTATTAGGATCAAGCTCTGCCATACTTGAACTCTGGAATCCCCAATATCCGTATACTCTTCCGTCATCATCCACAAATACTGCAGGGTCAAAACCTAAAACAGAATTAGTTGCATATACTTCAAATGGTCCTTCAGGACTGTCTGACCTTGCAGCTGTTCCGTCATATGACTGGTCATTCGGATATAAATAGTACTCCTTACTTCCATCAGGATGAACAACTTCAGTGATATCCGGAGCAAACAGTGTATGTCCGTTATGTGTATAAATTACACCGTGACACTCCCAGTCCGTAAGGTCCTCAACCGGTGCTGACCACAATACAAAGTTATCTCCGCAATACTTAGTTTTATGTGTATCATGAGAACCATAAACATATAATCTGTACTTACCCGGTTCATCCGGATCTTCAAATACATAAGGCTCTCCATCAGGAATATGCTCCCAAAGCGGCAGATACGGATTAACTGCTTTTGATTCTGAACAATCAAAAACGCCTCCGATAACAGCTCCAAGTGCAAGCACTGCCATTAAACATACTACATGCTTTAATATCTTTTTAATCATCAAAGCCCCTCCTTCTCCGTTTTTATAAATTATATAATAAAAATCATTATTTGTCTTGCAATATTACTATAAAAATCTCACTTTTTTACAAGCATACATGAAGCTGTCCATGCCGATATCGGAACAGCAAGCACAACTGCTGCGGTACATGCAATCCCTTGCAGAAGTTCAATAACAATAAAATCCGAAGTCATAAGCTGGACAAACGACATATTATATGATGCAAATATTATAAGATTAACAAAACTTCCGCCGGCAAATGCGAGAATAAGTGTATTGGTCATAGTTCCTATCATATCTTTTCCCATGTTCATTCCGGCTGTAAAAAGCTCTTTTCTACCAATGGATTCTTTAATACCTATCATTTCATAAAGCGCAGATGTAACTGACATTGCAACATCCATTACCGCTCCGAGACTCGCAATAAGTATTCCGGTATATAAAATATTATAAACCTGAAGTCCGTATCTGCTCGATACTGCAAGCACAGCATCAGATTCTGATATATTGTAACCGTTTACATGCAAAAGTTCCGAAAATACAGCATAAATTACTCCCGAAAGAATAACCCCAAGCGATGTTGATATAATAGCTGAGAGTGTTTTTTTGCTTATGCCCGTAAGAAGAACCAGCGAGACAGTCGTAATTATGGCTACACTGAGTATGCCGATAACAATCGGTGAGCTTCCGAAATATACAAGCGGAAGCGTAAATTTAACAAATACATACACGGAAAATGCAAGTCCTGCCACCGTCATCAGACCCTTTTTACGCCCTATAATAATTATCATTAAAACAAATAATCCTATAAGCACATAAATCACAGTCAGTCTGTAATATTGAAAAACATAACTGCTGCCACTTTCCTCATCTATACCCAGCATAACAGCATCGTTTACCTTAAGCTGTATATGATGTGTCGTAGAGACATAGTTCGTTACCGAAACTATGTCTCCCTTATGTTTACCATTTAAAATTTTAACAGATATATCCTGCTCACCTACATACCCTCCGGGTCTGCTTGGATCAGAAGAAAGTCTTTCTTCCGCAATCTCAATAACTTTTCCCTTTACAAATGACATCTTGCCCTGACTGTCATCTGCCATACTGTACGAGTGAGTTTCACCGAGCCATATGGTATATGCAAAAAACAAAACAAGAAATATACCCATGGCTCCGTAAAGCATTATATGTTTTTTCATATTTTTCCTATCGTTTTACTTTAACAGTAATCTTAATCTTCTTTTTGGATCCGTCTGTTGTCTGTACCGTAATTATACTCTTACCTTTTTTCAAGGCAGTGATAACACCTTTTTTTGATACCTTTGCAACTTTCTTGTTAGATGATGTATATTTGAGTTTCTTTACAGTTGCATTTTTCGGTGTAATCTTTATGTTAAGCTTATGTTTTTTCTTAACCTTTAAGATTACTTTTTTCTTATCTGCTTTTATCTTTTTAATTAATACTTTTTCATCCGGCACATCCTGCACAATTGGTGCATCCGGCTTTGATAGTTTTTCACCGGCTACTGCTACTGCATATGTACCTGTTTTCTTTGTGTTAATAACAAATCCCTGTACACCATCTTTTGTTGTAAGTGTTGCTTTTTCCTTTACTACATATCCGGCATCTGAAAGAGAGTATAATGCATATTTTGCAACGTTTGGAACTTCTTTTACCTTAGGCATAGGGATAAATACTTCAGCATTATCCGTAAAGTCCATATCTTTTCCGCACCATGTAGTATTTACATCATATACGGTACTGTAATGCTTGTAGTCCTTCATCTCAGCATCGACACTTGCAGCACCGGATAATTTATTAAATTCATCTCCTGATGTAATTATATTTGCCGATACCTTAACTTCATCCTGAGAAAATACATTAGGCACTTTTACCTTTATTCCTGTCGTTTCATCAGCCACAGTTTTTTCAGCACCCATTTTCTTGAATTCGGTAGTCTTCTTTATCGTAAAGTCATCAACGACTGACATAGAACCTTCTGTTCCGGTATAGCCGTTGCCCTCGGCCGTACGGTATGTCACTATTCTTAATGATGTTTCGTATGGTGTTGTGCTTATATCGATATTGGAAATATTAGGAGTGTACTGCTGTTCATGTACTGCCATATAATCATAATCAATGCTTACAGGATCATTGTAGAGAACGCCGCTTGCAGTATTTCCTGTTATATAATATATTCCGTCCGGATCTGTCACCTCTGCCGGAGCTCCCTCTGTAGAAAGGGCATTAAGCCCCTGCATAAGATATGTTCTGCTGTAATAATGTTCGTGTCCGTTAAGCACAAGGTCAATTCCGTAATCAACATCAATCTCGTCAAGAAGAGGAACGAGTGTGTTTCTCATAGTTCTTGTAGATTCTTCCGTTGCATGCCATCCACCGCTGAATAATGCCTCATGGAATATAATAATACGCCAATCAGTATCAGGATTCTTCTCAATGGCTTCTTTAATAAATGCAACGTGATCATCAACATGTGTAAGTGCACTTGTTATATTATTTCTTACACTGCTTGTAAGATTGATAAATAATGCATTATTATATGTATACCAATAATCACCCGGTGTATCCATGTAGCTTCCTATATCTGTCTGGTTAGGCTGGTTAAAATGCTCGGCATACACAATTCCGGTAGTATGCTGGTCATGATTTCCTACGGTAGTACCAAGCGCTAAACTCTTAAGTCTTTCAGGTGCAAGGAAACCATCAATATACTCTGATTCCTCACCACCGCCATTGTGCGCAAGGTCGCCTGCTATAACCATCATGCTTGCGTCAGGATTAACCTCAGTTATCTTATCAACCGAACTTATCCATCTGCCTATAGCAGCAGCATTTTCACCGGATGCATTGTTAAGCTGCGGATCTGTAGCAAAATAAAAACTCCACTCAGGAATGGTCCCTTTTACTTCAAATTCATAAGTCTCCGAATACACATCTCCGTTTTGTACACGGTATATATATTCAGTATTAGCCTTAAGTCCTTTAACAGTCGCCTTATTTATCTGATAATCTATATAATTGTTACTTTTAGAACCTGTGTACTTGAGAGGCTCCGTCACTGCTTCACCTACAAGAACTCCGTCTTTTGGAAAGCCTGTTTCGTCAAGTTTAGCGGCATCATCCGTTTTCTCGGCCATATATACCGCACCCTCTTCTCCGATACGGTCATACCATGTAAAATTAAGTTCTGTCTCATCCGAGCCCGGATTAAGCGCTATTGCAATAAAGTCATCTTCTTCGCCCATCTGGTCTGCAACAGCAATCTTCTTATCAAAATCCACAAGCTGAAGTTCACTTGCAAGAGGAACTGCCAGTGCAACAATCAACGCTATAACTATATGCTTACTTTTTCTCATAACAACTCTCCAATACATAAATTTATATTTATAAACACATAAAAATTATCTCATACAGAAATACAAAAAACAATATAAAAAGTGTAACACAAGTTATACCTTTTGTATTGGTATTTTATGATTATTTGTTTTATAATAAATACATGTAATCATAGAAGGAGAATGATGTTATGAACCAAAAAATTACCCGTTTCGTTTCTTATTTTATCGTTGCAGTTCTTGTAATATGTTTGATTCCCGCAAATACATATTCGGCAAAAAAACCTGCTCTAAACAAAAAGCGTATCAGTCTGCAACAGGACAGCTCATATAAACTAAAGATAAAAAAGGGAAAAAAGAAGGCTTCCGTAAAGTGGTCGGTAGCCAACAAAAATATTGTCAAGATAACTAAGAAAAAGAAATCTTATGCCATTATAAAAGGTAATAAAATAGGAAAAACAAAGGTAACGGCACTTTACAAGTTTAACGGCAAAAAAACAAAGCTTACATGCAAAGTAACTGTTACAGAAAGAATTATCGAAGACATGCCTTCCATTATTACAAATAGTCCGGCTCCTGTTGTTACACAGGCTCCTACCATCGCACCATCACCTACACCGGTTCCTACTCCTACACCGATTCCATTTGAAAATCTTGTGGAAGTAAACGAACTTGCTGAATCTAAAACAATACCTGATATATTTACATACATTGACGGAACACCTGTTACGGCAGAAAATTGGGAGGGCCGCGCTGAGGAAATCCGTCAGATGTATCAGTATTATATGTATGGTATGTGGCGTAATGGAGAAGGTGAATCTCTTACTTATGAGAAAAATAATTCCGACCTTAAGATTAATATAGAAACCGACGGTTCACAGATTGGCCAGACTGCAGGAGGCAGCGCATCATTTACTGTTACAGTTAATATTCCGTCAGGTAATGCTCCTGAAAAAGGATGGCCTGTTATAATTTCCATGGGTAATCTTACAGAACAGGAAACTGCACTTGCAAACGGATATGCAGTAATCAACTATGACACCTCACAGGTTTCAACAGACAGTGCCGAAAGAAAAGGTGCATTTTACACCTTATATCCGTACAATGCCGGCGAATGGCGTGAACAGACCGGTGTTCTCATGGCATGGGCATGGGGCGCAAGTAAAATTCTTGACGCACTCTATACAGGAGCAGGTACTGATTATAACATTAACTCTGATTTTGCAATAGTCGGCGGCGTATCCAGATGGGGTAAAGCAACCGCTGTTACAGGTGCATTTGACAAACGTTTTAAGATCGCTCTTCCTACATGTTCGGGAAGCGGCGGAATGGGTGTTTTCAGATACAATCCTAACGCAGTTGTTACTCAGACCTATGACGTGTCCAGTCTCGGATTTATGAGCACTGTAACTTATAAGCAGGGCGATGTCGAAACAATCGGAAGTCTCCAGAGCAGTGGCGAAGCTTATTGGTTTAACGAAAGATTCAAGCAATTCAGAAGTGTATATCTGCTTCCTTTCGACCAGCATTATCTCACTGCACTTTATGCAGAAGAAGGAAGAACCTGCATGCTCATCGGAGGATTTAACTTTGACGTATGGCAAAACACACCATCCCTTTGGTACAATTTCCAGAAAGCCAAGCAGGTGTTTGACATGCTTAACTTAAGCAACAACCTGATAATCAATCTGCACGACGCCTCTATGGGACATAACATATTAAATGACGATGTTGTTAAACTTTTCAAATACTGCGACGAAATGTACAACGGAATCGATATTCCTGATTTTTCAATATCAGATTTACAGACTACATTATTTGAACTGACCGAAACCCCGGCAGGAATTAACAACAAAGAAGTTTACGAGGCTGTGTTGCTTGAATAGGATAATATATAACAATTGGCGCATGGGCAGTCATCATAACTACTCATGCGCCATCTGTTCGCACATCTTAATACGACACAACCTTATTCCATAATTCATCAATATCAAGGTCGTTTTCACCCTTCAATCTCCACTTTATATATTGCTTCTTTGCTTTTTTAGGTACATACACTGTACAAAATACCGGTTTTACTTCATAGCCTGGATACGCTTTACTCGCTTTTGTTATTGGTGGTTTAGTACCTTTAAAGCAAACGCTTTTATACCTATATATTTGTCTTGTCCATGCCCCCGACAATTTCTTTAATGATGTCGGCAAAACAATTTTTTTGATTACTTTGCTTCTACCCATAACAGAAATCTCTTCATTAATCTCTTTAACTTTTTCTGGGATTACTACCTCATTATCACCTGCTATTATACAAGCAAGAGAACCTGTTTGCTTATTATAAATACCATCATTTTTCTTAACAAATGTGCGATTATTTTTATGCAGAATCACCTTTGGCGCTTTTTTTAATGAAAGTGAATCCTGTTCCAGCTCGTTGACGGATGCAGGTAGTGTAATCTTATCTGCATAAGATGTTAAAAATGCCGCTTTTACAATTCTTTTAATACCTTTAGGAATATTTGCATTTTTAATTCCTGTTGCTACAAAATAAAGCGTCTTCTCATCTTTGCTTAACAGCATATTATTTTTAACCTTGTATTTATCACTCGGTTCTTCAAACTTTATCTTTTTAAGATTTTTGCATTTATCAAATGCCGTGCTTTCAATCTGTTCTAACTTCTGTGGCAATTTAACTTCTTTAAGCGAGGAACACATCATAAAAGTATATTTATCAATACTTGAAACACTATCTGGAATTATTACTGATTCAATTTTCTTAAAACCCACAAATGCTGCTTCACAAATATCAGCAAGATTCTCAGGCAGTATCACATTTTTTACAAATATTCTCTTATCAGAAAACTTTGCGATACCTTCACCCATATCATACTCTTTACCGAATATATCAATATATAACTCATCGTCCGCTGTTTCACTAATAAGGTCTCTTCCGCTTCCAACTTTCGTGACTACTACACCATTTATTTGTGCAGGAAAATGTACTGTATCGGTTTTAACGTTAATCTGTATACGATGTATCCAACATTCCTTATTATCTGATGAAATGTATGCATAGTACGTTACACCATCTACAGTTGATACAACTTCAATTGCAGTATTCCAATTTTGTGATGATGCCCTTGCTTTATTGTTAAATACCAAACAACTTAACATCATAAATAATGTTAGTATCTTAAAAATATATCTCTTTTTCATAAACATCCCTTTTCTTCCAATCGTTTAATTTATTCAAGAATCAATAACTATACATATCCATCTGCTTTTAATATTTTGAATGTCATCATTTACCCCTGGTTGATCTTTCCATACGCATCCATCAAACGCTCCATATTGGTGTGCATATGTATCACCAACACTATGCATTGCTAATCCCATTAATATAATTGAGCAGTTTCTTGCATTGAAACTTTGATTTCCCAATATATCCTTAAAGTTTGATTTAGTAATCTTTTTTAATAATCGTGTCCTTCATTTGCAGGCCAATAAATATCTGGGGCTTTCGCTGCCGCCTTTAGAATCTTTACCTCGGTAGAATTCAAAGCTTCTAAATAATTATTTGCATATTTTTTGGCCTTATAACAACATATAACAACATTAATGCCTATTATTTCTTTGTAAATTCATACAAATGCTTTTTGTATGATGTATAAAAATCTACTACCAGATAAAAATGGTTTTTGTTGTCAACATACAAATACTTAAATGTATCTTCTTTATTCAGAACAGGACACTCTTTTGATGATATTATAAGTTTGGGTTTTGAGTTGTTTATACTTGTATTTATCTTGTATATTCCATCTTCCTTGATAAAATATAAATTCTTTCCTACAGCATCGTGTCCGGTCCAAAACTCTTTATTTACAACAGATTCCCATATACACCTTTTCCCATTCAAGGAATATTTATAACCAGTCTTTGTTTCACCATCTGAAGCATACAAATACCCATCCATAATAGCAAAGCACTTTCTTTCAAGCCTTTGTGCACGTACTCTTTTTCCCGTTTTAAGATTAAATCTCTGCACAGAATATATACGCCCTTCTTCACCGTTAGTATCTTTCTCATCAATTAGAACATCAAGATATTTCCCGGTCACCTCGAAATCAACAATCTTATCCTTACCAAACTCCAAATCATTTTTAACAGGATTCTCATTATAACTCTTCATCTTCTTGCTGATGTCTATGCTTACTATTTTTTTGCCTTTACTATTTGTCATTGTGAATACCTGTCGCCAGTCATTCTTTTTTTTGTACACCTCTGATATAAATTGAATTGTTCCTCTTTTACCCAGTTTGACCGTATTATATCTATACGCAGGATCCTTTTTTATTACAGCCGGAAAGACTTCTTTCTTAAGTATAGTTTTTGACACTGCATTTTTACCATTACCCCATGTCAGAAACTGATACTCAAACTTAGGAACATAGCTCTGATGGGTTATCACATTCAAATTCCCCTTATTATCCTCGCTAACCTGAGCATTAACTAAATGTCTATTAACTGTAATTACCTCTTTTTTGCATGTGTATCCGCTTTTGCTTGCGGCCTGCGCTGTTAATGATTGTGTAACTGTAACAAACAGACATGAAAGCACCAGCAAATAAATTAACATTTTCTTCATCGTAAATATCCCCTCTGTCATATCTTGTATTATGTTTTTTATTCGTTCCTAATATAGAATTTCTTACATGTTTTCCTAAGTTTTGTAGCACAAGGACCGAAAAGCAGATGCCCTTCGGTCCTATTTCATTCAAAATCTAAATTATTTTTTCTTCGTATACCTTGCTATCGCAGTCGGGGCAGTAGTATCAAATTCTGCATCATTACTAAAAACAAGATAAAATTCATTATCATTTTTTACGCAAAGCTCACTAACAGTTTTACAAGTTCCTTCCGACTTAGTAAATAAATCATCATTTGATGCATCGTAAATAATCTCAAATGCTTTTGTTTCCAGTTCATCACATTTGAAAAGCCCTCTAGTATTGACATAATAGATTACGCCTCCTTTTACAGTATATGCATCAACATAATATTCTTTATCTTTATACGTTGAACCCTCTGGAAGTTGATACGTTGCAAGGTTTTTGCCTTTAAGAGAATATACATCAATGTTATTTCCATCCATTGCATATATTTTATTATTAGCAAATTCCAGTAGATAACTATTTTTTATAGAAATTCTCTTTCTACTTATTATTTTACTTTTATTTTTATTAATACATAAAATATCAATGTACTTTTTTTGTTTTTTGGGCAAATATCCTTTTAAAACACAATATATTTTATTACCGTCCTCTACAATATCACAGATTGAAAAATGATAATTTGCTTTAATTTTACCCGTTTTTATTTTAGTCAATACTTTTCCTTTATCGTTATACTTTACGAAATAATGGTTTTTATTTTTTTGATAAACAAGCCATAATGTCTTATCTCCATTTTGTTTAACAACTTCATAATCGCCAAACATTTTCCTCTTAAATAGTTTCTTTGAAGTAGTTGTTTTTTCATTATAAATTACTTTTTTGAACACATCTTTTTTACCCGAATCAAAAAAAGTATAATACTGAAGTTGTCCGTCTTTATTAATTCTAATATCGGAAGATCCGTATGTATTGTTGACACCTTTGGCATCTATCTTGGTTACATTATAATCTGCCGCTTCTGTGGTTGAGCTAAATAAAAATGTCGCTCCAAGTATTAAACTAAATATCATAACAAATCTTGCTATATATTTTTTCATACTAATTTTCTCCTGTTGTCGTTTATTATTAGCTTTCAATGCTTTAGTTATTAATAAAAACGTAATTGTAACACAAGGACCAAAAAGCACATGCTCCTCAGCCCTTGTTGGCAGCCTCGTTCAAAATCCAAATTAGTCTTTCTTAGTATACCTTGCAACCGCGGTTAGAGCGTAAGATAGCTTTTCATTTATCGCTCAAATATTTTAATATAACTACAGGCACATCCGACTCGTAATCATATGTATTATTAAATGAGATATAGAATTCTTTATCGTTAACAATATATATTTCTCTTATTCCATAAACAAGACTGCAGTCAGAAAAATATTTGTCATTCTTTGCATCGTAAAATAATTGGAATTCACTATTTTCACTTGTATTTAGTCTATATATTCCATTACGGTTGACATAATATATGTTTTTTCCTTTTACAAAAATACTGTGAAAATCAAAATCTTTTACTATCGACCCATCACTTGTTACTCTACACGATTTAGTTTTTTCACCTTCAGGTAAAATGTATTCATTCAATCTTTTCCCTGATAATGAATATACAAATACTGTATTATCCGTAAGTCCATATATTTTTTTGCCAACTATCAGAACCTTATCATATTCAACATTGTTACTAGATAATATTTTATCACTTAATAATCGCCCCGTTTTTTTGTTAATGCTGATAATATGTGTATAGAATGATTCGCCATGTTTTTTCGTACGGGTGCCATAATCCGCAACATAATATATTTTATTTCCCTTTGAAACAAAATCATATATGATATAACTACCTTTTTTAATCAAATTTGGCACGCGACATTTTACATGGTATAGTTCCTTCCCTTTAAGGTTATAGCATACAAAATGTTGCATATCTTTTTTAATATACGGCAATAAAATATTATTATCACTACCGCTTATATAAAATACAGGAAGACTACCTAGTTTTCTAAATAGTTTCTTTGATTTAATCTTACTTCCATTTATACTATTTTTATGAAACTTTTTTCCTTTTGTTCGTATATCGGTAAAAGAATAAAAATAGATTCCGTTTTTTTCGGAATACATAAGTTTTGAAGCATCTCTTGTGAAATCAGCATTTTTGAAATTAACCGGATAAGCATTAATATCTGCATTTGCAGATGCTGTATTATATGTAAATAACAATAATACAACTATAACCGGTATTAAAAGTCTCCTGTATACAAATTTGTTCATCATAAACTTCCTCCCCAATAGTTAATTATCAAGACAACTTCTGCCTTTCAAATCATCAGAAAACTTATACAATTTTTCTAAGTAAAAATTGTTTTTAACAGGATTGTTTCCTGTGTATTTATCACCATATCCCTCCGCTACTTTATATAAAACAGTCTGCCTTTGGCAAATCTGATTTATAACATATCTAATAATATACCTAATACCAGGCGTTTTGTAATATCCGTATGTTTTTTTGTGACATCGCTATTTATGATTATATACATGACTTTATGCAATGTCAACAGTTTTATTGCTAAAATTTGGATATCTAAATTTTATTTTTGCAAAAAAATAGCCACGCACTAACTGTTCATTAGTGCGCAGCCTTTGTACTAGTTTCACTCAAAGTCCAAATTAATTTTTCTTAGTATACCTCGCAACCGCAGTCGGAGCAACAGATTCATATCCTGCCTCATTATTGAATATGACATAAAACTCATTATCATCTACTACATAAAGTTCTTTGACTGACATAAAAGATCCATCTATTTTATTAAACAAATCGTCATTTGTTCCATCATACATAAGTTCAAATTCTTTTATACCATGCTCATCGCATTTAAATACTCCTCTGGTATTTATGTAATAAATAGAATTGTCTTTTACTGTAAAGTCCCAAAAAGGCTCTTCATCATTTTTAAATTTTAAACCTTCCGGAAGTTTATAGGTTACAAGTTTTTTCCCTTTAAGAGAGAACACATCGATGAAATCATCAAAGTAAGCTATTGCATATATTTTTTTGCCAGCAAATCTAAAAGAATACTCTTCTTTTTGCGGAAATTTTATTCTGCTAATAAGTTTGCCGTTTTTCTTGTTGAAACAAAGAATCTCAACAAATTCTTTTTCGTTGTTTTTTATACAAGAATTAATACAATATAACTTATTGCCATTAATCATGATATCATGGATTGAAAAATTATAATAACCGTTTATTTTAGTCTTAAATTCTGTAAATACCTTTCCATTTTTGTTACAGTTTATAAAATAAATAGTTTTAAGGTTTTTCCTATAGACAAGCCACAGTTTATTATCCCCATCCTGTTTAATAATATCATAACCATCGTCTTTTAAAGGTCTCTTAAAGGTTTTCTTTGATTTGAATTTTTTATCATTACAAGTTACTTTTTTAAAGATAAACTTATTAGATATATCATAATATGTATAATACTGAAGCTGTCCATCTTTATTAATTCTAACGTTGGAAGAATTGTATGTATGAAAAATGCCTTTAGTTTTTATCGTAGTTACATCATAATCAGCTGCTTTCGTAGTAGAAGTAACTGATAAGGCTACGCCAAGCAAGATGCTAAATATTAAAACAAGTTGAGTTATATTTTTTTTCATGTAATTTCCCTTTCTTCATTTATTGTTCAATGCTTTTATTCTTCAAATTACTATCATTTGAATATGTATATAGAAATCGAAGTCTGAAAGCTTTTCTAGCTTCATTATTTCCAAATCCACTAACATTATATTCAGAACTTGATGGGTTTGAATTATTTTTCCATACATTTAGAATTTTTTTGCATGATTTTTTTGCACATTCAAACCTTGCAGGACAATCTTTAATCGTATCATTTTCCATATCACTAATATCTCTTACAGGAATAAAAGTTTTATCTTTTTTTATATAAACCGCTGCACTGTGAGCATAAGTATCGGCAACCATATGCATTGCAATTCCCATAAATACAATCGATGCGTTTCTTTTATTTGAATTTGCATGACTAGTAATACATTTTTTATTATCATTCATAAGCGCTTTTATTACGTTTCCTTCTGTTGTGTTAGGAGCTCCATCAATAGCCACAGCGACCTTTTTCCCATTTTTACATTTTTTAGACATAGTCATTACTACCTTGTATGCCTCTACATAATTGTAGTTATAATTACTGTTCGTATCATATTTACCGTGAAAAATTCTTGTATTACTTTCCCATGCACAATGCCACGATGGTTCAATATCGGGCAATTTAACACTCTTCTTAAGAATATTTAACTCAGATGCGTTTAAGCAATTAACTTCACCTTCAGCATACGTAACAGTCTTCACATGATTATCCTTACTCCAACTTCCTGTAGCAACCTCAGAGTAATCCTCTACATCTTCCTGATTATCATATTCTTCATTAATTTCATCTACATCAACTGAATTATAACTATACTGAGTTTTCTTGAAGTCGTCATAATAGTCATCATATATTTCATTAGCATACTCATAGTCAACAAATGAATAATCATCATTATCTGTCAGAACTTCCTTGGCACTTGCTTCCATTAAACTTCTTATGAACTCAGCAGACTTGCTTAAATCTTTTTCCCAGAGAAGACTTGCCACACCTACTGCATGCGGTACTGCCATACTTGTTCCACTGCTTACTATGTCTATATCAAGGAAACCTGTTGTTTCAATTGCTTCACCGGGAGCAAGCAGTTCAAGCTCTTCCCCACAAGAAGTCATATCCGAAAGTTCACCGGTTGGAGCTGTAGCACCTACTGCAACTACCTCACTATATGCTGCAGGATATTCAACGGCAGAATCGTTGCCTCCATTACCTGATGCTGCAAATATTAATATACCTGCTTTACTTGCATCTCTTATTGCCTTGTGAAGGATTTCAGAATCCTTATCAGTTCCAAAGCTAATATTGATAATGTTAACTTTGTTCTCAATAGCCCAGTATATTGCCTCGCATATTCTGCTAACCGGTGCCTGGTTATTTTCATCTAAAACTCTTGCAGAATATATTTCTGCATTCGGATTAATACCCGGTGTTGCATCATTGTTACCGTTAGAACCAATTATGCTTGCAATTGCTGTTCCATGACCTGTACTATCCTCAAATACCGGATTAATATCGTCACCAACAAAGTTTTTACGAGCTACTACATTAACGTACTCGCTAAAATCCACACCGGAATCAATTATTGCAATTTTAACTTTATTTTGTGAAACTTCTTTCGTATTTTGTAATACTCTATTTAAATTATCGGTATTTTCGTCAACGCCGACTGCACCTATACTCCAGTTTTTTCTGTTGTAGTTTTTTACTTTATTATTTTTTAAATTATCCTTCTTTTCGTTGCCGCCATGTTTTACATTATTGCCTTGAAGACGATTATTAACAGGTTTTTTTCTGCTTGATCCTGTAAGGATATAATCTTCTTCTACCACAACCCCGGCACTTTTAATGTTTTCAAGCTCATTTCCAGTAAGCTCTAATGATACTATATTATTATCCTGTAGATATATATCTTCTTTTTTATCTTCTGCATAATTTTTATTAATCATGTTATAGATGATTGGATTTTTACAGTCTATGATATACGAAGTTTCCAATCCCCTATCATTAAGCATTGCACTTTCAATACTGTCAATATCAACATTCTTTGCATTTACCTGACTATAACTTCCACAACTTCCTGCTACGATCACACCGGCAAGTGTACATGCCATAATTCTTTTAAAGAATTTCTTCATTATGATTTCCCACCTTTTCTTAGTCATATTTTCTTTACACCCACTAAGAAAAGTGATATGCTTTACTCGAGTACTTTTCTATGAAGTGCTTTGTGTTTTGGGGACTCCGATGGTTTGCGCGAATTTATCGGAGTCCTCTTTTTATATAAAACAGTCTGCCTTTGGCAAATCTGATTTATAACATATCTTATAATATACCTAATATCATGTGTTTTGTGATATCCGTATGTTTTTTTGTGATATTGCTATTTATGATTATATACATTACTCTATACACTGTCAACAGTTTTATTGCTAAAATTTGGATATCCAAGTTATATTTTTGCAAAAAAAATAACCACGCACTAACTGTTCATTAGTGCGCAGCCTTTGTACTAGTTTCACTCAAAGTCCAAATTAATTTTTCTTAGTATACCTCGCAACCACAATTGGAGTATAAATTAGCATCCCTGAATACTCTTTCATCTAAAACAACCGCCATCCGCTATGATACCTGTTCTTTAATTGTCCGTTATTAATCTTGCCCCAGCCAAGCGGATAAGAATCAACAGCAACAAGTACCCATCCGTTTTTTATGCCGGTGGTTTCATCCTCATCAAAGATAATCGTTTCACCTTTAAGATATCGCCTTACACGTTCATCATCACAGGATAATGATATTGTATTCTTGTATTCTCCCGGCTTTATTGCCATTGCAAGCGCCTGGCTTGGCTCAAATCTTTTATTCTTACAGTCTCCGAGATATAAGCCGTTTCTCAAAAATCTCATGCCTCGTAAAGACGGCAAAAGCTGTGGCATATAAAATAGTCTCTCGCCCTGAAGCTCAAGTCTTGTTTCATCTATATTCCATGACAAATCATTTGCAAACTCATAAAAATATGCAAGCTCGGATGACTGTTTTTTCTTCTTTGAAACAGATAACACTCTGTCCGAATATGTATCTTCTCCGTCTTTTTTAAGGAGCGCCACAAAATGTCCTTCACCCGACATTTTATGTGGCCATATTCTTACACATTTTCTAAGCTCCTCATTTCCGTCTGCCCATGACGGCTCACCTTCTGCAAAGCCCTCATACTCTCTGATATCACACAGTTTCATTTCCGGATATTCATTAAGTATGCGAACTATCTGCATCTCGTCTTCCTCCGGCGAAAATGTACACGTCGAATAAAGAAGCATTCCGCCCGGCTTTAACATCGTTATAACATGCGGTATTATGTCCTTCTGTAGTTTTGCGTAATAATCCACTCCCGTGCCTTCATAACTTTTTACAACGGAAGTGTCTTTTCGAAACATTCCCTCTCCTGAGCATGGAGCATCAAGAAGTATCTTATCAAAGAATTCCGGAAATCTGTCAGAAAGATTCACCGGAGGCTCACTAACTACAAACGGATTTCTTATTCCAAACAACTCAATATTTTTAAGAAGTGCTTTTGCACGAGAACTGCTTATGTCATTTGCAACAAGTACACCCTCTCCGCAAAGCTTCGCACCAAGTTCGGTCGCTTTACCTCCCGGTGCCGCACACAAATCAAGCACAGCTTCACCCGGGCGTATTTCAAGCCTGTCAGCCGGTGTCATTGCACTAGGTTCCTGAAGATAATAAAGTCCCGCATGATAATAAGGATGCTTTGCAGGCTGTACATTTTCTCCGTCATAATAGTATCCGTTGCTTATAAACGGAACTTTTTTCACCTCAAACGGAGCTATCTTTTCAAACTCTTCACAGCTTATCTTTAAAGTATTTAAACGAAGTCCGTAGACTCTCGGTTCATCGTAGCTTTCCATAAAACGATCAAATTCATCAGAAGGCATAAGTTCCTTCATGCGTTTTACAAAACTGTCCGGCAAATGTATCATCTGTTCTACATAAGATTCTCAGGATTCAGGCACTCAAGCTCAGGAATCACGAATCTTCCGTCCTTTCTTATAAGTACATCATCAAAATATATCTCACCGCCACCATACTCCGGTGTCATGATAAGCACGAGATCCCAATGTATGGATGACTTGTTTCCGTTACTTGCTTCATCGTAGCAGCTACCCGGTGTAAAATGTATTGAACCGCCGATTTTTTCATCAAATAAAATATCTTTCATTGGCTTTGTTACATACGGATTTACTCCGATAGCAAACTCACCTACATATCTTGATCCCTCGTCAGTATCAAATATCTCATTTATCTTATCTGTGTAATTAGCCTTTGCATCTACTATCTTTCCATTCTCGAATGTGAGTTCCACATCATCATAAGTTACGCCCTGATATATCGATGGTGTGTTGTAACATATTTTACCGTTTATGGAATCCTTTACAGGCGCTGTATACACCTCGCCATCAGGAATATTCATATGTCCCGCACATGGAATGACAGGAATGTCTTTTATTGAAAATGTAATATCTGTTCCGCTTCCTGATGTAAGCCTTACTTTGTCTGTTTTCTCCATAAGCGAAACAAGCGGTTTCATTGCTTCTTCCATCTTTGAATAATCAAGGTTACATACCTCATAATAGAAGTCTTCAAATGCTTCAACACTTGTTCCTGAAAGCTGTGCCATCGAAGCATTAGGATATCTTAAAACAACCCATCTTGTCTTTGGCACGCGTATATCTGTATGCACTGCCTTTCTGTAAATGAGTTCATACATTTTCATCTTATCTGAAGGGACATCTGAAAGCTCTGCAGCATTTTCTGCTCCTCTTACTGCCACATAACAGTCCATATCACTCATCTGTGCACAGTCTCTTTCTGCCATATATCTTAACTGTTCTTCATTGCAGCAAAGAAGAATCTCCCTTAGCACACTCTGTCCCGTATAATGTACAAATGGCACTCCACCGGCTTTATATACTTCCTTTATAAGTGCTCTGGCAAGCGGTTCCGTATCGGCACCGATATAATCGATCCATACCTTATCTCCCGGCTTTACTGCCATCGAATAATTCACAAGATTTTCTGCAAGCTTAATTGTACGTGCGTCCATATCAAAACTCCTTTATATTATCTAATCTATATTTTTCATTGCAGAGTAAAATACATTTCCGGCAGCTTCAAATATCGAATCTGCAGCAGTATGTCCTATATTCTGTGTAAGTCCTGTTGCAGGATTGTATACCGTTATCAATGTCTCTGTGTATCCTGTTATAAGAAGCGCCTCCGTACTGCTCTTCATAGCAATTACAGGATTGCCGAGGCTTACCATATAAAGGACTTCATCTGTTGTACAGCCTGTAAGATTAAGTGGTTCCTCTATATATTCTGCACAAATATCAACAACTCCGCCCTGTGCCTTTGCTATAGCTTTAGGTTTAACGTCTGCACGTTCTGCGCGAAGAAGCATATAAATACACGCAGAAAGACTATCCATTTTCCCTCCGGTCCGTGTATATTCAATACCGGATACTTCATTATTGTTAAATCTTCCGCCTCGCTCCCATACAACCTGATGTTTGCTGTTAATTACGACTCCCTGTTCTTTATCCGCCTCAACAATTGCTTCTGCAGGATTCAGATAGGAATCCTTTATCTCGCCTTTGGCATACACATAATACCTTACCGCAGACTCTTTATTTTCAAGATAAAGTACCTGTTCTTCATTTACAACAAATCTGTTAACAAGCTTCATTGTAGGAGCTTTCTCCATTACAAATGATGCCGGAAATGACATATACCACTCCGTAAGAGACTTGTCTGATACTCTTTGAGTAAGGGTAACGGCTTCTTTCTTTTCCTCTGCTCTGTTAATAATATTATCAGAAGATGCTTTCACATACCCCGATGCTGTCTTCTTTGACCGTTCAATATATACAACATTTTCATTCACATATGCGTTCGTAATATAAAACTTATTCTTGCTGTAGGACTTCATAAGTCCTCCGCCGGCATCTATAATTTCAAGACAATACATGTTATGGCTCTTAATACCATTTGACGAAACACTTATATCAGATGTTTTTCCTCTTCCATATATAATATTTCCGTTCATGCCTCCGATGAGGTCTATGTATTCACCTTCCGGAGCCGGTACTGTAATAAGTCCACCTGATTCAAGGTTAAGAACAGAAAGGCAAGCGTCGCTTTCCCACGCTATGACATTATAGTCTTCAAGTGCCGTATATGCATCTTCATTCACGCCATCTGCAATAAGCTCAAGTTTTTCAGAAATGATGTTATACGAATATATCTGTTCATTTACAATAAAATAAAACACATCCTTACTATTAATATAACAGTATCTTTCAAAACTCTCTTTGAGCATCTGATATGACGTTTCAAACGGAATGTATAACAACTCCTCAAGAGCCTTTTCTGACATATTATATCTGTAAAGTATTATCGCAACTTTTCCCTCATATGCTCCATGTGACACGTATCCGTACAGTGCAAATGTTACATTTCCCTCTTCATCCATGGATATGATTCGTGCATCCTGCTGCCTGTACAACTCATGATTTAATTCTTCATCATTGATATATTGCGAATGAATCTTATTTATCTCATTAGATGCAAGGTCATACATATATATATCGCCGTTTTTTACAAATGCAACTCTTGTTGCAGCATCATTTGACACAATCTGCATATCTGTATTACTTGTTATGCCCATATTGAGCTCACTTTTATTCAGACTGGCAAGTGTTTCATCAAATTCACTTTCTACCGTTCTCTCAAACCATAGCAGATACATCCTCTCCGGCGTGTACCTGACACGATAATACTCTTTTACATAAAATCTTTCATGTCCGGCATCCGTATCAGCCTCTGAATAATATACTAACTGAATCGCTCCTGTTTCCATATTAATTTCTTTTATGGTAGGCACGACATCCGTAATTTTATTCGGTTTAAGTTTTCCCCAGGTAATATTTTCAAACGATGACTTAATATCCGCATATGCCAATGAAGTATTGTCTGCACCCGGATCAGGTTCTATATAATCCACAATCTTTTCATCTTTTTTGATAGTCATGTTATGAATATCCATTACAAAATCAAGCTTCTCTTTCAGATGACAGTCTTGTGGATAATACTTTAATCTTGAATAATAATGTATCTTTTTACTCACACTGGTAACAAGAGTAATCTTTAATGAATACTCCCTGCTTGCACTAAGTTCAGACCCAACTCTAATGTTAAGACTTCTGTATCCGTCGTTATCTTCAAGCGCACTAACACCACCGGAGTCCAAAAGTTCCCCGGTATCTACCGTTCTTATTTCGTAATTTACTTTATTAATAGGTGTATCATTTTCTTTAACAGCTACTTTTATCTGCTTCGTGCCGTCAACTACCGTAATGGATTCCCTTATAGTATTAGCTGCAATATTACTGCTGTAACCGTACATTCTGTTAAGAACGTAATCGCCATCCATAATGTTTACGATAGGAAATGTTTCCTTTTCCGCAGCTGCAATCTCACTTATCTTATGAACATTAGCTTCCGGAGTATATTTTCCGAAAAACCATAAGGCCGCCACAAATACAAATATAAGCCCCATGATTTTATAGACGTGTTTTAACATATAATCTCCCTGTTTTTAATCAAGCTTCTCTTAACTTCTTTCGTACATTCTAACTATTTTTTTTACAAAATACAATAGTTAATATGAGTCATTAATTATAGGATATCCGAGTGTTATGTCCGAACAATCATTTTGTATGTTATAGCTGATACTTATCTGAACATTAATCTTTTCCTTTCCGCTGTCAATATAGTCAGTAAGTTTATTTGAATAGCCATAACAATTATAAAGTAAGTTATTCTCTGCATCCTGAGCGTGCGCACTTACACTTTTCGCCCGCAGTCTTTCATAGAACTTCCTTGTAATATTTTTACACTCGTTTACAGACATTTTCCCATTTTTATATGCCTTTACTTTTATATACGTTATATGATCATTTGAATTATCTGAGAAAAATGAATCCATATTCCGCTTTATCTTTTCTGCTGTATTAATATCAGAATAAATAGTAATTTTCGAATGATAATATGTATTTCCTGATGCCTTCTGCCTTGTTATAACATCACATATTGCAAACTTTTCTTCTGTGTATTCAGCTTTTACACATTCTTTAATGTCATCATTCGTATACGATATATCCTGCCCATTTACATCCATGCCATCACTATATGCACCATGTATTTCCTCAAGCGTTTCACAGGCATACTCATAAAACGAAACAGAATCTTCCCCCTCAGTCAGACATGCCGTAGTCTCTACAATACATTCTGATATAGTTATTTCATCAGATATTATAAAGGCTTCGGTTATGTGTGCATCGTCAGGAAAAGACTCTGTAATAATGTATTGCATAACAGCCATCGCAAGTAATGCGATACAAAACATACCGACAATCTTTATTTTCATATTATTAAATACAGCCATCATTTTCTCATCACTTTCTTTGATTAAATAAGATTCTGTATTTATAAGATTGCCTGTTTTGGTAAATTTTATTCAATTACTTTATATACAAAATTCATGAAATCAGCATATCCGCCGGTCTGCTTTGTTGCATACGCAAATAATCCGAATCTGCAGCCGGTAAAATGATCCAGTCTGAAAAACAGCTTATGCTCATCTCCAAGCATTATCCATTCTCCATCTTTTTTATAATAAAATGTTGCTATATCTTCATCTTTGTAAGAAGTAACGCATTTTAATGTAACTATAGGATTATCTATATATACCTTATCTGCCATAACAAGCTCAGAAGAATCTCTGCTAATATTTTTCTTCATCATTACAAGCGCATATTTATCATCTTCTTTTGTTACTGCAATAGCACCATAGCCACCGATAAATGCAGATATTCCACAGTAATCTCCATCATTGATATTGCTTGCATCTACTGTGACTTCTGCTTCACTTACAGTCTCTGTAGTTCTCTGTGTAAGAGTGTTATATCCTTTAGTAAGCTCATCACAAACTTTTCCCAGATGCAGTCTGAGCGCATTCTTTCTTTCGGTTACTGACCACAAATCATTCTTAGGATTATGATTCCACTGCCACTGTTTTTTAAGGGTAATTTTGCCTTCCGCATCCGGCTCGTATGAAAAATCATCAGAGATGTATAAAGGCTCGTACTCATATCCCGGACGAAGACTCTTTACCAAAACATCGCCTACAAGCTTCTTGTCTTTTCCGATTACAGGCATATCATTTTCCCATGTCATAGGTATAAGTACAGGGATTCTTCCGACAGCACCGCGGTCCTGGAACAAGATAGCATAATAGTCACCATCCGGTGTATCAACAATTCCTCCTTGTGCAATGCCGGCATTTCTGTGTCCCATATCATCTTCAAACACATCTCCACCAACGAATTCTCCTTCAAGGCTGTCGCTCATGAAACATGCCTCTGTTCTATACCATCTTCCGACAAGACTATGTATGAAGAACACATAATACTTTCCGTTTATTTTATATAAATGAGCCCCCTCGTAACCAAGAGCCGTCTCATCACTGTCTTTTACTATAATCCTGTGAAGTCCGCCCTCTTTAGGTCCTGTAAGCTCAGAATTAAGCTCTGTCAAATATACTGTTCTGTTTCCGTATACTATATACACTCTGTCATCATCATCAAATAATAATGAACAATCATGATAAAAGCCTTCGATTATACTCTTTTTCCATGGTCCGGCCACATCATTTGCTGTATACAGATATGTTTTTTGTGTATCATTTGCCACGAAACATACATAAAATGTTCCCTTATGATATCTTATGGATGCCGCCCACATACCTTTTCCGTAAATATTTTCATCACCCGTAAGCATCTGTGCCGGTGTATCATCAAGCGTATCATACACATATCCTGCAATTTCCCAATTCGCAAGGTCGTATGACCTGAGAATCACTCCACCCGGCATAAAATGCATTGTCGTGCTTATCATATAATATGTATCTTCTACACGAATTACATCTGCATCCGGATAGTCCTGTGCAGTTATAGGATTCTTTACTTTTATATCTTTCATTTATATATTTCCCCTTCATTTAAGCAATACTAAAAATACTTTTCTCGTATAATATTGGGCAGAAAACAGTCAATATTCGTGTTCTCTGCCCAGTATAAACTACATATATTTTTCTGCAAGTCCGATTCGGGTAAGTGCTCGCTTAAGCGCCGCCTCAGCTCTTACGAGATTAACTTCTTCATTACCGCTCTTAATACGTCTTTCAGCTCTTATCTGAGCTTCCTTCGCACGGTTTAAGTCAATCTCTTCCGGCCATTCACAAGATTCAGCAAGGATTGTAACTGCATCCTTCTTTATCTCCATGAAACCTGAAAGGACCGCTGCCTCACGGGTTTCTTCGCCTTTCATTATACGAAGCACGCCCGGTGCAACAATTGTTGTAAGAGGAATATGTTCAGGCAAAACACCAATTTCACCTTCTGTGGTATTAAGCTCTACCATTGCGACATCATCCTCATAGAAAACTCTTTCAGGAGAAATGACGCGAAGTCTGAACATTTTCTCATCTGCCATAGACTTTACCCCCTTACATTATCTGTTGTTATATCTGTTAACAACATCTTCAATATTACCGGCATTAAGGAAATAACTCTCCGGAATATCATCATGCTTTCCTTCGATAATCTCAGCAAAGCCCTGAATTGTCTCTGAAAGTGGTACATACTGTCCAGGAAGTCCTGTAAACTGCTCAGCAACATGGAATGGCTGAGAAAGGAATCTCTGAATCTTTCTTGCTCTTGATACTAAAAGCTTATCGTCTTCTGAAAGCTCATCCATACCAAGAATTGCAATGATATCCTGTAATTCCTTATATTTCTGAAGTATCTCCTGAACTCCTCTGGCAACTCTGTAATGCTCCTCACCTACAACTCTTGGATCAAGAATTCTTGATGTTGACTCAAGCGGATCAACCGCAGGATAAATACCAAGCTCAACTATAGAACGTGAAAGAACCGTAGTTGCATCAAGGTGGGCAAATGTTGTTGCAGGAGCCGGGTCTGTAAGGTCGTCGGCCGGTACATATACAGCCTGAACTGATGTGATAGAACCATCTTTTGTTGATGTGATACGCTCCTGAAGAGCACCCATCTCAGTCTGAAGTGTAGGCTGGTAACCAACCGCACTAGGCACACGTCCGAGAAGCGCTGACACCTCTGAACCTGCCTGTGTAAAACGGAAAATATTATCAATGAATAAAAGTACGTCTTTTCCAACCTTATCACGGAAGTACTCTGCCATTGTAAGTCCTGTAAGACCAACACGCATTCTTGCTCCCGGTGGCTCGTTCATCTGACCGAATACCATGGTTGTTTTATCGATAACACCTGACTCTATCATTTCATAATAAAGGTCGTTTCCTTCTCTTGTTCTCTCTCCAACACCGGTAAATACTGAATATCCACCGTGCTCTGTAGCGATATTAGTAATAAGCTCCTGAATAAGTACGGTCTTTCCAACTCCGGCACCTCCGAACAGACCAATCTTACCACCCTTCTGATAAGGACAAAGTAAGTCTACTACCTTAATACCTGTCTCAAGTACTTCGGTATTAGTTGACTGCTCTTCAAATGTTGGTGCTTTTCTGTGAATTGGAAGATATGCCTCTGCATCAGGTGCAGGTTTCTCATCAATCGGCTCACCAAGTACGTTAAACATACGTCCAAGTGTTGATTCACCAACAGGAATTGTAATAGGAGCACCTGTAGCTTCTGCATCCATACCACGTACAAGTCCGTCTGTAGGTCCAAGTGCGATACAACGGACAGTATCATCTCCCATGTGCTGGGCAACCTCTAACACAAGCTTTCCGCCATCGTTAGTTTTTACGTTGATTGCCTCATTTATTTCAGGGAGAACACCTGCAGCAAATTTAATATCAAGGACAGCACCGACTATCTGGGTGATTTTTCCTATATTTTCTGCCATCATTTCCTCCATTCTGTTACGTTTTTGCAACGAAATACATATTATTCAACCGCAGCAGATCCGGCAATAATTTCAGTAAGCTCCTGAGTAATTGCACTCTGTCTTGCTCGGTTATACTTAAGTGTAAGGTCTGCTATCATTTCTTCCGCATTGTTTGTAGCTGAATCCATGGCCTGCATTCTGGCACCGTTCTCACTGGCAACTGCCTGAACAAGTGCTCCGAAAATGATACTGTTAACATACTTTGGAATGAGCATGTCAAGAGTTTCTTCTGCTTCAGGCTCATAGTTCATAAGTGTAAGACTTTCTGTATCTGCTTCAGATTCAGATTCGCTTTCACCTTCTTCACTTACAATAGGAACAAGTTTAAGTAATGTAGGAATATGTGTAACGGTATTTTTAAATACTGTATACGCAAGATATATCTCGCCATACTCACCATCTTCATATCCTTTAAGAACTTCTCGTCCTATTTCCATTGCGTCAGAAAATAGCGGATCATTAATTACTTCGGAATAATCCTTTTTAATGTCATATCCAAGGCGATTAAATGTAGTAGCACCTTTTTTACCGACAGCAAATATTACCGTGTTGTCAGCATCAAATCTATCATCCTTTGTTATAAGCTTAATTACATTAGCATTATAACCTCCGGCAAGTCCTCTGCTAGAAGTAATAACTATAACAGCTTTCTTCTTAGAATCATTACCTGTCAGATATGGATGACTTATTCCGCTTGACTTTGATAATATATCAGATACTGTCTTGTACATCTGGTCAAAGTAAGGCTTTGAACTCTCAGCACGACTCTTAGCTTTCTGGAGTTTAACAGTAGCAACGAGTTTCATGGCCTTAGTTATCTGACCGGTACTTGAAACGCTCTCTTTACGCCTCTTGATATCTCTCATCGTAGCCATAATAATCCTCCAATCTGCTCACAAACATGGTTATTTATCCGAGAAACTCCTTAACGAAATCAGGAATTGCCTTCTTAAGAAGCGCTTCTGTTTCATCAGATATAACCTGCTCATCGCGAATTGCAGATGGTATTTCAGGATACTTAGTATCAAGATATTCAAAAAGTCCTTTTTCGAACTCAAGAATCTTATCTACTTCAATATCAAGCAGGTACTTGTTAACTGCTGCATATATAATGATAACCTGATACTCAACAGGCATAGGTTTGTACTGGTCCTGTTTAAGAATCTCACGGATTCTTTCTCCCTGTGCAAGCTTAAGTTTGGTGTCCTCATCAAGGTCTGAACCAAACTGTGAGAATGCAGCAAGCTCTCTAAACTGAGCAAGCTCGATACGGATAGGTCCTGCAATCTTCTTCATGGCCTTAATCTGAGCAGCTCCTCCAACTCGGGATACTGAAAGTCCTGCGTTAACGGCAGGTCTGAAACCTGAGTTAAACATCTCTGTCTCAAGATAAATCTGACCATCTGTGATTGAAATTACATTGGTAGGAATGTATGCTGATACGTCTCCTGCCTGTGTTTCAATAATAGGAAGTGCTGTAAGAGAACCTCCGCCCAATTTATCACTAAGCTTTGCAGCTCTTTCAAGAAGTCTTGAATGAAGATAGAATACGTCTCCAGGATAAGCCTCACGTCCCGGTGGTCTTCTGAGAAGAAGAGCAAGTGTACGGTAAGCAACAGCGTGCTTACTGAGGTCATCGTATACAACGAGTACGTCTTTACCGTTCTCCATCCATTCTTCACCAATTGTACATCCTGAATAAGGAGCTATATACTGAAGTGGAGCAAGCTCACTGGCTGTAGATACAACAACTGTTGTATAATCCATAGCTCCATGCTCAGTAAGGGTTTTTACGATAGTAGCAACTGTTGATGCTTTCTGTCCGATAGCAACATATATACAGTTAACTCCCTGTCCCTTCTGGTTAATAATTGTATCAATGGCGATTGCTGTTTTACCAGTCTGACGGTCACCAATGATAAGCTCTCTCTGTCCGCGTCCGATAGGTACCATCGCATCGATAGCCTTAATACCTGTCTGTAACGGAGTATCAACAGATTTTCTTGAAATAACACCAGATGCCACTCTTTCAATCTGTCTGTATTTGTCAGTTTCAATAGGTCCTTTTCCGTCTATTGGCTGACCAAGCGCATTAACAACACGACCAAGCATTGCGTCACCAACCGGCACCTCAACAACTCGTCCTGTAGTCTTTACGGTATCACCCTCGTTAATGTTCTTGGAATCACCCAAAAGAACCGCACCAACATTATCTTCTTCAAGGTTAAGTACCATTCCGTATATCTCATTAGGGAACTCAAGAAGCTCTCCCTGCATTGCCTTTTCAAGTCCATGAACTCTGGCAATACCGTCGGCAACCTGAATAACCGTACCCACATCAGATACTTCGAATCCGGCACTGTATTTCTGAATCTGTTCCTTAATAACTGAACTGATTTCTTCCGGTCTCAAATTCATTTTCTGGGAATACCCTCCTTTTTTAATATTTCTGATAATCCTCAGTTTAACTGGACATTCGCAAGTGACTTTGAAAGTACATTAAGCTTATTCTTAATACTGTTATCTACTATACGGTCACCTATACGAATTACCATTCCACCTATCAAATCCGGATCAACACTGTAATTCATTTCAAATCCAACATAATCTGTAACATCTATAAGTTTTTTTTCAACCTGCTCTTTCTGCTCATCGCTGAGCGGAAGCGCTGTACTTACGTATGCAACACCGATGTTGTTATATTCTCTTGCTTTGTCATTAAAATATTCAAATATTTTTCCGAGTTCCTTTGTACGTCCCTTTTCAATTACCGCAACTAAAAATCCGGTCATTATATCGGACGCAGAGTCTCCGAATATATTCTGAATAAGTGTAATCTTTTCGCTTTCAGATATACGCGGATGATTAAGTGCCATAACAAAATCAGGATTATCCTTAAGTATTATGTCAATAGCCTTAACTTCTTCCCACACTTCTGTAAGCATTTCTTTTTCAAGGGCAAGCCCAAACAAAGCGTCACCATATGTTTTGGATACTAATTTTGCCATGTGTCCTCACCCATTTCCTTAAGTGTAGTCTCTACAAGCTCATTCTGGTCAGCTTCATTCATAGAAGCCTTAACCATTTTCCCTGCCATGAGAGTAGCAACAGATATAATCTCCTGCTTCATTTCATCCTGAGCCTTAAGCTTAGCCTGCTTAGCTTCGCTTTCTGCTCTCTTTATAATTCTTCCTGCCTCTTCCTTGGCTTCGTTCACAATAGTGTCTTCCTGCTTCTTAGCCTTTTTCTTAGTCTGGCTGAGAATCTCATTTGCCTGAGCTCCTACTTCCTTTAACTTGGCATCATACTCTTTCTTAAATGCTTCTGCTTCCTCTTTTTCTTTTCTTGCAGCTTCCATATCATTTGCAACAAGCTCCTTACGCTTATTGATAAGAGCTCTTGCAGGATTAAACAAGAAATAAGTTAACAAGGCAAATAACACAAGCATGGAAACGAGCGTAATGCATGTATCAAAAAGAACCTGCGCATCAAGTCCAAATATTCTTTTCCATACACCTTCTGTTTCCGCCAGTATGGCAGTAATTCCCTGATTCGCGAATATGCTGCTCAATATAATAAGCCTCCTCTCTATACTAACTTAATTTCGGCTTATTTACGGCATCAATGGTTTAACGAACATTAACAGTAAGGCAACAACGAGACCATAAAGACCTGTAGTCTCTGCAACGGCCTGTCCAACAAGCATAGTTGACATGATAGTTCCCTGTGCGCCCGGATTACGTCCAACTGCCGACGCACCATAACCTGCTGCGATACCCTGACCTACACCAGGTCCAATACCTGCGATAACCGCAAGACCTGCTCCGATTGCTGAACAACCTAATACAAATGCTTCACTAGTAATTCCTTCCATTATAGAATCCTCCTTAAAATAAATTAATAATAAAATTTAAAATGTTAATTATGACTCGTCACCTATAGCATTATATGTGAATACCATGGTGAGCATTATAAATACATACGCCTGTATTGCACCGGAAAATACATCCAGATATGCGTGAAGTGCTGCCGGCCATGCAATTGCAAGACTTACACTTCCTACTTTAATCAATCCGTATACAAGCGACATCATGAGTGTTCCGGAAAAGAGATTTCCGAACAAACGCAGTGACATCGATACCGGCGTTGCAAATTCACTGATTACGTTAATCGGGAAAAATACAAAAAACGGCTCGAACAATCCTTTGAGTTTGCCCCATTTCTGGTATTTGATTCCGTTGTACTGAATCAGCACCCATGTAATAAGAGCAAGAGGGAGTGTAACACCGAAGTCCGCTGTCGGAGGTCGGAATCCAATCAATCCACTCAGATTACTCAGTAACAAAAAGGCAAATAGCGAACCCACATAATTGGCAAATTTCGGACCATACTTCGGTCCCATGGAACTTACAAGTATATTATCTACGGTTTCAACAAGAAGTTCGATAACGTTTAAGAATCCCGTTGGTGGTTTTGTCGGATCTGCTTTTTTAATTGTTCTGTTTGCAAGTATGGCAAATATAACAAGTATAGCAAATACAAATGTCATACACACATGTGTGGTAGTTATATATACTGTCTGTCCAAACAGATTGAACTTGGCATATCCTTCAATGTAAAATCCAAGATTGTCTGTACTGCCACTGAGCAAAAGCTGTGTTCCCTGTATGCCTTGGTTTAATACTGACATCACTTACCTTTTATCCTCCTTCTTCATTATTTTGTTAAATAATACATCTATACACGGCTGAAGATACGCTGAAAACTTCAATGAGAATACTCCAATAAAAACTCCCCATGGATTAACGTATTCTCCGAAGAAAAATGCTGCACATAAGATAACAGCCATAAGTGCAATTCTTACAAGCGACTGTCTCCTACCGTATTTTTTAGCGGTTTCCGGATCAAGCAGAACAATCGTTTCAACAGTTTTTTTCATGCTGCCAAGCATTGCTATCGCAACTAAACCGCCGATTATAACACCTAAGGGAAATAATATATATTGTTTGCTTATCAGCGCTCCGATTATGGCATATATAATCACCTGTAATATAACTGCCACAACCATTTCCCTATATGTTATAGTTCCCTGATCCATAACTGCCTCCAATATTATTCAAGCATATCTGTATTTTCTGCATCATCCATATCATAAAGATCATCTATATACGTCATATGTCTGTTGCGTTCCTTATACAGGTCTGCAAAATATTGCTGATTCTCTTTTTCTTTCCTTAAATTCTTTTCAAAAAAACCTTTTATGATGGAATATACACTTTTGAATCCTGCCAGGACTCCCAAGATAATGAATATGATAACAAGATAATTTGTTCCAAGCCATTTATCTAACTTATAACCTATGAACAAACACAAAAACACAGGAACCATCATGTTGATTCCTATCTGAATTACCATCGACATCGCTTTTACAACTTCCGACATCTCCGAGCGTCTTTTTTTTTCTCTGTCCGCCTTATCCATTACATATCCTCAATCAAAACAACATTATACTCCTAACAGTCCATAAAGTCTATATTAAGAATATTTTTTACCAAATCTTTACCAAGTTTTTAGTTATAACTTTCTTGATACTTCCGCACATGCTTTCATAGCTTCCATTACAGCGCTTCTCATACCCTTTTCTTCAAGCACGCGCACTGCCTCAATAGTAGTTCCTGCAGGAGAGCATACCATATCTTTAAGTTCTCCCGGATGCATTCCGGTTTCCATAAGAAGCTTTGCCGTTCCGTATACAGTCTGCTCAGCAAATTTATATGCCTGCACGCGAGGCATACCCTCACTCACTGCCGCATCTGCCATTGCCTCTATGAACATGGCAATATATGCCGGAGCACTTCCCGACACAGCAACAACCGCATCCATAACCGATTCGGGAACCACTTCTGCTTTTCCGAACCCTGATAATATCTTTAACGCATATTCAAGCTCATATTCATTTACATTAGACCCTGCACATACAGCTGTCATTCCCTCACCGCATATTGCCGGTGTGTTAGGCATGGTTCGTATAAGCTTTATCTTTCCATCAAACATGCTCTCTATACGTGAAATACTCTGTCCTGCCACTATTGAAATAATTATCTTATTCTCACTGATGGTATCATTTATCTCTGCTGCAACTGCCGAAAGAACCTGAGGCTTAACTGCAAGCATGATCATCTGAGACTTAAGTACAAGTTCATTATTATTAGTTGTGATATTAATACCGTATTTTCCCTTTGCTTCTTCAAGCGCAACAATATTTTTATCCGACGCAATAATTTCCTCCGGAAGAAAAATGTTGTTTTCTATAAGGCCTTTAATTATTGCTCCGGCCATATTTCCGCATCCGATAAAACCAATCTTCATAAGCTGCATCGCCCCTCTTAATCTTCTTCTATCTGTCTGATTCTGTTAATGTGTCTTTCGTCACCTGAAAATTCAGTATTAAGGAATGTATCAACAATCTTTATTGCAAGTCCTGCTCCTACTACTCTTGCACCCATCGCAACAATGTTGGCATCGTTATGCTCTCTTGTTGCCTGCGCGCTGAAGCAATCGTGACAAAGTGCCGCACGTATTCCTTTATACTTATTTGCTGTTATGGATATACCTATTCCCGTACCGCATATAAGTATACCTTTTTCGCACTCTCCGGCAAGAATAGCCTCTGCTACCTTCTTTGCATATACCGGATAATCACATGACGCCTCTGTATAAGCACCGAAGTCCTTATATTCAAGTCCTTTTTCCTTAAGATATCCGATAATCTCCTGTTTAAGTGCGTATCCGCCGTGGTCACTTCCTATAGCTATCATAATAATATTCCTCCATATAATTGTCGTGATTTATCTTTCGGTTTCTTCTTCAAACTTTGCCACCACTTCAACGATGGCATTATATAGGTCCTGATAAAATGCCTCATACACATCCATATCTTCACCATACGGATCCAAAAGTTCATCATCATTTCCAATATATTCTTTTAATGTATAAACATTTTCTTCAAATCCATAATCTTCTATTATCTTAAGTTTGTCCGTAAATGCCATTGTTAAAACAAGGGTATTCGCACCAAGCTCCTCGATACCAAGCTGTTTTGTCAAACCATCTTCCATCTCGATGCCATGGTCAGAAAGTATGTCAATAGCCTTTGCGTTATAAGGTTCTTCAAATAATACTACAAGACCCCTGGACATTATATTTGTTTTTAGAAGATTTCCTTTGTATAAATGTCTGAAAATCGCCTCGGCCATAGGCCCTCGGCATGTATTATCATTTCCGACAAATATTATTCTGTCATACATGAAAAATGTCTCCTTTATACATAAATGATATGTCCGCCGGATGCTTTCTTAAGTCTGTTCATAATGGCATCTCCGAGAACATTATCATAAAATGCTTCCATATATATATATTTCATTCCGTAATCATCCATCTGCCTGAGAACATCATACAGCGAATGCGATATGCTGAGCGGGTCTTTTCTTGTCCCTATACATATAACCTTACCATAATTGTATAAGTCTTTATTCTCTTCTGTTGTAACAACTGCCGTAACCGATTCATCATGCTGTCTTGCAAGTTCATTTATCTTTTCGACTGTTTTGTGGGCATCTCCGGATACTATTACAAGCTCTCCCGTTGGTGCATAATGACGATATTTCATACCGGGTGCCTTAGGCTTTATATCGGTTCTGGTCATGTCATCAAGTGTCTGATCCCTAAGCACCGTATCACACACTTGTTTAAGCATGTCCTCATTCACATAACCCGGGCGTAGTATTACGGGTTCTTCATCCGTAAGATCGACTATGGTGGATTCTACACCTATATCAACAGCGCCGCCATCAAGAATCATATCTATTCTCCCTGACAAATCATCCCATACATGAAGTGCTGTCGTAGTGCTCGGTCTGCCGGACAGATTTGCACTCGGTGCCGCAATCGGAACTTTTGCCTCCTTTATAAATGACAATGCAATATCATTATCAGGCATTCTTATTGCGACCGTATCAAGTCCCCCCGTTGTTTCATCAGGGATAATGTCTTTTTTCTTTAATACAATGGTAAGCGGTCCCGGCCAAAAAAGTGTCGCAAGTGCATATGCCTGCTCCGGAATATCTTTCGCAAGCTCATCAAGCATGTCCATATCACTTATATGCACGATAAGTGGATTGTCAGAGGGCCGCCCTTTTGCCGCATAGATTCTGGCAGAAGCATTTTTATCCAGCGCATTGCCTCCTAGGCCATATACCGTTTCTGTCGGAAATGCGACCAGACCTCCTGCCCGGATAATCTCTCCGGCTTCCTTAATATATTCATATTCTTGTTGTGTAATATCCTGACTAATCTTACGAATAACTGTATCCATTATGCCAAATAAGCCTCTTATCTCCCTTATAAAACAAACCTAACCAAGATATATAATACACCAAACATTCCCATTAGTCCATAATTATATTTCCTAAATTATACCGGAATATATTTTATTTCCGGCTAATACTTTTAAATATAATCATAATAATATAAAGGAACTTAAATGAAAGGAAAGCATCTGAAATTATGCATGGCAGTATCCATAATAATTGTGGCTCTGGGAGTGTTTTTTCACATCTCTGACGGAACCTTTTACGTATGGAATGAAAGTGATGATTCAACAAAAAAAACTACAATTGTTATAGACCCCGGTCACGGAGGGTATGATCCCGGAAAAGTTGGAATAAACGGAACCTTAGAAAAAGATATCAATCTTGCAATTTCCTTACAGCTAAAAAAAAGCCTTTCTGATTTCGGATACAATGTTGTCATGACAAGAGAAACAGATATATCACTTTGTTCCGAAAACGACAGTAACAAGAAGATTGCAGATATGCAAAAAAGAATAGAAATAATCGAAAAGGCAGATCCGCTTTGTGTTATAAGTATTCATCAGAACAGTTTCCCCGATTCATCTGTTTCGGGATCACAGGTGTTTTACTACGGAAAAGCAAACGATTCCAATCCTTCCACATCAAAAGATATAGCCGTCAGCGTACAAGCCTCTCTGAAAGACATACAGAATCCCGATAACCACAGACAGGCTGCTGCCAACACCTCATATTACCTTTTGAAAAAAACATCGCACCCGACAATAATTGCCGAATGCGGTTTTTTAAGTAATATTACAGAGGAATCACTTCTAAACAATCCCTCATATCAGGAAAAGACTGCCGACGCAATATGTGCCGGAATAAAAGAATATATTGATACTCATTAAAATTATTTATTAATATATTCTGCCACCTTATTCCACACTTCAGACTTTTCGAAACCAAGTCTCCAGAAGCTTACATTGTGTATTCCCAATGAAGTTATGGCTTTCAACTTCTCTTCAAGAGATTTTTCTTCTTCGAGCCATACCTGACATATATAATCGCCTTCTTTGTATTCTGCATAGTACTGACCTGTAGTTTCATCCCAAGAAGCCTTCACACCATTATTCTGCAGAACCGACATAATACCTGACATGCTGTAGGCTTCTGATTTAGGCGGTTTATCACCTTTAGTTTTCCATAATCTCGTATAGAATGGAAGTGCCATAATTATGCGTTCCTTATCAACCATAGAAATTGTATTCTTTGCTGCATCAGTTACAAATCCAAGGGATGATACCGAACCTGCCTGCTCGCTTCCGCTGTAATGCTCATCATAAGCCATAATTACGATATAGTCCGCAACTATACCTTGTTCCTCATAATCATAATATGCCCTGTACTCTGTAGGTATATAATTATCAACGGATAACACTATTCCATTATTGCGGCATTTGATAGAAAGTTCACGCAAAAACTGAACAAAATCAGCTCCGTTATCACTTGTTATATTTTCAAAATCTATATTAATTCCATCAAGATTATATTCGATAGCAGTACTTACCAGTTTGTTGGCAAGTCTTTCACGAGATGATGTCCTTCCAAGTATAAGAGATAAATCAATATCCTGACTGAAATCATTACAAAGTCCCCATACTTCCACGCCTGCCTGATGCGCTTTTGTGACATAATACTCACTTGCAATAGAAGATATATTACCTTCATTATCTTTTATGGCAAACCAGGTTGGAGATATAGTATTAACTCCTTTAGTAGAGTTAAGTAATGTAAGCAGGCCATCATTTGCCGCATATGTGGTAACCTGATGCCATACCATATTAATATCATAATCCTTTGTAATATGAGAATATACCGGAGCCACAAATGAACTTTCTTTTTCCCTGTAAGAACTTTCTCTCAGCTTATTTTCCTTAACATAGCCGATAATTCCATCCTTTGTTACGACCTTAGAAAATCCACGTTCAAGCTCCTCGCTTGTATCAACGTGCACAACTTCATCACCGGAAACTATTTCTGAAAGAATCGGGCTTTTTATGCTGTCATCATATCTTACAACCGTATCTTTTTTAACTGTAGACACAAGCTCATTTATACCCCACTTGTACTGTATAACTATTCTGTTAGGATTCTCAAATGTTTCAAAAGTCACATTAGAATACTCACGCACAAACGGCATCGCAATATATATAATATCGTCCTTTATCGTAACGATATTATACTCTTTTGTATCATTAGATTTATTTATAGAATACTCACCGGTTTCCGGCTTTGCTTTTATAAGTTTTTCAGGAGTTGTATATAACAGAAGCTGTTCATTTTTATCCCAATAAAATCTATGGTTAAATAATTCTTTTACCATCTCATAACTGATATATGGAACACCATTTATACAAAGTCCCTTTTCTTCACATATGGAATCCTGTAGTATAACAGCCATGTCATCACCTGTTGACATAGAATAATAATCATCGAGACTCATAACTTCTTTCGATGGTGCAAACTTATGAATAACAAATGCCGAAAGGGCTATAAAAATAACAATTGCTACTGCAGATGATATAATCTGTATCCGTCTGTTCATACAGTTTTTTCCTCCATAATGTAAGCATAAAAAATTATATTAAGTGTATCATATTACGCCTTATTTGTAAAACACACATTCAGACCTTTTATCATCTGAATGTGTGTCCGTATCCTGCAGTCTGCCTGCAATAAATTGTTCTTCTCACAGATTTATTTTATTGAAATTAATCTGTACTATTCTTCCTTCATTGTCACTGAGATAATCTTTCATATATATACCTTCCTCAAGCACATACATCAAATCCTTCACATTGTAAGAAGAATAATATTCGCCGCACACGCTAACCATTATACCATTTTTTTCTGCGTATTTTATTTCATCAGAAATCCATGCATAGTTATCGCATACTCGTTCCTTTTTACATCTTTTATTATTTATCATTCATATTCTTGCATATTGCCATAAACGTAATGCAGAACATGTGGTGTATATGTTTACCTTTATTGGCAATATACACTCCTTTCCGTTGCGGAGATTATCATGAGATAATGTATGGAACACCTTTATTTTCACATCATCTGACAATTTCATTTCATATAAATACTAACAACTAAGTCGGATTTAAATAAAAGATCTTTTTTGATATACAGAAATATTCAGAGTTTTAATAAAAGATCATTTAGAAAATCAAAAAATACGCACCCTCCTTCCCCTCAGGGTCCATATATATCTCATTAATGAAAATTATACATGAAGCAACTTCTTATAACAATTGTCTATTTATACAATCTTTTTTTTGACCCTTTGTATATATTCACTAATTACAATTTTATACAAAATATCATATTTTGTATATTGTGCACAATTCGGTTTGTTTTTTTCTCACTTGACGATTATATAAGTATGATTTATACTTTACTGAACAAGAATACTAGGAGGTTACAACATGTCAAAGATTAGTAAAGATATGACAATGGGCGAGATTCTTAATATTGATCCTACAATTGCCGCAATTCTTATGGCGACAGGTATGCATTGTATAGGATGTCCTTCAGCACAGGGAGAATCTCTTGAGCAGGCAGCACTTGTTCACGGCATTGATGCTGACGCACTTATTAACAGAATTAATGACTATCTTGCTGTGAAAGCAGAGAAGAAAGATTGATATTATTTGTAAAACAATTTTGGGGATGTATCGCTGTATAAGCTTTACATCCCCATTTTATTACATATTTTTTATAATGATGCTAATATCTTTAGTGCGTCATCTTTAATAATCAGTTCACAGTATTCCTTAAGATGTGCTTGCGTAGAATAATGGAAACGCTCTAATGAACCATATTCAAGGAATGTACTGCATACATTCTCATATTCTGAATCTTCAAGCATTCCCTGATTCAATAATAGAAAGTACTTACCGTCACCCGAATCTTTATACACGCTGTTGGCACCCGGACAAATATCTGCTGTCAGTTCAGAAACACGGATAATATCATCAAGCGATCTGAATGAAAACAATCTGCCTGCACCTTTATCAGAAACAACTTCTTCCTGTGCAGAATTTTCTTTTTCTTGTATATCTTCCACTTCAGTATCTTCTTCATCAACTACATCTTCATGTGAATCTGCACTGATACTGCTTAAAGACAATTTTGAAAAACGATTATCCAGCTCATCAGGATTATCAACCTTCGTAATTACCAAAATAAGTGTTTCCCTGGAAATAGGAATAGCTTCTATCATAAGAGGAATATTATCTGCTTCAAATCCAAACTCAAAAGAAGCCTGCTGCATCATATCCCTGAACAACTCTTTGGCCTTTTCTGAACCATATGCCAATTCACTAAGCTGGAGTTCTCTGTCAGCCAAATCCTGGTGACTGAGTGTACATCTTATCTGATTATCGCTGATTTTCTCAATCTTCATAAAGACACCCCTTTCGTTAGTATTCAAAGTATAAGTTATTATATTCATAAAGTCAATAGAATTTGCGTGTTTATACAATATGTTCCAACTGGGAAATATTAATATAAAAAGGCTTGTTTTTTTTATATTAATGTATTAGAATGTACATAAATTCTAAGCAAGGAGGATTACATTATGGCATACAAAATTTCAGATGATTGCGTAAGCTGTGGAGCATGTGCAGGCGAGTGCCCAGTAGGTGCTATCTCAGAGGGAGATGCTCATTTCGAGATCGATGAGGCAACTTGTATTGACTGTGGAACATGTGCAGGCGTATGTCCAACAGGTGCAATTTCAAACTAATTAGATCATAACATCTAATAACAATAAAGAAAATCAGTCGGGACTACCGGCTGATTTTCTTATTATATTCATGTGTATTATCTGTCAATGGTTTATCTAAGCCTTGCAAGAAGTTCTTCTCTGGCTTCTTCGTATCCCGGTTTTCCAAGAAGAGCAAACATATTCTTCTTATAATCCTCAACACCGGGCTGGTTAAACGGATTAACCCCGAGCATATATCCGCTCACACCGCATGCAAACTCGAAGAAGTAAAACAGCGCTCCAAGTGAATACTCTGACTTATTCTTAACTTTAATAATAAGGTTTGGAACGCCACCATCCATATGCGCAAGTCTTGTACCTCTCATTGCTTCCTTATTAATATTAGCAAGTGTCATTCCCGTAAGGAAATTCAGTCCGTCAACATTTCCCTTTTCCTCGCTCATAACAAGCGGGAGCTCATCTTCTTCAATATCTATAACTGTTTCAAACATTATCCTTGCGCCATCTTGTATGAATTGACCCATAGAATGAAGGTCAGTAGTGAAATCAACTGATGCCGGGAACAATCCTTTATGCTCTTTCCCTTCACTTTCACCATAAAGCTGTTTCCACCATTCACTTATATAATGAAGAGAAGGTTCATAATTAGCAAGGACCTCAACGGACTTTCCATCGTTATACATTATATTTCTGATTGCTGCATAAAGTAATGCTGAATTATCTTCATATTCTTTATTAATACAGCTTTTCCTCATGGCCGCCGCACCTTCCATAAGCTTTGCAATGTCAGCACCGCTTACTGCTATAGGAAGAAGTCCGACTGCTGTAAGAACCGAAAATCTGCCACCGATATTATCCGGAACTACAAATGTTTCATAACCAAGCTCATCCGCCAGCATCTTAAGCGCGCCACGTTCTCTGTCAGTTGTTGCAAATATTCTTTCTGCTGCACCATCTTTGCCATATCTGGTTTCAAGAAGCCCCTTAAAAATACGGAATGCTATAGCTGATTCCGTTGTTGTTCCGGACTTACTTATAACATTTACCGAAAAATCCCTGTCTCCAATAACTTCTATAAGATGCGTAATATATGCCGAACTGATATTGTGTCCTACATAATATATCTCAGGCGTTTTCCTTATCTGCTTAGATACATTGTTATAAAAACTGTGTCTGAGATATTCTATAGCCGCTCTTGCTCCAAGATATGAACCTCCGATTCCTATCACGATAAAAACATCTGAATTATGCTTTATCCTGTCTGCCGCAGACTTTATACGCATAAATTCCTCTTTGTCATAATCAACCGGAAGATCAACCCATCCTAAAAAGTCATTACCCTCTCCGCTTCCGGACAACAAAGTATCCCTTGCTGAGAGTGCCGCCTCCTTCATATTACAAACAGCGTTTTCTGATATAAAATCTTCTGCATTTATATAATCAAATAAGACGTTATCTAACATATCTAATCCTTCTTCCGTGTCAAAAAAGTTATTGTATATATTTTACCAAACATATACTTTTAGGTCAAATATTCATTTATAATTTCTTCAAAAATATTTTCTTCTCCTTTTTGTATTTTTATACTTTCCTCATCATTTTCTTTGAGCTGTATTACATAATCTTCTTGTACATTTGTATATGAATAGCCCATCTCCTCTTTCATCTCGTCTATTTTCTTATCAACATTTGTCTGCAATTGTCTTATCTTTTCATCATAAGTTACTCCTATTATATTTTTCTTAATGAACCGACATATATATGCAGTTATAAATATTCCCATAAAAATAATGGTAATACATAAACATGCCGCCCCCAGTAATAATGTTTGGTTTACATTCAAATTCATTTGCATAAAAATACCTCCCGTACAATATACTGTTAATAGTATACCCCCGGGAGGCTCTTTGTTCCATATTTTTCCATCGACGGTTATTTACAATATTCATCAAGCATATCGGCAATCATACTTATTGAATCTTTGACGCCGCCTGTTTCCATGGCTGTTATATACTTATCTTTCTCAGCATATACCTCGTTTATTTTGTCAACAAGCACATCCACCGTAAGTCCTTCTTCCGAAAGAACAGCACTATACCCCTGTTTTTCAAATGAAGCTGCATTAAGCACCTGATCTCCTCTGCTTTGTGATGCCGGAAGCGGAATCAGAATATTAGGTTTTTTAAGTGCCAGAAGTTCACATATAGCATTTGCACCTGCTCTTGAAAGTACAACATCTGCTGCCGCCATGAGGTCACTAAGCTCCTGTTTAATATATTCATACTGAACATATCCCTTAACATCCTTCAAACTCTCATCAAGCTTTCCGTTGCCGCAAAGGTGTATAATCTGATATTTCTCAAGAAGTTTGTCAAGTGACTTTCTCACTATCTCATTTACAGCCGCAGCACCTAAGCTTCCACCAACAACAAGTATTATAGGCTTACTGTCATCAAATCCACAGAACTTAAGACCTTCCGCTTTGTTTCCCGAGAAAAGCTCACTTCTTATAGGCGTTCCTGTTACCACCGCTTTATTTCCCGGTATATTTTTTGCTGCCTCTGGAAAGTTAGTACACACCTTAACAGCATGCGGTATACATATCTTGTTTGCAAGTCCCGGTGTCATATCAGATTCATGTATAATACAAGGAATCTTCTTTCTGTCTGCCGCAAGAACAACCGGCACACTGACAAATCCGCCTTTTGAAAATACAATATCCGGCTTAATTTTCTTCATCAGGGAAGATGCATCAAATATTCCCTTAACAACCCTAAACGGATCTGTGAAATTCTTAAGATCAAAATATCTTCTGAATTTACCCGTAGCCACCTGATAATACGGAATATTATATTCCTCAATCAGCTTTCTTTCGATTCCGTTTTCAGAACCGATATAATGTATTTCATAACCTCTTTTAACAAGTTCCGGAAGAAGCGCAATATTCGGTGTTACATGTCCTGCAGTTCCTCCACCGGTAAGAACAATCTTTTTCATTACTTATTCCCATCCTGCATATATTTTTTATATAATTCTAAAACTTCATCATTGTCAGAACCGTCCTGCGGTTTCCATGTCACATTTACTGTGTCATTTTTGTATCTTGGAATAACATGCATATGAAGATGAAATACAGTCTGACCTGCTGCCTCTCCATTGTTCTGAAGAACGTTCACTCCATCACAGCCTAAAACATCCATCTGCATTGCAGCTATTTTTTTAGCAACAGCAAATATTCCCTTAGTATCTTCATCCGCAAGCTCAGTAATATCCTTTGCATGATTCTTCGGAAGTATTATCACATGTCCGCGTGATGCAGGTGCAACATCAAGTATCGCCTTAAAGTCATCATCTTCATAAACAGTGCGTGACGGAATATCCCCTGCAATAATCTTACAGAAAATGCAATCTTTATCAGTATGTTTCATTGTCTCTTTCCCTCCATAACAGTAAGTAAAAAATATATATTATAACACCGCCGGCTATAAATCCTGCGATATGCGCCGCATTATCAATGCTTTTATCCGCATATCCTGAATATACCGTAAGTGCCAAAAACATTCCGATTCTGACATAAGAAAAATCTTCAATCTTTTTTCTGTTTGCTATCATAATAACAATAAACGCACCGCTTATGCCGAATATCGCACCCGAAGCACCTGCCGACACAACATTTTCTCCTATGACAAAGTGCCATGACATGGATACAATTCCGGCAATTACTCCTGACAGCATATATATTGTTGCAAAGATCTTTTTGCCGACAAAATCTTCCATATAATATCCATACACAGCAAGCACAAACATATTATTAATAAGATGTTCGACTCCAAAATGCATGAAAAAATGGGTAATTAATCGCGAATATTCTTTTCCGTATATTACTTTTTCAAAGTCAAGAGCTCCACATTTTAACATAAAGTCCGTATCAAGTGTAGAACCGAAAATCTCCATAAAAATAAAAACAAGTACATTGATTGCAATAATTGCTGCCGTAATAACAGGTATATTTTTTTTGACTGTATCATCACCCAAAGACAATGCACCTCTTTTGATATTAATGTAGTAATTATACCAACTATCACAAGGCATTGCAACTTGACATGCAACCTTTTACTTATCTATACTATTACTTACTATACTATGCTTAAGGAGGCGCTGTTATGAACAAGATAAACATTATATCCGAATATAACAATACTGTCATAGAATATGACAAATCTCATAACAGATGTCTCAGCGATATTCTGCGAAGTAATAATATAATTATAAATACCTCTTGCGGAGGGCACGGCATATGCAAAAAATGTCTTGTTAAGATTGCCGACTCTCACGGCGCAAGAAAAGTTCTTTCCTGTAATTATATTCCTGATTCTGATTTGACAGTGTATATTGAATCAAAGCATAGCGAAGAAAAATCCGAAGAAATATTTTCAAATACAGCTCCTTCTAAAATATATGCAGCCGTGGATATCGGTTCAACGGGCATAACCATATGTTTGTGCGATGATTTTAGTGTCATTGCTTACTCATCATTTACCAATCCGACAACAGCATACGGAGCAGATATAATGTCTCGTATAAGTGCTGCCAGCGCAGGTCTCGGAAACGAAATGTCTCTTCTTCTTAGAAAGAGCATATACAATATTATTATCAGCTTATTGGATAAATGCCACCTGTCTGCAGAAAGCCTCTGCCGCGTTGTATTATCAGCAAATAATGTGATGCAACATATTTTACTCAACCTTAATATGCAAAGCCTTGCTTCATATCCGTTTGATTCAGAAAACACTTCTTTTGATGTTTATTCGTTCAACCAGTTATTTGCTACTGATAATACAGATTGCAATGCAGATGTATTTATTATTCCATCCTTTAGTTCTTTTATCGGAGGAGATATTGTTTCAGGAATATATTCTAAAAACATACATAAAACAAACAATACATTTTTGTTTATTGACCTTGGAACCAATGCCGAAATGGTTGTCGGCAATTCCTCACATATGCTTTGCACATCTGCCGCTGCCGGTCCTGCTTTTGAAGCAAGTGGACTTTCATGCGGATGTGCCTATATACCGGGGGCAATATATGATATCAGTATAAATCGTTCCCGCGTATCATATAAAACAGTAAATGATGTGATTCCTACAGGTATCTGCGGAAGTGGTGCATTACTGCTTTTATCCGAACTTATAAACTGTGGTTACGTAGATTCTCACGGCACTTTTACAGATGAATATATTGATACCGGATTTATAATTGCTAAGTCACCGGGAAGTGTCATAAAAATCACACAGGCTGACATAAGAAACATCCAGCTTGCAATAGCAGCAATTAAAACAGGTATTAATATTCTTCTTCGTGAATACGGAACAACTTCTGATAAAATCAGTCATGTATATGTATCAGGAATCTTTGGTTCATCATTAGACTTTAACAGATTAAAAAATCTTTGTCTGTTTCCGGAAGAATGGATTGATGCAGGTATTATATCCATTCTCGGCAACACATCTCTTGCAGGTGCTATAAAATGTGCACATGAAATATCTGAAGTTTCCCCTGACTTTACAGATATTACAAACCGTATGCAAGAACTTATCCTGGCAGAGCATGCTCTGTTTAATGAGACTTATATGTCGGCAATTGACTTTACTCAATTATAAAAAACAAACGGTTGAATCTTCGAATAATATAAGACAAGCATGCCCGTAACAACTATAATGAATACAACCGAAAAAACAAAAGATCGCTTTCTTTTTCTATCTTCTTTTTCGAGCTGTTCATATGTTTTATTCGGTCCGCAATCCCTATACATACATTCAACTTCTTCTATCAACTTTCTTACATTTTCCCCGGAATATACCGATGTCCCTTTCATATATTTAAAGATAACTCGCACACCTTCCTGCTCGGAAACATTGTATTTATCCGCAACCGAAAACTTTACTACTTGCATTTTTTCATTATAAAAAATATACTCCGGCAATAAAATCGTATTACTTGTTTTCTGACTTCCAAGACGCTTCATGATTGCCTTAAGAATTATAAATACATCTTTATATCCAGGTCTGTGCAGTTCATAATATTCACATATAGTTACAAATTTCATATTAATTTACCATATACTGCTTTCGGACTTTGTCAGTGTACGAAGCTGAATATTGCTTTACTTTTATTTCCTTATCCTTATATATAGGCATAGCTGTCGTAATTACCGCGCTTACAGTTATGTAATCTGATTTATACGAACAACTTACATTTTCAATTTCACTGATAAACATATGCTTCTTGCATTCCTTACATATTTCATCAATAACTGTAGATTCATCATCTCGTCTGCCTATTTCTGAATTAACAAGACAGACTTCTTTTTCCGCCATCTCAGCTATGCATGCATATGCAACACCCCTGTCATGCATAACAAAACAAGTACATATGATACCTATAATAATCATAATTACAAGCGGATATAAAAGTGCCGCTTCCACCGTATATGAACCTGATTTTTTATTCATCTGCATCTCCTTTTTTTCTGATTTAATCAATTAAAAAAGAGCACAACTCCTTTTGTTAACCAAATAGGAATTGCACTCTTAAATGTTTGTTTATTTAGTTACTAATACTCAAGCTCTGATATATCAATACCAATCGTTGAAAGTTTAACCTTTGTAATTCTGATTTGATACTCTAACTCTTCATTAACTTCTTTCTGATGCTTTTTAATTCTCATAAGATTGACATAAGCATCGATGAGAATACTTTTATGCTCTTCAAATGTCATTTCTTCACCCACTTTCAACACCTTCTTTCTATAGTTTTATGGGTAACTATATTATAAAGGTTCTTTTTTTAGAGTGCAACCCATATTGTGTTTTCAATGTTCTTTTCCGCATTTACTGCATGCCCTTTTATCTTTAACCGCCGCTAGTCTTACAGCCATTTCATTTTTTAGTATTGCTTTACAGGACACATCGCTATGATACCTGTCTCCGTATTTTGTAACATATACATTGTCATATGATGTAACACCTTTGATAATGCAAATACTGCACGGTTTATATTGTTCGTTATTATAATTGGTTGTTTTTTGCAGTTCACCAAACGAAACTTCTCTTGTCTGCGCCTTAAGGTATGTACATGTTCTGTCGGTATGATACACTTTACCCGAATGAGTCACATATACTATCTCATCCGAATTATATTCTTCCATGCTTTTTACGCCGGTGTATTTTCTCATGACAACGCGGTTCTTCGTGTCTATTTTTACAAGTGATATAAATGGAATGTCCGGACTTACACTAGATTTTTTCGACAAAATAAGATCCTCCGGAATATTACTTCCAAACTTTCCTATAAGCTTATCGGTCTGTATAGCTAACACTGCACCGTGTCTCACACTTGAAACCAGATTATTTTGTACACTTTCAGTTTTTTGAAACCATATAAGTATGTATATAAGTCCTACGACTGCGAAGAAGAAAAACGGAAATACAAGTGACAGCTCTACTGTAAGTGATCCCTTTTTTATACTTATCACCCCTTTTATCTATGTCGGCATGACCGGACAGAAGAATTTTATTCGTTTTCATGCCATTTTGGTATTATCCATATTAAATGCAGGTTTTTTTGTTGCAATCTGTTTATTCCATTCTCTCCTGCCCGGTCATGCCGACATAATTAAATTAATTTAGATCAATACGAATATGTTGACGAAGCTTTCATGCTATACGGATATATACATGAGATTTCTGCAGTAATGCCATATACTGCGTCTTTAAAAGAAAATCTGTGCGAATCCCGCAATTTCATATTATATTGAATGACATCCATGCATCTGCTCACAGCAGCATCTCCTTTAAGAACTCCAAACAAAATAACTATTGTTTCATAATCTATTCCGCTTTTCACATTAGCTTCCTTTGCCTTTTTTTGTATCATTTCTTTCCCAAATGACATAAGCTCGCTATATTTCACATTAAGCGTCTTTTTATTTTTGATTACGCTTATCTTTCCGCCATCAAGCAGCGCAGCAACATCAACACACGCATCTGCATACGCCCATCCTGTAAGAATCATATACTGTGTTATTCTCACAAGCGCATCCATACCCGAAAATCCTACAAGGGCAGCAGCCGTAGCATAAGCCTTTTGCTTACTGCTACTGTCGGACAAAAGATATACCAGCGATTGTCCTGTTCTTATAAGAAGACATTTATTAATGACAGACCTGAGATTATCAGCATCAGAAGTTTTTCCGGAACAAATATATTCAAGCTCATATTCAAGTGCTCTCTTTTCCTCCGAATCAATCTGCTCACTCATATAATTACCGAAAAATTCTTTCATATATGCACCGGTTACTGCCAAATCTTTTATTTCTCCTGTTATATCTTCACACCTGAATTTGTCTATTACCACAGGCAGCTCTTCCGGCTCTCTGTAATCTATATACACATCCCTTTCCTCTTCAGATAATTCCATGTCTTGATAAATATCTGCCTCCGGGATTGCAAGCCCCGATACCTTTTTATCTCCGATTAAAAACGATGTAATTCCTTTAGGATCAATATCTATTTTCTCAGTAGGATTCTTGACGTCACCATGCACATATGTACTGTAATCTATATACATATCTGTCACATGGTATCCTGAAAATGTCTCTATAATCTGACTTATATAAACTGCATCATTCATATCCTGCTCATTTAACTCTGTTAAAGATTTTAGAATTATAAGATTATCAGATAAAAAATTTGTTATTTTCGCCACATCAAACACGGAACTTTTTTTCTGTACATCAGTCATTTTATCGTCAAGTTCCGCTGCAAGAATATATGCTTTTTCAGTAACTGCTTTAATATCATTTATTAAACTTTTCCACTCTTTCAGTCTGTTTTGTGAAACTTTTTTTCCGTTACTTAAGTCATATAAAATCTCTGTTATATCCACATACTCATCTTTAAGTGAGTTCCATATTGCGGGACTGTCAATGCCTGCCTTTTTCTGAGTTATATTTCCCGGAATACCTTTCTTTGCAAAACATTTCTCAACCTCAATACCGTCTCCAAATAATCTGACCCCTTCAACAAGTGCTATAAGATCCAGTATTTCTTTTTCTGTCTGCGCATCTTTTTCAAGTGTTTCCACATCATCTATAACCTCATCAAGTGCGGCATCCGTATGTACTGAAGTATCCGAAAAAGTTTTATACATATCAAAAAACTCCGATATCAGATTTTCACCGTATGCATTTACAACAGCTTCATACATCTGCTTTTTTATGTTACTGCGATTTGAGATAAGATAATTTTTTTCAGTTATAACAAGCGACTCCGGTGTAAGCTTAAGAAGTTTAGGAACATCCTTTTGATTTTCAAGAAAATAATACATAACGTCCGCAGAAATTGCTTCCATATCAGTCTCAATATAATAAAACAGACCATAATCACTCAGAAGCGGTTCGTAATATTTTCCAAAAACAGATTCTACTGATATATCAAGAGTTCTTTTGATATTAACCTTCTCTGAACGATAAGTTAAAAGAGCTATAACTGCTATAATAAGCATAAGAATTACAGAAAATATGAGCGAAAGAAATACTGTACTGCTGCCCCTTTTTTTCTTTTTACCCAATAATACTGCCACTATCTTCATCAATACTCTCTAATGCGTCATTTACAATCGCTGTTATCTTATCCTTAAAAATTAGTACAAGGGCAATAAGTATTACAAGAATAAGTATAATTTCAACAACGCCTACCGCATCTTCGTTTTTCCAAAAGATCTTTATCATATTTTTCATAGCAAATCCTCCTTTTACTTTTCAAAATTTACAATGCCATAAGTGCAGGATACATTATTATCACCAGCACAATAACAAACTCTAAAATCATCGGCAGAAGAAGTTTAGAAGATGCTTCTTCTCCCAACCTTTTTATATTGTCTCTTTTGGATTCATAAGCATCTATCGCCGTCATGTTCAGCTGCTCAAGTATATATCTGTTGCCTTTTCTCAGATTCTGAACAAGCATGGTACAAAATTTCATATACGGAAGCAGCCTGACTCTGTTCCCAAAATTTTCGTATACCTGCGCTTCATTAACCCCATTGTAAAGCTCACGCACTACCAGATTAAGTTCCTCATACAAATAGCGAAAAACATCTTCATTGTCCGCACATCTTTTCTTATAATCATTTACAAGTCTTTCAAACGCCGATCGCATACTGCTGCCAGCCCCAATAAGGAGTGCAAACCTATTAACAAAATCAGGATAATCAATCAGCATCTGATTATTTCTTGCTATATTTTTACTTTTTACAGCCTGTCGCAATCTATACGGAAAAATAATGATAACAGCTATTGACATTAAGAATAAATATAGTAGTTTATCAGGAAAACTTACACAACCTGCAACAAAGAACAATAATGCAACAAAAATCCCGATAAAAGTTTGCGCATACAAATCATCAGCAAAACTCTTATACACACTTTCCCTATTTCTTCCGGGATTAATTCTGCAAAGCTCATCTCCCAGACTATGCATATCTGCGTATTTCTTAAACATTTCAAAAATCTTTTCCGGCATATGTATTTTAAATCTATGTCTAAAAACAGATCGACGTACCACTACATTCACATCAAATGCCATTATCTTTTCCGCAACAAAAAATGAAATAATATATACTATGAGGCATCCCGTCATAACAGCCACTCCGACAATATTGTGATATAATACTGACAGGTATCCCGGTGAACAAATCTTAAGAAACACAAGCATAATAATCGGCATCATACACATAATTCTGTACTCCAGTCTTTTACCCGATATTATTGTTTTCATTTCCTCTTCTATTTCACGTCTGTCATGCATATTATTTGCTGTTTTTGTTACTATGTCTACAATATTTCCGCCACTTCTCTTCGCAATCATAAGAATCTCTGAAAAACTTAATATCTCCTCAACTCCACTTCGTTTCGCCATATCTGAAATAAGATCATTAACGGTGCGGTTAATCTTAAGTCCGCTTGTTATAAGCTCAAGCTCCGTAAGAATATCATTGTCTTTCCCATACATTACTACAAGCTCTCTTTCTGCCTCAGCAAAAGAATTTTCTAGAGAATATCCTGCACGAAGTGCTGTCGCCACGCATCCGAGCATATCTTCAAATTCTTTTGCAAGTCTCTGTTTTCGAATATTAATATTGTGTTTTTTATATAGCTTGGCAAGCAAAATACATACGGGAATATAAGAAATCACACAAAAAACAATACTTTTATAAAACAGATATACAAATATATAATCTAGCATCACGGCTGTAGGGATTATAAATAACATATCCCTCTTTTTTATTACATAGCGATTATACTCCGGTCTGTTCTTTATGTGTCTCACCCTCTCCATATCTCAAAAACTTTTCGTTTTTTACAAGTTTGTTACCGGTTCTTAAAAGTTCTCCCAATCCATCCTCCGTATATGTATACTCAAACAGACTGTTAATGAAAAAATCATTATTTTCATACGTGATTTCATATATTCCAAGTACTTTTCTGCTTCCGTCAGACATTCTCCCAAGGTGAATGAGTATATCTATGGCATTTCCTATTTGTCTTCTTGCAACCGCTTCTGTAATGTCTCCTGACATTAATACCAACGTTTCCAATCTGCTTATTAAACCTTTCACGCTATTTGCATGACCTGTAGATATACTTCCGTCCATTCCGGTTGACATGGCCTGAAGCATATCCATAACTTCATTGCCGCGTACTTCTCCAACTATTATTCTGTCCGGACGCATACGAAGACTTGACCTTATAAGCTCCCGCATGCTGACTTCATTACTTCCGTCAAATCCTGCATTTCTTGTCTCCAATCTCACCAGATTGGAGATACCCTGAATCTTAAGCTCCGCAGAATCCTCAATCGTAATAACTCTTTCACTTGTCGGAATGAAACTTGACAAAGCATTAAGAAATGTAGTTTTTCCCGAACCCGTACCTCCAAAAATAAATATGTTGTACCTTGCATGCACAAGCTTTTTCAAATAATCTGCTGCCTCACACGTAACAGTACCTATATCAATAAGCCTGTCAAGTGTATAATCATGTTTCGGAAACTTTCTGATTGTCACTACAGGTCCGTTAATGGCTATAGGCGGAAGCACAATATTTACCCTGGAACCATCCGCAAACCTGACATCTGCAATCGGATCAGATTCATTTACAATCCTGTTATGCCACGAAGCAAACTTTTGAATTATATTCTCAAGCTTTACAATATCCGAAAACGACTTTTCATATCTGTGTATGAGTCCGTACTTCTCATAAAAAATATCATCCTTACCATTAATCATAATGTCTGATATCTCATCGTCATCCAAAAGCTCAGACAAAATATCATACCCTGTATAACGGTTCATAATACTTTTCTTAATGCTGCGCTTTTCTTCAACAGACATATACCTATCATCCATAAGTAGTACAGAATCTATATATTCCGACAGTTCCCTCGGGTCAACGCACCCTTTTTCACGGATAAAACAATCAATGACCTCCTCAATATCCGCTGCTACTAATCCATCTATGTCTCATCTCACTCCCAACATTCCACCAATCAGGCAACTGCAAAAGCGATACCTTCTCGGTATAACCCTCACATTCATCTATAAAGAAATCTCCCATAAAACGAGCAGTTCCCTGATTATATTCATCCATAACCGGCACAATAATCTGCTTACACCTTTCAAACAAAGGATATACCGAAACACCAATATGACCAACGTCAAATACAACTTTGTCATACTCATCCATATCTAAAATGCACTCAATTAACTTAGATACTTCTTCCTTACTTGCAGCATACAAATCTCTGTAATTTTTTACACCTGCAAGTTCCTTATAATTTCCTCTGTCAGAAGCCATTTCCCAAATTTTCTCTTTAAGCCTTTCACTATCCTCACTAATATAGTACAAAACCTCGCTAAGTCCCTGGACACCGCCCGTGTCACTTGCAGTAAACGGAGCGAAATTAACATACAGTACCTTATTATCACTGCCATAGTAATCCGCAAGTTCTCTTGAAAATGTTTCTCTTTCTAACGGATAGCACGGAGACACTACAACCGAAAAGTCCGTATTTCTCTTGCCTGCGCAACTTACCAGCTCATCATCTGTATAAACTCCACACAACTGCTTTACCACCTCGTCAACACTCTGATACCTAAATATAAAATTCCCCTCCGCATGTACATACCTTTCATCTGACAGCACAAATAGTCTGCCACCTGAAAATTCTTCAAACTGCTCCATAAACTCTTCGCCTATAAGAACAACAGCGACTTTATTGTTCTTAAAATACTCTTTCAAACCATCCACATCCGTAAAAGGTTTAATAAAAAGTCTGTCCGGCTCATGTCTTTCAACATATGAAACAAACGCCTTCATATAGCGAGCATCCTCCGTACACAATGCAACAACCTTTTTTGTCAATAATAGACCTCCTTTTCACTAAAAAATAAATTCTACTATTACATATCCTGCAAATATCGCTGCACTAAAAGGTATTACAATCTCATCGCCATCTCTTTCCCGAACATAATACGGATTAATCTTTTTACTTCTTATAAATTCTGCGAGATATTTTTTGAAATAAATAATTCTGATATACAGATAACCATAACGAACACATTTTATAACAGCCCACATGCCGCCTATAAATATGCTTACGACAAATACTTTTAGAGCAAAAACGCTTCCGAAAAAACCGCCTATAACAGATATAAGCTTAATATCTCCTGCTCCAAGCATTTTAAAAATATATAATAAAAATAAAATACATATCGGAATAATAATTCCTTTAATCCAGTTAATACTTCCCGTAAAAAGATCCGTGCTGAAAATGTTACTAAGAAATCCAAGACACCATCCGGTGCAGATAATACGATTACTGACTTTAAGACTTGTAATATCTTCATATGCCGCAATGCCAAGAATAGCAATAAGACAACATATGCTTAAAACTCTCTTACCCTCCTCTCGAAAAGTGTGTACATAAAACAATGCCACACAGCAATCCATTTGTCAATAGGATAATTTTATAAAATTATAAAATAAATTTTGCCGCAAATAACACCGCCACTCCCGGAATCCCTGCCACCGATACAAACGCAGAAGTCACCGGATTTATACCGACATAAACATCCGTATACCCGTTCATTGCAAATAATTTATCCACTATATAAATAAGCAATATCCCCATAAGAAATTGAACAAATAAAATATACAGCATCTTTTTTACCATAAAATACACGTTTTTGAGTTAGTTAGTATTATTTATGCAAATACTGGGAATTATATGAATAAAAGGAGTGTTTTCATGAAAAAGAATAAAAATAAAGCTACACGAAAAATGATGCAGCAAAAGAAAAAACTTCTAATGGAAGATATAACAAAGACAAGGCGTGCACTGGAAACCGCCTACGCCAATTTCCAGTACGTGTCCGACCCTGTCCTTATAGACTGTTATATATACGAAATCAATTCGGCTGACCTTCGTTATAAATATCTGTTAAACGAGATGCGCTTGCTTTCGCTTACGGAAAATGCGGTATAAACTATCTTCCGTATATCTCCGCTTTTTTCTTAAGCCATAAAGCGTCTTCTGTCTTAAGCGAACCCGGTTTCATACGCCAGCACCAGTTGCTGCCCGTAGTCGCAGGCATATTAATTCTTGCATGTGTATCAAGCTCAAGCACGTCCTGCATCTGGATGATAACCGTGCGCGCAATACTCTGATAACATGCCTTTATCATCTCTCTAGGAATATCTTTCTCATTTTCCGTATCAAGATATTCCTTAACGTATTTGCAAACATAATCCGGCGCACTGTTTACAAAACCTACAATAGTATCGTTATCGTGTGTTCCTGCATATAGCACAGTGCAGTCAGACTTGTAATTGTGTGGCAGATATTCATTTGTCACGCCGCTGTCAAATGCAAACTCGAGAATCTTCATTCCCGGCCAGTTCATTTTCTGCATAAGCTCTCTTACCGGCGGAACCAACACACCGAGGTCCTCTGCTATAATCGCCGCATTATAAGCTATCTCATCAATTATTCTTGTAAGTCTCTCACCCGGTCCCATGCGCCATTCACCGGTCTTGGCATTCTCGCTTCCAAACGGTATTGCATAGTATCTTACAATTCCAATAAAATGATCTATACGGATTACATCATACAGCTTACATACTGATGACATTCTCTTTCTCCACCAGTCAAAGTTCTCAGCTTCCATCTGCGACCATCTGTAAATAGGATTACCCCATAACTGTCCGTCCTCTGAAAAACAATCAGGCGGAACTCCCGCAACAAGTGTAGGTCTCTTTCTGTCATCCATCTCAAACAGTCTTTCATTTGCCCACACATCCACACTGTCTAGTGACACATAAAGCGGAATATCTCCGATTATCTTAATGCCAAGCTCATTTACATAATTCTTAAATTTGCTCCACTGCTCAAAAAACTTAAACTGACAGAACTTCCAAAAGTCTATATCCTCCGATAGCATACCTTTGTATCTCTGAATCGCATCATAGTTTCTGAACTTAATATCATCATCCCACTCAGACCACGGTTTATATGAGAAATACGCCTTAGCAGCCATAAAAAGGCTGTAATCTTCAAGCCAGAAAGCATTTTCATTGCAGAAATTATGATAATGATAATCCTCTCTGTGTCTGCTGTTATGAAATGCTTTTCTAAGTACGCATGCTCTGTTCTCAAACAACTTACTATAGTCAACAGAATCCTCTTTTTCATACCATACAAGGTCCATATCTTCTTTTGCAAGACATCCTTCTTTTACAAGTGTATCAAGATCAATAAAATAAGGATTACCGGCAAATGCCGAATATGACTGATACGGACTGTCTCCGTAGCTTGTAGGACCAACCGGAAGCACCTGCCAGTACTTCTGTCCTGCTTCCTTTAACCAGTCGGCAAATCTATATGCATCTTCACCAAGTGTTCCTATACCATAAGGAGATGACAGGCTGCTTATCGGCATAAGAATTCCTGCTCCCCGTTCTAAACTAATACTCATTATATCTACTCCGTTTTCTCTTTTTGCTTCCAGTATAGTATACCATTTTTGCATAATCCGTACAATGATTATTGCATTATTTCTTGACCGCATCTTTTGTTTTTTATATACTTTATACATAAAATTTGCGAGGTCATATTAATGGTTTTTTCATCTTCAACTTTTTTATTTTGTTTTCTTCCGGCAGTACTTCTGCTGTATTATATTGTGCCTGCAAGACTTAAGAATTTTATTCTTCTTCTCGCAAGCCTTTTGTTTTACATGTGGAACAAACCGGAGTATATAAGCCTTATTCTTATATCTATTACCATTAATTACATAGGCGGACTATTAATAGGCACAAGCCGTACCATACCATCAAGGCGCATTGCACTTACGATAACCATTGCCCTTAATGTTTCTTTGCTTGTTATTTTCAAATATACAGATTTTATAATAAAAACTATTAATGATATTTCCGGATCTGATATTTCTCTTACCGGAATCGTTCTTCCTATAGGAATATCTTTCTATACGTTTCAAGGACTCTCGTATGTCATCGATGTGTACAAAAAAACTTGTCTACCATGCAAAAATCCTTTTGACATAGCATTGTATATTTCACTTTTCCCTCAGCTCGTTGCCGGACCTATCGTAAAATACAACGAAATATACCTTCAGATTTCCTACCGCAAAACAACTATTCAAAATTTTGCCGATGGCATAATCCGCTTCATCGTCGGTCTTTCAAAAAAGGTATTACTTGCAAATGTGCTCGGCGAAACTGCAGATGATATATTCGGAAGTTTCACGGGCGGAATAGATACGATAACTGCGTGGGTGGGTATTATATGCTACACACTTCAGATATATTTTGATTTTTCAGGTTACTCAGATATGGCTATCGGTCTCGGAAAGATGTTTGGTTTTAAATTTCCTGAAAACTTTAACTATCCGTACATTTCAAAATCCATAACCGAATTCTGGCGCAGATGGCATATATCGCTCTCTACCTGGTTCAGGGATTACATATACATCCCGCTTGGCGGTAGCCGCAAAGGAAATGCATCACTTCATCTGTTAATAGTATTTTTCATAACAGGACTGTGGCACGGTGCATCATGGAATTTTGTAATCTGGGGTATGTGGTACGGAGTACTTCTTGTTTTAGAAAAACCACTTTTAAAAACTTCTTTTTACAACAAAATACCGGGAATTATACGATGGACAGTTACCATCCTTATAGTTATGATTGGCTGGGTATTCTTTAGGGCAGAAAATCTTACACAGGCAACAGATTATATTTTGTGTATGCTTGGTGTTGCATCCGTACCTTCTGATACTGCTCATTTTTCGTATTTATATTACCTTGACAACAGACTCATATTTACTCTGGCTACAGCATGTATATGTTCACTTCCGGTTTGGAAAAAACGTGCCCTGCCTTATATCGAAAAATATACTATCGCCAGAATATTTGAATTTGCAATTATATTTGGATTATTTGTTTTGAATATTATATGTATCATAAATAATGTCTATAATCCGTTCATATATTTCCAGTTCTAAGAGGGGAGGTCGTTTTAAATTGGATAAAAGAAAGATAACAGATATAACAGCAATAATTCTGTTTATTGCCTGTCTCATCGTTCCGCTTTTATTGTTTAATACAAAAGAAAACCAGGTATCTCCTATAGATAACACTATGCTTCCTGAATTATCTGAAATAGGAAGCAGCGAAAATATTACCGCTGATATTGATGAGTATATTTCCTCGCGTATCGGACTTCGTACGGAGGCTATAACTGCATATCAGTATATAAATGACAGGCTTTTTAACGAACTTATGCATCCGACATATACCTACGGAACTGATGGTTATGTGTTCTTTAATATGCCTGATGAAAAAGAAGATAAAAAATTTCTTCGTACATTTGTGTCATACATTGCCGATATGCAAAATTACTGCGAGAAAAATGACATAGAATTTCTGTACTGCATTAATCCAAACAAAACACAGATATATCCGGACAAACTCCCAAAAGGTGCAAATCTTACCTTCTTCAGGCAGAATTATCTTCTTTCACAGCTTGATGATAATAACATAAACTACATCGACAATACTACTGTTCTGTCTAATGCAGCGAAGGCCGGCGTGTCTGTATTTAACCAAAAATATGACGCAGGACACTGGAATGAAACCGGAGCATATATAGGCATAAGCAATATAC